>DGHK01000034.1 GCA_002392655.1 Lachnospiraceae bacterium UBA3850 | reverse complement strand
TTGTTATGGGCGTTGGTAATTCATTTTAACATTTCCAGGAATTCCAGGTCATCCTTAGTCAGCTTGATGTTTGCCGAATAGGTTTCACCATCAACATCCTTAAACTCCATATACATAATGGAACCTTCCTTTAGGTTCTTGTTTGCAACTGATTTAAGAAACATTCCGAACTTCGGATGCTGTTCCTTAAACTTTGAGTATTTTTTCCCCAGCTCCATCATTCCAAGCGGATTCATATAACTACCTCACTTTCATTTTATATAAGTTATATAACTTTGTTATCTGTTCTCTTTGCCTCTTGCCAGCCTGTTTATCTGAGTTGCAACATAGCCTGCGCCATAGCCATTATCAATATTTACAACCGTTATCCCATTCGCACAGGAATTAATCATCGTAAGAAGAGCTGACATACCGCCGAAGCTTGCTCCATAACCAACTGAGGTTGGTACCGCTATCACAGGGTTCGAAACAAGTCCACCGATAACGCTTGCCAGCGCACCCTCCATTCCTGCAACAGCAATAACACAGTCAGCACCACGTAGAACATCTTCCTTCGACAGCACACGGTGTATTCCGCTGACTCCAACATCATACACTCTTTCAACTCTCGCCCCGAAATATTCGGCAGTCTGCGCCGCTTCTTCTGCAACAGGAATATCCGCAGTCCCTCCGGTGCAGACAACGATGTAGTGAGCGTCCTGTTGGGTTAAAGAATCGCCTTCGTTGTCAGAACCAGTCTTCGATTCAACTTTCGGTACCACCTTCAGTATCCTCGAAACCTCATCATACTGAGCTTCCGGCAGCACCTTCTTTATTATCTCATACTGATGCTTCGAAGCCCTCGTTCCGAACACTCTTTTGTCCTGATCATAAAGCTTCTTATATATCTCTATGAGATACTCATCCGGCTTACCCTCGCAGAAAACAACCTCCGGAAATCCGGTTCTCTTTTCCCTCTCTGTATCAAGTTTTGCAAAACCCATTTCTTCGTAATCACTCATATATCCTATATCATTTCCTATGTTAATTCTTGTACTATTCCTACACTATTTCCTAATCCATTACCTGTATCGTTTCCAAACTCAAGCTGTCGTTTTAATCTATAATAATCGCTCTCAGAATTCCCGGAATCTCGTGTTCTCTTTTGCCCGCTCCCAAACCGATCTTCACGACCTTGAAGCTCTCCGGCAGATCATTCTCCGTCTGAATTGCAGCTGCAAAGGCCGCTCCCGTAGGAGTCACATATTCACCCTGTCTCTGAGCGATTCCAAGTGGAACACCTGTCTGCTCAGCTATCTTTAGCACTGCCGGCACAGGGATTGGAAGCACACCGTGCTGGCATCTGACAGTTCCCATACCATCAACCAGACGAGTGATAACCACTCCCTCCAGATCATATCTCTCTTTTATATCATCGTAGCAGACAGCCGCCGAAATGATATCAACTATCGAATCAATCGCTCCCACCTCATGGAAATGTACTTCCTCGAGACTTCTGCCATGCACCGCTGACTCCGCCTCAGCAACTATTGTGAAAACCTTAACTGCTATTTCTCTTGCAGTATCCGGCATCTTGGCACAGTTGATAATATTTATTACATCATCCAGATTCCTATGTTCATGGGTGTGACCCACGTGACTGTGGTGATGGTCGTGGTGATGATGTTCGTGATCATGGTCGTGATAGTGCTCATGCCCGTGATCATGGTCATGATGATGATGCTCGTGGGCATGATCATGATTTTGTCCGTACAGATAGTCCATGTCGTGATCATGATTATCGTCATCAAGTATCACATCAAAATCACACGCCTTGATTCCTGACTTCTCTACCTGACTAACCTTCACCTCAAAACCGGTCACTTTATTTTTCAAGCTGCCCAGAACCCTGTTCAGCTTATCCTTATCTGCTCCGAGATCCAGAAGAGCAGCAACTGTCATATCACCGCTGATTCCGGTACTACAATCCAGATATAGCTTTTTACTCATAGTACCTCCTTATTGCTTTTGTATTCACGTACTCATCTTACCATAAACCCCCGCCTCTTGTCACACTTTAACAACTGTCGTACCGACCTTCTCCTGAAATCTTACATCGTGTTCTACAAGGATCATCGTCGGCTTGAATTCAAGTATCAGCTTTTCTATCTGCATTCTGGAAAATACATCGATATAATTAAGCGGCTCGTCCCAGATATACAGATGTGCAGGCGTAATGAGGCTCGCAGCAATCAGCACCTTTTTCTTCTGACCTTCTGAATAATCTTCCATATTTTTATTGAAGGCTTCACGCCCGACATCCAAATTTCTAAGCACTGTGAAAAGCAGCGTTTCATCCAAACCTCTGTTTTCTGCAAAGTCCCGAAGTGTGCCTGAAAGAAATGAAGTATCCTGGTTTATATAGGATATCTTAAGTCCCGCTCCGACTTCAAGTGTGCCTTCTGTTATCAGCTCATCATTTCCGCGAATTGCGGAAATGATACTCGACTTTCCGCAGCCGTTTCTGCCAGATAGTATAAGTCTGTCTCCATTTTTTACCTGAAAACGTAATTCTTCGAAGAGATACCTCTCTGCCTCCTTATATCTGAGGGACAGATTCCTGACATTTATCAAAACATCCTTATGATATCTCATAGGAGTAAGCTTCAGATCACTCACATCTTCTATATCCTGAAGCAGGCCTTCTTTCTCTTCAATCTCCCTATCAATTCGCTTCTCGAAGTTGCTTACTCTTGATTGCATCTTCTTGGTCTTTGCACCTATATAAGCTCTTGTGGATATAGATCTGTCATGCTCCTTTATAGGATCATAGCCTATCTTCGTACTCTCATTCTTATCAGCCCATCTCTTACTACGATCTGCAGTCGCCTTGAGTTTACCTATCTCCTTCAGATGCTTCTCATTTTCAGCCCTTGCAAAGCTGTCACTACGCTCCTTGTTCTCCCACCAGGATGTAAAATTACCTGTCTGAACCTCAACCGTTTGTCGATTAAGAACCAGCATATGATTGCATACCGCATCCAGAAGGTCACGGTCATGAGAAACCAGAATAAAACCCTTCTTGCTTGAAAGATACTTCTTCACTATCTCTCTGGCATGAATATCCAGATGATTCGTTGGCTCATCAATCAGCAGAAATTCATTATCTCCCGCAAAAAGCACCGCCAGCATTATGCGCGTTCGCTCACCGTTACTTAAAGTCTTGAATGGACGGTATAAAAGCTCTGCGTCCATCTCTATCTGATTTAACTCTATCATGACCTGCCACGACTCAACCAGTGGCTTCCATGCTTCTATAAGTTCATCAGCAGTTTTTTCCAAATCTTCTGGTTTTACCTGATAAGGAAAATAGTCAAACGCTGTACTTGTAGTTATACTTCCTTCGTACTCATACTTTCCAAGCAAGAGACTTAGAAGCGTTGTTTTTCCCTTTCCGTTTCTGCCAATCAGCCCCAGCTTCCAGTCCGTATCTATATTAAAAGATACATTTTCCAGAACAATATCAGGGCTGTCATCATATGAAAAAGTTAAATTACTTACTTGCAATTGTGCCATATTATCACCTCTTCCTGATGCCCGTGTAGTGGTCGCATTCGCATTTCGCTTCGCTTCATGCTCACGATGCGGTCTCGCCAGAGTCGCTTACCTGCCAAAAACAAAATCCGCTTTCATGCCGAAAGCGGATTATCTAAACAAATTAAAGCTATATAAATATGCCGAAAAAAGCATCACAGAAAAGGCTTCAAAATGATTACGATAATCTAATTCGGCATACACAAACAGACCTACACAAGGCTTAATCAAAATCGTCTGTAATTACCAAATCAAACTATCTTATTCTCATTTCCTCACCTACACACTTAACGTGCGCCTTTCTCAAATTTGAACTGATGATAACACAGCAGGTGTGTCTGTGTCAATATTGTAACATGGTACACGGTACCTTAAGACCGCCGCCACCGATAAATGCATCCTCCAGCTTAATAGTATGAGTACTTTCCTCATAGCTTTTCTCCTTATTCATCCAGTTTTTTCTCGATAGCCTGAATAACTGTTTTTAATGCTTTGATTCTTGCATAGTGTTTGTCATTTGATTCAAGGACTATCCATGGGGCAAATGTGGTATTTGTTTTCTGAAGCATCTCATCGACGGCAGCCTCATAGAGGTCCCATTTTTCTCTGTTACGCCAGTCCTCATCTGTTATCTTCCACTGCTTCTCAGGTGTGTTTTGACGATCAGTAAATCTGGCCAGCTGTGTATCCTTATCTATCTGAACCCAGAACTTGATCACCACAGCACCCCAATCAGCAAGCTCATATTCAAATTCATTTATCTCGTTATAAGCTCTCTGCCAGTCGTTCTCTGAGCAGAAACCTTCGAGCCGCTCAACCATAACTCTTCCATACCAGGTACGATCAAAAATCGCTATATGACCATCCTTCGGCAGACGATTCCAGAATCTCCACAGATAATGTCTAGCTTTCTCAGCAGGCTCCGGACTCGCGATAGGATGAACCTCATAGCCTCTCGGATCCAGAGCAGCAGCTATACGCTTTATATTTCCGCCCTTTCCTGCAGCGTCCCAGCCTTCATAAGCAATGATAACAGGAATCTTCTTATGATAGAGTTCATTATGAAGCTCACCCAGTCTCTTCTGGAGCGCATCCAACTCTTTTTTGTATTCTTCATCAGTAATAGTTTTATCCAGCTCAATACTAGCAAGCTTCTTTGTTTCCCTAAGTGGAAATGTATTCTGCAGGAGCGGGGCTTTTCTTTCTGACTCCGCATTCGCAAGTGCTGTATCTATGCTTGCAATAAGTATCTCCGTAACCTGAAGCTCTGCCCACTTCTTAGCTGACGAATCAATAAAGTACCATGGGGCCACAAACTGATTTGTTGACTCGATATACTCATCATATACATCCAGACATTTTTTATAATGCTTGTTCTGCCACAGATCCTTCTCAGATACTCTCCACTTGGTATTAGCATCCTTCTCAAGATTCTTCAGTCTCTTTGCCTGAGTTTTTTCATCTATATGAAAAAACATTTTTACAACGAGATAACCATTATCATTAAGAGTTCGTTCAAAACGTTTTATACTCGTAAGATGCTCTTTATATTTTTTCTTACTTATCTCGCCCTGAAGATACTGCTGGGTAACCTCGCCCATCCAGCTTCCGTCAAAGAAGGAGAACTTTCCTTCCTTAGGAATCCTCACAAAATATCTATAAAGAAACGGTCTCCTTATTTCCTCGCTGGTAGGCTCCGTGAGAGTCTCACATTTGAAGAATCTTGGATCCATGTTTTTGATCACTCTTCCGAGGACGCTTCCCTTACCTGCAGCGCCCCATCCATCAAATACAACAAGCACCGGCAGGCCTGCTTCCTTTACCTGCATCTGCCTGACCGCCAGCTCAGCTCTTGCTTTTTCAAGTCTCGCCGACAGCTCCTCGTCAGAAGGTCTGTCATCCTTTACCCATTCCTTTAACATAAGCATATCCTCCCCATTTTTTTTTGCTTGAAACACCTTATTTTTATTGTAACAAACCTAAGGCGAATAATCTATTGTAATAATCACTTCATTCTGATATATTTATCCGGAGATATATGCAATTGGGGGACTTAAATTTGAAGGAATTATACGCCGAATCGAGAAAGAAAACATTTATATTCCGAGTAATTGGCGGTCTGTTTCTGGTAATCGTTTCTTTTTTTTATCTGATTCTCAGCACATCCCACTTGTTTGGATATATATTCAGCAGCAAACCGGATCTCGGAAGCACTGCATTATCCGAGTTATCCGAGGATGACTGGTACACCTACGATATAAATAAACTTTACGGATATTACTCCTATAACAATGACGGAGCTATCTATATCACATCATATAATAACGAGGACTTTGTTAGCATTTTCGTGGATAAGGATGATAAGAATACTGCTGAACAGATAACTCAGGATACACTTGACTTTCTAAAGGGAACCAGAGACGTATCATCTGATAAACATCTGAAGGGAAAGGGGTATCTCGTTAAGCTAGATGCTTCTCAGAAGAGTTATCTGGAACAATATCTGGGAATAGGTATAACCTCCGACGATACTCCAAAAATAGAAGTATCTGACTACTATCTGATGACAACTACACCGTTTAAACTCATTTTCAGCAGACTAAGCGTAGCAGATCTCATGTTTCTTCTGTTTGCTGTGTTCTTCTTCTTTTTTGGCATCTACGGGATTTTTTCATTCATCTTCGGAGCACACAAAAAAAAGTTTAAAAAAGCAATGGAAAAATATGGTATCCTTGAAGAAGTGCTGGAGAAGGATATGGAAAATGCATGCGTAATCGGCAATGCTTATATCGGAAATGAACATGTCGTCATATATGACAGTGTGAATATAAAAATCGTTCCTTTTGATTCACTGATATGGGCATATATGCACGTTACCGAAACCCAGCACACAACCTACGGAGTAAAAACAAAATCCACCAAATCCTATCAGATTATTATGTGGGATTATAATAAGAACAAGATTATGGCTAACGTCAAGAATGAATCTGATGCAATTATGATAATTGCAGAGATGCATAACAAAGCTCCTTATTTCTATAGCGGTTATTCAAAAGAACTTGCCGCCGCTACTGATGGCGGACGTTTCAACGAGATGGTGTCTGCCGTACGTGAAAGTCGAAACAAATATCTAAATAGAGGAAACATAAATGATCAAACTATTTCTGAAAACCAGGTTTGCTAATGTAGCACTGCTTATTTTTGCTATGTCTCTGATTTTTCTAGTTTTGGGTGTTATGGAAATCATTGATGACAACACAAAACCAATTGACTACAGCACTATGACTGAAAGCCAGCTAGAAGAAGGCGCTATCATAGAAGGAGATTTAAAGTTCAATCTCGGCCGATACGAAGAGATAGAGCATACAAGAAACGGAAGCGTTGAATCCGTTGACTATTGTTATGTAATTCCGGTTGGTCAAAGTGGCTACGCTGGAATCCTGTCAAATGTATCCGATGTCGTATCTGATCTCGACAAGCAGACCGAAGAAACCTATAAGGTGCTGAATGGTGATGTCGACAGCACTCAGACAGTTGTACATTTCAAGGGCAAGGTTGTTGAAATGAAAGACGAAGATTATAATTATTTCTGTGATTACCTGAAGAATATAGGCTTTAGTGACAAAGAAATAAATGAGCTCGGCTGCAGATACTACATACAGATACGTAAATTCAATCAGGGCGTTACCATGACAGTAGTCGGAGCAGTTATTTTTATCATATCAATCGTTCTAATACTGATTTCAATCAGAGACATGAAAAAGCTTATGAAAACAAGCAGCGTTGATCCATATGCAGAAAGTAATGTTTCTACTAATACTGAAAGCACTGTTTCTGCTAATACAGAAACCCCTGCAATTCCGACTCCTGAAGATTTTAACGACAGATAGATATTAATAAATGATATAAGAGATATATAAAATGATTATTAATTGTAAAAACAAAACCTTAGATTTTAATATAGAGGCACCACCTTCAAAGTCTATCTATCACAGAGAGCTGATAGTGCGATTTCTTCTAATGAATTCCGGTGATTCTGATGCTTCTGATTTCAGTGACACAGTACTGAAGGATCTTACAATTCTGCCAGGAGATAACGAAGATATCCGTGCAACTAAGTCTGTGCTGAGCGCTTTATATAACACCTCAAAATCAGTCGACGAAGTGGTATATCTTCCATGTAATGAAAGTGGCTCAACTCTCAGATTTATGATTCCTGTTGCGGCTGCATATAGCCTCGGCATGGGGAGAAATCATCACGGTGTTAAAAAGCTGATTTTTGAAACAAAGGGACGTCTCTTCGACAGACCTTTAGGTGAGCTGGAGGCTGCACTCGAGCCACATGGTATATGCATCGAAAAGGACGACTCGACACGCAGCATCATAGTGAAAGGCACTATGACTCCGGGCGAGTATACCATAGATGGCAGTGTATCATCCCAATACATATCAGGGCTTCTGATGGCTCTCACTCTTTTTGACGAACTATGCTCTGTAAATGTAATCGGTGAGATGAAATCTGTTCACTATATAGATCTCACTCTTGATGTACTTAAAAAGTATGGTTGTGAGGCCGAGTTTAAGGATAGAACCTTCTACCCGATGGCCGGTGGATATCTGAAACAGAGTGACAGATACAAAAACAAAAAAGATATACTGAGTGACTTCAAGGTCGAAGGCGACTGGAGCAACGGAGCATTTCTTCTCTGTATGAAGAAATGGTCAGATATAGAGGTTACAAACCTAAGTCCCGATTCAAAACAGGGTGACAGAGCAATCGTTGACTACCTGAAACTGATTGATGATGTACGTAGCAAAGCTGCCTCATCCAGAGGAATTGTATGGGACTGTACTGACATCCCTGATATCACACCTTATATGGCAACAGTTGCACCATTTGTTTTCGACGATATAACATTTACAGGCGTCTCAAGACTCAGAATCAAGGAGTCCGACAGAGTAATGGCCGTGAGGGAGCAGCTCGCGGAAATCGGAGTAAAGACAGAGGAAACGGAAGATTCGCTGACAGTTTACAGATACAGCGCCGGAAAGGAAACGATCTCCAACATCAGCTCAGACTTATTCGGAGACAAAAAAAACATCCGGCTATCATCATATAATGACCACCGAATGGCTATGTGCGCTGTCCTTATTGCGACTATATTAAAAACAGAGATTGAGCTTGATGATATATCATGTATCAAAAAGTCCTTCCCTGAATTTCTTGAATATATTGAAAAGTACTATGCTTAGTAATCCAGGCATAGTACTTTTTATGTTCCATACTACGTCTCACATATCCTCTAGTATCTCATCCACATACTTCTCAAGATACGGATTGATACCCTCTGTGAGTCCATTTTCACGAAGCATCTCGACAATTTGCTCCGCAAGTCGCTCCGCATATAGAACTATCGGATCGGAGAGATTGATATATGTAGGTGAATATGTCTTACCCTCCCAGACCGATTTATCACCTACTGCATCTGAAAATGTGCTTATAAGCTTTGCATATCTACCATCTTTATCCAGCTCTGACAGCCTTCGAAACGTCCACTTATAATATGGTGGATACTGTCTCTTCATCAGGAAGAAAAGCTCCATTGCAGACTGAAGGCCTTCCATATGGCAAAGGCGTGCTGCAACATAGTCTCCTCTCGACATACACCTTGCATAGTTTACCTGCATCGCCGCAGAAAACTTATGAAGAGCATTCACTATTCTTTCCTTCCATATCTTATCAGGATAATAATCTAGAAGACGCTTTCTGAATCTACTGAACTGTCCCAAGTCATCCCTAAATACCACACCA
Organism: Lachnospiraceae bacterium UBA3850; assembly: GCA_002392655.1. GTDB lineage: Bacteria > Bacillota > Clostridia > Lachnospirales > Lachnospiraceae > Eubacterium_Q. Next base: position 18,622 of record DGHK01000034.1, on the reverse strand, counting down.
TTCACCGCTGTGGCAAGACAGTTATGGTCCAGCCTATTCCAATCCTCCTCGCTGATACTTCCTGACTCCGTATCTAAGTCTATCCCAAGTATACTCGAATAAAAGCCATGAATTGTCATCACACCACGGCGTGATCTGAGACGTGCTGTAAGTCCATTTCCTTCAACCGAGTCTACCAGCCTTTCATACTCTTCAGAAAGACGTTGTCCGATTTCTCTATAATCCTCATCCGTAAGCCAAAGACATACACCCGTTCCGAAATCATGATCTCTTGATATAAAATCATCGTATCCGAAGCAGTCCGAGCCTTCACCTACAAGACCTACCGCTATTTTTTTATCATATTCCGGAAAGCTGCTACGTATCATAGGGGCTACCCTTTGTTCATAAAAACGCCGACTTCCTTCTACTACATTTCCCATTCTATTACTCCGTATCTATTATCATACATTTCCCATTATAACATGTGCTTGTAACTAAATTCATAAAAAAAATCTATGTCCACAAATGTAGACATAGATTTATGTGAGGCGACTGCAGGATTCGAACCAGCGATCAGGGAGTTGCAGTCCCACGCCTTACCACTTGGCTAAGTCGCCGAAAGCACTATAAATTTATAACTCATTTACACCCCATTTGTCAATAGTGAATTAAAGAAAAGAGCCGGATAATGATAAACTGATCATAATCCGGCTTTTCATTCTTCCTCAGAAATCTTTACTTAATTCCTTGAATTTATTTATTCATAGATAATCTATTGATACTCTCTCCAATCTCCATGCTCACTCCAATTTCCATTTTCATCATATTCGCCAAATTTATCTATTAAACCAGAAGAATCTACATGAATCCAGTCGCTCCATGTATTTCCGGCCTCTCCCGGATTACCGTCTGTCCCCGGAGCTAACCACTGATCAGTTGCCAGATAACCATCCTCTCTGAAATAATATACTTTTCCATCTATGATCTGATTGTGATTTGAAGGATACCATCCGGACGTATCCTCAAACCACCATCCTGTTCCATCACTCTTCCAGCTACCGGTGTACTCATATGTCTGAGTACCATCATATCCTATATAATATCCATCTCTCCAGCAGCCTGCCTCATAAAGGAAATTATCAAAATAATACCAGTAGCCATCTATCTGATACCATCCATCATGCACTGCATATCCGTTTGAATCAAAATAGAACCACGCACGATCAACATTCATATAATCATCAGACCAGCCTCCCGACATCTGAGCAGCTTCGCTCTTATAAGCATATGCATTAAATGATTCGTAGTATTTGTTAGTCTGCATCCACTGACTAACCGGATACCATCCTGACGTATCTTCAAACCACTGACTGTTACCTGATCCCTTCCACGAACCTAGAGGAGCATAAGTATTCTCTCCATTTTCGTCAAACCAGATTCCCAAATACCACTGATTATTTGTAAAGGTGTCTGCCGTACCAACAGTCATTTCATAAAAACCATCTTGTTTCTTTTTAAAGTCTGATTTATTAACAGTAAGCACCTTAGCGTTATAGTCACACTTCACACATCTTTCTCTGTTTATTATAAAATATGTCAAATAAAAATACGAATCTGTCAGCTCAAAAGAATTCGAATTGATATATGGTTTTCCCTTACCATCTATCTGATAAAACAAGTTATAATTATTTTCATCTGCACCCCTAAACTCTATAGTTAAATTACCGTCCGTATCGAAATCCTCTTCATGAAGAGTACACTTTTCATAAAAAGTATCACCACCATCATCTATTGCAATAACATACCTGTCATTAACATCAGCATAAACATCAGCTGCTTTACCGACTCCCGGAACACCTCCAAAAACCATAGAAACAAAGAGCATTAGCGAAAGTGTTGCTACCATACATCTTCTAAAACTTCTCTTTTTCAACAAGTTACTCATACCACCCTCCTTAAGATTCTCTCTTATATTTTTGTATGTAGATAGATTATAACATATTTACAAAGTATCAGAAATCCTTTTTTTTATGCCAAGGTTCATTATAGCTACCTTAGCTAACTTATACAAGCGAGGTTCTTAGTCATGATTATGTCATACTTGCTTAATTTGAAGCATCGATTTACTTTTGAAAAGCATATAATGTATTGACAATCCCATCCATAAAAGTTATAAAAATAATCGACGAGATGTACGTAAAATATATCATAACAGCGATAGTAAAATACTGGATAGATTAAGTATAAGACAAGGAGAAACCATATGTATTATCTGATAAAAGAAGCACTGACTCCATGTAGTGCTGACGAAATAACTAAGTCAGGATTCCAATATGTTGCTATTGTCACACCCGAAGAGTGGAAGAGCGAACAAAACCGTTTCGATATGGGAATTGATATGGAGCTCAAAACAAACGAAGCAGATATCCACAGTACAAAGGCTGAGGTTAACTTTGATTCACTGACCGGAACCTTCTCAATCCCAAGCCGACGAGATATAACAGGAAAAGATTACAAATACGCATTTGCACTTGACGAAAAAGGAATAGTATTTATTGACTCCACAGGTGTGGTAGAGAGAATGGTTCATCGCATCTCAGTTTCCAAGAAATGGAAGATGCCAAGCATGGAACGTTTTATATATGACTTTCTCGAGCTTATAATCGCCCGTGACCTAAACATCCTTGAAAAATACGAAAAAGAACTCGACCAGATAGAGGACGAGATACTTAAGGACGCAGTAGAAGCTGATCTGAGCAGAGTAAACGAAATCCGAGGCGACATACGTGATCTCAGAATTCACTACGAACAGTTGATAGATCTGGGACAAGAATTCGAAGAAAACGAAAACAGCTTCTTCAAGGCTGAAAATGTCAGATACTTCGGCCTGTTCACCGACAGAATGACCAGACTTCACGACACCGCAACATCCCTTAAGGATTACACCATGCAGGTCCGAGACCTCTATCACACACAGATGGAAGTTAAGCAGAACCGTATCATGACACTACTCACAGTCGTAACGACCATCTTCATGCCTCTGACACTAATCACAGGCTGGTACGGAATGAACTTCTACAACATGCCTGCACTCACCTCCCCATGGGGCTACCCTGCAGTCATCGTAGTAAGCCTCCTAATTGTAATCGGAAGCTTAATCTTCTTTAAGAAAAAGAAGTGGTTGTAGCCAGACTCGCTGGTTCGGAATTGGACTCGCTGGTTCAGAATTGGACTCGCTGGTTTAGAATTGGACTCGCTGGTTCAAAATTGGACTCGCTGGTTCAAAATTGGACTCGCTGGTTCAAGGCCATAATTTTAGTAAAAAAATCTGATATTATGGCCTGTGTTAAGGGATAAACACGAAAAATGGCCATAATTCTGAGATAATTTCAGAGTTTTATGGCTTTGAAATTTCAAAACAAGTCAAATTAGGGGATTTTTAAGAAGAAAAGGCCATAATTTTGAAGAAAAACCGGTTTTTTATGGCCTTGAAGCTTCATAAACTGAAAGAAGGCTGACGAATTCCTTGGGATGCGACGTAGTCGCACGCATTCTGCGTAGCAGAATCAAGACTGCACATCGTGCAGGATTGCTTGGTTACGCAGTAACCAAGGCGCAAGCCGAGTACTCTACCTGCTTTTCCACACATCACATATATTCAAAAAAAACACAACCTAGCATCAGGTTGTGTTTTACTTCTAAGGGGCAATCCCCTGGCAAAACTAGTGTCAATCCCTGCTCATTACTTCGCAGGTCTTGCAAACCTTGCTTTGCAAGTTTTGGCGCTGCTTCGCAGTCGCACATCACTCGCTTCCGCTCGTGACCATGGGACCCCTCCCTCACTTCGTTCGGGCAATCCCCTGGCAAAGCTCCCCGAGTTGGGCTCGAACCAACAACCCCTCGGTTAACAGCCGAGTGCTCTACCATTGAGCTATCGAGGAAGATAACTATTTGCGAAGCAAATCGTTATCACCGAGCATCACGAAAGTGATGCTCCGAAGCCGCTGTTCTGGTTGTAGACTTGCTTTAGCAAGTCGTAAAGCAGAACTCGGCGTTCCGATTTGTTTCGTAAATCAAACTAGCTTACGCTAGAAGGTCCAAACACTAGATATAATGAAGAACCTCTATCGGAGATGGAGGGATTTGAACCCTCGCACCGCGTTAACGGCCTATACCCTTAGCAGGGGCACCTCTTCAGCCACTTGAGTACATCTCCTTGCTGAATATTCTCTACCAAGTCTAAGCCATATTGCGGCATAAACTCTTATTGCAGCACACCTAAAAATAAGCGCTAAATCATAATATCATCTATGTTCACTTGTGTCAAGTTTAAACGTCAATACCACCTTTTCAGCTTAAACGTCAGCACCACTTTTATACGTCAGTGCCGCATTTAAACGTAAGAACCACATCTAATCCCGGGTTCTTATTGTAAAGGCTGACGTCACCTTCCATTTTGGTCATAAGCTCTTTTACGATATAGAGACCCAGACCCGATCCGTTTTCACTTCCCACGTTCTTTCCACGGTAGAATTTGCCGGTAATAAAAGGTATCTCTTCATCAGATATTCCGGATCCGAAATCTCTGAAATGTATTTTTACATATCCTTGTTCATTACTTGTCAGTTCATCACTTGCCTGTTCATCTCCTGCCTGTCCATCACCTGTCAGTTCATCTGCTTCCAGTGTTATCTCAACCGGAGTTTTGGCATACTTCTCAGCATTATTCTTCAGATTCTCAAATATCTGAAGCAGCCTCTTTCTATCGCAACGGACAAATACTTCTTTGTTTTCCGGAAGCTTTATCTGAGCCTCATCATCTCCAATAAATAGCTTCCCTACTTCATCTCTGATAAACCCGGTAAGTTCTACACTTTCAGTCTTTACCTCAAGCTTGTTCATCTCGGAGATAGAATGCAGGAACAGATCATTTGTAAGCTTTGTTACTTCATCACATTTCTCCATCAGTGTTGAGATATACTTCTGTCTCTTCTCCGGAGTTGAGTCCATATTTGCTTCAAATGCTTCGGCATAAGCACGAATTGAAGCAACAGGAGTTTTTATATCATGAGAAAGTGTTGCTATGACTGTCTTGTTGTTCTCTATAGCTTCCTTCTCTGACGCTCTCGACTTAACTATCTCACGCCTCATATTGTCAAAGGCCCACGTGAAGTCACCAAAATAGTTTCCTCTTTCAACCTGTAGAGGTTTATCCAGATCCCCCTTCGAAACATCAGCAGCATAATTCTTGAGCTTCCTGAAAGGCCTTAGCACACTTCTGTCCACATAGAAAAGAATAGTAATAACGCCAATAACACTTATCAATGCCGGAAGGATAACAAAAGTAAAGTCTGATGAACTCTCATCTGCTTTTTTGCTCAGTGAATTCTTCAGCTCCACGCAGAGTCTTTTCGCACTCTCATCATCACCCGAAGCAATACTCTGCTCTATCTCATTAACAACAACCTTCAGATCGTTGTTATCCGCCACAGCATCCAGTCTTCTGTCTCTATTATATTTTAATAACATCCCTGCAACTATCGCTATGATCACAACATAAACTACTGCAACTGCTATCAATTTCTTATTCATAACTTTTTCTTTCTCGAACTCCAGGCGCCGTTCGACTAAGCCTCTAATACATACCCCACCTTAAACACAGTCTTTATATACTTCGGCTTGGATGGATCCTCCTCCAGTTTTTCTCTGAGCCATCTGATATGCACTGTAAGTGTTGAGGCATCTACCTCGCTGAACGCTCCCCAGACTTCGGATAAAAGCTTGTCCTTCTGAATCGGTGTGTTCATGTTTCTGCAGAGATATGCCAGAAGATCGAACTCTTTCAGGGAAAGTGAAACGGGGGCTCCGCCTTTTGAGACGCTTCTTCCGGTCAGGTTCACCTCAACATTTCCAAAGGATACAATCTCCTCTTTCTCCTCCGAGCCATAGGTTCTCCTGATCAGTGCATTTACTCTGACCAAAAGCTCTTTCATAGAAAAAGGCTTAGGGAGGTAGTCATCCCCTCCCTTTTCAAAGCCTATTATTCTGTCATCTACACTTGTTCTCGCACTCGCAAATATCACAGGTACATTTGAAACGCTTCTCAGCTCCTCACAGACTTCGAAGCCTGTTCCATCCGGAAGGTTGATATCCAGGATTATCAGGTCGTATCTCCTGTCTGTCAGCACCTCGAATGCTTCGTCTACACTGAAGGCCTGCGCCACCTCGTAGCCATAGTTCTCAAGCATATCCTTCGTGATATCGGAAAGTGCATTATCATCATCTATTATCAGAATACTTCTCATATAAGCTTCCTCTTATAAGCTTCAACTTATAATCTTATTCTTATAAGTCAAATGATGTTTTCCGTATATACTACTCTGTCTTTACTACTCTGTCTTTACTACTCTGTTTTTACTACTCTGTCTATATTACTCAGTTATAAGCTCCCTCGTGCTGACCTTCTTTACCTTTCTGGATACCAGATATCCGAAGATCATATAGACTACCATAAATACAGCGACCGGTACGACAAATGCGAGTAAGCCGTATTCAAGAACTATATGAGGCACTCCGAACATCGAGAATACCATTTCCAGAACCTTGTGAGAGAATAGTCTGGCAAGCACTATCGCAACCGCTCCGCTAAGCAGGCTGAGGATAGCAAATCTCGCTGCAAACTGCATACGGATTTTTCTGACCTTAAAGCCAACCGCCTTACTGATTCCTATGTCGGTCCTCTCCTGCACAAAGGACTTTGCACATACCATAACAACTGTAACAAGAGCAAATACAAATGTCAAAATATATATAATGAATCCAACGCCATCTGATGCTGCATAGAAACCACAGGTAAATTCATCGTCTCCACCCATATCTTCGAACTTGGTTCCTTTAACCTTCAGGTCATCGCCGTACTTGCTTTCTATTTCAGAAGACATCTCTTCTACCTTCGAATCGTCCTTAAGAGCCACTCCGTACATACTGAGGTCGTTAACTGTGTACTTTTTACTCGTATCCTCGCGAAGCCTGCTTAGTCCATCCAGAGACATAGAGATAGCCTTTCCTGTATCACTCATAGTCTGGAAGATTCCAACTATAACATACTCTTCACTAAGCTTTTCTCTTCCGATAGTAACAGTATCTCCGATATGAACATCCATAAGCTTTGAGATATAATCAGTAATCACGATTTCATTATCGTACTTCACTTCTCTTCCCTCATAGATGGAACTAAATTCATCCGGATACGCCTTTACGATAGTCAGTACAGACTCTCCGTTTATAGATAGATAGAGATGTGTCTTATACATACGTCCTTCGATGTCTGTATATTTCTTTACTATATCTTCAACATCAGAAACCTTGACTCTATCCTTTGAATCGTTCTCTTTATAAGCAAACTGTAACTCACAGTAAGGCTCACCCATACTGTTGAGAGCGTTTTTCGACTTAATAAATCCTGACATGAGCTCCGCAGTAATAACCGTAAATATAAGTAGTGTCGTTACGATAAATATACTTATATATCTTTTCGGTGCTGCTGTTATCTGTCTCAGTCCAAGAGATACTCCAAGTCCTCTCTTTGTTATAGGCATATTGAGACGATTTTCAAAATAGAAGTCATCCTTGCCACTGGTTATTGCTTTGACAGGTTTAACCTTCGCAATTCTTCTTGTGAAAAGCAGTATGTAAAGTGCAGTCACTACAAACAGTCCGAGTCCAAAGATAATACTTTCGAGTATAGGAACATTTTTAAGTGGGAGAATTCCTGTCATATCGAAGAACAGTCTGCTCATCCATCTCTCAACCGGAATAGACGCAGCCACTCCAAGATTAATTCCGATCAGCTCTACGAAGAGATATTCGATCATATATACATATCTCATTCGAGAACTTGTTAATCCAAGACTCTTAAGTATCCCGAGATTCTTATAATCCAGATCTATCTCTGTACTAATGTTATGTCCGGCTATAATAAGAAATACAATCAGAAGCAGCGCAGCAAAGCCGAAAATAACAGCCATAATAACATTTATAAACATTCCTGAATAATGTTCAGAGGTTTCTCTGGTGATAGTGCTGAGCGCCATATCGTCGAATTTAGTTTCCAGATTGAGTTCTCGAAGCATCATATCAGATGAAGGATTTGCCTTCTCGGAAGGGCGAACATAGCATATCTTTCCCGCTGCCCATCCATCACCTTCGTCCTTGATAAGGCCGACGCAGTCAGCAAACACCTCATCAAACTCCTCGTCGCTTATAAATACTGTTTTATAACCTATTACATTTGAACCCATGTAAGGTTCCTGGACAAAACCACGGATTGTAAACTCTCTCGTCCCGCTCAGAAAATCCATCTGAATTCTATCGCCCTCTTTTGCACTGTATTCAGACTTTAATCCGTATGGAAGATATATCTCGCCTTTTTTCAGCTTAAATGTATCGCCATATGAACCATTTTCATTTATAAATGCCGTTCCTGCTTCGTTATATATATAAAGCGGCTCCGTGAACTTCAGAACATTAAAACCATTACCATCAGTTTTTCCATTACACTTAAATTCCTTGGCAAGAAGCTTGTCATAAACTTCTATGCTCTCTACACTTTCACTGGCAAGAACCTTCTTTTCAAGCTCATCATCAAAATCGCCGTAGTGAAATGAACCAAATATCACTCCACGGTCTATATCCTTAAATGCTTTATCAATCGCATCATTATAATTATTACTTACGCCCAGCATCGACATCACGCTGATCGTAATCAGCATCGATAAAAGCATGAAGCCGAAAAATGTACCTTTTCTTTTTCTTATATCCGCTTTTATAAGTGTAAAAACTTCCATAATACTTCCTCTCCTTTACCAGTCAAGGGACTCGAGCCATGCATTTATCTGAGCTTCCCTGGCCTTATCACTTTGCAGTAGTTCTCCGTTTTTATCAGTTGTGCCATACTTTGTAAGCTCTAGTTCACCGATTATATTTCCGTCGTCGAGATAGAGGATTCGATCTGCTCTTAAGGCAGACTTGATATCATGAGTAACCATTACGATACTCTGTCCATCTCTATTTAGCTCTGTGAAAAGGTTCAGGACTTCCTTTGTATTTTTTCTGTTAAGTGCACCTGTCGGCTCATCAGCAAACAGAAGTACAGGTTCATTTACAACCGCTCTTGCTATAGCACATCTCTGCTGCTCTCCTCCGGAAACTCTGGAAGGAAGATGCTTTTTTACACCTTCGAGCCCAACTCTCTCCAGAAGTTCATCGGCTTTTTTTCTTGTGTCGGCTGCACTTCTTTTTTTATTCAGATATCCGGTAACAGCTACATTTTCAAAAAGCGTCAGGTTGCTTACCAGATGCATCTGCTGAAATACAAAACCAAAATCCTTCACTCGGATATCTGCCAGCTTTGACTCCTTCAGAGCTGCTATGTTAATTCCATCTGAACTCTCGGAATCTGGTCTGCTGTAAATAACCTCACCTGAGGTCGGACCATCCATTCCTGAAAGCGCATACAGGAGTGTCGACTTTCCCGATCCGGATGAACCCATGATAACAGTGAAATCGCCGCTGTATATCTCAAGATTCACATTTGTAAGAACATGCACCTGCTCCCCGCTGTTCGCAAATGTTTTCTGTAAGTTTTTTGCTGATAATACTATCTTCTTCATCATTTCTCCTCTTCTTTTAAAACAAAGGTATTGTCCGCTCACCGGCTTACAATACCTTTATACAATAAAAGTTATTAAGAAGTTATTAAGGTCAATAATTATTTTCAAAAATCAGTCTACCTTGAATCTGATCATTTTTCCGTATAAGTCATCCGGAACAAAAGCCTGAATACCCACTCCGTCATCAAGATACTCTTCCTTCACAATCTCTCCTGATTTTTTGATTTCTGCTAAAAGAGACATTTCCTTATAAGGAAGAACTGCTTCTATACACTTACGATCTTCTCTGAGAACAGCATCTATTGTCTGTGGCAATAGACCTAGTCCGTCTCCTCTTTTCGCTGATATCATAAGAGTTTTAACCGCTCTCTTGTCGATCATACCCAGACGGTCATCAGGATTTTCTAACTTATCAATCTTGTTAAAAAGTGTAATGATCTTCTTGTTCTCAACTCCGAGCATATCCAGAGTTTCATATACTATCTTGATTTCATCATTCCTATCCATATTTGATACATCAACTACATGAATGATATAGTCTGCGTAGCACACCTCTTCAAGAGTACTTCTAAATGCATCTACAAGATTGTGAGGAAGCTTTCTGATAAATCCAACCGTATCCGTCAGAAGGATACGCTGCTTTCCACCCTCATTTTTATAGGTAAATGCCCTGGTCGTCGTATCAAGTGTCGCAAAGAGCTTGTCCTCTGCCAGAATATCTGCGCCGGTAAGTGCATTTAAAAGTGTAGACTTTCCAACGTTGGTATATCCGACTATCGCAAATACAGGATCAACCGATGCTTCTCTTGTTTTTCTAGTAAGCTCTCTATGCGAAACTACATCCGCAAGCTCACGTCTCAGCTGTGCGACGCGACTCCTGATAACACGCCTGTCCTGCTCCAGCTTCTTCTCTCCGGGACCTCTTGTTCCTATACCGCCACCAAGTCTCGACATCGAGATACCCTTTCCGGTCAGCCTCGACAAGCGATACTGAAGCTGGGCCAGCTCAACCTGAAGCTTACCCTCAGATGTTCTTGCGTGCGCTGCAAAGATATCCAGTATGACCATGGTTCTGTCCATGACTTTCGTATCAAGTGCTTTCCCCAGATTGTACATCTGCGCCGGTGAGAGTTCATCATCCGTAATTATACCGGTAGCTCCGGTTTCATAGATCATATACTCTAACTCTTCCAGCTTTCCCGCCCCTAAGTAAGTCGAGCTGTTAAAATGTGGGAGCTTCTGAACCATTCTTCCTACAACCACTGCACCCGCGGTTTCCGCAAGCTCCCCAAGCTCATCCAGCGAGGTCTCGACATCAGCAGATACACCCTTTCCGTTTCTTGCTTCTCCGGTATCTACAGCGACAAGAATAACATATTCTATTTCCTTCTTGTTTTCATACAACATTCAGTATTCCTTTTATTCTAATGAATCGTTATAAACTGCGCGGGTTCCACCCACATATTTCGGTCTTCTTCTGGCTGCTACTACAAAAGCTTTTCCTATATATCTGTTCTCAAGTCTAAGTGGAACGACAACCGGATGGATGTGCATTCCTATCATAACTCCACCTATATCAATTCCCGCATCAGCCTTCGAGTTTATGTTTTCGACTACTACAGGATCCTTAAAGCTGTTATATGCTTTTGTGGCAAACGCACCACCGGCGTGTGGCTGCGGTACTACATTTACCTCTTCAAACCCGTATCTCTCCGCAACCTCTCTTTCTACAACAACCGATCTGTTCAGATGCTCACAGCACTGTACTGCCATATCAACACCCTTCTCACGCAGGAAATCAGATATAGCTGAGTACATAGCTTCAGCTGCGTCCTTGTTCGATGCAGTACCCATATGCTCTCCCACTATCTCACTTGAAGAACAACCAATTATGAAAAGCTGTCCTTTCTTGAGATTTGACTTCTCAGCCATCTCCTCTATCACTGCAGCCGCATCTTTTTTTATCTGCATGACAAGCTCTGTCTGTTCCATAGTTCCCATCTCAAATCTTTCCCTCTTTTCTTAAATATTCAAGGAAGCCTTCGCAGCCCTCAACCACATCTATGTATGTAGCATCAAAATCTCCGGTATACCACGGATCGGCCACACTTCTAGGGTGACTAGTATAATCCATCAGAAGTGATATCTTCGAATCCGGAACTGACTTTCCCAAAATCCTGTGCATCCATCTGTAGTTCAGATCATCCATTCCGATTATATAATCATAATCCTCATAATCCGACTTTGTCAGAAGCTGGGCTCTTTTCCCTTTGCAGGATATCCCATGCTCCGCCAGCTTCTCCCTTGCAGGAGAATAGACAGGGTTACCCTGTCCATTCCATATCTCATCAGTATGCGTCGCTCTGGACTCGATATGAAACTTAGACTCCAGCCCTCGCTTTTTTACCATATTTTTAAAAATAAACTCAGCCATTGGCGATCTACATATATTGCCCCAGCATACAAAAAGTACATTTATCATATCACTCTAATACCTTTATTTCTTTCCCTGTTCTACACTTTTGATTTCTTCCTGTGATGTTCCCTTCAAAGCATAGGTATCAAATGCAGGAGTATCCGGTATCCTTACCTCAACATTTGTAATCCTGTTAAAGGAAGCATCTCCCTGATTCAGGCTGATGTCAAATACATGTCCACCATATTTTTTATCTTCTGAGAGAAAATGAAGATGCCACCCCGCCGCATTGATTCCGTCCATATAATCAGGAAAATATACGCACACCAGAGAACCTTTAATATTCTCAAAAATAAAAGCCTTCTGTGTTACGCTCAATGCATCTTTCAAAGTCACATGATGTGCCTTCGTCCCTGATTCCGACCTTGCATCTACTTTGGAAAATTCTCCTTCTATCCGAACTGCATACATAGAATTAAGTCCAAAATCCTCCTCAATCTGAAGCGTAAGCCAGGTCTTGAGCTTTTCAATAGTATCGACTTCACCGATTTGTGCTGTCCGCTGTGGCTCAAAATGACATACAGCAGCAAATGGAACTCCTCTTTCAGCCTCTGCCGGAACTACGTCTCCGTTATTCTGAGCACGATAGCATTTTCCATCAAGAATAATCATCTCTCCGTCCACATCTTCAAAAGTACCAAGGCCAAAATCTCCGTGTTTAAGCAATTCTTCCACCTTGATCACAGACTTTGAATACCCCAAAGCCAAAGCCTGCAAGGTAGATACCTGATAGTATTTACCCATATCCTGTTTTCTCCTTTTCTTCACCCATTCATTTGCCTATTCGAGGCCTTCTCCAAATACTAAGCCATTTGAAAACATACGTTTATTATACCACACAGTCCGTGGTTATTGTCGAATCAATAACTCAACTATTTTCCTAATAAAAAACCTCCCTCTCACAATGTGAAAGGGAGGTTCATATTATTTAGTAGCAAATTCCGTCAGCACCGATCCACCAACCATCAACATACTGATTTGTCACCATATATCCTGATGCGTCAAAGTAATACCAGTAACCGTCAATCTTGAGCCAGCTGTTTGATGGCCACCAGCCTGAGATATCCTCTACCCACCAGCCGGTTGCATTCTGCTTCCATGTCAGGAAATACTGCTCTGCCCATGATCCGTCAGCGTTGAACCAGTAACCGTTGTAGTACTCATTTGCTGCCATGTATCCGTCTGGCTTGAAGAAATACCATATTCCGTCTATCTTCTGCCATGCGTTTGTAGGATACCATCCATCTGTATCTTCAACCCACCATCCGGTTGCATCGGACTTCCACTTAAGTGTTCCCTTGTAGGTCTGTGAACCATCAGCGTTATACCACTTTCCATTCACCCACTCATTTGAGTAACCGCCGTTGCTTCCTGTTCCACTTCCGTTTCCGGATGAACCACCGTTGTCATAACCGGCAGGCTTCTTGTCGATGATAACGTGATAAGCTATATTACCGTTCTTGTCGTGAACTCCTGAACGATACTTTGTAGCTTTCCATATAGCTCCCTCTGGTTCTTTTATATAAAGGGATGAACCCAGAACTAAGTCACTTGCATTTATTGGAGAACGAGCATAAGTACTACTTCCAGTATCTTTTAAATCTAAATAACCGGAGTTAATCGTTATTTTATTTGACCTAAATGTTGAACCATAAACCTCACTTGTAACCGTTCCACCGTTAATAACGATTTCATTTGCACCAATACAGTAATTAACACGCAATACTTTAAGATTAAGATTTCCCGATGAGGTAAAACTGTTACATTCAATTGGATATGGTTCGGTATCAGGATATGTGCCATTGTAATTATTAACAAACGTAAAATTGGCGCCACTCTTAATATTCATTTCATCCACACTTATAGTTGCCTCAGCAGAGCCGATTCCAACACATACATTCGAACCTGATTCAAGGTTCAATACTCCGTATCCACCATGCCTTTTTGCACTTATTATATTTACCCCGGCAGTTAACGTCAGTTTTTTACTGCCTTTTATTGTAAGGTTAATATTTGGGTATGAAGTTTCCCTTATATACGAAAGCTTTAAATCCACATCCATATCGATGATCAGATTCACATCTTCAGTAATATCTAACCATACATTTCCATTTTTATTTTTACAATACTTACACGACTTTATCTGACTAGCCTTTACCGTAACAGTATTCCCTGCAGCCTGCACGCCGCCTTTGATGCTGATTGTTCCCAGCACCATAAGTATCGACAGAACAACCGCAATTATCCTTTTCATCTTCATTGCAAAACCCTCCTTCTCCTTATAAACTGATGGGTTCAGTGTAGCACTGCTCACCCCCTCGGTCAAGTTTACATAACTCCCAGGGGTTCTGATCTTTTTTCCATGTACTTCTCTCATTTTAAAAACCTCCTTTAAACGTGATCATCAACATAATCATATGATAAATCACCTTTAAGGAGGTTTTTTTGCATAATAATATAAAGAGACGTCCCTGGTGGGTTGTCATATATATCTTATTTAACCCATGCTCCGTCAGAGCCTACCCAGCAGCCATCGATATATGTATTTGTTTCCATATACCCGTCTGCTTTGAAGTAGTAGCAGCTTCCGTCAATCCAGAGCCACTGACTCTTTGGATACCAGCCTGACGCATCTGTATACCACCATCCGGTAGAGTCACTAGCCCAATAGCCGCCGGAATACGCTGTATTCCATGTTCCATCTGCATTTAGCCAGCAGCCATCTCTATATTCCGAATAATCCATATAGCCACTTTCGGTGAAGAAATACCAGTAGCCATCTATTTCTCTCCAACCTCGAGCATAAGAACCATCAAGATCATACCACCAGCCATTTGCATCAGACTTCCAGGAGCCCATCGATGCTTCTACTTTGGATGCTGGTGAATAATTTAAAAGCATTACGATAACAAGCGATAAAGCAATAATTGTTTTAAAAAACCTTTTTCCCATAATTTTTCTCCTAAACAGATGCATGTTGTAATTTTATCATTTCAATAAATATCCCACTATATTTTTTTAATTCAGTCAGCATCTTCGATAAAGCTATTTCAATATCATAATCAGGAGCTTCGTGCTCATGCTCCCGTTTTTGTCAATATCTTTGATAGTAAGCTATGTTGAAATTTCTCTCTATCTCTTCAATATGCTGTTCGGTCATAATTCTTGTCGAAAGCATTTTTATTAAGTATAGGCAAAACGAGCTGAACAATAGTTGATATATTATCATTCAGCTCGTCTATTATCTTAGGATATTTCACTTACAGAAAAACTTTCACACTCTCGAGATTATCTATTATTTCATCTTCTGTGATGCATCCAAAGTTTCTTGAGTCATAAGAATTGCTTATATTATCTCCCATCAGAAAATACTCATTATCCGGCACAATCAGTTCAACAGGCTGGCCATAATATACATCTTCACCTTCAGTCACATCCTTATCATTGATGTACATTCTGCCGTCCTGTATAACTACATGATCTCCTTCAGTAGCAACTACTCGTTTAAGAATAGACTCTTTATTAAGAGCAAGTGGTTCTGCAAGAACGAATTCACCTTTATCAATTCCAAAATATGTTTTCGTAGAAAATATAAATGCGTTGTTTCTGATTGTCGGTTCATTTGACAACCCTTCTCCACGAGATATATGGAAAAACGTATGAATTGCTATTGCATAAAGTAAACTCAAAGCACAACAAACCAAGAGTATTATGATAAATGCATCTATAAACGTTTTTTTCTTATTTTCTTTTTGCTTTTCCTTCATATATGCTTGTACCTCTTTAATAATTGCTTGCATATTCCGGCCAAACTGCATGCTGTTTCCGGAATGAACTGCATGGTCACTCCGGATTAATCTGCATGTCTTTTCGATTGAACTGCATATCAGTATATGAATACCCAGTCAATGGTAAAATGAAGCTATTAAGCCCCTTGACAGGGCATTCATATACTGATCGATTATAGTTAAGAGGCCTGAAGCCTCTTAGTACTCAGTTCGAGCGGAATTGTATTCAGCCCATCAGGAATTGGTGTGCAGATTAAGCGGAATTTGCAATAATTGCTTCTACATTTATTATATCTCGAGAAATATTCATGTGGAAATTCAGAGCAGAAAAATATTTAGGGTTGTTATTTTCTATTTATCCTTTTAAATATTATGACTGGATTCATTTTACTTCGCTTACTCATAAAAAATGCGTCAACAAGGTGACGAAAATGGTCAAAAATCCGTCACCTTATTGACGTAATTTATATCGGTAATATCCGTCACCTTATTGACGGACATAACCATCTCATTAAGGGTAAAGCTGACTTAAAATTGAGGTGCCGGGAGCATACCACTCTCGACACCTTATCCTTAACTTATGAAGTTAATAACAAACACCATCAGCACCGATCCACCAGCCATCAACGTACTGGCTTGTTACCATATAGCCTGATGCATCAAAGTAATACCAATAACCGTCTATCTTAAGCCAGCTGCTGGCAGGCCACCAACCTGAGATATCCTCTACCCACCAACCGGTTGCGTTAGACTTCCAGCTGAGGAAGTATTTGTCATCCCATGAGCCGTCACTGTTGAACCAGTAACCATTATAGTATTCGTTCGATGCCATATATCCATCCGGCTTGAAGAAATACCAGATTCCGTCTATCTTCTGCCATGAATCAGTTGGATACCATCCGGAACTATCTTCAATCCACCATCCAGTAGCATCATTCTTCCAAGTCATTGTTCCCTTGTAGGTCTGGGTTCCGTCAGCATTGTACCATTTGCCATTTACCCATTCGTTGGAATACTTAGAGGATCCACCGTTCTTCACTTTGTTTAACTGCGAACTATATTCGTGGAATACAATAGTGCTTAAGACCGGAAGCATTCTACCATCCTTTTTATATGCATTCTTTGATAATGTTGTATCTTCAAGAAAATAAGTTCCCTTTTTTAATTCATAATAACAAGGAATAAGATAATGATCATCTACCAAAAACTTATTATCCTCATCTTTAGTCAAACTTACAATCTTCTTATACTTATCTCTTAATGTAACTCTAATATCTACTAACGTAATACCATCACTATAATTTTCAACATTATAATCCATATCATAGTCAGTTTTTTCTATTACATACTTTCCATCTTCGGGAATCTCAACTTTAAAATATGTTGTTGTATTTTTTCTTAAAACAGACTCAGCCGGTCTAAAAAATGTAACTGAATTCTTAGAACCAATATTGAATGAAAATGGGGTTTCTTCCTTATCATCTACTACTTCATCCGCATAATCCACATTTATGCTCTGAGGAATCGGAGTAAATGTACATTTAAGTGAAAACTTAGGGTATACCTTTTTACCCGTTGTATAGTCTGTTTTTCCTTCCCTGTAAATTAGAATATAATAATACCCTTTACTTACGAAATTACTTAACTCAACATGTGTAGTATTATCACTGGCACTACTCATAGAAAGATAAGATATAGATCTTGATCCTTCTGGTCCATAACCATTATTGTATTTAGGATTTTGAAGCTCCGTATCAGACTTAAATGTCCTAAGTAACGGAACACAGGAATACTCTTCATTCTCCAGAGCATTACCTTCTATTTTTAAGGATCCATTCGAAGGAACAACAAACTTAACCAACGTTTGTCCTTCGCATTTATTCAAGTCAATCGTCATTGCCTGACCGGA
The DNA here is from genome assembly GCA_002392655.1 of Lachnospiraceae bacterium UBA3850. GTDB lineage: Bacteria > Bacillota > Clostridia > Lachnospirales > Lachnospiraceae > Eubacterium_Q. The sequence continues at coordinate 796 of DGHK01000034.1, read as the reverse complement.
TTTTAATTCAGCATATAAAGAGGCACTATCTGCATGTACTACACTCTTTACATTGAAAACACTAAGTATTATCAATATAACCAATAAACAAGCCATCTTTTTCTTCATAAAACAAAAACCCTCCTTTTTTTGCCTGTGTATTTTAGTTGACTAGTGAAACAAACTGTTTCGATTGTAACACCTGTATCAATCTCAGGTCAAGTTTACATAACACAAAACCAAGTTACAAACTCAATAAATACATATTCTGCAAATTACCAGTTTTTCTATCCTGCCGTGGCAGACAAACAATACTTTTATCATTAGCTATTTTCCTCATATTTTACATTAGTTAACCATTCAGCAGCATCAACAATCCGTATACCTTCGTGATTATAACACATTCTCTATTCCCCAAATTCAACATTTTTTTATTTTTGGGGAATAAGATTCTTTTCCCTAACTGTTATCAATATACCTAGTACAGCTTTTTCCGTTTTATTTATACCGACATTTTAATCTTGCATAGTTCTTTTTCCACTTTATTTATTTACTACTTTATTTGCTACTTTATTTGCTACTAATTCAAAAACAGCCGATGAATTTCTTCATCAGCTGTTTTTCTCAATACCTCTGCGTATTCCTTTAACTTCTACTTAAGAAATACTCAATTTGTCCATATTCCTACCAATCCATTCAGTCATAGCCTTGTTTATGCGGTAGAGTTCCTCGTACTTATCTTTTCCTGCAAAGAAAGCCGTAGACACAAACTGATTTGCCAATATCATATACGGAATAGCCTTCTTTTCCGCATCCG
>DGHK01000052.1:46934-69814 GCA_002392655.1 Lachnospiraceae bacterium UBA3850 | reverse complement strand
TCTTGGTGATTATTATCTTACCTTTAGGTGCTGTGTATCTATTGTTAACTGTTGACTTTTTATTTGTTGTACCCATCTGAGCCGTAGGATTTGTTACATCTACAGCCTCATATCCAGCAGCCTCCTGCACTAGAGTAAGCGGTCTCTCAACTACTGTGTATGTAGCGCTCTGAGGAATTCCAGTAATTCTTAATATCTGTCCAGCCTTTATTGTGTACTCAATTGCAACGCCTGCTTCAAATGATGTTGCAACCGGACCAGTTGATTCCGGTGCAACTACTGTATAAGTTCCTGCCTTATCAAACAAAACAGCAACTGTATACTTCTCATTTGGATTGTAATTAGCATCATTAGTGTCACCTGTAACACTCTTTGTAACTTCTAGATCACTTGTTAAATACTGATTTGTAAGTCCAACACTCTTCCCTTCTGTATCAGAAATAACTGCAACTAAATCAGCCGCATCTGTTGAAAGTGAATAATCATCATGTGCAGCCTCTGATACAGTAATTGTTGCATCCTTCGGAAGACTTGAAACTGTAACAGCTCCATCCTTCTTAATTTTAAATGTTGCCTTACCATCTGTACCAAATGTTATTTTATCTTTTCCTTCAATTCCTTCAACAGGGAACTCGCCCTCTAGCTTAGTAGTTCCATCAGACAGAACTCCTGAAAGAGTTATTTCAAACTCATCATTTTCAGGTGGAATCGCTCCCTTTGTAGCAGCCTCAACAGTCTTACTAACTGTAAGAGAACCACCCTTAGTCTTATTCTTAAATGTTGCCTTATCTGTTACCTCGCTTGATGCCTTTACATCTCCAGCAGCATCATCAAACTCTGTATAGAACTTAACTGCTCCAGGGATCTTTATCTCTATTCCACCAGAACTGATAATCTTTACATTAAATACAGCATAGAACTCCTGGTCATTATCCATAAATGCAGGGTTCTTCTTTTCTTTTACTCGAATGATATTCTTGCCTTCATTCATTTCGGTAAGAGGTATCGTGATAATATTCTTATTATTATTTGCTACATAATCCTTTGATCCACCCTCACCATCAGATGTCTTTATAGGTTTGAATGCACCCTCGTCATATCTTTCGACTGTAAAATCAAAGACTTGAGAAGCACTAGGTGTTTCACCATCAACAGTCTTATACAGATTTATGTTTTTCTTTACATTCTGTCCTAAATCTCTGTATACGAAGTGGAACTCTCCACCTACTCCAAGTTCTATTGCACCGGCACTAACGAACCATCCACAGGATGTTCCTCCGACTTTAGCAGTTGATGTACTCTTTGGAAGAAGGAACATACCACCTGCCATATTCATTCCTCCAAGTGATTCAACGCTTGCCATATTCCAAACTATATGACGTGATATAGTATCTGCATAATTATTCTGGACATCTGTAGCATCATTCCACACAGTATTTGTGTTCTGATAACCATTTCCATCTCCGGAATTAACATATAATTCATTTATCTTTTCAACATCAGTTGTATTCTTGAAGTTGAAAACAATCACCTGATCAGGTTTTTTATTAATCGTAACTCCTCTAGGACTCTTAATAGCATCCAGATAATCATCCGCATCTATATATATAGTCGCATCATCAGGTAATCCAGTTGAATCAATTAATATCTTAGTTCTTTGAGCATCAAGAACTGTAGGTTTAAGTGTTGCTGGTTTTTTTGCCATATCCGCAGATACTACCTGCATTTCTGATATAAGACCATCAACAATCGCTTTAACATTTTCAGGGTCATCATGAACCTTAATAATTCTATCGGCCTCGCCATCTTTATTTGTGGCATAAACCTTATCTAAATCATCACCTGTAATAACTACTGGAGTAGTTTTAGTTTCTCCACCAAACCAAAGCTTTCCATCAATCTCTGTTGCAAGAGTAACTCCAGGCGCAGATCCACAGAACTTCTCATCTATACTCGTATCAATAGGACCAGAAAGATTTGAATCTATATTTGTGGTTCCCTTATAAAGATTTGTGGCAATATTAGTCTGACTATGTCCCTGAAGATCTATAGAATTTGCAACAACACCATAGTTTACTGAATCATTAAGAACAGTAAGATAGTCATAATCATGTGTAGCTTCAATTCCTTCAAGAACTATTTCATCGTAATACTTCTTGATATGAGTAGTATCATCTCCGCCGTCATCAGCAGTATTAATCTCCTTAAATACATAGGAACCTACCATATCACCTTCACTAAGTTTTGAAAGCATGTCACCCTTACTAATAATCTGAGCAGTATCAGCAGTCATACCGTCTTTCAACTTCATAACAGTAATTGTTCTGCTAGTCTCATTTCCTGTAAATATCTGGTCAGCAGCAGTTCCACCAGAACTATTTAGCCATTTATCAACCGTATAAGCCTTTGTACCTTCTGTGCCATCTGTGGAAAGCTTTCCAACAAAATAAGTATGGTCATTATTACTATGTAATACATCAACAAGTGCATAATAACCATCATCTTCTGATATAGCTTTACCTTCACCTTCTACAGTGAGACGCAGCTCATATTGAGCCTTATAATCTGACCTATATAGTTCAATCTTGCCAGAATCCCTAGATGCAGATGATCCAAGAAACTTATATCCATATGGTGCCGCATCATACATATCTAATTGAGCGACCATATCTTCATAAGAAATATCCTGACCACTATATAGTCCACCTATCCTAACCTGGTCCCTTCGAAGTCCATCATTTGCTCTATATAATGTAACAGACTCCATCGTATACTTAGTAGGATCATAATGTCCCTCAGGAACCCATCCCCCTGGTGGAATATTATAATCATTTCTAATAAATGTATCTCCATTATAAACATCTATTCTGAAGTCTTTTTGGTCGAACGTAATCACGGTATTCTTACTCTCAAGTTTATCAACCGTTTTTACTGCATAACAAGTCCAAGGGTCTTCCGGCGTACCTCCTTTAGCAACAGCAACCACATAAAACGGTGCCTCAGTATTTTTAGGAAGAAGCGCTTGTTCTGGATCTGCCTGGGTCTTCTTATCATAATCATAAAGATTAATAGAGACTGAATACCCCTGCGGAGCCGCCTCGACTTTAGACATACCAGTAGGCGTGATCAAAGATAGTACCATGACAATGGCTGTCAGGATAGCCCAAACACGCAATCTGAATGTCCCTTTCTTAAAATAAGTTTGTTTCATAGATTTTCTCCCTTCCGGGCAACCCTCTCAAAGTTCCCCGATGCGTTTTTCTACGTTGTTGTACGGGTCTTCGCATGGCTAGTTGAAAGCTCTGAATTTCCTGGATAAGCTCTCGACTCCAGCACTTCCTGTAATACTTTATATCGCCAGGAAATATCGATATAAAGTGCCACAGGGCGCACCAAGCCCACTTCAACCACATACTTATAAGGAGTTTAACAAGCAACCCCCCTATATTCAAGTGAAAACTAGGTGAACATGGCACATTCGTCAAAATGTCCAACTGTTTTGTGCATATTGCATAAAAAATATATTTCAAATTTGTTAATTATTTGTTTTTTCATTTATTCACAAAATCTTCTCTGTATGATTCGTAATTCTACTATATTTAGTGTACCGGCTTTAACCAAAAGCCCCCAGACTTTACAATTTATGTCATTTATGTTAAATTATTGCTGATTTCGTTTTTCATTGAGGCAAAATGATGAAGGGAGGGTCTTTATATGAAGAAGAAGTTAGGAATTCTTCTCCTTGCCGCTTCTATGCTTACATTTGCTACAGCATGCGGTGATAAGAAGGAAGACAAAACAGAAGCAACCACAGAGGCTACCACAGCAGCTACAGAAGCAGAAACAACTGAAGCAGCTGCACAGACTAACGGAGAGAGAGTAGAGCTTGATAAGTTCCACGGTATCTTTACCGTAACTTATGATCCTGCACTCTACAAGGAACCGGAACCATCAGATCTTGCTGATCTTATCGGTATTGATCCAACAAAGAATACAAATCTGTTTATCGCAACACTTGATGGTCTTGATTTCGTAGAGGAGAAGCTTGATAACCTCAAGAAATTAGATGATACACCTGAAGAAATCAAGGTTGGTGATTACACAGGTTATCTCTTCGAGTATGATGATGACTTTATGGGTCACTCACTTGAGTACATCATTTCACTTGAAGACGAAGTAAAGTCTTCAGATGGATACTACAACAATGTTTCAGGTATCTATATCCACGGTTCAGACAATAACAAGGATGCTATTGCAAACGATGAATTCAGAGCAATCATTGACAGTGTCAAGATCGGTGACTTCTCAAGTTCAAGTGATGATTCTGATGATTCATCAACAGATGATACTGATGACAGCAAAGAGGCTGATAGCGAAACACATGATGACTATGGTAAGTCAAATCCTGAAGCAACAGGTATCGTAAGCTTTGATAAGCTTAAGGAAACTTTTGACTGGCTCCACGGTATTGAGATGGGAACATATCCTACATATGAAGAATGCAAAGAGCATTTTGGTGCTGACGGCGCTCCATGGTGGGATGGTGCATTTGATGATGAGAGACACGCTTATAAGTGGGAGACAGAAAATGGTGATTTCCTCTATATAACATTCAAGGTTGATAATGGTCAGGAAACCTACTCAAGCTATACTTGGTCATCTTCACTTAATGACTAATTTTTAAAAATGTGTTAAACTGAATACATTATTTTATATGGCGTCAATTTCTTGGCGCCATATGTTTTATGGAGGTATATAAGATGAGTATTAAAATTGGAATCCTCGGCTATGGTAATCTGGGCCGTGGAGTAGAAAAAGCAGTAAATGTATGCGATGATATGGAGCTTGTAGGTGTATTTTCCAGACGAGATCCCGCCAGCGTAAAGATTGACAGCGGCGTTCCTGTTTATCATACTGATAAGCTTCCTGAGATGACGGATAAGGTTGACGTTCTTATCATCTGTGGTGGTTCAGCGACAGACCTTCCGGAGATGACACCGAAGTACGCTAAGCTCTTTAATGTCATAGATTCATTTGATACACACGCAAATATCCCACAACATTTTGCAAATGTAGATACTGCCGCAAAGGAAGCTGGCAAGATAGGTATCATCTCGTGCGGATGGGATCCGGGAATGTTCTCTATCAATCGTCTCTACAGCGCTTCAGTACTTCCTGGCGGAAATGCTTATACATTCTGGGGACGTGGTGTAAGTCAGGGACATTCCGATGCAATCAGACGTATCGACGGAGTAAAGGACGCAAGACAGTATACCGTTCCGGTTCCTCAGGCACTTGATTCAGTACGTGCCGGCGAGAATCCACAGCTTTCTACCAGACAGAAGCATACAAGAGTTTGTTATGTAGTCGCTGAGGAAGGTGCTGATAAGGAGAAGATAACACAGGAGATAGTTACTATGCCAAACTATTTCGCTGATTATGATACAACTGTTTACTTTATCTCTGAGGATGAGATGAAGGCTGAGCACAGCGGTCTCCCACACGGCGGTTCAGTTATCTACTCCGGAACAACCGGCGGATGCACAAATGCTGACGGAAGCACTGCTCCTGTAAATAAACATGTTATTGAATATAGTCTGAAGCTAGACTCTAATCCCGAGTTTACAGGTTCTGTTCTAACTGCATATGCGAGAGCTGCATATCGTATGAACCAGAGTGGTGACTCCGGAGCAAAGACTGTATTTGATATAGCACCTGCTCTTCTGTCTCCTCTGAGTGGCGAAGAGATACGTGCACATATGCTTTAATCCAAGTTTTAAATCAAAGGAGAAATCAAAAAGATGACAGCTTAGCTCAGGCTAAGTTGTCATCTTTTTACATGAAATGCTTTCTCATCGAGATCAAGCGGCATATCCTTTTCCTCTATATCTTCCATATGAACGAAGCTGCCGGCATCAATTTCAGCCAGAAATCGACTTATCAGTTCTCGTTCTCCCTGAACCTCAAGTTCAACTCTTCCATCGTACAGATTCCGAACATATCCGGTAAGTCCCAGCCTCTTGGCCGCATAGTTGGCTCTGTATCTGAAACCCACTCCCTGAACATCTCCGGATATAAACATATGTCGTCTGATCATAGTTATCCTTTCTGAAATACGTTATCTTTTTTTGATATACAAAATATTACTGAATAGATAATTATCGCATTTTTTTATGTACTTTTTATATTCATCAAAGCTGATATAGTACTTCGTTCCCCATGAGGATATCTCCAGCATAGTCTTCTCTCCTTCAAGGACACCGGTAATTATCATATAGTGATCCTTGGTTCTCTGAACAGGTTTGAAAATAAGCTTTCCGGCTTCCTGCGTTTTATTATAAAGAGGCAGTCTGTCCTTGTGAAAAAAACCGGGTCCGACCGAGAACAGAACAGGTATATCATTTGATAACATTTCCTTGATTCTTTCCAGTAGCTTCTTTGGTCTTACAAACCAGCGACTATGATACTTTGAACCGGTGATTTTCTTAATCTCTTTTCTGTGCATCCAGAAGTACAGATTCATACCCCAGGAAAGAACAGGCCCGGATATACCCATCTTCGGAAGCACATGGAAGAACTTCTTTTCGATAGACAGGATATAATCTCTGTAGGTTTCGCTGTCCAACTCCGCTCCGGAAACCACAGTCTGCTTACCCTCAGACTTAATTGCAGCTGTTTCATTTATGATATCGTATCCCGTAATATACAGGATTATATCTCCGACTGCTATAAGACCGCAGCCATAGTCCCTGATTCTTTCACCTCGCTTTTTATTCTCAAGGGTTTCAAACCAACTCTGGTTACCGCCGAAGGAGCCACCTACGCTAACATAAGGATTACTCAGCATTGTTATCATATGTTTAGTTTTATTCTGAGTTTTATCTATTTCTTTCATTATGAATATACGTATATCGTTCTTCCGTAATTAAACAATTTCTGCGAGCTCGAGAAGAAGCTTTTCTGTCTTCTCCCATCCAAGACAAGGATCAGTGATTGACTTTCCATATACACCATCTCCTATCTTCTGTGCACCATCCTCTATATAGCTTTCTGTCATAAGACCCTTTACCAGCTTTCTAAGCTCAGGTGAAACATGACGGCTATGCATGATATCCTTTGCAATCCTGATCTGCTCCAGATATTTCTTATTGGAATTTGCATGATTTGTATCTACTATGATTGCCGGATGCTGGAGATCTCTCTTCTGATATTCCTCATATACACTGATTAGATCCTCATAGTGGTAGTTTGGCTTGCTGTGACCGAGATTATCTATATATCCGCGCATGATAGCATGTGCATAAGGATTTCCCTTGGATCTTACTTCCCATCCTCTATAGATGAAATCCTGTGGTGACTGAGCCGCTGTGATAGCATTCATCATAACAGATATATCACCACTTGGCGGATTCTTCATACCAACAGGGATACCAACACCTGATGATACGATTCTATGCTCCTGATCTTCGACTGAACGCGCTCCGACTGCGATATATGAGAGCAGATCTGAGAGATATCTGTGATTTCCCGGATAAAGCATCTCCTCCGCACAGGTAAAACCTGTCTCCTCTACTACTCTGGTGTGCATACGACGGATTGCAACGATTCCCGCAAGCATATCCTCATGACCTTCCGGATCAGGCTGATGAAGCATTCCCTTGTAGCCTGTTCCTGTTGTACGAGGTTTATTTGTATATACTCTTGGTATTATAAATATCTTGTCCTTGATCTTCTCCTGTACTCCTACAAGTCGATGCATGTAGTCAACTACAGCATCCTCATTGTCTGCAGAACAAGGACCGATGATCATAAGGAACTTATCACTCTTACCCGCGAAGATATCCATTATCTCCTGGTCACGTTCTTCCTTGATTTTCTTTATTCTATCCGATATAGGATACTCCTCCTTAATCTCCTGTGGGGTAGGAAGCTTCTTCACGAATTCCATTTGCATTTCCATATTGTTTTCCTCCTTGTATATCTATATTAAAACGACTGGATATTTTTTTTCTTAGTATTATTAATCCACTTAGTTTTCTTATTAACCAGTATATATGCTGCTACTGTAGCTACTAACGCTATGATCATAAATATAAATGATGATTCTTCCATCGTCTTATATCCCTCTAATGACAGATCTGAATATCCACCAAAAGTTATATTTGTAGATCCATCCAGAAAATCAAAATAATGTCCCAGTAAATAACAATCAAGTGCAATACCGACGAGATTCACCACTAAAAATATGATAAATCCACCCCATACGAAGCCGCCATGCACATATCTGTCTATCAACAGAGCGACACAAATCAAAACGGCAAGTCCATAAGCAATTAGAGGAGCATATCCTGCATTTCCTTCATCATCCAAAAAAACTTCTCTGACTTCATTTTTGAATTCAACAGGATTCTCAACATATTCATCAGGATAATTTTCATTATGAACCCAAGCAGACAGATCATTATCATAGGAATTACTCATATACTTACTTGTCTCCGATTCCAGCTTATCCATATACTTCGGAACTATAATCCCTTGGACTATTATCATTCTGAAAACAAGAAGAATTCCAATCACTATAAAACACAACGATACAGCACTAAGTTTTCCTCCACTTTGGAATCCCTCATATTCAAAAGACTTAGATTTCTTTTTTACTTCTCCGTGATAAAGCTTCTGTCCGCATTTCCAGCAATACTCGCCATTATCAGGATTTTCAGATCCACATTTATTGCAAAACATACCTAATTCTCCCTAATAATTATAAGACTTATGTAGTATATCACTTTATCGCTTTAAAGTAAAGAAGTACTTTGAATAATCTCTCAACTCAACTACAATATACCTTACTCAACGAATATCAAACAAAATTATATTACATATTATAACTACTATCTATTATAATTATTTTTTATATTTGCTCGCTAACTCTTCAAGATATTTAAAATCGCAAGAATTATTTACCAATACTTTATCTTCACCTTTTACAACGTCATTATATGTTTTTTCTGCCATAATAATAATATCCCTTTCAATGGAATTACAATAAACCCATTGACGACGAAGAAACTCAGCCCTTCCAGACGATTCTTCCGAAAACTCTCGTCGTTTTATGCATTTATCCAAAATCGGGAACATATAATTAAATCTGAGTGATCCTTTCACTTTATTATAATTATCATCTTCCAAAACGATCAAAAGATTATTATCCTGCTTCTTTTTATATGATGAAATCGGAACATAGTATTTATATCCATTCACAATCAGAACAACACCGCATACCATCTTTTTTTCATTTCGATACTCAATATCCGGGACACGAGTGAAGCCTCTTTTTTTGATTTCAGCATCCTTTAAATACTTTACATACGCTGGATCCACGTCATAAAAGAATAAATTCATCAATACCCCCTTTAAAAACAATGAGTAAGGAGCTATCTCCTTACTCATTCATCATAATTCGCCCTTAATGGTGGCGGAACACCCATTGATAATCCACCTTTTAATGGTAGTGGGACACCAAAGATTTCTCTCAATTACAATTTAACTTAAATATAAATATATGTCAATACATTATTCTATAATAAATGCGGTATTGTTGCGAATCCAGAAAAGCAAAAACCGGTGTTTGCAAGTAAACTTGCACACCGGTTTTGATTTTCTGTATTCGCAACAATACCTTATCTCTTTGAGAACTGTGGTGCACGACGTGCTCCCTTGAGTCCGTACTTCTTTCTCTCCTTCATACGAGGATCTCTTGTGAGATATCCTGCCTTCTTAAGAAGAGGTCTGAATTCTTCATCAGCTGTTGAAAGAGCTCTTGAGATACCATGTCTGATAGCTCCAGCCTGACCTGTGAATCCACCACCATATACGTTTACAAGAACATCATACTTTCCTTCCGTACCTGTTACAGCAAAAGGCTGTCTAACGATAACCTTGAGTGTCTCAAGTCCGAAATAGTCCTCGATATCCTTCTTGTTAACTGTGATCTTACCACTACCCGGTGTTACATAAACACGAGCAACAGAACTTTTTCTTCTACCTGTTCCGTAATATCTTGTACTCTTAGCCATTTAAGTTCCCTCCTATCCTAGTACTTGATCTTAAGCTCTTCAGGCTTCTGTGCCTGGTGCTTATGATCCGGTCCTGCATATACAAAAAGCTTCTTGTACATCTGTCTTCCAAGAGGTCCCTTAGGAAGCATTCCCTTTACTGCATGCTCAAGAACAAATGTAGGCTTCTTCTCAAGCTTCTCCTTAAGAGTAGCTGACTTGATTCCTCCAACATATCCTGAATGATGATAGTAAACCTTGTCATTCAGCTTGTTTCCGGAAACTTTAATCTTCTCAGCATTGATAACTATTACATAGTCACCTGTGTCAATGTGCGGTGTGTAAGTAGGCTTATTCTTTCCTCTTAACACCTTTGCGATTTCTGATGCAAGACGTCCAAGTGTCTGTCCCTCTGCATCAACTACATACCATTTTCTTTCAATGGTTGATGCGCTAGCCATATAGCTCTTCATCTTTTGTTCCTCCTTACTTTAGATAACCTCGCGGCTATCCGACTCGTCTGCATAAACCGTATCGGATTACTACCTTCCGATAATTGCAGAGTAGCTTACTCAGGTGCCTGACTCACTGCGGATGTCCGGGCCGCTTCCAGTCTCACCGGTTTCAGCTCCATTTATCTACGGTCACAGAAATGTATTGTACCCCAAACCATAAGCCTTGTCAAGGATTACTTCTTTCACTTTCCTTACGGGCATTTCTTTTTTGCTGAACTTTATAGCATACAATCAAATATCCTATGAAGCACACGATAGCGAAGCCTATTCCAGATGGATATGCAACCGATTTCGTGAATCTAAAGCCCTCGTCAGCTATAAGTATATATGTCACAGAAACCGCGGTCATAAAGGTTGCCGGAACTGCACTTATCAAGCTTACTCTTTTCTTCTTTTTATTTCTGAGCAGATAAGAGGTTATAACCCAGAGAGTGATCATTGCAAGTGTCTGGTTGCTCCATGAGAAGTAACGCCAGAGAACGTTGAAACCAAGCTTTGTAAGTACACCTGCCACAAGAAGCATTGGAATAGTCAGTATAAGTCTGTTTTTTATCTTCTTCTGATCCAGATGTGTTATCTCTGAAAGAATCAGTCTGGCACTTCTAAATGCTGTATCACCGGAAGTTATAGGACATACAACAACTCCTATTATCGCCAGGATTCCACCAAAGGTTCCAAGTATACCGGTTGATATCTCATATACCGTACCTGACTGTCCAAGCTTTCCTAAGGCTTCATTCAGACCACCCGTTGTTCCGTAAAATGCAACACCTGCCGCAGCCCATACAAGAGCTATAGCAGACTCCTTCAGCATAGCGCCATAAAATACGTCTCTTCCGGCCTTTTCCGAGTCTATACATTTGGAAATCATCGGAGCCTGTGTGGCATGGAAACCACTTATCGCACCGCAGGCAACAGTAACAAACATAAACGGCCAGACAGGCAGACCCTTTGGATGGAGATTCCGGAAGCTTATTTCCGGAATATTATAATCTCCAAATATAATTCCACCCACAATAGAAAATGCCATAATTATCAGAATTACGCCAAACACCGGATAGAGCTTTCCGATCAGCTTATCTATCGGAAGAAGTGTAGCCAGGATATAATAAACAAGGATTATAGCTATCCAAAAATTCACATCATTCTTAAACGGTGTAAGGTTAGCTATCAAAGCCGCAGGGCTGGTAACAAATACTGTACCGGTAAGGACCAGCAGAAGTATAGAGAAAAATCTCATCAGCCACTTTGCGTGTCTTCCAAGATATATACCTGATAATTCGGCGATAGACTTTCCCTCATTACGTTCAGATATCATTCCGACCATATAGTCATGCACACCACCTGCCAGAATTCCGCCGAACACTATCCACAGGAAAACCACCGGGCCAAAGCAGGCACCCATCAAAGCGCCGAAAATCGGACCTGTTCCGGCTATATTTAACAGTTCAACCAGAAAGGCCTTCCATTTTTTCATAGGAACAAAGTCCACGCCATCATTCATAGCGTATGCAGGAGTTTCCCTGTCATCCGGCGCAAATGCACGCTCTGCAACTTTTCCAAATGTATGATATGCAATTATTATTGCAGCAAATGAAGCAATAAGCGAAATCATAAAAACTACCTCCTAACACATATTCGTAAAAAGCATCTTATTTATATCTTATCCCAATCATCGTAAGTCCGCACGCAGGCGCTGTCGGCCCTGCGTCCTCTCTGTTATGAGTACTAAGCGCTTTTTCCATATCCGAAACCTCTAAAAGCCCGGTTCCGATATCAAGCAGCGTACCGGCTATTATCCTTACCATGTTGTAGAGGAATCCACTACCGGTCACGCGGATTTTTATCATCCTTCCGAAGCCGTCTAATTCATCCTCTTTTTCATCATCAGACACATCTACCTTATAGTCTTTATAATACTCTTCAACCACATCCAACCTATAAATAGTTCTGACTGTAGTTTCAGCCTGCGAGCCCGTCGAACAAAATGCACCAAAATCATGTTCTCCCACAAGAAGCTCAGCTGCCTCTCTCATTTTATCTATATCAATTCTTCTGTAAGAGAAGTGACTGTATCTACTGAGCACAGGGCTCGGAAATCTGTCATTCCATATCCTGTATTCATAGGTCTTTTCCGAATCAATATGTCTTGGATGAAAATCTATGTCTACCTCCCGGGACTGAGTAACCCTTATATCCTCAGGAAGTCTCGTATTAAGCGCGTAGCATATCTTCTCCGCAGGTATCTGGGTATCTGAATCAAATACACATATATTTCCCAGAGAGTGAACTCCTGCATCGGTACGACTTGCTCCGATAACCTGTATCTCCTCTCCGGTGAGATCAAAAAGAGCCTTATTCAGTTCTCCTTCGATTGTTGCTGCATTTGGCTGAAGCTGCCAGCCGCTATAGGCTGTTCCGTCATATGCAACACGCATAAGAATCCGCATATTGTCTCTCCAATTAAATGATCATAAGAAGCACCGCCGCTAGTATCATAATAACCATGATGATTAGCACCGTATCATCAACCCATGTGTACTTCATCTCCACAATAGATGAACGCCTCTTAACAGATGTATATCCCCTGGTCTCCATAGCCATGCTCTGCCTCTTAGACCGGATATACGCACTCCTCAGATTCGGAATTGTTAGTATCACCTGCCTATGTATGAGTGTTCTGACGTTCACCGGCGTATCACTTATTCCTCTCGCCTTCTGAGCCTTAACAGCTCTCTGTCTTTCCTTGTAAAGTCTCGGAAAAAAATTCAGCATAATACTTACTTTTTTTGACCACTTCGCTCCCAATCCAAAGCCCTTACTAAGAGCATCGAGCACTGCAGCCTGATCCATCGTATAAACTATCGCGTTAAATACCATAGTAAAACAAAGCATTTTAAATGTAATATACAGTCCCCACTTCACTGACACCAAGAGCTCCAGCAAGAGACCTATCACAAGCTCGAGTGCGAATGCACTGAGCGAGGTTAATGCTATCTTCTTAAAGCTAACCTTGGACAGAAAAAGTATCAGAAGCATCATAACAAAGCTAATAAGAAGTGGAATCACCTTCCACGTCACAAGCGTAATCACTAGATACCCGGTAAGGATGTAAAGCTTCGTTCTTGAATCATAGGTTTTCAGTTGTCCCAGTCTTCTATCTCTATCGTTCATTTAAATATCATCCCTCAACGGTGATTATACATTTACCCTCTGCACATAGACCATTTATGATGTTTTCTATATGCTTACAGCTGTTTACATCCAGACCTGCGTACGGCTCGTCCATCAAAATAAAATCCGGACTAAGTGCTAGCGCTCCTGCTATGGATACAAGTCTCTGTTCTCCGATGGAAAGATCAAGTGGAGATCTGCCCCAGAGCTCCTCTCTCACTCCCACAAAGCTGAGCACCGACTCAGCCATTGATCTAGCCTCACTCTTAGGGAAGCCTTCACTCATAGGACCAAACATAACGTCATCGATCACAGCACTTTCGACAAATCCATCCTCAGGATACTGGAACACATAACTCTTTTTCTTATTCTCTCCGTTGAAGACCTCGCCCTCATCAGGATTTATAAGACCGGCTATCAACTGAAGAAGCGTTGTCTTACCACATCCTGCAGCTCCTCTTATCCTATATGCAGAACCAGCCTCAAATCTTACAGACATGTCCCGTATAATACTCTTCTTTCCATAGCCGAAATATACATTATGTAAACTAATGCCGTTTCCATCCTTTCGATCGCCGCCATTTATGTATCTCTCAATTACCAGCTCATCTTTCGAAGTTGAATATCTACTCCGATATTCCATCCCTTCAATATCTATCTCTACCAGCGAACCATCTCTCATCTCATAAACCTTGTCAGCCAGCTCAAGAATCTCCTTTTGTTTAGAGAAAACAAAAACTGTCTGATTTCTCTTACGTGCGCTGTTTATTACCATATTCATATATCTGTGAGCATCCTCGCTACCCTGCATGCTGAAAGGTTCATCCATAACCAGTATATCGCTGTGCATCATAAGAATAGCCGAAATAGCTGCTCTCTGCTGTTCTGAACCACTTAGCATGTTGTAGTTTCTGCCCGTCTTTTTACCTAAGCTATGCCTCTTGGAATAGAACTTTGCCCTCTTAAGTATCTTCTTCTTCTCAACGCCCTGATTTTCAGGTCCAAAAACCAAATCTCTTCCAACCTGTTCAAAAACTACGGCTGTTCTGGGATCCTGATAGACAACTCCGCACATCCTGCGCAGCTTATCCTGATCAAGCACTGAAAAAGGATCCAGACCGGAGATGATCATCCTTCCGATTTCAGAAGGTCTCCTTATTCCAGCCAGATATCCCGCAAATGTAGTCTTGCCGCTTCCATTCAGACCCGTTATGCCTATGATATCGCCCTTTGAACCGGTAAGGTTTATCTCACTTCCCGGCAGCTCTTCCATATGAAGTTGATTTATCTTTATATATGGAATCATAAAAAATGCCTCTTGTTCAACTATGATTCATCTATTTCCCGCATTAATGCAATCGTTGAACCCGGCGATTCTCGCCTCTTGTTCAACGATGATTAGGCTTCGCCTAATATAGTTTAATTATGCCATACAAACATTCGAATGCACAAGCATTCTATGTTTTGTATGTCATAATTAAACTGCATTAACTCATAGATAACAAAAAGTGGCATCTGCAAAAGCAGATGCCACATAATGTCAGTTTACCTTATAAATAGGTTTTATACAAACTCAAGTATGACCTCAAGAGCACCATCACCCTTACGCTGAGCTATCTTAACTATTCTGGTATATCCACCCTTACGTCCTTCGTATTTTGATGCATACTCACCAAAAAGCTTCTCTGTAAGATCCACCTTCTTAATAGCCTTCTTCTTTCCCTCAGCTGCCTCAGGTATCTCTGATACAGGATAAAGAACCTTGAGCATCTCTCTACGAGCATGAAGTCTTGAAGGCATATCCTTCTTAACTGTCTTCTCCTCTGTATCATAAACAGTAACTTTCTTACCGTCTACAACTTCCTTTACTCTGTTTCCGTCCTTATCCTTACGTGCTACCTTAGCCTGAACCTTAACCTCTGTGAAGTTATCCTTTTCCTTAATAGCAAGAGTTACAAGATGCTCTGCTATCTTCTTAACTTCCTTAGCTCTAGCCTCAGTAGTCTTGATCTTACCATGATAGATAAGCTGTGTTACCTGACTTCTGAGAAGTGCCTTTCTCTGGTCTGACTTCTTTCCGAGTTTTCTATACTGTGCCATTTAAATATTCCTCCTTACCTCCGCATATGCGGGGTCTTCACTGTGCGTACTTAGTCCTTCCGCGTGAGTGGTTCTGACCAGGATTGCGAAACAATCCTGCTGAAAAACCACGCTAGTGGTTTTTCTAGTAGTTTTATTCTCCTGTATTAAGAGAAAGTCCAAGTTCATTAAGCTTAGCAACAACCTCTTCAAGTGACTTACGACCAAGGTTTCTGACCTTCATCATCTCATCAATTGTCTTGCTACAAAGCTCGCTTACTGTGTTGATGTTTGCTCTCTTCAGACAGTTGAATGAACGAACACTAAGTTCAAGTTCATCGATTGTCATATCTGTTTTCTTTGTATCAGGAACATCTGTTGGTTTCTCAACAATGATCTTCTTATCCTTTACAGCCTCAGAAAGATTTACAAACTGATCAAGATGCTCAGTAAGAATCTTAGCAGCATAGCTGATAGCATCATCAGGAGCTGATGTTCCATTTGTATATACATCTATTGTAAGCTTGTCGTAGTCTGTGATCTGGCCTACACGTGTGTTCTCAACAGTAATATTTACTCTCTCAACAGGTGTGTAGATAGAATCAACAGCTATCAGATCTATAGAAGTCTCACGTTCCTTATTCTTATCGGCGCTTACATATCCACGACCGTTAGTGATTGTGAGTTCCATATCAAGTTTTGCATCCGGACCATTAAGGTTCGCAATAACAAGATCAGGATTAAGTATCTCAAGCTCCGGATCATGATTGATATCTGCAGCAGTAACAACCTTGTCTCCTGATGCTTCAATAAATGCAGTTCTAGGTTCATCGCTTGAAGAATTGTTCTTTATGCAAAGCTCTTTGATGTTCATTACTATCTCTGTAACATCTTCCTTTACTCCTGGGAGTGAAGTGAACTCATGAAGAACTCCCTTAATCTTTACAAAGCTTACAGCAGTTCCCGGAAGGGATGAGAGCATAACTCTACGAAGAGAATTACCAAGAGTTGTTCCATAACCTCTTTCAAGCGGCTCTATCACAAATCTTCCGTACTTGTTATCTTCTGACTTTTCGTCAATAACTATCCTTGGCTTTTCAAATTCGAACATTCATAAACCTCCATACATATATATACTGTATAAATAAGCTCCTCCACAGGACTCGGGACTTTACGTCCCAAATCAGTGAATCTTACTTAGAATACAGCTCGACGATAAGTGTCTCGTTTACTGGAACATCTATCTGTTCTCTGAGAGGTATCTGAACTACCTTACCTGAAAGCTTCTCAGAATCTCCTTCAAGCCATGCAGGAACGCTGATTCCGGCATTTGCCTCTGTAATATCCTTGAATCTCTGGATAGACTTACTCTTCTCCTTGATTTCAATAACATCATCAACACTTACCTTGTATGATGGGATATTTACAACCTTTCCGTTTACTGTTACATGCTTATGAGAAACAACCTGTCTTGCCTCACGTCTTGTTCTTGCAAAACCAAGACGGAAAACAATATTGTCAAGTCTAAGCTCAAGAAGCTGCATCAGGTTTGTACCTACAAGTCCGGGCATTCTCTCTGCCTTCTCATACATATTACGGAAAGGCTTCTCCTGTACTCCGTAGATAAACTTTGCCTTCTGCTTCTCACGAAGCTGAAGTCCATATTCACTTACTTTTCTATTACTTCTTATACTCTTTCTGCGAGATGTCTTGTTTACGCCGAGATACATAGGCTCCAGGCCAAGTGATCTACATCTCTTGAGAACCGGTGTTCTATTA
The DNA here is from genome assembly GCA_002392655.1 of Lachnospiraceae bacterium UBA3850. Classification (GTDB taxonomy): domain Bacteria; phylum Bacillota; class Clostridia; order Lachnospirales; family Lachnospiraceae; genus Eubacterium_Q. The sequence continues at coordinate 52,212 of DGHK01000052.1, read as the reverse complement.
ATTGCCATTCTAAATGTACCTCCCTATCAGACTCTTCTTCTCTTTGGTGGACGACAACCGTTGTGTGGTACCGGTGTAACATCCTTAATTGTAAGAACCTCAAGTCCACATGCAGCAAGAGCACGAATAGCAGCCTCACGGCCTGAACCTGGTCCCTTAACCATAACATCTATCTTCTTAAGTCCGTAAGGAGCAGCAGCCTTAGCAGCTGTCTCTGCAGCCATCTGAGCAGCATATGGTGTTGACTTCTTTGATCCTCTGAATCCAAGTCCACCTGCACTTGCCCATGAAAGTGCATTTCCTTCGGAATCTGTTAATGTTACGATTGTGTTATTAAATGAAGCCTGGATATGAGCAGCACCGTGCTCAACGCTTCTTCTATTACGCTTTTTAGTTACTTTCTTTGTAACCTTATTACTAGCCATTAACTTATATCCTCCAAATCAATAATTACTTCTTCTTGTTTGCAACTGTCTTCTTAGGTCCCTTACGTGTACGAGCATTGTTCTTTGTGTTCTGTCCACGAACTGGAAGACCCTTTCTGTGACGTATGCCTCGATAGCAACCTATCTCCTGCAGGCGCTTGATGTTAAGCGCTGTCTCACGTCTGAGATCACCTTCAACCATTACGTGCTCGTTGATATAATCACTGATCTTTCTAACCTCATCGTCTGTAAGATCCTTAACTCTAGTATCAGGATTAACTCCTGCTGTCTCAAGGATTTTGCGAGATGTTGTGAGACCTATACCATAGATATAAGTAAGACCAATCTCAACACGCTTGTCTCTAGGTAAATCTACACCTGAAATACGAGCCATTAATTCTACCTCCAAATTAATCTAACTAAATGTTTCTTCAGCCGCTACGAATCCTTATTATAAGAATCCGATGTTTCACTAGCATTAGACGCGCTAGTGCCGCGTTTTGTCCGTACTACTTATATAGTACAAATTGCCCTACCTTACATCAAAGTCTTCAGCATGTAGATACTCACGCCTCTGTACCTTAACCAGGTAGCAAACGCACAAAGCAAGGCGACTACCGATCTGATGGGCTAAACATCTCCTGACAGTCTCCTTTTACAAGAATTTGAATTATTGATTATCCTTGACGCTGTTTGTGCTTTGGATTTTCGCAGATAACAAGTATTCTGCCTTTTCTTTTAATGATTTTGCACTTATCGCAAATCGGTTTAACTGATGCGCGTACCTTCATTAAAATACTCTCCTTTCCAAAAGTGTCCTGCAAATGTCTACTCTAACATTTTTCTGTGCTAAATGCAAGAACTTTCTTAACTAATTGCGAAATACGCAATTATTACTTCGCTCTCCAAGTGATTCTGCCCTTTGAGAGGTCATATGGTGAAAGTACCACTGTTACCTTATCTCCGGGAAGTATCTTGATATAGTTCATACGAAGCTTTCCGCTTATATGAGCAAGTATCTCATGGCCATTCTCAAGCTCAACCTTGAACATGGCATTTGGAAGCTTTTCCAATACTACACCTTCGCACTCAATTTCGTCAGCTTTGGACATATGTTCACTCCTTTTTAATTAACCGAGTATTGCTGTAATATCAGCAAATACTGCATCCAGATCCTTTGTTCCATCTATATTCTTTACTATGCCTTTTCCGTCATAGTAATCAATAAGTGGCTGTGTCTGCTCGTGATAAACAGAAAGTCTGTTAAGAACTGTCTCCGGCTTATCATCTTCTCTCTGAATAAGCTCGCTTCCGCAGTTATCACAGATTCCCTCTGTCTTAGGAGCATTGTACTTGATGTGATATGTAGCACCACATTTTACACATGCACGTCTTCCTGACATACGTGTAACTATATTCTCATCAGGAACGTCTACATTTATAGCATAATCTACTGCCTCACCTGCCTCAGCAAGTGCTGCGTCAAGAGCCTCAGCCTGTGGAATTGTTCTTGGGAAACCGTCAAGTACATATCCGTTTGAACAATCATCCTGGTGTATACGATCGATAACAAGATCAACAACCAGTGAATCAGGAACAAGCTCTCCTGCATCCATATAACCCTTTGCTTTCTGACCAAGCTCTGTACCATTCTTTATATTTGCACGGAAGATATCTCCAGTAGAAATATGAGGTACATTATACTTATTACAAATCATGTCAGCCTGAGTACCTTTTCCGGCACCAGGAGCTCCAAGCATTATAATCTTCATAAGCTACTCCTTTCCGGAACCAGTCGAGTGAAGACGGTTCTCTATGACTTGTTTTACAAAAAGTCCACAAAATGAGTCAAGGAGAACCGTCCCATAAACTGACAGAACCGTTCCCACTGACTCATTTGATTATTAGCTGTTCAGGAATCCTGAATAGTTACGAACTATCATCTTGGACTCAATCTGCTTGATGGTCTCTATGATAACACCACAGATAATGATGAGTGATGTTCCACCGAATGAAACCTCTGCGCTGAATCTACCGTTAAAGAAGATAGGTATGATTGCAACTATGATAAGTCCGATAGCTCCGATAAGAACTATGTAATTAAGGATCTTATTCAGATAATCCTGTGTTGCTTTACCAGGTCTGATACCCGGAACAAAGCCTCCCTGTTTCTTGAGGTTGTTAGCAACCTCCATAGGGTTAAATGATATTGATGTATAGAAATAAGCAAAGAAGAATACCAGAAGGATATAAACTGCAAGTCCGATATATGCCCAAGGATAACCCGGTCTGAACCAGTAGTTTGTCTGCATTCCCTCAAGAATCTTATTACCTATTGCACTCTTAACATTAATACCGAAAAGATTCTTAATGATACTAGGTATCGACATAAGTGTTGATGCGAAGATAATAGGCATAACGTTACCTGTATTTACTTTGAGAGGAATATGTGATGAACTTCCTCCAACCTGTCTTCTCCCCTGTACCTTCTGCGCGTATGATACCGGAATTCTTCTCTCTGCATCATTAAGTATGATCGTAAGTACAGTTGTAATAATAACTATAGCAAGGATCACTGTTGCAGCGATTATCATGTTAACCGTTGACTTACCCTTTACGAACATCTCATAAAGGTTATAGAAGTCGTTAGGCATACGTGAAACGATGTTAATAAGGAGGATGATTGAGATACCATTTCCGATACCTCTTTCTGTAATCCTCTCACCGAGCCACATAACAAATGTACTTCCGGCTGTTAATGTGATGACTATTACTGCTACGGACAGGAAATTATAGTGATAAAGAAGTCCTGAACGTCCGAAGCCAATTGAAAGTCCAATACTCTCGATAATAGCAAGAGCAACTGAAACAACTCTCGTAATTGCTGTCATCTTCTTTCTACCATCAGCTCCATCCTTCTGCATTTCCTCAAGAGCAGGAATTGCAATAGTGAGAAGCTGGATGATGATGGATGATGTAATGTATGGTGTTACTGACAGTGCAAAGATGGACATCCTCTGGAATGATCCACCGGTGAATGAACTGAGCAGTGAATTAGCACCCTCACCCAGATTATTATTAAAGAAGTTGCTTACCTTTGAAACGTCAACTCCAGGTGTAGGAATGAGCGAACCAAGTCTTACTATTATGAGAATAAAAAATGTAAATATTATTCCATTTCTTATTTCTTTTACTTTAAACGCATCTCTAATGGTTTTAAACATACTAAACCACCTCTATTTTTCCGCCTGCTGCCTCAATCTTCTCTACTGCAGCCTTGCTTGCAGCATTAACTGAAACTGTAAGCTTCTTAGTAAGCTCTCCATTTCCTAAAACTTTTATGCCATCTCTAGAGTTCTTTACAAGTCCTGCCTCTTTAAGAGATTCAACTGTAACAGTTGCACCATCCTCAAATCTGTTAAGATCTGATACGTTAATGCTAACGATAGTCTTTGAATTTCTACACTTAAAGCCTCTCTTAGGTATACGTCTGAAGAGTGGCATCTGACCTCCCTCGAATCCCGGTCTTGGAGCTCCGGAACGAGCTTTCTGTCCTTTATGACCTTTACCGGCTGTTTTTCCGTTTCCTGATCCGTGACCACGACCACGTCTGAAGTCATCACGAGTTTTTGCACCCTCATTTGGCGCAAGATTTGATAAATCCATCCTCTTAGACCTCCTTATTCTTCAACCTTAAGTAAATATTCTACCTGCTTGATCATTCCCTTAGTTGCAGCATTGTTAGGAAGTTCAACTGTCTTGTTAAGCTTCTTAAGTCCAAGAGCCTCAACTGTTCTTCTATGCTTAGGAACGCATCCTATAGGTGATTTTACCAATGTTACTTTTAATGTATCTGCCATCTTTTCTTACCTCCTAGTTGAGAATCTCAGCAACAGACTTACCACGAAGTCTTGCGATTTCTTCCGGATCCTGGATGGACTTAAGTCCCTCGATTGTTGCGAGTACTACATTCTGCTTGTTATTTGAACCAAGTGACTTTGTACGAATATTTTTGTATCCTGCAAGTTCAAGTACGGAACGAGCAGGACCACCAGCGATGATACCTGTACCTTCAGGAGCTGACTTAAGGAGAACCTTAGCGCTTCCGAACTCACCTGTATATCCATAAGGAATACTTCCGTTTTCATTGATTGGAACAGTAACAAGCTTCTTTATTGCATCTTCCTTAGCCTTTCTGATAGCCTCAGGAATTTCTGCTGCTTTTCCGATACCAGCACCTACGTGACCATTACGATCACCAACAACGATGAGTGCAGAGAATCTCATGTTACGTCCACCCTTAACAACCTTGGTTACACGTTTGATTGCTACTACGCTATCGTCAAGCTCTAACTGGCTTACATCTATTTTTGCATGCTTCATTCTTATGCTCCCTCCTTATTAGAATACGAGTCCGGCTTCTCTTGCAGCCTCTGCAAGTGCCTTAACCTTACCTGTATAGATAAAGCCACCTCTGTCAAACACTACCTCTTTGATGTTTGCAGCCATAGCTCTCTCAGCAATAACCTTGCCTACATAAGCTGCAGCATCAATATCATTTGTCTTCTTTAATTCGGAAGCTACTTTCTTCTCAACCGTTGAAGCAGAAACAATCGTCTTACCAACTGTATCGTCGATAACTTGAGCGTATACATGATTATTGCTTCTATAAACGGCAAGTCTAGGTCTTTCAGCTGTTCCGCTGAAACGATTTCTGATCTTTAAATGTTTCTTCTGACGAATAACATTTCTTGATTCCTTGTTAATCATATCTTACTCTCTCCTTATCTTACTTCTTACCGGCCTTACCGACCTTACGTCTGATAACCTCATAATCATACTTGATACCCTTG
>DGHK01000052.1:12971-46877 GCA_002392655.1 Lachnospiraceae bacterium UBA3850 | reverse complement strand
TGATACCCTTGCCCTTATATGGCTCCGGAGTTCTTGTTGAACGAATCTCTGCTGCATACTGTCCAACCTTCTCCTTATCGATACCAGATACGATGATCTTGTTATCCTCAACCTTTGTCTCAAGTCCCTCTGGATCTTCCATCTCTACAGGATGTGAATATCCGAGATTAAGAACAAGCTTCTTGCCCTGCTTTGCTGCTCTGTAACCAACTCCGTTTACCTCAAGAGTCTTAGTATAACCATCTGTTACACCGATGATCATGTTATTGAGCAGTGTTCTTGTAAGCCCGTGAAGAGCTCTGTTTCTCTTTAAGTCATTTGGTCTTGATACTGTGATAGTATCACCGTCCATCTTGATCTCCATCTCTGGAGCAAGAGCTCTGCTAAGTTCTCCCTTAGGACCTTTGACTGTCACCTTATTATTTTCTGCTATATCTACTGTTACACCAGCAGGTACAGCGATAGGCATTTTTCCGATTCGTGACATTTTGCCTTTCCTCCTTATTTACCAGATATAAGCGAGCACTTCTCCTCCAACGTTCTCTTTACGAGCCTCTTTGTCAGTAAGTACGCCCTTGTTTGTTGAAATGATTGCTGTACCCATTCCTCCAAGTACCTTAGGAAGATTGTCTGTATCAGCATAAACTCTAAGTCCAGGCTTGGATATTCTTCTAAGTCCTCTAAGAACCTTCTCATTCTTATCCTTACCATACTTAAGTGTAATTCTTATAACATCGAAGTTTCCTTCTTTTACAGTCTCAACGGCACTAATATATCCCTCATCAAGAAGGATCTTAGCAATCGCCTGCTTCATCTTAGATGCAGGTATATCTACTGTATCATGCTTCGCAGTATTTGCATTACGTATTCTTGTAAGCATATCTGCAATTGGATCGCTTATTGCCATCTTTTATTACCTCCATATTATATATATAAAACAGCACGCGCCAAGTGCCTTTATGGCACTGCGGCTTGCAAATCGTTGATTTTACCAACTAGCCTTCTTAACTCCTGGAATATCACCATTGTAAGCAAGTTCTCTGAAACATACTCTGCAGATACCATACTTTCTGAGGTATGCATGTGGTCTACCACAGATCTTGCAACGTGAATATTCTCTTGTAGAGAACTTCTGCTTTCTCTGCTGCTTTACTTTCATAGCTGTTTTAGCCATAGTTTCTTCCTCCTTACCTCTTGAATGGCATACCGAAGAGTCTGAGAAGCTCTCTAGCCTCTTCATCTGTTCTTGCTGTAGTTACGAAAATGACATCCATTCCCCTAACCTTATCTACCTTATCATACTCAATCTCAGGGAAGATGATCTGCTCCTTGATACCAAGTGCATAATTACCTCTTCCATCAAAAGACTCAGCACTTACACCACGGAAGTCACGTACTCGTGGAAGTGCGAGGTTTACAAGTCTGTCTACAAACTCATACATTCTCTCGCCACGAAGTGTAACCTTACATCCGATTGGCATGCCTTCACGAAGCTTAAAGTTAGCTACTGACTTCTTAGCCTTGGTAATAACCGGCTTCTGTCCTGATATAGTAGTCAGATCCTTAACGGCTGACTCAAGAACCTTGCTGTTTTCCTTAGCCTCACCAACACCCATGTTGATGACGATCTTCTCTAATCTTGGAACCTGCATAACATTCTTGTAGCCGAACTTATCTGTCAATGCTTTTTTGATCTCGTTCTCATATGTGTCTCTTAATCTACTCAATGTATTTTCCTCCTTCCAAGATTAATCTATTTTCTCGAGCTTGCCATTTACTTTAGCTACTCTCTTCTTATCCTTGCCTTCACCCTCGAAGCCAACTCTTACTGGCTTACCCTTGTAAAGGTACATAACATTTGATATATCGATAGGTGCTTCCTTCTCAACGATACCACCCTGCTGATTAGAATAGCTTGGCTTCTGATGCTTGAATACCATGTTGATTCCCTCAACGACAACCTTGCCGTTCTTTACATCAACTGAAAGCACCTTACCTTCCTTATCCTTATCTTTTCCGGCGATAACCTTTACAAGGTCACCCTTCTTTATCTTTGATGTTGCCACGATGCTACCTCCTTAAAGTACCTCAGGTGCAAGTGAGATGATCTTCATGAACTTCTTATCTCTCAGCTCTCTTGCAACTGGTCCGAATATACGAGTTCCTCTTGGATTATTATCATCCTTGATAATAACTGCAGCGTTCTCATCAAATCTGATGTAGCTTCCGTCCTTACGATGTGAACCATGCTTAGTACGAACTACAACAGCCTTAACAACATCGCCCTTCTTAACAGTACCACCTGGTGTAGCTTCCTTAACAGTTGCTACTATGATGTCACCTATATTTGCGTATCTTCTGGTTGATCCGCCAAGTACTCTGATGCAAAGAAGCTCCTTAGCACCTGTATTGTCGGCAACCTTAAGTCTTGATTCCTGCTGTATCATAGTTTCCGACCTCCTTACTTAGCTCTCTCTATAATCTCAACAAGTCTCCATCTCTTATCCTTTGAGAGAGGTCTTGTCTCCATAACTCTTACTCTGTCGCCCTTCTTGCACTCGTTATTCTCATCGTGTGCCTTGAGCTTATATGTTCTCTTAACGATCTTGCCATAAAGTGGATGCTTAACATTGTCGACGATTGAAACAACAATAGTTTTATCCATCTTGTCACTTGTAACAAGACCAACACGTGTTTTACGTAAATTTCTTTCCATTGTTTATCTCCTTTCCGACACTTAAGCATTTGCCTTTTCAGCTATTACAGTCTGAATACGCGCAATGTTTCTTCTTACTTCTTTAATTCTTCCTGTATTCTCCAGCTGGTTTGTAGCGTTCTGGAACTTGAGGTTGAACAGCTCTTTCTTGGCATCTACGAGTTCTGTGTTTAACTCGTCAACTGACTTTGACTTTAACTCTTCGATAAATTCTTTAGTTTTCACTATTCGTTACCTCCTTCCAGATCAGCCTTTGATACTATCTTACACTTGATAGGAAGCTTATGTGTAGCAAGACGAAGAGCTTCTCTAGCCTTCTCTTCAGGAACTCCACCAACTTCGAAAAGTACTCTTCCTGGCTTAACTACAGCTACCCAGTACTCTACGGCACCCTTTCCTGATCCCATACGAACTCCGATAGGCTTTGATGTAACAGGCTTATCAGGGAACATATCGATCCAAACTTTACCTTCACGTCTAAGGTGACGTGTGATGGCAACTCTGGCTGCCTCTATCTGATTTGACTTTATCCAAGCAGGCTGCATAGCTATAATTCCGTACTCGCCACGATGAAGCTTGTTGCCTCTTGTAGCCTTACCCTTCATGGAACCACGCTGCTGCTTACGATATTTTACTCTCTTTGGCATTAACATAGTTATTTCGCTCCTTCCTTCTTGCTTTTAGTTGGAAGCACTTCACCATGGTAAATCCAGGTCTTAACCCCTACCTTACCGTAGGTTGTGTCAGCCTCAGCAAAACCATAGTCGATGTCGGCACGAAGAGTCTGAAGAGGAATTGTTCCCTCGCTGTATGACTCTGTTCTAGCCATATCTGCACCACCAAGACGTCCTGATACACTTGTCTTAATTCCGAGAACTCCGCCCTTCATAGCTCTTCCCATGCATGACTTCATAGCTCTACGGAATGATATACGATTCTCAAGCTGCTGAGCTATATTCTCTGCAACGAGCTGTGCATCTGTATCCGGTTTCTTGATCTCTTTTACATCAATTATCAGCTTCTTTGTTGTAAGCTTCTGAACGTCTGTCTTAAGCTTCTCTATCTCAGCTCCACCCTTACCGATTACAATACCAGGCTTAGCAGTATAGAGACTAATCTTTACTCTATCTCTTGTTCTCTCGATATCTATCTTAGAGATACTTGCATCATAGAGTCTTTTCTTAAGATATTTTCTTATATTGTAGTCTTCAACAAGGTTGTTAGCGAATTCATCGTTCTTAGTATCTGCATACCACTTTGAATTCCAATCCTTGATAACACCAACTCTCAGTCCGTGTGGATTAACTTTCTGACCCATTGCATCCTCCTTATCTTTCGTCAAGCACAACTGTTATGTGGCTTGTTTTCTTCTCAATCCTGTAAGCTCTACCCTGTGCTCTAGGATGAATTCTCTTCATTGTAGGTCCTTTGTTTGCAAAGCACTCTGCAACGTAGAGGTTTTCAGCCTTGAGACCATTATTGTTCTCAGCGTTAGCTACAGCTGACTTGAGCAGCTTGTAGATAATCTTGGAACCCTTACGATTGTTATACTGTAGGATAGCAAGAGCTTCGTTTACATCTTTACCTCTGATGACATCCAGTACGAAACATGCTTTGGTTACAGAAACCCTAGCGTAAGAAATCTTAGCTGAAGGTCTTGTATCTTTATTCTCATTTCTCTCTCTTTTAATTTGAGATCTATGCCCTTTTGCCATTTTCTACTCCTCCTTATCTACCCTTCTTCTCATCCTTGCCATGTCCTCTGTAAGTTCTTGTAGCTACGAACTCACCGAGTTTATGGCCAACCATATCCTCTGTTACATATACAGGGATGTGATTTCTTCCATTATGTACTGCTATTGTATGTCCTACGAATGAAGGGAAGATAGTTGAACGTCTTGACCATGTCTTAACAACTTCCTTCTGGTCATTCTTATTAAGTTCATCAATCTTCTTAAGCAGACTTTTGTCTGCGAAAGGGCCTTTCTTAAGTGATCTAGCCATGGTTATCCTCCTTACTTAACATTCTTACCTGATCTGTTTCTGACGATCATCTTGTTAGACTTATTCTTCTTCTTTCTTGTCTTAAGTCCGAGTGCCGGCTTACCCCAAGGAGTTGAAGGACCTGGTCTACCGATAGGTGCTCTACCTTCACCACCACCGTGTGGATGGTCGTTAGGGTTCATAACAGATCCACGAACTGTAGGACGGATTCCCATGTGACGCTTACGTCCAGCCTTGCCGATATTTACAAGGCTGTGCTCACCATTTCCCACTGTACCAATAGTTGCTCTTGACTGGATAGGTACGTATCTCATCTCTCCTGATGGAAGACGAAGTGTAGCATACTTTCCTTCCTTAGCCATAAGCTGTGCTGAATTACCAGCTGAACGAACAAGCTGTCCGCCCTTTCCAGGTACAAGCTCGATGTTGTGTACTTCAGTACCAACAGGGATGTCTGCAAGTGGAAGGCAGTTACCCACCTTGATTTCTGCATCTGATCCGTTCATCAGCTTGTCACCAACCTTAAGTCCTGCAGGTGCAAGGATGTAGGTCTTTGTTCCATCTTCGTAAACCAGAAGAGCGATATTTGCTGTTCTGTTAGGATCGTACTCGATTGTAGCAACCTTTGCGTGAATACCATCCTTGTTACGCTTAAAATCTATAATTCTGTATTTCTGTCTGTTTCCGCCACCATGATGTCTGACAGTAATCCTACCCTGATTGTTACGTCCTGCTGTCTTGTTCTTCTTAGCAAGAAGAGACTTCTCTGGCTTATCAGTTGTGATTACGTCAAAATCAAGACCGGTCATATTCCTTCTGGAAGGTGTATATGGATTATATACTTTGATTCCCATCTTGTTTCTCCTTTCAAACTATCCGTCTATCCTACAGACCCTCAAAAAGCTCAATGTCAGCGCTGTCAGCTGTAAGCTGTACATATGCCTTCTTGCTTTTTGATGTCTTTCCGTATGTCATACCACGTCTCTTTGTCTTGCCGTCCTGATTCATAACATTTACCTTGGCTACCTTAGCGCCTTCAAACATTTTCTCAACGGCTTCCTTGATCTGTGACTTGTTTGCATCCGGATGTACAAGGAATGTGTACTTCTTCTCTACCATAGCGTTCATACTCTTCTCAGTAAGAACCGGTTTTAATATAACGTCGTAATACTTCAGATCTGCCATTATGCGTACACCTCCTCTAAAGCCTTTACGGCATCCTTTGTCATAACAAGGCTGTCTGCCTTAAGGATGTCATATACATTTATCTCATTTCTTGCCTCTGTCTTAACATCAGGGATGTTTCTTGCAGAAAGAACAACATTCTTGCTGTCCTCATCTGTAATGACGAGTGCTTTAGAAGCCTTGATGTTCTCAAGTATCTTTGCAAATTCCTTTGTCTTTGGCTCATCCATTGTAAGGCTGTCGAGGATGATAAGCTTATCATCATTAACCTTAGCTGTAAGAGCTGAGAAAAGAGCAAGACGTGCTTCTTTCTTATTGATCTTCTGTGAATAATCTCTTGGCTTTGGTGCAAATACTACACCACCGCCTGTCCACTGAGGAGCTCTGATGGAACCCTGTCTTGCATGACCTGTTCCCTTCTGTCTCCATGGCTTTCTACCACCACCGCGTACTTCAGAACGTGTAAGTGCGCTCTGTGTACCCTGGCGCTTTGCAGCGAGGTGAGCAACTACAGCCTTATGGACAATTCCTTCATTTATTTCTACACCGAATATAGCGTCGTTAAGATCTATCTTCTCAACTTCCTTGCCTTCAGTGTTTACTACTGATACTGTTGCCATTTCTTAATCCTCCTTCCGTAGATTTACGCACCGGCCTTAACAGACTCTGTTATTACAACGAGTGACTTCTTAGGTCCCGGTACAGCACCTCTTACGAGAATTATGTTATTCTCGGCATCTATCTTAACAACCTCAAGATTCTGGACTGTAACCTGCTCAGCACCCATATGTCCAGGCATCTTCTTGCCCTTCATAACCTTACTTGGGTCTGAAGCCATACCGTTTGAACCTGCGTGACGATGGTACTTTGAACCATGTCCTGAAGGACCTGAGTGAAGACCGTATCTCTTGATACCGCCTGCGTATCCTTTACCCTTTGACTTAGCAGTTACATCAACCTTATCTCCTTCTGTGAAGATATCAGCCTTGATAACTGACTCGCCTGCAACGTACTCGCTTGCGTTCTCAAACTTGAACTCCTTAACGAATCTCTTTGCATCAACGCCTGCCTTCTTAGCATGTCCTACTTCGGCTTTGGTAGCTCCGTGTGGGTTACGAACCACCTTCTTACCAGAACCATCCTTTGTTACTATCTTCTCTTTGATTTCTCCGAAGCCAACCTGTACTGCTTCGTAGCCATCATTCTCAACTGTCTTAACCTGAAGAACCTCGCAAGGTCCAGCAGCGAGAACTGTTACAGGAATGAGCTGTCCCTGATCGTTCCAGATCTGAGTCATTCCAACTTTTTCTGCAAGTATTGCTTTCTTCATTCTGAATTCCTCCTAATTTGATTTACAGCGGATTTCTTACTATATAGTAGAAATCATTCTAAATAATTTACAGCGGATCATCTTGGTCCCGGTTCTTGCTGTGCCGGAAATGATCTTTCTAAATTTTCTACATCTATATGTGCAGGAATTTTGTAGGTGTAGTCAATTAGGTACTGTATATTACTTTACTTACAAATTGCCTTGTTGCTCATTCGGAAATCGTGACTTCGTCACTCTCCGCGCTGTCGCGCTATTTTCCTCATGTCGCATCAGCGCATCTTGCTTCGCAATATGCTTTTCAAAAACCGTTTTTCTCTTCGCTTGCAAGCAAGCACGATCAAAACGTTTTTTTGAAGTCAATTTGTAAGTAATTGCTATTTCATGCGCATGTCTACGTATACACCAGCTGAGATATCGATTTTACGAAGTACATCGATTGTCTTCTGGTTTGGCTGAGCAACATCGATGAGTCTCTTGTGTGTTCTCTGCTCGAACTGCTCTCTACTATCCTTATACTTGTGAACCGCTCTAAGAATAGTAACCTTCTCAACCTTTGTAGGCATAGGTACAGGTCCGCTGACCTTTGCTCCTGAACTCTTAACAGCCTCTACTATATCCTTAGCTGCCTGATCAATAAGTTCATGATCGTATGCCTTCAGTGTTATTCTCATTACTTGATTAGCCATAAAAAAAGCCGCCTCCTTTTCGCACTTTTTGATATGTGCAACAAGCGGTGACTGTACAACTATCCCGGGTGTTTCCTGACTTTTCCATAAAAAAGCCGGATTTTCATCCGTCATCTCTGACCTGCTGTCAGATGGTATGGTACAGTGACTTGTCGCCAGTTTTCTCTGAAACTTGACATTCGCTCCACGATATTACCTGCTCCTGCAGCAGCAACTACCGCTTCTACGCTATCAACGTCACAGCAAGAGACATATTAACATACCACACCATCTATTGCAAGTAGTTTTTTTATTTTTTTAAAATCTAATCCCAAGAAGACCAATATCCCATTGCATTTCCTTCTTTATCCTTCATTCCGTTACTTCCCTGAGTAGTCCAGTTTCCATTTTCATCATATTTGCCGAGGAAACAAAAACACATACTAGGTCTTCCATCAATGAGATAATAGCCATAACCATCATTATCATAGAAGCATCTTCCATCAGGAGCTGCATATATATAATTCCAGTCTGTAGATACATTAAGCGCACCTTCCCTATATATATTACTATCATCCCTCAGAAAATAATCCATTCTGACCCATTCATCCGAAGCCAGGTATCCATCGGAATTAAACGCATATACATTTCCATCGATAAACATAACTGCATTCTTCGGATACCATCCCGATGTATCTGAATACCACCAGCCTTTTGAATCCTGATGCCAGCTTCCTGTTTCCTGATATGTCTGTTTGCCGTCAGCTCCAAGCCAGTATCCATCTCTCCATTCATCTACTTCATAATAGTAATTATCGCTTTCCAAAACCCTTGAGAAATAATACCAGGCATCATTGCACCAGTACCAGCCTTCCTTGTTTGGGATATATCCATTTTCGTCAAACCAGTACCATGTTCCGCCAATCAGAACCCACTGATTCGCCGGATACCATCCACTTGTATCCTCAAACCATTTCCCTGAAGAGTCTTCCTTGAAAAACCCATAATACTTATAATTATTAGTTCCATTAGCATCAACCCACTCATACAGAATTGTTATTTTTTTTCCTGTCTGGGCATCTACTACACTTTTAGTATCATTTTCGCCATAAACATACTTAAGCTTATTTCCAAATTTACTCTCGTCTATATCTTCTGAGCGAACATACTTCCATTTATTACCTGAGACTGACTCATCAGCAAATTGATAACTACTCCAATCATGGCACGCCTCGACAACTCCAGCATTTTGTCCCAATGATAAAGTTCCGATTAGTATGCCAAGTATAACAGCTATAACTCTTTTTATTCTCATTTTTTAGCTTTCCTTTCTTGATTAATTTCTTCCTCATGATTTATGGCCTGTAAAGGAATACCCATGCGGATTCGCCGCTCTGGGCCGTGAGCCATCCGACTGCGTACTGGCAGTAGCCGTTTGTATAGAAGCCGTACATCTCAAAGTTCATTCCGATTGTCGCCGCATCGAAGGTCAGTGTACCGTCGGAATTAAAGGTACCTGTAATAGTTGTGTCCTCATCGGTCTTTACATCCCAGCTGCCGTCCTCGCCCCACTTCATCGCAAAGTAGTCGTCTGTCCAGTCAATCGATGAGCCGTTACTTGTGAGCTTAACGCTAACCAGCTCTTCTCCATATGAGTCCATCTCATTATCAGGATCCCAAACCATATATCCTTCCCACCAGCCGTTTAGCTCTGCCGGGTCAGTGATTGTTTCGCCACCCAGGCTGTAGTTACCGTCCTTAACATCCTCTGTCCAATCAAAATATTTCGGGTCAGGATAGTCGATGACCGAATAAACACTACTTACTGCTTCAGCTGTCGTAGGATGAGCTACATCGCTAAGCCTGATAAACAGCCCCTTATTAGGATCCTTAACATAACCAATAGCATCTTCGTCAAAATATTTAATCATATTACCGGATGAATCTTTATATCTTTTAGAGGAATCATCCATATCAAGTACAGCCTTATATTCATCTGCATCAATGTCTCCATTATATAGAACAAATACAAGCCCATCATAATTCTGTGGCACCTTAAAACTATATACATACTTTGACTCATTTTTAAAATGTGACTTTAATGCATTACCAACCTTTTCTGAATCATCCACAACATTAAGCCATTCAAATCTATATAAAGTTTTTACAGCAGTCTGTTTGCCGTCAAATTCCAAGTTAGTTACGGTAGCTAAATCATCTCCCGCAAACCCCTCTTTTACGCCACCATCATCAATAAATGAACCTGAATAATAATCAAAAACACGTGGTCTCCAGCTGTAGTTTGTATGGTTAACATTCTTTCCGGATTCATTCGTCATCTCAATTTCTTCTGTTTCCTTCACTTCTACAGTATAGATGACATTTCCCGCCGCATCTGGTTCTGAAACAAGAACTTCATTAACATACGAACTATTTGTTTTAGTTTCAACACTTACGCCATCAACTTCGTAGTATACAGTATTATCGTCTTCAGTTTTATTGTCTTCAGTTTCATCATTAAGCTCATCTTCATTAGCTTCAAAAGTGAAGCCCGAAAAAGTATTACCGCTCGCCACATCACCTATATTCGCAAATGTAATCCCATGCTCTTCAGCATATGGTGTAGGAGCAGGCTCCTCCGTCGTCGCTTCTGTTGTAGCCTCGGTAGTAGTCTCCTCGCTGGAAGCCTCGGTAACAGCCTCGGTTGTCTTCTCAGCCTTCTTACCCTTATCATCATCGTCGTCCTTCTTTAATAGAAGAAACACGATTACTATTCCTACTATTAATATAGCGACACCTATGCAGATTCCCGCAATAAGAAGCCCCTTCTTGCCGCCACCCTGTGGAGCCGGCTGTTGCGGCGCTATCTGCTGTGGTTGCTGCTGATACTGTGGTTGCATCTGCTGCGGCTGAACCGGTTGTTGATGTTGCTGCTGTGACTGCTCAGGCTGCTGAGTTCCACAATATGCACAAAACGGAGAGCCATCAGGTATCTCCTGTCCACATCCTATACATCTCATACAAACCTCCTTATAAGTAAAGCAGTAAACAAACTACCGCTCCTCTACATATCATATATCATTTTACAAGGTTATTATAACAAAAAAGCCACCGTGAGTTCAATCACGAGTGGCTTTTTTCAGTATATATATTACGAATCTTATACTACTTAACCCAGGCTCCGTCTGCTCCTACCCAGTAACCATCGATATACTGGCTTGTTGCCATATATCCATCAGCTCCGAAGTAGTAACATCTTCCGTCAATCCACAGCCACTGACTTGCCGGATACCAGCCTGATTTATCTGTGTACCACCAGCCTGTTCCATCCTGCATCCAGTGTCCGCCTGAGTAGCTTGTTACCCATGCGCCGTCTGCTCCGAGCCAACAGCCGTCGCGGTATTCGCTGTAGTCCATATAACCATCAGCTGTGAAGTAATACCACTTGCCGTCTATCTTCTGCCACATATTGGTTATATCTCACTCCACCCAACAGGATGATTTGTATAATAATCCGATGGTGACATATTCAGATAATGCATGCCTTTTGCTTCTGCAAAAAGAGGATCCCAGTATCTTCCGTTCATCTCAACCCACGCATGACCTGTGTCATTATCAACATAGGCTGTCCCTACATTTAACTCAGTAAAAAGAAATGCAAGTGCAGCAGCTTCTGATACGCAGCATCCACGTCCATTTACGAAAATATCTCTCGCGAACATACTTGCCCAATAATCTGTATCCATATAAGGTTTAAGAGTCCTATACTGCCAGTAAGGATACCACATAACATATCTGCAGCATTCATATATCCTGGTAGCATCATCGGCATAGGCAGTTATATATTCATCAACTATGTCATCTGCCATGATCATGGTATCGATCTTATAGTAATCATTTCCGTAGAGAACTCCCTGACCAGCCTCATTTACGTATATCCCATTAACTGTATAGTCGTAACGCAGCTTTCCGGTGGATCTGTCGCAATAATAATAGTAACCATCTGAATATACCCAGCCGGTCAACATATTTCCCGCTGACTTCATATAGTACCATTCCTCTCCATCCTGAAGCCAGCCCGTCACCATATGTCCGTCTTCATCAAAAAAGTACCACTTGCCTCCATAGCAGAGCCAACCTGTATACATAGCCCCATCCGAACCTGTATAATACCAATTTTCATTCAGGTATAACCAGCCTGTCTGAAGTATTCCGTCAGCATCAAAAAAATACCAGAGTCCGTCTATAAGAAACCAGCCACCTGTAGGCCACGTTGTATCATTATACTGATACCACCAGCCTGAGCTGCTTTCCATCCACATTCCCGAACTCTGATAATCTTCTGAATAATCCTCCGACTCGTCATCTGCTGCATACACAGACACCGAATTACCTGCTACAATCCCAAACACAAGAAGAAGCACAAACAGCTTTTTAACCATATCCCCACCCTCTTTTCTCATGATTCATAGTCGTGCTTTCATATGATGTTAATAGTTACTTTTGACGCCAATATCATAAAATGATTATAACAAAAGAACCACCGCGAAATCAATCGTCGGTGGTTCTTAATCCAAACTTTATAAAGTTTCTGGCTTACTCTTCCCAGTAGCCTTTTGCATTAAACCAGTACTTAACTCCATCTATCCAGAGATACTGACTTGCAGGATACCATCCGTTATCCTCATACCACCAGCCTGAGCCATTTGACATCCAATGTCCACCTGAATAATCCTCAACCCATGCTCCGTCATCTCCAAGCCAGCAGCCATCACGGTACTCACCGTAATCCATATAGCCGTCCTCTGTGAAGAAGTACCACTTGCCATCTATCTTCTGCCACTCATTCTTTGGATACCAGCCTGATGAATCCTCGAACCACCAGCCACTAGCGTCGCTCTTCCACACGCCTATGCCTTCGTAGCTCTGACTTCCATCTGCATTGTACCATTTACCGTCTATCCATTCATTTGAAGGCTTAGTCTCTTCCTTCTTGTCACCCTTCTTGTCATCTGACTTCTGTTCTTCTTTCTTGTCTTCTGACTTCTGCTCTTCCTTCTTATCTTCTGACTTAGTTTCTTCCTTCTTGTCTTCTGTCTTAGTCTCTTCCTGTTTGACTTCTGTCTTGTCTTCTGTTTTGTCTTCTTCCTTATTATCATCCTCTTCCTTCTGCTCAGCAGCTGCATTAACTAATGCTTTATAACTCTGCTTCGCATTGTAAAGGATATCATAAACTTCATCCGGCACCATATCCTGCTGATCGATAGTGAGAGCATTATATGCATTTTCAACCTCGTCAAGCTGCGCCTTATATTCATCAGTGAATTCAGGTTCTACCTCACCAAGAGCTTTTATAGCGGCAATAACAGGATCTGCTGCAGCCTTGTCAGCCTCATCCTTTTCAGCCTGCTCTTCAAGCGTGAGCGCTGAACCGGTTTCTTTAAGAACTATGTTGTCTATAAATATGTCATGCTTTTCAAGCTCTTCGCCGAAATCACCCATCGCTATCTTGAATCTCGTCTGAGGATCAGTATTATGCTTCATTGTAAAGCTACTTGTAACCCTCTGCCACTCAGTTGTGATTTCGATTGGATCATCACTTCCGTTATAGTTCTCCCAAGCTCCATTTGCAGGATTGTCGAGATTACCATTACACTCGAGACCATACTTAACCAGTCTTGGAACTGTAGATCTTATATCAAATGAAAGCTCATATGACTTTCCATTTTCCAGATAGATTCCATCCTGAATCAGCTGGATGTACCACGTTCTATCAACGTCCGTTCCTTCAACTCCGGTATCATCAATTGATACAACAACTGTATTATCATTTCCATTCATGTTGTCAACCATACTACTTGCAACTGCAGGGCTATTATAGTATAAATCATAGCCGGTAAGTCCTGAATCGAAGAAACCATTTTTCAGAATAGCTGACTCAATAAGCATTACATTATCAAGGAAATAAGTGCCCGGCTTAGTAAACTCTATCTTTATATCAGAGTCTTCTCTGCTGAGATCCTTTCTAAGCTTAAACTGCTTTGAATAGTTCTTACGCTCTGTTGTGATATTAGGAGTAAAGCTTATGCCGCTTGCAGTTACTGTTATACCATTTGCATCTCCATCCTCACCCATATATGCATCAAAGCTTATGTCATAGGTTCCCTTAACAAGTGGTTCAAGATCTCCCTGGTAAAGAGTCACTGGATTAAGAGCAGTTGTTCCCTCAGGTACCTCTACCTTAACTGAAAGCTCTCTTACCATATTCTCGTTAGTTACTGTAACTGCGGTCTTATCATCCTCAGCTATTTCCCAATATCCGAGTCTCTTGTCGCCCTGATCAAATGCACCATTATATACATAGTTTCCGTCAGGTCTAACAGTTTTCTCAATTATGTCCTCTTCAGGACCTTCTTCCTTAACTTTAAGTCTTACATTTGAGATAGTAACAGGAGCTGTACTACCCTGATTTCCGAGGTTGAACTCCAGACTACCATTTGCGTCTGATTTTTCATTCATTGTGAAATCATATGTATAGGTTTTCTTTTCTTTTGTTATATCAACTTTTGTATCTTCAAAATATCTAGTCCAACCCTTGTCCGGTCCCTCAATATCTACGATGATACTTCTGTTCTCTGTTGAATAAGCGTCAAATGAAAGTGTATATGTCCAGTCCTTACGGATTGGAATTCCTGTCTGCTTAAGCTGAACACTATGATTCTGCTGTCCGGCAGCTGCAGGTGTAATTACTACAGAATTATTTTGTACTTTTGCAGATGAACCCTTAGCATCACCTTCAACATGGAGTTCAAAATTATCACCCTCTGAATCTGCAGGCTTAAGATTCGCAGCAAAGTTTCCGTTTACTACATAGTTTCCCTCTGAATCTGCTTCTCTGTAGTTTATAACACGCTCAGGAGCCACTACCTCCTCCTCAAGCTTCTTGTATTCCTCATCAGGAAGTCTGTAAACTCTGACATAATCGATATCATAGCTCTGATTAGCCATATCATTTACAACAGCCTCATCCGGGTATCCAACCCATTCTCCACCTACTGCAAGATTAAGGATTATATAGAAATCCTGATCAAATGGTGCAGGGTATGTGATGTGACTATCCTCATCCTTGCCTGTGAACCAGTCATTAGTTCTATAAACTTCATTTCCATCTACTCTCCAGATAAGTTCACCCGGTAACCACTCAAGCTCATACTCATGGAATGCCTCATAGTAATCATCGCCTGATTCAATTGTATATATTCCCTGATTTTCTCTGTGACCTTCCTTTGGCTTATATCCATAATGGATAGTATGGTAGGACTTATCTGTCTGTTGTCCCATAACCTCCATGATATCCATCTCGCCACACTTTGGCCACTGACCATATATATTTTCATCTGATGCCATAAGCCAGAACGCCGGCAGATATCCCATTCCCTGAGGAACTCTTGCACTGCATACGAACTTACCGTAGGTAAAGTCCTCTTTACCCTTAGTATTTATACGTCCCGATGTATAGTTATAATCCTTATAGTTAAACTTACTCTGTGATCCTTCTTCGCCGGACTCTGCTACAGATCGTGCCGCTTCTGTTTCTGTAAGGTCAATAAGCTTTACATCTGAAAGAGTTACAGTCGTTGTATCATTTGCACCATTATAGTTTCCAAGATTTACCTGAACTGCGACCTTTTCTTCTTCGCATTCGCCCATAGTAAATTCACATGTATACTCAGTAAACTCAGTTCCGAGTTCGCAGGCTGTTCCGCCAAACGATGAATAATCAATAGTATTTGCAATATTTAATTCTATCTTTCTTTCAGCTTCTGCTTTTGCCTTAAGGACAAGCTTATATGTATGTCCTTCTTCAAGTGTCAGGCCACTTTTCTGGAACTGTACAGACCATGGCCACTCTCCTATGTTTGAAACCTTTATGACAGCCGTTCCACCAGACACATCTACACTTTCATAACCAAAGCCGTTCCATGTACTGTCGATACCGTTTCCATCAAATACATCCAAGCCCTCTTCACCGGAAGCTTTCTTCTCAGCCAAAGGCTTGATCTTCAGTATTCCATCACTTACTTCAATGTTGTCGGTACTGTTTTTAACCTCATTCTCATCGACGTATCTCTGAAGCTCAGCATTAACCCATCCGGGGTTATGTGCCTCAACATTCCAATCACCGGTGTTCAGTGAATCTCCGTCAAACTCATCGCTCCATACGAGCTCGTAATCATCTTCGCTCGGGGCAGGCTTTGTTTCTGTGGCATTCGCATAAATCGGCATACCTGATAAAACAAGCCCGGCAGTGAGTGTTGATGCTACAAGCCTAGTTACTCGCTTTCTCATCTCTTACTCCTTTCGATTACGGAAATATTCAGTTTTTTGTTTTCCGATCATTTAAGCTATTCACAATATATCGAATCAATCTGAATTTTTATATATGAACGAATACCAAAAATATCAAAATGATAAACCGAATTTTTTATGGAGAAGATTTTATATATATGTTAAAATACACCTATGTAAGTATTAAACAAAAACGGAGTCAGATTTTATGGAAAACAACGATAATTACTTCAATCCCGATAATGAGATGCACAGAGCACCGGACGAAGAGATTGAGTTTTTTCACGCTGTGTGTCACGGTCACATGGATAAAATATATAAGAATCTTGAGGAACATCGTTTCCTTGATACAGAGGGAGTCGGACGGCTATCGAACGATCCTGTACAGAATCTCAAATATCATATGGTAGTCACCGCAGCTCTCATAACAAGAAACTGTATCGAAAAAGGACTGGAACAGGAAAAGGCCTTCAGAATGAGTGACTTCTATATAAGGAAGCTTGATAATGCCCGGACTGAAGAAGAGGTTGAACGCATTCATGACGCCCTGGTTCTTGACTTTACAGGAAAGATGCGTCTGCTCAGAAAGAAAAAGGGTATATCAAAGCCGGTCAATCAATGCCTCGATTACATCTATTCCCACATATATGAAAGAATAACCATCGAGGAACTTGCATCCTATACAAATGTATCCAAGACTTATCTGTCCAGACAATTTGCCAAGGAAGTCGGATTACCGGTAAGCGATTATATAAGAGAAAACAAAATCGAGATAGCCCAGGAAAAGCTTCGTACAACTGAAGAAAGCATACTGGATATATCCTGTATGCTCTCGTTTGCTTCTCAAAGCCATTTTATAAATGTTTTCAAAACTGTAACGGGAATGACCCCGAAAAAATATCGCACCCTGAATCAGGGAAGCAGATGGTCAGTGAATTAATTCACTGACCATCTTGCTGTTGAACCGCAAGGAAGGACAAGACCGGTATCTCTTACCGGAAGTCCGATGTCCTCAGAACGGACAAAACCTCCATGTTTACTTATTATCTCTTCTGAAATCATATAGTCAAGCACCGCCGGTGAGAGACCGGTTGTATACATATTTATCAGATATATGATGGCATCATCAGAAAGTATCTTCTCCGTCAGCTTGATAAAATCATAGATGCTGCTTTCCATCTTCCATATCTCACCCTTCGGTCCTCTTCCGTAGGAAGGCGGATCCATGATGATCACATCATACTTATTGCCTCTCCTTATCTCACGCTCCACAAACTTGACGCAGTCATCAACCAGCCATCTTATAGGAGCCTCCGAAAGTCCGGACGAAGCTGCATTTTCCTTAGCCCAGCCGACCATTCCTTTTGATGCATCCACGTGTGTTACCTTTGCACCCGCCATAGCTGCCGCCAGAGTAGCACCTCCTGTATAAGCAAAAAGATTGAGAGCTTTAACCTCACCATTTCCGGAGACTTTACCTCTTCTTTTTATCTCTTCCTTTATC
This sequence comes from Lachnospiraceae bacterium UBA3850, assembly GCA_002392655.1. Lineage (GTDB taxonomy): Bacteria > Bacillota > Clostridia > Lachnospirales > Lachnospiraceae > Eubacterium_Q. The sequence continues at coordinate 29,124 of DGHK01000052.1, read as the reverse complement.
GTCAGAAAAACAAAATCCCAGTTTGCTGCCTGCTCCGGAAAAACTCCTGTATGCTTAAAGGAAAAAGGCTTCAGATTAAAGCTTATCCTGTCGCTGCCCGTAACACCTTTTTCCGGCAGCTGATAACCTATCTGCCACTCTCTTGGAAGATCAAAGAATTCCCACTCTCCTCCGCCTCGGTTACTCCTGTGGTAATGACCGTTCAGTTTCTTCCACTCAGCAGATACCCTCTTGGTTTTCCATATAACCTGAGGATCCGGTCTGAGAAGGATATACTTGCCCCATCTCTCCAGCTTCTCGCCGTCTGTACAATCCAGAACCTCATAATCTATCCATCTATCAGCAACTATCATTTCATCTATCCTCTATCTGCCACTTATACTTCGCGGCTTACCAAATCATCACTGCCTGTTAGTCCGTGAAGCAAAATCTGTCAATTCCATTTGCAATTCCCTGCACCATACGAGTCTGGAAAGACTCATCAGCCATAAGTGAATCCTCATTCGGATTTGTCATGAAGCCCATCTCCAGAAGTGTAGTCGGTACTGTCGCCCAGTTATTACCGGTCATTGTATCTGTTTCCCATACACCTCGACTGGATAATCCGGTTGATGCAACATACTCATTCAGTACACAATCTGAGAGTCTTCGACTCTCACTATACATAGATGCTATATAGGGATTGGATGGTGTTATACATATCCCCATAGCACCCGCTGCAGCTGAACTGTCCGAACCATCCGCATGGATACGCAGGAACACATCTGCTCCGGCATTGTTTGCTATAGCCGCTCTCTCACTGCAGGATATGCCTGTTTCGTTATCATATCGGGTCATAAGAACTGTATATCCACGAGACTCCAGCTCCGCCTGAAGCTTGACCGCAATCTGGAAGTTAAGCTCATACTCGGTAAGTCCCGAAGTAGATCCTCTTGTTCCGGAAGAGTCCGCAGCCTTCTGCTCACTCGCACCCGGACCTATCGGTTCGGTTCCGCCTCTTACGACAGATGAGTGTCCGGGGTCCAGAACTATTATCTTTCCGTTCGTTACCGGTCCCTCTGTTGTCGGCTCCTCTGTGGTAACCTCTTCAGTAGTTGCTTCCTTATTATTCTTCTCTGCAATTGCTTCCGGCGTTGCATCATCAGGCGTTGCTTTCTTAGCTTCCGGTGTAGCTTTCTCAGGAGTTGCTACCTCTGCCTCGGTAACCTCCTCAGTTGTCATCAACCTGGTGGTATGCTCTTTATTTTCTTTCTTTCCACAACCCACAATCCCCAGCATCAGGAAGATGCTGAGGATGAGAGCTAACAGTTTATTTTTCATATTTTAGTCCCTGTATTTTTCGAGCAGCATTATATTTGCAGTTTCAACTGAATTGAAAAGATTCTTAACCTTTTCCTGATCACCACTATATGGTGTGTACCAGCTGAACTGCTCGTAATATCTCTGAAGTGATTCAGTCTGGAATATATAGCCATGTCTTGCATATATCTCGTTTATCGCATCCTGTATCTCATCCTGAGACATATTCTTAACCTGATCCTCTGTCAGATAATCTGTGTCGCTATCAGGTGCAACCATACCGCCGTCAATATTCGTAGATATGTCACCTGTGGATGCAACAGGTTTAACCGAAGAATCCATGACCTCAATCAGATCATACTGAGAGAGATAATTATCTACATTGTCTCTCTTTACATCCGTGAGAGATTCATAGCCCCAGTAGGTTATTTTGTACTCGCTGTTCCATTTATCTCTTGCATGAGTATTCAGAGTAAGCTCATTATATGTATCCTCAGAATCAGATGCATCAACAACACAGTTTCCGGAATCATCCAGAGACAGGTTATAAAATGTTGTAACAGCGTAGTAACCGTACTTACCGACATAATTTGCTTCATCAACTACTATATCAAGATCTGTGCTGACTGCATAAACCATAACAACATGATTTCTGTCAGGTGCACCGCCACCTGCTTTCTCTGCAAGCAGATAATATCCGACATAATCATACTTGGGATTTTCCGCCTCGTAAGGAATATCATTTTCAGCATTCTGCTTTGCTTTGTTCTGCATAGTACTGAGAGCATCCGCAGATATCTGATCCTTGGACGAAACAAATGTAGACAGACCTGAAACCTCAAACTCCTTAGAGAGAACATCCGGTATCTTGCCATTCTCAGCCAGACACTCATCTATCTGATCCTCCTCACCCTCAAGTGAGATAACGACCTTGTCACCATTGCTGAGTCCGTCGGGTTTATCAGCGACGAAGTTCCAATAGTTTACTGGATACATATCATTATTGTTTTCTATAACTACATATCCATTTGGTGCAGAGCCTTCGAATCTGACTTCGATATTACTGAAGAGGTCAAATGTTTCCGCCTCCTCTAATCCTTCTACAGTATAGTCGATATCATCAAAATCAAGCTCGACCTTCAGATCAGCCTCGACTCCTTCTGTATCTATATCCCAAACGTACTTTATCTTATCGCCATTCGAGAGATTCTCTGACTTATCGAGCGAACCCTTTATATACTTCTCAAGAAGATGCTCTGCTGCCGAAGTGTACTCGCTGTTTTGCTCAGCCTTTCCACTCTTGAACTTCAGCTTATCTTCAAAATCATCATAGAACTGTTCCTCATCGAAAACAGCCTGTGCTTTTCCGATAGAGTTATAACCATCACATTCGATTGTTATATAATCATTCAGATTCACAGTTGGTGTACGGAGTAAAAGCAACAGGAGAACTGCAGCTCCGGCTAGAACTACCAGTATACTGAGTATACCTGCTATTATCAGACGCTTCTTTTTCTTCGCCCTTTGTTCAGCGGTCTTCTCCTTCTTCTGCTTCACGTTCGGACTATGCTGATACTGCTGACCCTGCATACCCATCTGCTGGTACTGCTGGCCCTGCATACCCATTTGCTGATACTGCTGGCCCTGCATACCCATCTGCTGATACTGCTGGCTCTGTGCACCCATCTGCTGATACTGCTGATTCACCTGGCCTCCCCACTGGGTAGCGTCTTCACTCTGCCCTCCGGTGGAGCTAGTAGGTGTCAGCTTTACCGGAGCACCACAGTATGAACAAAACATCTGATTATCAGGAATACTGTTTCCGCATTTTTCGCAAAACATTTAGTACACCCCCTCGTACTTTACTTTCTTTCATCCAATGGAATATATGTTCTATGCTTTCCTACATACTTGTAAGCAGGTCTTATAATCTTGCCCTTATTTGCAAGCTCTTCTATCCTGTGTGCTGACCATCCCGGTATTCTCGCAATGGCAAACATTGGTGTGAAAAGCTCTACAGGAATCTTCAGAACGTTATAAACAAATCCACTATAGAGATCAACATTAGCACAAACAGGCTTATGTACATTTCTATTATTACTGATAAGATCCTTTGCGATTCTTTCAATCCTGTCGTAAAGCTCGAACTCCTTCATATAGCCCTCTGCCTCAGAGAGACGCTTAGCATATTCCTTAAGTATCTCTGCTCTCGGATCGGAGATAGTATAGATGGCATGTCCCATACCATATATAAGTCCCATCTTATCAAATACTTCTCTTTTCAAAACCTTTTCCAGATAGCATCTGACCTCTTCATCACTTTCGGTATTAGCTACATTTGCTTTCAAGTCTGCTACCATCTGCTGAACCTTCAGATTCGCACCACCGTGCTTAGGACCCTTGAGAGAACCAAGAGAACCTGCAACTGTGGAGTAGGTATCTGTTCCCGTTGTGGAGATAACATGTGTCGTAAAGGTTGAGTTGTTACCACCACCATGCTCCGCATGAACTACTAGACAGATATCCAGCACCTGAGCCTCAAGCTCAGTAAATGTAGGATCCGGTCTGAGAAGTCTGAGTATGTTTTCTGCTGTAGAGAGCTCCTCCTTCGGTCTGTGAATGACCAGACTTGAATCCATAAATTTATGTCTGTAGCTCTGATATCCATAGGCAGCTATAACCGGAAATCTGGCTATGAGACTGAGTGACTGAGTCATAACATGACCTATGCTGATATTATCCGGATCATAGTCATATGAATAAAGAGTCAGTACACATCTCTCAAGGATATTCATTATGTTCCTGCTCGGACTCTTCATGATTATATCTCTGTTGAAATTCTCCGGAAGAGGTCTGAGAGTACCCATAATTTCCATAAAATTCTTCAGCTGTGTCTCCGAAGGAAGCATACCGAACAGAAGCAGGAATATGGTTTCCTCAAAGCCATGCTTGCTTCCGGCAAAGCCTTTAACAAGCTCCTTTATACTATATCCTTGATAATACAGTTCACCGGGGATAGGGGTTCTTACGCCGTCCTTTTCTTTGAAACCGGTGACATCCGATATCTCAGTAAGACCGGTCAGAACACCACGTCCGTCAGAATCTCTGAGTCCTCTTTTAACATCATACTTCTGATATAAGGACTGATCTATTTTTCCGGATTTGTCATATCCCTTCAGATATTTGTTTACTATTTCATCAAGTTCCTTAAAAGAATACATACATAACTCCCTTTATTTTTCTCTATCAAAATCCATTTCAACTATATGTTTCTCAAATGCATTTACAACTCTTGTATCATTGAAATAATCTTCTCTTTTGAAGCCTCGTCCATAGGAGAGGTGAACATGTCCATGCACAAAAAGCGCAGGCTTACGTTTGATCAGAAGCTTCCTGAAGCAGTTAAAGCCCTGATGCGGAAGGTCCTCTCCATCATGAAACCCCTTCGCCGGTGAATGCGTCAGAAGTATATCGAAGCCTCTGTTCAACATGATCTTCGGCTTCAGCTTCTGCAGTCTGTGAGCCATCTCTCTTTCAGTATACTGAAAGGCACCGAAGTTATAACACATACTTCCGCCAAGTCCCAGGATTCTCACACCATTATGCACATATATTTTATCCTCTATAGAGATGCATCCCTCAGGAGGTTTTTTTGCATAACGCGTATCATGGTTACCATGAACATAAAGGACCGGACACTTGGCAAATGTAGCTAGAAACTCAAGATACGCAGCTGACAGATCACCTGCAGAAAGTATGAGATCTATATTTTCCAGTTTTGATTTTTCATAATAATCCCATAAATATTTGGACTCAACATCAGCTACCGTCAGAATCCTCATCGTCCTTCTCCTCTTTATGAATACCTCTCATCTCAACTATAGGCTTCGCCTTTTCGCTCAGCTCATCGAGATCAGGTATCTCCCCAACAACATTATCAGCAAGCCAATTCATCTTAATGATATCCTCTATTTCAAGCTCCTTACCCTTTTCGAGAAGAAGCTTCCCCCCCTGTGAATACAGCTCGCCCGCAAAAGGTGAAAACTTATCTTCTTTGATGAGTCCTTCAAAAACCTCTACAAGCTTTCTGGTTTCTGCCGGAACCTTATCAGATACGATGAACTCAACAACCCCTGCTGAAAGCCCCCACCAGTAGTTTATAGGCTTGCTTTCATCACCATTATCGGTACTGTTCCATTTACCATTCAATATAATACTTATCAGCTTCTCATACAGCACTCCCCAGTTATACGCTGTCATAGTTATGTTGATCGGCTCGCCCTCTGTGAGCTTGTACAGACCAAACTTTCTCGAAGCCTTGTTCGGTATGATCATCTCCTTATCAGAGATAAAATCAATACCCTCTTTATAAAGTGATTTATAGATATCATCCATATGTCTGTTTTCTTTAAGTGTCGACCACTTGAGGAAAACCTTCGCCATAGGATTTACCATCTTAGCACCAAGAGCAAATGCATTTATATTCGCAGTTACTCCGAAGATAGGATAATCAGCGATATATCCTATATTATTCGTCTGGGTAAGAGCCCCCGCTACCATACCCGAAAGGAACTTCGCCTCATAAAGTCTCGCATAGTAGGTTCTTATATATCTATGTGAGGTATTGAGCGAGCAGTTCAGTATCTTGACATTCGGATACTTGATTGCACATTTCAGACTGGCTGAAACCATCCTGGTAGTTGTAGTAAATATAACCTCCACATTCTGATTCTCAACCAGATCCTCTATGGCCGCCATCAGATCGTCCTCCGAACTTGCGGTCGTTATCTTGAGCGTACTTATCTTATCTCCGAAAACTTCCTTTATATGATTTCTTCCCAGCTCGTGAGCATATATCCAGTCTGACTGCGTAGGATCACTTCCAAAGAGAAATGCTATCTTCAGCGGTCTGGACTCATTGTAAGCAGGATTAATGGAATTCGCCAGCTGAGTGAACAGATTTGGTTTTGAATCATCCGGCGGATTAAGTGAAACATCCACGCTGTACTCATCATTTACAACCAGAAATTCCTGCCACATCGCTGTTATTCCTTCCTCTATCTCAGCTATGCTCATCTCGCATACGCTGTCAAAGGACCTCAGCTCGACGAATATGATAAATGCATCTCCGGTCGTTACTCTCTCGAGATTATCTCCACCCTTTTGCTTAAAGGCTTTGGCAAATCTCCTGTATGCAGCCTTCAGCTCAAGGATAGTATCATCACTCCATATCTTGGACTCAGCAGATCTTAAAACACTTCCGCCTCCATCCATCGAGTCCTCTCCGGTACTTACCTCGGAAACAGTGGCTACTGACTCCAGCTCTCCACCGTACTTCTTGCTTACACGAACCTGTTCCATCAGTCGCTTGTAGCCGCCCTGATGCGAAAACCAAATGAAGTTAACACCCGTCTTCTTATTAAAGTCCATAAACTCGTAGTATATCTTGATTTCTTCATCATCCGTAAGCTTCGGAACTCTTCTGGTTACAAACGCAGGAACAGAGTCAGCCTCAAAGAACTTGAGCACACTGACTCTCTTATTACCCTCAACTACGTAATAGTAGTTGAGATACTCATAGACCTTGATAGGATCCCTGATACCCTCGTCCAGATGAGCATCGCACAGGTTCGACCACTTTGATCCGAACTCTGATTTCTCATCCATAAGAGGCATGAAATTGGACGCAAAAGCCTGTGTCCTTCCGGCTGAGGACGTTCCGACAACTCTGTCCAGAGGGATATCTATAAGTCCCAAACTTACATCACTTACCAGATCCTCCTTCTTTACGATATCGTCGAGAACCGGCAGGTACGGATATCTACCCTGTGACACTTCCTTCTTATAAGCCTTCTGACCAAGCTTTCTTGCCTTTTCATATAATTCAATAGACATATACTTTTATTCCTTATGCTCTGGCTATTCCTGATTTTCTTGCTTCATCTGCAACTGCCTTGGCAACCGCCTTGGCAACTTTTTCATTAAATGCATCCGGGATGATATAATCCTCGGAAAGCTCATCATCTGTTACTATAGAAGCTATAGCTCTTGCAGCAGCCTCCTTCATAGGCTCTGTGATAGCTGTTGCTCTTGCATCAAGCGCTCCCCTGAAGATTCCCGGGAATACGAGCACATTATTTATCTGGTTAGGGAAGTCTGAACGTCCGGTAGCAACTATTCTTGCTCCGCCTTCCTTTGCTTCATCAGGCATGATTTCCGGAACAGGATTTGCCATAGCAAAAATGATAGGATCTGATGCCATGGTCTTCACCATATCAGCTGTTACAAGCCCCGGAGCAGATACACCGATAAATACATCCTTGCCCTTTATAACATCTGCCAGACTTCCTTCTTCTTTATTCTTATTAGTTACGGCTGCTATTTCCTGCTTAGCAGGATTCAGTCTCGGATCACCCTCAACGAGCGCACCCTTGCTGTCCACCAGAACAACATTTCCTATACCGAAGCTCTGAAGGAGCTTACAGATAGAGATACCTGCTGAGCCGGCACCACTGATAACTGCAGATATGTCCTCCCACTTCTTTCCGACAATCTTAAGTGCATTTGTGAGACCTGCAGCTACAACAATAGCTGTTCCGTGCTGATCATCGTGGAATACCGGAATGTCCAGCTCTTCCTTAAGTCTCTTCTCTATCTCGAAGCATCTTGGGGCAGATATATCCTCGAGATTGATTCCTCCAAAGGAAGGAGCAAGTCTCTTAACTGTCTCTATGATTTCCTCTGTATCCTTTGTGTCGATACATATAGGAAATGCATCTACATCTCCAAACTTTTTAAAGAGTACTGACTTACCTTCCATAACCGGAATTGCTGCGAGTGGACCGATGTCTCCAAGTCCGAGAACTGCAGTTCCATCTGATACTACAGCAACTGTGTTGGCCTTAAGCGTGTACTTATAAGCATCATCGGGGTTCTCGGCTATCTTGCGGCAAGGCTCTGCAACTCCCGGCGTATAAGCCGTTGAGAGATCGTCCTTGGTCTCAAGTTGGACCTTCAGTGCCACCTCCAGTTTACCCTGATTCTGCTCATGCATTTCCAAACTAGCCTGATTGTAATCCATCTGTTTTTCCTCCTGGTATATATAAAGATTTACTTAGTAATCAAATAGAGATAACTGTTTTCCGACAGTTTTGTTTTCATACTGACGCTTCCACGCCTTGATTCTGCGGGTATTGCAGAAAAGCCCCTTCTCCTCGCAAAGAGCGGTAATGCCCGCCAAAAGCTCTCTGTGATTTCTCGCTGTAAGCTCGCCGGTCTCACTGTATTCCTGGCAGAATTTTTTATATTCGTCGGGGAACCTCGTCTTGAACTGGGTATAGAAAAAGCTTCTTACTGATTTTTTAACAGCAAGTCTCAAATCCATAAGATCAACCCCCAGTATATCATATTCAGCGAGACACTGCACTATCTCTGTAATCTCACTCTCAACATCATTTACAAAAGGGATCACCGGAGTAAGTGTTACCATCACATCGATTCTCTCGCTCCGAAGCTCCTTTATGAGCTCCATCCTCTCCTTCGACCCAAGTGTCTCTTCGCCGTCAAGCTTGAGGAGCTTTGTATCATCAAATGTAGCTATAGGTATATCCACTACACACTTTGTCTTTTTCGAGATACCCGAAAGAACATCCGCATCTCTCATAATTCCATTTCTTTTTGTGGAAATGATAACTCCGTAATCATGATTTTCTATCACCTTCAGACAATTTCTCGTAAGAGCAAGTTTATTCTCCAGTTCATTGTAAGGATCTCCCATGTTTCCCATAAGGATCATGCCCTTGGAGCGTCTGTGCATAAGTGAACCTTCGAGAAGCTCAGGCGCATCCATCTTGACTCCGATATCCATAGAATCGCCGCCCGGAACCTCCGTCAGAAGTATGCTGTTTTCAGTCCTGCCCCTGTATACATTTAAGCCATTCTGTGGGGTCAGTATATTTCTACTTTCTATTGTGTACATATTTTCCTCTTTCAGATGAAGTCAAAGCTCTGCTGTTCGTAGTCGAGTTCTTTGTATTCCAGCTCTTCGCCCTTGGTCTTGCTGCTGTAGCTTACCACAACCGTTGTAGTTCTGTTTCCGGTCATCTGCTGTCCGAGAACATAGTTTATATCAAACCTGCCTGTGATTTCAGGTGTTGCGCCACGCGCAGGTACAATGAGCTGGCAGGAGTTTTCCTCAAGCAGCTTGAAGATAGGCTCCCAGATATAGATATCCTTTGCCGCTCCAAATGGGTTATCGATAAACAGAGTTTTTGCTCTCGAGGATGATGAGGTTGTTGCATACATACCCGAGATATAGTTAATTATAGATATAAGGAACTGGATATAAATACCCTGTGACTGTCCCGTACTTCCGACAGCCTCCTCATATCTGAGATATCTACTCTGCTCTCTTATCCTCTCACGCTTATAAAGCTGAAGCTTTATCTTCGACATATCTGTAACAATAACAGAGAACAGCTTCTTCATAGCCAGACAGCCACCGAGATATTTCTGTCTCTCACTGTCGCTTTCCTTCTTATCAACCTCTTCAACTATGCGGTCAATATACTCCGACATCCTGTCCTTTATAAACTCATCCTTGACATATGGTATGGATAGTCTGATCATCTGTATCTTCTGATTATCCATAGTTATCTCAGAAAGCTTGGTCAACTTATCCAGCTCACTCTTAACATCGAGACATCTCTCCACACACTGATCCACAAAGTTATCCTTCAGCTGTTCCATGCTGACAAGGCTCTTCTCAATCCTGCTCTTCTCCAGGATAATTATCTCGACTACATCTCCGAGACGTTTCAGAAGCTCATTTGCATCTGTCTTATTGGATGGTATGACCACATCATCTCTGATGGACTGAGCCAGCTCAGAAACCCCCATAGAACTGAGGGTATCATAAACCATCATCTTGACCTTCATCATATCAGCCTTGGCTCTGTCAATGCTCTTGGCCAGCTTGTCGTAGCTTATGAGCATCTCCTCAAATCTCTCTCTTATATCTCCTGCCTCCTCGATAGGACTGAGCCCTGATATATCAAGTCCGCTCTCGTTTACTATTCTGGACGCAAGTCTCAGCAGGTCATCATTATTCCTCGTCGCCTTATCAAATCTTCGAAGCTCTTCTTCAACCTGCTTGATATCTGCCTTCTGTTTCTCGTATGTCGCGCTGACTGTTTCGATAGATCTGGAAACGTCCTCTTTGTACTTCTCCTCGATTGAATCAAGTCCGTTCTTCAGACTCTGTCCATAGGAAGTCTCGAGCTGTTTTCCGGCATACTCTATGCTACCTTCTATCCTGGCCATTTCATTTTCAAGCCCGGCCAGCTCTCTTCCCAGTCCTTCCTTTATGCTTACAAGTCTGTCCAGCTCTTCCTTCGCAGCTATGATCATCTCATTACTGATTCCCGAAAGACCTCCAGCTTTATCTATATCATCAAGCGTCTTCACTGATATTCCCAACTGCTCGATAGCACGTGTCTGTCTCTCAACAGTACCCGCAAGTGTATCCTTGAGAAGCTTCTCCTTTTCAAGTGAAACTCTGCTTTCGGTCACTCCGCCAAGAGCTGTGTCAAATGCATCCTCCAGCTCTGCCATATCCAGATCAATATAAGGAAATGCTCTGTCCTCCACAAAGTAAATGGCATATCTGTTATCCCATTTAAACTCCAGCCTCAGCTTCTCATTTGCCAGCTCCTCAAGACTGAGTCTGAGGTCATTTCTGCTGAGAGTTTTCTGCTTGATGGCATCTGTTAATTCTTCAACCCTCTTGTTTATTCTCTTCTTCTCAGAGGACAGATGTCTGTCACTGTTTGTAAGCTCAGTTATCCTTGACTGAAGATTGATTATCTCATCCAGCATAGATATGCTGTAGCTGCAGCCCTCCAGAGCTTCTCTACTGTTTTTAACACGTTCACTTAGCTTCTCTTCCTCCTTCTCAAGCCCTGCAAGCTTAGTCTTGATGGAGTCGAGATTATCCTGTGTTTTCTTTACATTTTCCTTGGTCTCTTTGAGGTTCTTCTCTGAAGACAGATAATTCTTCTCTATAAACATTCGAACGAACTCTCTATCATCACGAAGTGTTTCTAGAACAGCTTCATTTGACTTGAGTTCTTCTCTTTGATTATCCAGTTCTCCGCCTAGCACATAAAGCTTCTGATCGAGGAATCTCGGATCCAGGAAATATTCCTTATTACGTCTGACGCACTCAACGCCATTTCCTAGTATCACTGATGCATCATCCATACTCTCCCTGTCGAAAAGTATTACTTCCTCATCAATATCCAGATCCATAAGGCCGGGATCATTCATAAGCTTACTGATATCCTGAACTACGACACCGTAAGGAAGCCCCGGTATCCTGCCAAGAAGTTCTTCTTTTTTCGCATCAGGAAGTGCCGATATATAGTCCATACCGGACATAGCATCCATGCCATGTCTGGTAAGCAGATACTCTATTACTTTTTCAACTGCGTCAGTAGGGATAATGAGGCGACCCGCTCTTATATCCTTTTCTATCTTCTCAAGCTCTCTGACGCGACCTTCCAATTCATAGATCTTTACTACCGCTCCGGACATACGGTCACTTATCCTCTCAACTACCGCCTCCGGATCAGCGATTTTTGAATCCATATATATACTGCAGATGGATCTGTACTTATCAGCGTTCTTCTTGTATTCGCTTACATTTGCCTCAAGTTCCTCCTGCAGTCTGCTGAGACTCTTAAGCTCTATAGCCTCCTGCTCATATTCCTCAGCAGCTTTCTTTTTCTCTTCTGCTATCTCACTTATTCTGGTCTCATCCTTTTCAATCTGAGTCTCATACTCAGTAGTCTTCACAGTAAGCTCTCTCATGTGAGAATCTATATCCATCAGTCCCGCGTATTCACTTTTACTTTCAAGCTCATACAGTTCCTTATTAAGCCCCGTCAGCTCGCCGTCTATATATTCCTTCTTGCTGTCTATTACTGCAAGCTCTGTCTCGCCCTCATTCTTCTGCTTCTCAAGAGACTCTATATCCTTCACAAGCTTATCCAGCTCCTGTGAAAGCTTGTCATTCTTCTCACCAAGCTTCTCCTCGAGCTTATCTATCCTATCTCGGATATTTGCCGTTACCGCATAGATATCACGTGAATCCAGCGGTGTATCCTTTTTCTCCTTACTAAGAGACTCCAGCTCTTCTCTGGCTTTACGAAGAATCATATATTCAGAAACTGCAACTCTTTCCTTGTACTCTCTGTCCTGTTTCTCTATCTGGGACAGAATCTTCTTCAGCTCTGAGTCCTTTTCAGCCTTCAGTTCTTCTCTTTTTTCAAGCTCTCTTACATCTCTGTATATCTTCAGGATTTCAAGAAGAAGTCCCGTTTCCTTAAGCATTTCCTTGCCTGACTCCAGATCCTCTGTAAGCTTCGCAAGTCTCTCCTCGCGTCCCTCCTTCTCCTTTTCAAGCGTCACAAGAACACGGCCACACTCTGACGCCGCCTCCTCCTGCTGACTGAAAAGCTCGAGAAATGACTGAATCCTGTCGATCAGCATCTGCACAAGCTCCTGCTCATGATCATAGAGCTCGATACCCTTCTTCTTCTCCGCAAGCTCTCTCAGCTCATCCTGAATAGTCATAAGAAGTGAAACCGTACTGTCAGTTTTATCCGTCTCTCTTCTCGTCTTGGTCTGATATGCCTTCTCAATTATCTCCTCAATAAGAAGATCCTCGATAACCCTTCTCGTTGTCTTATAATTTGACTCAAAGTAGGTTCTGACATGCCCCTCTGTTTTATTGATTCCTCTGATAATCTCCCACTGACTTTCATACAGACCATAGTCTGCTATGAATCTCTGATACTCACCCTTACGGTCAAAAACCTGAACCAGCATGTTCTTATCATTTCTCGCCAGCTCATGCAGATAGTTTCTGAGCGCCTTGTAGGATATATGCTCATTATCCTTCACAAGCGGAAGGTTTATGATATCGTTTTTATTGTAATCCCTGTAGAATATGACATAGTTGAAATACTCTATCTGCGCGGTTCCATCTGCTCTCTCTTCATCGGTAGTTGCAGCCTTCTTTGCTGCAAATCCGGTCGTCATATAGCGCATACCATCCTTGATGTCACAATCATCCAGCTTCCATTCAATAAGCGAATGTATAACTGTGTTGCTGGGATCCCTGAACAGCTTCTCTATTGGCTGCTTATCATCAAGCGTACAATTCGGTATCAGGTTCTGCATAAGAAGCAGCATAAGAACACTCTTACCACCACCGTTAGCCAGGTCATAGAGTGTATTTCTTCCGTACATTCTCATCGAGAAATCATCATACCCCTGAGTTCCGAAATTGTACTTTACATTATTTACTCTTATACGATTGATACTAGGCATTATTGCCCTCCTTATCTTAACGCCACCTGCCCGAACAGGCACACTTGTGCCTATTCGGCACTCTAAAGCCTATTCTTTATCTACTCCTGCAGTTTCTTCCTCATCTGATAGGTATTTGTAGATGGCACTTCCGTTTTCTTCGAAATAATTCTGGGCTATTGCGTGGAAGCGGTCAGTCGGATAAAGTCTGTCATCTACCACTGTAAATATCCCTTCGCTATTCAGCAGATTTGATGCCAGCTTTACGAATCCCATATGGGAACCACGTGAAGCCTTGTTCCTGTCCTTATCTTCAGATATCATTGGCGGGAGACTGTCCCAAAGAAGTGCAACTGATTTCATGGAGCTATCATCTATATCATCCTGTGAATAGCTCTCGTCAAAAGAACTGACTCTCTTCAGTTCTTTACCAACTACCTCTATCAGCTCATCGACTCTGACATAATCCTTGATCTGATAGGAGTCCGAGGTTTTATAAAACTGAAGCAGTGTCTCATAGATAATGAAATACACGAGATAAAGCTCGCGATTAAGTCTGAGACCCAGCATTCTTTTCAGATCATCGTTTGTATAACCGAAAACCTTGTTTCCTGTACCCGCTGTGATAAATATACTGTCTCCATATTCATAGAGCTTCAGGTTCAGTCTCTGAAGGAGTCCGGTAACTGTATCATAAACCTCTGAATCGGAATAAAATGTACTGTACAGCTCAGCTGTTTCTTTGTCATCAGCTGAAACCTTTTTCCCTGATATAAGTGCGCTATAAATATCAAGCGCCTTCTCCAGCGATTTTTCCATCAGTACGCGCCCTCCTTTCTACCTTTGCCTGCGGCACTCTGACGAATGTCATTCCCGTCAGTTCTGCCACACTGTTATCACCGCATTCTATCTCTATTTCTTCACTGTCATATCTAATCTCAAAGCATATATCCGAGTATTCTTCCAGCTCTGATTCTGTCATATGCTCCTGTATCATTTCCTCGAGAAATGTTTCTGCACTGTTTATTATATCGACCACAGAATATATGCTCTTTCCCGCCAGATGAACCAGGAACGAATAGTAATCTCTGTTCTTATATATCTCTTCACCAAACTTAACCTCTAAGATTGCATTTAGCTCTTCCAGTGTAAGCTTGTCCCATCTCCTGAGCCTTCCGATCAGTTCTTTGAAGAGCATCGCAAAGTTTCTGCCTACCTCTTCGTTAAGTATCTCATCCTCATATTTGAAGCCCAGATCAGCTTTTAACTCTTCACGTTTTTCACCCTTAAGCGACTCTCCTGTTTTCTGAAGGATTACGTTGTCAATAGTTGAGATAGCCAGCGACTTCTCTCGCTTGGGCTGTAAAAACGGCATGATCATGCCCTCAAGCTTGCCGACCTCATCACTATTTATGATCCTGCCCAGTGCAGTTTCAAAATCAAATGAATTCCTGAGGCTCCTTGTTCTGCTTCTTCTGACCATCTCATCAGCAAATCTGGAAAGCTCTGCCGTAGATGCTATGAGCGCACTGTGGCTCTCAATCGTCTGCTTCAGAAGCGTCTGTAGTCTCGTGATATCTCTCAGATTTTTGGAGTCATCATCATAACTTAGCCTTGCAACAGCCTTATCGACCAGTTCTCTGTTTCTGGCAAAGGACTTTCTCTCCTCTGCAAACCAGACAGAGGTTCTGTCCATATATTCATCCATTGCAGCCGTTCCGGCATGCACATCTGAAATAAGAAGCTCCATAACCTCATCACGCCTCTTCTCAAGCGCCTTTACTTCTATGTTGATCCTCTGGATGACATCGATACTGCCACGGAAATTCTCAGAGCGTATCAGTTTCTCCAGCAGAAGCTGATCCATATTGATCCTGCTTTCATCTCTGACTTCCTTTGTAGAGAGATAGAACTCTATACCATCCTCCGTAATACTATATACTACCTCTTCTTCCTTAACAGTGCTGTCTATCAGTCTTACTCTTGCTATACGCGACTTCCGTTCTGCCGGATCATAGAAATTGAGCTCAAAAGCCCTTCCGTTGTTTCTGAGTTTATCGAATATATATCTGACAAGCTCTGCCAGCTCATCCTTTGAATAAGCATCCCAGCCTTCATCCGGATCAAAATCCCTTTTCAAGGTTGTCAGACAGAACTCACTATACGAACTATAAGTAACAGGCCTGTCATTAAAGCTGTTCTCATTTATAAAAAATCTGAGTATAGCAAGCGTCATATAACCCATATCAACAAATCTGAATCGCCCATCCTTATACTGTGCAAACGTATTATCAGACAGCATAAAAAAAGGATAGAACTTCCTCAGATTCAACATTCTCTCATTATGGTTTTTTATAATATCATCAATAAGAGTAAATTCGCTCGCCATAACATCTTCCTTTTACATACATGTGTCATAAGACATACATACGTTATTAGACATACATGCGTTATTAGACATACATACGTTATTAAACATACA
>DGHK01000052.1:0-12899 GCA_002392655.1 Lachnospiraceae bacterium UBA3850 | reverse complement strand
GTTATTAAACATACATACGTTATTAGACATGCATACGCCATTTGATTAACATGCTTTTCACGCAAGCATGAATAACTTTTGCCTTTTGACACTTATGTCACATTATACCATATATAGAGAAATTTCGACATACCTACTTGCATTTTGCGGAAAATAAACGAGGAGGGTCCTTAAGCAAGTTGTTATGTTTTGGATTGGAGTTTAAGCAAGATGTTATGTTTTTGGAGTGGGTGGTGCGATAATAATCAAGATTTGGGCAAAGGCCATAATTTTGGCAAAAACCACTGAAATTATGGCCTGCTTTCAAAGGATTAGGCCGAAAAAGGCCATAATTCTGAGAATTTCTTCTATAATTATTGCTGCAACTTTTCAAATAAGCTCAAATATAAGGAGATTTCGGCAAAAAAGGCCATAATTTTGGCAAAAACTCCTGAAATTATTGCCTTTTGATTTTAAGCCGGACACTCAAGTTTCAATCCAAAGCTCTCAGGCTTCAAAACAAAACGCTCAACACTTTGATTACAAGTCCAAGCACTCAGACTTCAAGTCTAACAAATAGGCAACCTCAAAACAATAATATAAAAGCAACAAAAAAGAAGACGAAAAAGCATAACTGAAAAACATAACTGAAAAAACAGCAATTACCAAAACGAAGTGATAATTGCTGCTTTTATAAATTCTTTATTTAAATCACTCGGCTTATCCTAGGGCTAACCTGTTTTCTAGATCAAACCTGCCTCTAGATTGAACATGCCTCTAGACCGAACATGCCTTATTTTACCCAAGCTCCGTCTGTGCCTACCCAGCAACCGTCAATATAAGTATTCAACTATTGTTCCAAGAGCAGTCTCACATATGCCTCTTCCCAAGTACCACCGTACAGGCACTTCGCGCCTGCGTCTATAAGCGGCTTGGTTGTACTATATCTATACTCCCCGTCTTTGCAAGGGAAGATATAAAATGCAATCCCCTTTTCATTACATCTTCTAAGCAGTGACATGGCCGATGTTGGTCCGTCACCCTCAGTATTTACGGTACTTGAGTGATACATGCCATGAAGCACCGCCTTCACTCCATCCAGATTTATCCTGTCGTAGTTTATTCCAACGTATGGACGGATGTAGAGGACGCTGTCGGAAAGTGTACCAACGTTAAATATGTTTATTTGTCCATCTAGTGCATTCATACCTGATTCCCTTATTCGATTTAGCTTCGCAGCTTCATTCGAACCACCAGTAGAAATGTATGCCCCACCTGCCGCAAGCCAACCGGTGTCCCACTCACTCATAAGCTTCTCATACTCTATCATATCTCTGCTGTAGAATTCTTCCGAATAATCCCCACACTCCTCAAGGTGTGTTGCGTGATGCACATAGGATACTCCATTCATATTTCTGAAGAGCACATATACACCGCCTTTACCTTCGTCGTTCAGACGTTTAATCAAAGAAACAGACTTGGCAAAATTATCAACTCCATTACTCTCTGGATCAGACAGGATTCTGTGAGCACTTACCATCATCACAGGGCATCCAACATCCTTCATCAAAACACCCATAAGTGCAGCTGTAAGATGAAGAGTATCCGTTCCGTGTAGAATCATGATTCCGCCGTACTGACTATAATCAACCTTCTTAAGTGCTTCAAGCAGCCGATTCCACTTATCTATTGTCATATTTTCACTGAGTGTATTTATCGGGGAGATGGATTCAAACTCCACATCACTTCCAGCCACATCGCCTTCTATCCCTTGACGTTCTCCGGCAGCTGTGTTCTCCCGATACATCGAAACAAGAGACAGCGAAGCCGCCTCAGTGTTCAGAGCATTTAGCCCGGATTCATTTTTCGCGGAGCAGATAGTTCCGCCTGTTAGCAAAATTAATATTTTCATTTTGATTCCTTTTTATATACCATTTCCAAAATCTTTTACTGGTTTTTTACTGGTTATGAATTCTTTCACTGGTTTTATCTTTAGTTTAGTCTCACAACATCAGTATTCGTTTTATAGTTTTTCGCTCTCGATAGCTTTCCTTCTATCAAGTATCCTTCTTTTACGAGGTTTTCAAGAATACTCTTACGCAAATATGTCGAATCACTTATCCCCAGGTATTCAGCAATCTCTGATGCCTTACAAGCTTTATAATAACAAAACGACAGAACATCTGCATCAAACTTGGTTCCGTTAGGTATCGGTGGATACTCTACGATTGGATTAGAGCTATCAACCACGCCATCTATATATGTAAGATCCGGAAGAACAAGTGTGAAGTGGTCAGACGAAGAATAGATATATGGTTTATGCTTGTCGTCAACCTCTGCATATTCTTCTGCTATCTTGTCGAAGCCGGTTCCTGCCGCCTCCATTACATTGCAGCGAACCAACACCTCAGATATAAGTTCATTTCTTCTCTTAGATATAATTCCTGTCAGATCATATGTTTTGCCTATCTGATTTTTTCTATACAAACCGCCCGGCGATGATATTTCCAAGCGATCCTTAAACATATCTATCTGTATCTGTGTCCCATCCAGATAATAGTCGCGGTGAGCTATCGAATTGATTATACCTTCAAAAACCGCTCTTTCGGGATATGAATCAATCTCATTTCTCCCATCACCTAGCTTTACTATGGAATGATTCATCCTTTGTTTTATAAAATCCAATGCATAATTTATCGTATCCGTTATATTTCCTTGAAATTTATTTATTGTGATTATTCGTTCACTACCTTTTGATAACCCCGAAAAGAGAGAACACTGAATA
Organism: Lachnospiraceae bacterium UBA3850; assembly: GCA_002392655.1. Taxonomy (GTDB): domain Bacteria; phylum Bacillota; class Clostridia; order Lachnospirales; family Lachnospiraceae; genus Eubacterium_Q. The sequence goes on along the minus strand of DGHK01000052.1, from coordinate 10,135 downwards.
GTGGTTTTCTTGCCCTCGTAATCATCCTTGAAAAATACAGCTCCATTAGCAAGCATTCTCTCCTCATTAAAGAATCCTATGCTTTCCAGAGTTTTATCAGAAAGAGTTTTTCCACCGGTATGAATCTTACAAAACTCCTGAAGCTTTGTAAAATCCTCTTTTTTATAACCTTCATCCGAAAATAATACATCATACTGAGTATTCTTACTATTGATACTCATTTCTATTATTTCCTCATAGGTTGCACCGTTCGTGAACCCATCACGACGCATGTATATAGATGGAACTCCATCCATCTTAAGAATAACCGGCTTTACTTCTGAATTATCAACCCTGACATTTATTATATAACGCTCCTTGTTTCGAACCTTATATGGAATAAATGTAATTTTCATTTGAGGGCGCGGAATCAAATGTTCATTAACCTGATTGTTGAAAAAGTTTCTTTCACTGTCTGCTTCACTTTTATCAAACCCTATGAGTTTATTCGTTTTATCTTCTACGCCTATATAAAAATCTCCACCTATGGAGTTTGCAAATCCTGCAATTGTTTTTAACCAGCTTACTACATTTTCTCTACTAAGTCTTGATTTGCATTCAATGCTTTCATTTTCTATAGATAATGTCCCTATTATGTTCTCTAATACCATACAATTTCTCCTCCCCTCACATTATATTTTGAAGTTACTTCAATATTACTTCAAAGTTACTTCAAAGTCAACTTCAAAGTCACTTCAATAACCACTTCAAAGTCACTTCAAACTCAACTTGAAGTACTTCAAGATAAGTGCGGATAGAGTATTTTTGCCGTTTGTCAACGATTTTTCGGCGTTTTGGCAGATTTTTGTTCGGCGTTTTGGCGGATTATTATCAGCATCGATGTACCACCTTGCAACTTTTCCAACTATTTTTAAGTCGTTTTTGCAACTTTTCCAACTTCAAAACAAAAAAACAGTTCCGACCAAGGTGTACACTGGACAGGAACTGTTTTCTAAGTTTTTTATTTATACAATTATTATATCCGTTTATACCTCTACATCCCAGAAGCCATCGAGTGTTGCAAAGTAATCATCGAGTGTCTCAGGACGTCTGATGCAGATCACTGAATTATCCTCTCGAAGAAGAAGCTCTGCAGACCAGAGGCGGCCATTATAGTTATAGCCCATTGAGAAGCCGTGTGCTCCTGTGTCATGGATGCAGAGATAATCACCGATATCTATCTTCGGTAATTTTCTGTCGATTGCAAACTTATCGTTGTTCTCACAAAGTGATCCAACTACATCATATGTCTCTGTTGCAGGAGCATCCTCCTTACCGAGAACTGTCAGATGATGATATGATCCATACATCGCAGGTCTCATCAGGTTTGCTGCGCAAGCATCTACACCGATATATTCTTTATAGGTATGCTTCTCGTGAACTGCCTTTGTGATGAGGTGTCCGTAAGGTGCAAGCATGAATCTTCCAAGCTCTGTAAAGATTGCTGTGTCACCCATTCCTGCAGGAACAAGAACTTCATCAAATACCTTGTGAACTCCGGCCCCGATAACTGCTATATCATTTGCAGGCTTGTCCGGCTCGTAAGCGATTCCGACACCACCTGACAGATTGATGAAGCTGAGCGCCACACCTGTCTTTTCCTTAATCTCAACTGCAAGCTCGAAAAGTATCTTTGCGAGTGCAGGATAATACTCATTTGAAAGTGTGTTACTTGCAAGGAAGCTGTGGATTCCAAGCTCCTCAACGCCTAGCTCACTCAGTCTCTTGTAAGCCTCAATGATCTGATCCTTGGTCATTCCGTACTTTGCTTCGCCCGGGTTATCCATAACCTGAACAGCCTCTGTACTTTCACCAAGTCTGAAAACTCCACCCGGATTGAAGCGGCATGACATACGCTTTGGAAGGCGTCTTCCTTCACCACCCAGAGCTTCCTGTGAGAGACGGCCGCTCTTTACAGCCTCGTCTAAAGCACTGAGTACAAAGTCTATATGTGTTATATCATCCAGGTTGATGATACCTCCGATTTCTGCACATTTTACAAACTCCTCAGCCGGTGTTTCATTTGATGAAAACATAACATTATAACCGGTTATTCCGGTTTTCTCAGACATAACCAGCTCTGCCATAGATGAGCAGTCAGTTCCACAGCCCTCTTCCTTAAGTATTCTAAGAATAGTAGGATTTGGTGTTGCTTTTACTGCAAAATACTCCTTATAGCCCTTATTCCATGAAAAAGCTGCATTCAGCGCTCTTGCATTTTCTCTGATTCCCTTCTCATCATATATATGAAATGGAGTAGGATAAGTTTTTACTATTTCTTCTATCTGTTCTTTTGTTACAAATGGTGTTTTACTCATTATTTTCCTCTTTCCTCTCAACTAAGTCACTGAAGAACCGTCCACGGATGACTCACTACCATGATATAACTTCGTGACCGTCCTCGGTTACGAGAACCTGTATCTCCCACTGAGCTGACTGTGAGCCGTCTTCTGTATAAACGGTCCAGTTGTTTTCTTCGTCAACAAATACGTCAGGCATGCCTGCGTTCACCATAGGCTCGATGGTAAACATCATACCCGGCGCCATAACCATGTCTGTTCCACGTCTGGTTACGTAGCTAACCCAAGGATCCTCGTGGAATTCGATTCCTACTCCGTGTCCACCGATTTCTCTTACTACGCTGTAGCCTGCAGCCTTGCAGTGATCATTTATTGCCTGTCCCATATCTCCAAGGAAGCCCCAAGGCTTAACCTCTTCAAGTCCGAGATATATGCTTTCCTTAACAGTCTCAACCAGCTTTCTGTCTTCGTCAGATACATTTCCAAGCATAAACATACGTGATGAATCGGAGAAATATCCGTTCAGAATAGTTGAGCAATCAACATTGATTATATCGCCGTCCTGAAGTATCTCATTTTCGTCAGGGATACCGTGGCATACCGCATCATTCACTGATGTGCATACGCTCTTCGGGAAGCCTTCATAATTAAGTGGTGCAGGGATCGCACCATGCTTCTCGCACACCTCATTTATTATTCTGTTTATGTCCTCTGTACTCATTCCTACACATATCTTGTCGGCAACTACGTCGAGACACTCTACATTTACCTTCGCACTCTCCTTTATAAGGGCGATCTGCTCAGGAGTTTTGATCATGTTCTGAGTAGGAACCTTGTGTCCCTGATTCGCAAGCATTTCTATCTTACGGTCAAATGCTTCATGACAAGCCTTGTACTTTTTTCCGCTGCCGCACCAGCACGGATCATTTCTTCCAATCTTCTTAGCCACTATTTTATCCTCTGTTATTCTTTTAGTTATTTATTTTCATCATATATTTATGATATTAGAACTTCTTATGTAATATGTTAATCCCTTATAAATATATGAATTTCTACAACGGTTAAGTGTAACTTACTACTTATATATTGTCAATAAAAAGTAAAACGGACAGTGTGTCACAAAAAAGTAAATGTGTCACATAAAGTAAAAAGGGACGATAAGTCAAGAAGAACCGTCCCCTTTGACTTATCATCCCATTATCTCTCAATCAACCTATTGAATGAAGTGTTATTTGCTTTCGTTTACGTATGTAGTTACACGGTCCTGGATAACCTTGCAGACATCGTCCACGGATTTATCTCCGGCGAAGTAAGCAGCAGCCTCTTCTTTTACGATATCGAGTACCTTTTTATCCGGCTCCCATATACCCTTTGAGTTTTCGATCATCTTTTTATATGTATCAATCTCCTCGTTTGTAAGAGGCTTTATTTTGATACTTACTCCATCGAATTCCATGCTGTCATTACGAACCTTGATCTTATTTCCATACTTATCAGTTCCATCCTTGGATGCTGTAAGACGGTTAAGATACTCTTCGAATACATCACTTCTTGTAGGTACTCCATAAAGGTTCTGAAGGTATTTACCCTGATACTCTTCTGATATTAAATACTTCATGAAATCCCACGCTGCTTCTTTATCTGAGCAATCGCTGGTCATTGCGATTGCGTTACTGAACTCAAATCTTCCACCTGACTGATCCATACTTGGGAAGCCCTTGTATGATGCGTCATTTCCAAATACCTGATTGTCCCATGCAACCTCTTCAGCTGTAAGTGAACCCTGAACAAACAGCTGCTCACCCTTAGCTATGCCCTCTTCTCTTGAACTGATATTCTCCCAATCCATCTCCTCATTTGAACCTATATTACAAACCTCAAGCAGATCCTTAAATTCCTGAGAATCAAAATGACACTCACCCTTTTTCCAGTCAATAAAATCAGAACAGATAGGACCATAGAAGCTGCTAAGATTATCCATCTTATTTGATGAGTCAAAAAGTCTTGTTCCTTCCGGCTTAGAGGTTATATAATCCTTAAACTCTCCATATGACCATCCATATTCAGAACCTATTTCTGAACTCTTACCTACAAGCGTATGAATGTATGTTGAAGGTGATACGAAGTATACCTTACCATCAATCTTCATTGCTTCATAAGCTGTAGGAAGAATATCTGAAGCTGAAACATCCTCATCTTCTTCTATATACGGAGTCAGGTCTTCGAGCATACCCTTAGAGATATACTGATTTATTGAGATGTCACTGACTCCCGGAGTAACATCGAGGAAATCAGGCTTAACTCCTGCAGCTATATCAGCACTGAACTTTCCCTCAGGGTCACTTGAATCAGTATAATCAATTACCTGTACCATATTCTCTGTCTGAGAGTTATTATAATCAATTGCCGCCTGTGTCAGGTTAGCACTTCCATAAATCGTAACAAGTGTAAGAACTTTTTTGTTCTCATACACTGAAGGATCAACCTTGTTGAACTTCTTCACTCCCGGAATATAATCATAAGTAGTAGGATCATATTCACTTACATAAAATGTTTTTATGCCATCCATCCAGCATAAATGTATATATGAACCATTTATGCTTGAAGCGTTAAAATCAGCAACCTTCGTAGTCTTATCACCATCGAAATTGTATCCATATAAAGCAGAGCCTGTCATGAAGAAGAAATCGTATCCTCCATCACCCTTTATAAGCTGATTTTCCCAAGCAAGTGTGGAAGTATCCATTTTATGCTTATCTGAAAGCTTACCTGTATTTACATCAACCTTTCTTGCAGATATTTCGTTGCTTTCATAATCCTCTGAATATTCAATTGTCGCTACAACAACATCACCATTTGAATCAAGTCCTATACTCTCAATCATATTCTCAGAGTTACAGCTGGACTTTTCATTTAATGAGCTATCTGCCACTTTCAAGCTTTCCGCATACTGAAAGATAAAGTTTCCATCCTTATCTACAACAAACGCATCTGCTGATCCGCCCTCAGCGTCCATAAAGCTTGTAGCATCACCAACTTCGCTTTCTCCGTTTTCATCATACTTGCACATCTTGTAATTTTCGCCGGTATTAATAAGAGCATAAATTACTCCGTCAGCTCCTACGCCAAGCTTTTCTATATATTCATATTCACCCTTAGTGCTTTCGTGAATCATCTCAGCGTTTCCGCCATCTGATGAAACCTTATAAATCCTGCTTACTGCGCCATCCATGTTTACACCATCAAATTCAGAATCAGCGTCTGTCGCTGTAGGAGCTTCAGTTTCAAGTGCAGATATGTAGATATTTCCATTTGATGCTACAAACTCTCTCTCTTCCCCTATTATTCCAGAGATTTTAAATCCACCATTCTCTTGATAGATACTGTCGGAAACATTTTCTTTCGCTTCCTCAACCATACTCTCTTTATTATCGCTTCCGGATTTCTTGTCATCACCACATGCCATAAGACTAAGTGACATCGATGCCGCGAGCGAGGCACATAAAACTTTCTTTAAAAATCTCATAATAACACTCCCTTCACCTATAAACATTTGTAATAGTTTTTTGCAAAACCAAAATAATTTATCACATGCATCTAAGCTTGTCAAGTCATATATTTATAGGGTAAAATAGAAAAAGTACGAGGGGGCAAAAATATGGCAGAAAGTTTTGATCTTTATGATGTTAACAGAAACAGAACCGGGAAAACCCTGGAAAGGGGCAATAAGGTTCCTGAAGGTTACTACAGACTTGTTGTACACGTATGCATCTTCGGAAGCGACGGAAGAATGCTGATTCAGAAGAGACAACCATTTAAGAGTGGCTGGTCCGGTATGTGGGATATAACCGCAGGTGGCAGCGCCCTGGCAGGTGACACGAGCCAGCAGGCAGCATCACGCGAATTAAAGGAAGAGGTCGGAATTGATTATGATCTGACAGGCATACGCCCTGCCATGACCATATACTTCGATGGCGGCTTCAATGACATCTACACTATAAATATGGATGTTGATATAGATAAACTGAAGCTTCAGGAAGCTGAGGTTGAAAAAGTTGCCTGGGCTACCGAGGAAGAAATACTTGAAATGCTTCACAAAAAGGAGTTTGTACTATATAAGACCTCCTTCATCTCACTTCTGTATTTTTTAAGAAATCATAATGGTGCATTTACTCACAAGGATCCAACAAAAAAATAACTTTGAAGGTTGAAAAATCATTTAAGTACTTCTATAATGGAAATGTTATAGTTCAAAATCGAGCTAAATAATATAAAGGAATGGGGTAAGAAAAATGGCAGTTTTTGGTTTTGGAAAACTAATCGGTACTCTTAAAGAGCATCATCAGACAATCGTTTTCACAGAGGGAAATGATCCACGTATCCTTGAAGCTTCTTCAAGACTTCTTGCAAGTAACTTCCTGGAGCCAATACTTCTTGGAAATGAGGATGAGATACATAAGGTTGCTGAAGAAAGTGGTTTCAATATAAGAGGAGCCAAGATCATAGATCCGGCTAAGTTTGAAGACTTCGACAAGATGGTTGACGAGTTTGTTGAGCTTCGTAAATCAAAGGGCGTTACCAGAGAGGACGCTATCAAGATACTCGGTCAGAATAACTACTTCGGTACTATGTTAGTAAAGATGGGCTATGGAGACTGTCTGCTTGGTGGAGCTACATACTCAACAGCTGATACTGTTCGTCCTGCATTCCAGCTGGTTAAAACAAAGCCGGGCAACAAGATAGTAACATCATGTTTCATACTTGTTCGTCCAAGAGCCACTGGAGATAATGAAGTTATCGCTATGGGCGACTGTGCTATAACTATTGATCCTTCGGAGGACGATCTTGTAGAAATCGCTACAGAAACTATCAAGTGTGCAAAGATCTTCGGTATGGATCCAAAGGTTGCATTCCTTAGCTACTCTACTAAGGGCTCAGGTAAGGGCGAAAGCGTAGACAAGGTTCGTAACGCATGTGAAAAAACTAAGGCACTTCTTCCTGACGTACCAATTGATGGTGAGCTTCAATTTGATGCTGCGGTTTCTCCAAATGTTGCAGCAAAGAAGGCTCCGGGTTCAGAGGTTGCCGGACACGCAAATACATTTATCTTCCCTGATATAAATGCAGGTAACATAGGTTACAAGCTAGCACAGAGAATAGGTAACTTCGAGGCATTTGGTCCTATCCTTCTTGGACTTAACTCTCCTATCAACGATCTGTCACGTGGTTGTACAGCTCAGGAGGTTTATTCAATGGCTATCATAACTGCCGCTTTTGCTGCAGCTCAGAAAGAAGAGAATAAATAGATTTGAGAAAAGATTCAAAACCTTTTATAACATTTGCCCTTATGGCAATCAACGTAATAGTGTTTTTAGGACTTGTTGCATTTGAAGGAAAAACCTTCAGTGCATCGATGGTAAAATATGGTGGCGGTACCGCTCCTCTGGTCTTCGATCAGGGGGAGTGGTATCGTTTATTTTCGTCTATGTTTCTTCACTTTGATATAGAGCATCTCTTTGGAAATATGGTCGCGCTCTTTGCCATCGGGATTTATGCTGAGAGTTACTTCGGAAAAGTCAGATATCTCATCATATACTTCGTGTCTGGACTGGTCGGCGGGCTCTTCTCGCTGCTTATAGATCAGAGGATGGGAGACTTTGCCGTACACGCAGGTGCATCGGGAGCCATCTTCGGAGTAATGGGCTGTATCATTATATTTGCAATCGACAGAAACACCAGACCATACTTTCCATTTTCCAGAGTCATAATCGGCATACCGCTTCTGATCCTGCCCGGGCTTTTAGGTTCGAACATTGATTTTGCGGCACACATCGGAGGATTTTTAACAGGATTATTAATCTCTTATACATTTTATTTCTTTATGAAATCTAAAAAGCCGGCCAGCAAAAGCTGATCCGGCTTTTTCTTACATCTGATGCCTGACAACCTTGTATTCATCTCCGTCCTTAAAGTAAGGGCACTCCTTGAAATGACTGGATACAAGTCTGCTGTAATCATCCTCATCCATATTTATATCACATACATATTCATCCATCTCTTCATCGTACATGAAGTAGCAGCAATACTCACATGTGTTTGTTCCTGCCATTTTTTCTTCCTCTTTTCGTTTAATATTCTTCTGATAACAGACTCACTATATGAGGCTCCTCAGAGCTCGACAGGTATGCTTCACGTCCTGCGATTATGGCATTCCTGAAGGCCTGCGCCATTAGTGACTGATTCTCAGCAGTCGCAAGTGCTGTATTCGCCATAACTCCGTCACAGCCCATCTCCATAGCCTCACAGGCCTGCGACGGTCTGCCGATACCTGCATCAACTATAATAGGAACATCCATCTCTCTAATAAGCACTTTGATAAAATCGCGCGTTGCCAGTCCCTTATTAGATCCACTAGGTGACGCAAGCGGCATAAGTGCTACCGCACCTGCCTCCACAAGCTTGCGACAGAGCGAAAGAGACGGATAGATATAGGGCAGCACCTTGAAGCCAGCCTCTGCAAGAATCTGCGTCGCCTTGATCGTCTCCTTATTATCCGGAAGCAGATACTTCGAATCATTCATTATCTCGATCTTCACCATATCTCCGAGGCCCTTTTCTCTGGCACGTTTCGCCATGCTTATCGCCTCGTCTGCAGACGTAGCGCCAAGCGTATTGGGAAGAACCACCACTCCCTCCGGTATATGCATAAGAGCGTTATCCTTAGAACCCAGTGTTTTTATAGCAACCGAGATCATCTGCACGCCTGCTATATCCACTGCAGTATTGATAAGTTCCTCCGAATACCTGGCAGTTTTGCCGGATCCCAGAAAGAATCTGGATGTGAACCTGTAATCCCCTAAAACCAGTTCATCGTTCTCCATATATCATACCCCTATTCTTTACTTTATATCTCTGACCGAATCCAGATACTTAAGCAGCCTGTCATACTTTGATACACTATCCGAATCCTTAACCACACGACCTGATTCGATATATGTAATCTCGCCCGAAGGCTCCTCACCATCAGCAAGCTTCGAAATCCCCAGAACCTTAGCCAGCTGTTTTACTGTCCCCGCATTTCCGTCAATAAAAACAACATCATCAAAAGCCTTTCTGATCGACGGCTTGAAATAATTAAAATGTGTACATCCCAGAACAACCTCACCGTACTTTGTCTTGTCGAATACAGCCAACTGTTCCTCTATATATTCGTCGACTTCTTTTCCTTCAAATATACCACTCTCAGCAAATCTCACCAGCCCGGGCATAGGAAGCAGATCGACCACGCTTTTCTTATCAACCTTATCCAAAAGCGTACGCAGCTTGTTTTCCCTGATAGTAACCGGAGTAGCCATAACAAGTACTCTCTTATCATTTTCATCCGACAGCTTAACTGCAGGTTTGACAGCCGGCTCCATGCCTATGATCGGAATGCTGTATAGACTCCTGACATGCTCAGCCGCTACCGATGTTGCAGTATTACACGCTATTACTATGGCATCAACACCCATATCCACAAGCGTCTTCACTATGTTTCCGACATAGCCCTTTATCTCCTCCGGGGTTTTCAGCCCATATGGAACATGATCTACGTCGGCATAGAATATATAGTCCACACCGGATAATGTATGAATGGCTTCACTCAGTACTGAGAGGCCACCAATTCCGGAATCGAAAATGCCTATTTTCACGCCACTTTACTCCTTGATTATTTTCTCTTTACGATAAAAGCCCAGAAGTCATACCCCACTTGACTTCTGGACTTTTGGAGGAAAAATTATGATAAAACACTAAAA
>DGHK01000048.1 GCA_002392655.1 Lachnospiraceae bacterium UBA3850 | reverse complement strand
CAGAACGACAGCTGTGTTTTTAATAAAGTATCTTCGCATGCTTGGATTTGATGCCGAAAATGATTTGTTTGCGGAACACTCTTGGTATTTTCGAAATGCTTTGGTTAGGGCAAATTATAATAACATTAAGAATGGTATCTATGAGACGACAGAGTTCCTAGAAATGTTTTTAAGGAATCTTTTGCTGAAGGAGAAACACGAGCTTCACAATAGAGAAATGCATGTTAGTGGTAAATTTTTCTTGGGTCACGATGACCCGATAAATGACCCAATAAATGACCCAATAAAATTAGATGGACGTGAGCTTAAAATTATAGAGTTGTTACGAGAAGAAACTGGCTTAACACGAAAAGAGATGGCAGCTCGTTTAGATTGCTCGGATTCAACAATTAAGCGGTGCCTGCAGTCTATGGTTGAAAAGGGCGTACTGAAACGAATTGGCTCAAATAAAAAAGGTGAATGGATCATATTAGAAAAGAAGTAATACAAACAAATGTATTTTTACCGAATTACGGAGGAATAACCGATGACTTTATCACAGGAAGATGGACAACTGTATTATAAGCTATGGCTGCCGCTGCTCGACTATGTGAATAAGAAGTATTGTGTAAACCGGAAACTGAAGAGTATCGCGACAGCAAAGGAACTGGTCCCGGCAGAGGTGAAAAAGGTAGCGAATAAGCTGTGGTCAGATGTCACTATCATCGACGATTATCTGAAGGAGAACAAGGATCTGCCAGAAGAACACAGGGAGATTATTCACAGCTGGAAGCGGCGGGTTCAGGGAAGATTCATGATGAAATGGATGTTTAAGGATTCATATATGGCTGCAAAAAAGAGCGGCCAGATACACCGGTCGCTCTAAGAATACGGATTGAGTGAGAAAAAAATAGGAAGTACAGGATTTAAGGAAGACTATACCTTTTCTTCCATTTCAGCTGCTGCTAGTGTGGTTTGTGGAAGAACAGCAAATGGGGGGATAGAATGGGTTAATGATCAGGGAGTTACATATCAGGAAATGAAGCATAGAAGCTGATGCCATTTTTTCTTTGAGAATATAAGCTATATAAGCTATATAAGCTGTTAAGGAGGTAAATTATGCGAACATTTAACAATGAAAATGCAGCAGAGGTAGATATTTCTGAAGGCAAGAATCCTATAGTTTTGCAGGATTTTCAAGAAGCAGCGATGAAGAAAATGGGTGAGTATGACAGCAAGGGAGTTTTTAACGGATTGCTTGTGCTCCCCACGGGTGCAGGCAAGACGCTCACGGCAGCATACTGGCTTTTGAAAAATGCTATTGACAAGAAAAAGAAAGTGCTTTGGATAGCCCATAGGCACCTTTTACTCGAACAGGCAGCAGAGACCTTTGTGTTGAATGGATATAAGGATCTTCTTCAGAACCGTACATCATATAAATACAGAATTATATCGGGTATGCATGATAAACCAATCCATATAGAGGGCGATGAGGATATCCTTATATGTGGTAAGGATAGTATCGTGAGGAGCCTTAATGCCTTGGACAGATGGATGGGTGACAGTGAGGTTTATCTGGTTATAGATGAGGCTCATCATGCAGTGGCAAGAACTTATCGGAAAATCATTGACTATGTGAAACAGCACGCTAAATTAGTGAAGTTGTTGGGGCTTACTGCGACGCCTTATAGGACAAATGAGGACGAGAGAGCTACACTCGGACATATTTTTACAGATGATATTATATATAGTGTTGACCTTGTCACACTTATAGAGAGAAACTGCCTTTCAACGCCACATTTTGAATCAAACAAGACGGGTATGTTGATAGGAGAGGATATCAGTCCACAGATGGTGCGGAGTATGATGTTCTCAGATAAACTGCCGGAGGATATAGCGAAAAAGGTAGTTAAGGATAGCAAGAGAAACAGGCTTATTGTAGATACATATTGCAATAACAAGGATAAGTATCAGCAGACTATAATTTTTGCGGTTGATGTGGATCATGCGATATCTCTTAACAGTCTTTTTAAGGAAAGAGGTGTCAAATCTGATTATGTTGTATCTTCACTTAGAGATGCAGGAACAGGAATAAATCGTTCAAAAGAAAAAAATGATCAAGTTATAGATGCATATAGAGAAAAAAAGCTTGAAGTGCTTATCAATGTCATGATACTCACTGAGGGAACTGACCTCCCCCAGACGAAGACAGTCTTTCTTACAAGACCCACTATATCGACGGTTCTTATGACGCAAATGGTGGGGCGTGCTCTGCGTGGGGAGAAAGCTGGTGGTACAAAAGAAGCGTATATTGTGAGCTTCATAGATGAGTGGGAAGATAAGATTTCCTTTGTGACACCGGAGACCATCCTGCTTGATGGAGAGGATAGGATACCTGATAAGTCAGCTGAATACCAGAGACAGAATATCAGACTTATAGCAGTATCTCTTATTGAAGAGTTTGCCAGGATTGTTGATGAGACAGTGGATACAAAGGATATTGAGAATTTGCCCTTTAGTGCCCGTATTCCACTTGGACTTTATGAGACTTCATATATGGAGACTGACCCGGAGACTGAGGAGAGCATGGAGCATAATCATCATTCACTCGTTTATACAACCAGCAGGGACAGTTATCAGGAGTTTATAGATAATCTGCCGGATCTGATGACAGAGTTTAGTGTTACGGAGGAACGAATACCCGATGATCTCACTGTGAAGATGATAAATGAATGTCGCAAGAGATTTTTTGATGATGAAGGACAGATACCACCGGTAAAGGATATAGATATTGAATCCATACTGAAGCATTATGCGTATACGGGCAATGCACCGAGATTCATTGAAATTGATAAGATCAGCAGGGAGAAGGCTAATCTATCGTATATTGCTCAGGATATGCTTGATTTAAGGTTAGACCGATACGAAGAGAAGGAACACCTTTTGGAGTTGTGGAATGATGAGAATACACAGTTGAAGCTTTTTTATACCGATTATGAGTATTTTAAGCGTCAGTTCGATAAAGAGATAGACAAGATACTTGACGGAAAGGTATCTGTGCAAGGTCCGGTTAGAAAATGGGAGCAGCGTGAGCTTGAGAAAATGACACTTCACGAGTGGATATCACACGATCCTATATCTGGCAACAAACTTAAAAATGAGGTGTTCGAGGCGGCAAAGGATAGCGATGAGTATGTCTGTGCTATGTGCCATAAGAGGTCGAACAGCAGGAGATTTTTCCAAATTGACCATATCAAGCCTATGTCAAAGGGTGGACTAACTGTCAGAGATAATCTTCAGCTACTTTGTAGAGAGTGTAATCTTACCAAGTCAGATCATGAGGATGATATGCCTTTAAGCGTAAAAGAAGTGATAGGAGATGTCATTCCGGGTGTGGAGGTTATGGATAAAAAGGTACGCTTTACCGCAGGTAATGAAGAAAAGACATTTGCCATTACGCCGAACAGAAAAACCAGAGGATATATGGATTTTAGCATGGCAGGGCATACATACAGATACAAGTTTAAGAGTGGTAAGATAGAGACACTCAAATGATTTAAAGGGAGGATATATGATGCAGGAAGCGGAAGTAAGTCTCAGAGTGGCATTGTACTACATAAAGAACGGATTGACAGATAAGGACGTTGATAGCATATTTTAGTGCGCAGTGCCTGTGGCAGGGAGTGTAGAGAATTTTGGGGATTATCATCTTGTCATACTTGCCTTTCCTATATGGTATGGCTGTGCTCCGAATGTGGTGAATACATTCTGTAAGGAATATGACTGGACAGGCAAGAAGGTGGCTGCTGTTGCAACATCAGGCGGAAGTGGAATCGGAAAGACAGCGGACAAGTTAAAGCAATATGTGGAAGGAGCGGTGTCGGTTGATGCGAAGCTTGTCCACAGCGATATGGAAGTGAAAAACTTTGCGGAGTCGCTATAGATGCATGAGTAACTATTAGTGATGTAAATTCGAATTTGTCGGTTTTCACCCATGAAAGAACGTTGTATTTTTATAACCCACCTTACGGATTAATATAGGATTAGAAAGAAGAAAATTTCCCCTTAATTGAAAAAATTAAAGCAACGAAATTATTGTGATTTGAGGCAATCTGTTGCAATGAGTTTTTCATTTGAGGCTTATGGTAAAGGAGGATAAGATGTTAGACATTCTTATTGTTGAAGATAACAAAGAAATAGGCGGCCTTTTAGAAACATTTCTTAGAAAAAATAATTTCATTGTTTCTGTAGCAGATAGTGGAGAGAAGGCTATGCGACTTTTTGAGATGTATGGTGCAAAGCTCGTCATTCTGGATTTGATGCTTCCGGGGATAGATGGCTTTGCAGTATGCTCCAAGATTCGTGAGACATCAAATGCACATATTCTTATAGCCAGCGCGAGAACTGAGAAGGAGGATAAGCTAAAGGGCTTAAATCTCGGTGCGGACGATTATGTCGAGAAGCCTTACGATATAGATATTTTGCTTGCGAAGATAAATGGAATCTTTAAGCGTAAGTATGGTAAGGAGGTTATAGTAGATGGGAAGTTGTCTCTAAACACTGTGACTAATAGCCTTCAGGTAGAAGGAAAGGATGTCGAGATTACCTCTAAGGAGTACGAGCTTCTGAAGCTGCTTATTGAGAATAAAGGTGTTACCTTAAAGAAGGAATATCTCTTTAATAATATTTGGGGAAGTGACAGTGAGTCGGAGATACAGACTCTCACTGTTCATATCAAATGGCTTCGTGAGAAGATAGAGAAGAACCCAAAGAAACCGAAACATATAATTACTGTATGGGGCGTAGGTTATCGATATGAGTAGATTTAAGAAAAATGTAGCGATCATAATCATTATAGAATTATTTATAATTTTCGTGATAAATCTGATTTGCTTCAGGTTGCCTAAGGAACCGAATGCATTTTACAGAGTGGAGGCAAAACGCCTGGTGCTGGAGATGCATAAAGACAAGGAGTTGTGTCAGAATCCTGAAAGAATAGACCTGTCGAAATATGAGTCTTTAACAAGAGTTAGTGTTTTTGATTCAGAAGAGATTTGTAATAGTGATTATCTCGTTGAGGAAGTCGATGGCAAATTATTTAGAATTGAATATAAAAATAAAAGAGATAATAGGCTGTTCATTCTGATAAATGTAGGAATGGCAATATTCTTCCTAATGTCTGTCAGTGTGCTCTTATATATTGGGAGAACAGTGATCCGTCCATTTAATAAAATGTCGGATATGACTGTGAGCCTTGCTAAGGGGAATCTATCAACGCCTGTAAAGGAAGAGAAGAGTCGATTCTTTGGTAAGTTTTTGTGGGGAGTTGATATGCTTCGAGAGAATCTCGAAAACTCCAAGTCGAAGAATCTTGAGTACCAGAAGGAGAAAAAGACCATGCTTTTATCTCTTTCACATGATATTAAGACTCCACTTTCGGCGATACAGCTTTATACCAAAGCTTTGCAGGAAGGAATCTATGAAACAGAGGAAGAAAAACAGGAAGCCTTAAGCGGCATTATGTCAAAAATCGAAGAAATAAAGACTTATGTGGATGAGATATATAGGGTATCCAGGGAAGAATTCATGGAATTTGATGTGAATTCTGGTGATTTATTTATGTCTGAAGTTATGGACAGTATAGGGGCTTATTATAGTGACAAGTTAAGTGTTCTTCACACGAAGTTCATTATGGATGAATATGAAGATTGCTTACTTTCAGGAGATAAGGACAGACTTATCGAAGTTCTCCAAAATCTAATGGAGAATGCCATCAAGTATGGCGATGGAAAAGAGATTCGCATAAGCTTCAGTGAAGAAGAGGATTGTAAGCTGATCACTGTTTCAAACTCGGGGTGCTCCCTCAATGAGAAAGAACTTATGAATCTCTTTGATTCATTTTATAGAGGCTCTAATACAGAGGGAGTACAGGGAAATGGACTGGGTCTTTATATAGTAAAACAGCTTATGAAGAGAATGGACGGAGATGCATTTGCCGAGATAGAAGATGACAGATTTAAAATTACTCTTGTTGTAAGAAAAGCTTAAGTTAATAGGTAAACATATTTATTTTATTTAATGATTATTTAATAATTGCTTTGTTATTATTAGGCCGTAAGATGAAAAATGTATTTACCAATTGGCCGCTGGTAAGTATGTATTGAATGAAACATGGAGGAAATAGATATGTTTTTAAAGATATTAAAAAAAGATTTGAAGAGAAATAAGACGATGAATGTAATCCTCTTTCTCTTCATTATACTGGCAACAATCTTCGTGGCCAGTGGGATGAATAATCTGGTGTCGGTTCTTAATGGTACAGGTTATTACTTAGATAAGGCCGGAGTTGGTGATTATAATGTTGTCTTTAATGGTAGCGACAAGAAAAAAATAACAGATAAATTGAAAGACTGCAAAAGCATTACAAGCTATAAGACTGATCAGCTTCTTTTCTGTAATGAGCCTATTAAGAATAGCACGGGGAAAGAATTAGATACCACCGTTATTTTGCAGTCTTTTGATAATACATCTATTAAGATGTTTGGAGCTTCAAATGAAGAGGTAAAAAGTGTCGGAAAAGGTCATGTTTATATTTCCAGAGACTATATAAAAAGAAATAATTTAAAGGTTGGTGATAAGATTACCATTAAGTTTGGTGACACAGAAATGAAGCTTATCGTTGATGGAAAGATTAAGGATGCATTTCTTGGTTCTACATTCATGGGTAATGATAGATTTTTAATGAATGATGAGGATATAGATAACTTTTATGATAACGAAGATACCGAGCACTATGAAGGAATTGTCGTATATGCAAATGTAAATGACTTGGCAAAGGCGAAGTCAGAGATTGGAACCTTTGAAGGAATAATGTTTGAATGTCCGAGAAGTACTATAATTTTAACCTACGTTATGGATCTTATAGTTGCATTAGTAGTAATGATACTCAGTATTTGTCTTATCATTGTTTCTTTCGTAATACTTAGATTTTCCATAGGTTTTACAATCCAGGATGATTTTAGGGAAATTGGTGTTATGAAGGCTATCGGTATTAGAAATAAAAAAATCAGAAGCCTTTATCTTACAAAATATGCAGGAATAGCTATAGTAGCTACTGTGATTGGATGTGTCTTAAGTTATCCATTTGCAGATATGCTTATGAAGAGCGTCACTGAGAATATGGTGCTTGGTAATTCATATGGGAAGTTTTTAAATATCATTGGTGCGATTCTGGTGTTTGTAATAATTGTTTGGTTCGCATATCTTTCTACATCAAGGATTAAGAAGGCTACACCTGTTGATGCAATAAGAAATGGTGAAACAGGTGAGAGATTTAGAAAAAAGAAAGGTTACAGGATAAGTAAAAGCCACGCAAAAAATACTCTTTATCTTGCATGGAATGACATAATAAGCAGTCCAAAGAGATTCCTTAATATCATTATTTCTTTTGGGATATGTTCCCTCTTTCTGCTGGTATTAGCTAACACAACTGCAACAATGGATAGCAATGCGTTTATAGATACATTTGGTACAAGGTCAGATCTATATGTTCGAGAGATAAAAGAAAATGTAATTGATTATTCAAGCTTTACAGATAAGAAAAAAGTTGATCTCAGCACTTTCATGTATAGGGAAGATGGAAAAGAACTCTATGGCAAGTTTTTAAAATCAATTGAGGATAAACTAAAGGAAGAAGGCATGCCGGCCCATGTATATGCAGAATGTTTATATCAGTATAAATTCACATATAATGGAGATAACTATAACTACCGTATGCAGCAAGCTTTGGGAAATGTCGACGGGAAAATGAAAACCCTTGAGGGCGAAGTTCCAACAAATAGAAATGAAATAGCAGTTGGTAAAACAATGGCAGATAGTCTTGGAATCAAAATAGGTGATACGATCGAGATAGATTATGTCAGCTGCAAGGAAAAATGTACTGTAACCGGAATCATTCAAACTATGAATAATACCGGAGAAATAGCATTTCTTCATAAGGATGCTCCAACATCCTTTGAGTATTGTCAGGGATGTATGGAAATAGCACAGATAACATTTACGGATCATCCATCTGAGAAGGAGATACAAAACAGGAAAGAAAAGCTTAAAACTATCTTTAAAACGAATGAAATAATGGATCAGAGAGAGTACTGCGTAGATGTAATGAATGCTCTTGATACATTTGAAAGTGTAGAATTACTTCTCATGGCTATAACAATCGTTGTAATAATACTTGTTACTATCATGATGGAGAGATCTTTTATTGCAAATGAGAAGAAGCAGATTGCTATCCTTAAAGCAATAGGGTTTAAAGATTCAGATGTTATCGGATGGCAGGTTATTCGATTCGGAATACTTGCATGTATATCTGTCGTAATTGCCATGGCACTGTCCATTCCGATTACGAACATAGCTATAAGTCCGGTGTTTGGAATGATGGGAGCTAAGAAAGTTGATTTTGTATATAATTTCATGAGTTTAATTCAGTATCCAATAGTTTTGGTAGCAGTAACAGTACTAATTGCCTATCTCACAGCTCTCTACAGCAAGACTGTAGAAGCCAGAGATACAGCATCAATTGAATAAGAATATTAATTAGAAAAGGAGAAAAAATATGTCAACAGTATTAGAAGTAAAGGATTTATGTAAAACATATATAACGGATAAGAGACAGAATAACGTTCTTAAAAATGTAAGCTTTAAGGTGGAGGAGGGCGAGATGGTTGCTATTATGGGACCGTCTGCATCCGGTAAGTCAACACTTCTCTATAGTGTGTCCGGTATGGATAAAGCCACCAGTGGAACAGTTCTTTTTAACAATAAGGACATCACAAAGATGAAGAAGAATGAGCTCTCAGATATGAGACTTGATGAGATGGGATTTATTTTTCAGCAGATGTTTATGATGAAGAATCTTACAATCTTAGATAACATTTTACTTCCTGGCCTTCAGAGCAAAAAACTTAATAGAACACGTAAGGAAGTGACAGAAACCGGCGAGGATTTGATGAGAAAGCTTGGAATAATCGAGGCTGCTGATAATGATATTAATGAGGTTTCCGGTGGACAATTGCAGCGCGCCTGTATCTGCAGAAGCCTTATCAATAAACCAA
>DGHK01000041.1 GCA_002392655.1 Lachnospiraceae bacterium UBA3850 | reverse complement strand
GTAAATCAGTGGCTCTGGATAGATGGAAGCTGCTACTATTTCTACGACACAGGCTACATGGCAACCAATACCTATGTAGGAAGCAACTGGGTAAATGCTAATGGAGCATGGGAATAATTCTCTAAAACAAGCTTAATAACAAAATAACAATACTGAATGGCACATAGTGTTTCAGTAAAGTAATAATATAAAAAGCAACTGTTAATCATATGGTATGCTACCAATATGTGATGGCAGTTGCTTTTTTGTTTTTCTATGGCGGCATATAAAGATATTTGCTATACTATAACTTATCGGAAGGAGAATAATCACAAGGGGATTTGGCAGCTATGAGGAACAGAACTACGTTCCTTAGAGCAGAGGTTAGAGCAGTAAATAATGTTAAACCAATGTATAAGGGAAGAAGGTGCGGATAGTGAAAAAGATTGGTATAGGATATGAGAAATACAAAGAATTTATAGATGATGATATGTATTATATAGATAAGACAATGCTTATTAATGATGTTGTTGAAAAGGGTGGTAAAGTAACGTTATTTACCAGACCACGACGTTTCGGTAAGACTCTTGCACTTTCTATGCTTCGTACTTTCTTTGAACTTGAGTATGATTATAATGGTAATGTTATAGATAAGAAAAGGTACTTTGAAGGAAAGAAGATTATGGGAGCATCTGATAAGATTCTTTCCATGATGGGAAAATATCCGGTTATCAAGCTTTCGCTTAAGTCGGCAAAGCAACCGGATTTTAGAGAAGCGGTGTTGCAGCTTAGGGATGAGATAGTATTAGAAATTGACAGACATAATTATCTTAAGGATTCAGATAAGCTTTCTGGAACAGAGAAAAACCTACTTAAAGAACTGTCAGTTACCAGAAAAAGAGGTGAACTTAAGAATGAGAATGAACTCAGGGAAGAGATAGGACGTTATGCAACGGCACTTAAAACACTTTCTGTGTGTCTTAAGAAGTACCATAACGAAAATGTAATCATCCTTCTCGATGAGTATGATGTACCTCTTGAAAATGCCTACTATAATGGGTTCTATGACGAGATGGTTGGATTTATACGTTCACTCTTTGAGTCAGCGCTTAAGACCAATGATGCCTTACAGTTTGGCGTAGTTACAGGCTGTCTCAGGATAAGTAAGGAGAGCATATTTACGGGGCTTAATCATCTGGAGATAAGCTCTGTATATAATAATGGATTTGAGGAGGCGTTTGGATTCACGCAAAAAGAAACAGAACAGATGCTTATTGATTACGGTATAGAAGACAGGATACCTGAGGCAAAAGAGTGGTACGACGGATATCTATTTGGAGAAACTGAGATATATAATCCGTGGAGTATAATTAAATACGTTAAAAGTATTGCCATAAAAAATATGAAATTTCCAGAAGCCTACTGGGCAAACACTTCGTCAAACCAGATAATCAAGGATATGATATGGCATGCGGATGACGAGATGAAGCAGGAACTTGATATACTGATAAAAGGAGGAACGATAGAAAAGCAGATACATGAGGATATAACCTATGACGATATCCATGAGTCAGAAGATAACCTATGGAACTTCCTGTTTTTTACAGGATATATGAAGAAGGTATCAGAAAGACGTGATGAACAAAATGAAGAAAAAATATATCTTACCATGAAGATACCCAATATCGAGATACGCAGTATATACACTAATCAGATAAGCAGCTGGTTTGACAAACAGGTAAAGGAGACGGACAGAGGAGTGTTTTATAAAGCAGTGCTTGATGGGGATACGGATGCCATAGCCGGATATGTTACAAAACTTCTTAAAAAGAGCATAAGTGTATTTGATAATGATGAAGCTTTTTATCATGGCTTATTCCTATCACTTTTATATGGAACTCCGGATTATCAGCCTCGTTCAAACAGAGAAGAAGGCGATGGACGACCTGATATCGTACTTTATCCTGAAAATCCCCAAGATCCGGCAATCATCTTTGAGATAAAAACTAGAAAGAAATTTAATGAGATGGAGGCAGGTCTTCGCGAAGCATACGACCAGATAAGAGATAAAAAGTATGAAGAAGGCGTACTTGAAGACGGCTATATGGGAGTAAAATCCTACGGAATATGTTTCTGTAAAAAGAGCTGTATCGTGGGAGTGTACGAAGGATTGTCCGGTAGGTAAGTGCTAGTATGAAAGCAATCGTTAAACATATGGCGGTTGCTTTTTCCTTTTCATAAGCCTCCAAATATGATAAAATACTTTTATCTGTGTCATCTGGGAGGACGCTATGAGTGATACTAATGTATTGGATATGATAAGTCGTATCTATAATGCTACTACGATTCTGAATTTCGGGGCTCTGTTTACTGACGGAACGCCGAACTTTGTCACGCCTGCAGAACCGGAACCGGGAGAAGATGTGACCATAAGATTTAGAACAGCGAGAAATAACGTAGATAGCGTGGATATCGTTATAGGCGATAAGCACTATCCAATGACGGTAGCAGACTATAATGGTATATTTGACTTCTATCAGATAGTAATGAAAAATGTCACTGAACCGCTTATGTACTATTTTGAGGTTCATTCCGACAGACTTACGGTTGTATATAACAGACTCGGAATACTTAAGGAAGCAAATCATGATTATGACTTCAGGATAGTTCCCGGCTACAAGACACCTGACTGGGCCAAGGGAGCGGTAATCTATCAGATATTTGTTGACAGATTCTGTAATGGTGATACCTCTAACGATGTTCAGGAGAGAGAGTACAGCTATCTGGGAAGGCACGTTCATAAGGTCGATGACTGGAACAGGCTTCCGGAGAATATGGATGTAAGCAATTTCTATGGCGGCGACCTTCAGGGAGTTATGGATAAGCTTGACTATCTGAAGGATCTGGGAGTTGAGGCAATCTACTTCAATCCTATCTTTGTATCACCCTCCAATCATAAGTACGATATTCAGGACTATGACTATATTGACCCTCACTACGGAAAGATAGTTAAGGACGAGGGTGAGGTTCTTCCGGAAAATGTAATGGATAACACTCAGGCAAGCAGATATATCCATAGAGTAACTGATATGGAGAATCTGGAGGCATCAAATCAGTTCTTTATACAGCTTGTGGAGGAAGCACACCGCAGGGGAATCAAGGTAATACTTGATGGAGTATTTAATCACTGTGGTTCATTTAACAAATGGCTGGATAAGGAATGTATATATGACAAGAATCCTGACTATGAAAAAGGCGCATATCTGACGCCGGACAGTCCGTATAGAAACTTCTTCAAATTCAATGATGAAAATGCATGGCCTTACAATCGTTCCTATAACGGCTGGTGGGGACATGATACCCTTCCGAAGCTGAACTACGAAGAGTCGGAAAAGCTGTATGATTATATAATGAGAATAGGACGCAAATGGGTTTCGCCTCCATTTAACTGCGATGGCTGGAGGCTTGATGTGGCGGCGGATCTGGGGTACTCTCAGGACTTCAATCATAAGTTCTGGAAGGATTTCCGTAAGAATGTAAAGGAAGCAAATCCAAATGCAATCATTCTGGCGGAGCATTATGAAAGTCCCAAGTCGTGGCTTCAGGGCGATGAGTGGGATACCATTATGAATTACGGTGCATTTATGGAGCCTATTACCTGGTTCCTGACGGGAGTTGAGAAGCACAGTGAT
The DNA here is from genome assembly GCA_002392655.1 of Lachnospiraceae bacterium UBA3850. Classification (GTDB taxonomy): domain Bacteria; phylum Bacillota; class Clostridia; order Lachnospirales; family Lachnospiraceae; genus Eubacterium_Q. The sequence continues at coordinate 2,990 of DGHK01000041.1, read as the reverse complement.
GAGTTCAGGGGAGACTTTTTGGGTAATGCGGATTTCTTTATTGGTTCCATCAGATATTATATGTCCTTTATGATGTATAACTCACTGTATGTTTCAATGAATGAGCTTTCAAATCATGACCACTCCAGATTTCTTACCAGAACGAATCACAGAGTAGGTCGTATCCAGACTCTTGGGTCGGAGACGGCAAATGAAAATGTAAGTACGGGGCTTATGAGACTGGCTGTTACATTTCAGATGACCTGGCCCGGTGCTCCTACTATCTACTATGGTGATGAGGTAGGGGTATGTGGATGGACGGATCCGGATTCCAGAAGAACCTATCCATGGGGAAATGAAGATATGCAGCTTCTTCAGTTCCATAAGGATATAATCAAAGTGCATAATGAGTATCAGTCCCTCAGAACCGGCTCTCTGAAGTTCCTGCATGGAGAGTACAGAGTCCTGTCTTATGGAAGATTCAACAGTGAGGAAGCGGTACTTGTTGTTATAAATAGTGATTTTTCGGAGAAAGAGCTGAAGATACATGTTCGTGAGCTGGGAGTGCATAACAATCGTACTATGAGACGGGTATTCCTTACATACGATGAAGGCTATAATCAGGAAGAGCAGATGTATATGGTGCAGAATAATGTTCTTACTGTAATAGTACCTAAGTGCTCTGCCTCAATCTATGTATGTAAGCTTAGATAGATCAGCAAACAGATAGGGAAGGATATTTTACCACAGGGAAGGGGAAGGATTTTAATGATTTCTGTTCCGTAACCTGTGGTAAAACTAGCTGGAGGTATAAAAATGATATGTAAAAGCTGTGGTATGGAAATCGGAGATAATTCTCTGTATTGTGAGTATTGTGGTGTTAAGCAGATGGGAGTGGAGGCTCCGGAAACTCCTGTAAATGCTCTTCAGATCTATGGCGCTCCGGGTTCCAGAGATGATGAGGTGGAGCTGGATCCTATGGATGTTATAGTTGATGGGGGACAGTACGGAACAGGCTATCCGGATCAGTTTAGTGTTGCTCAGGAGCAGAATGATTTTGGTGGTCATGCTCATTACAGAGGCTTCAATCAGGGACAGAATTTCTTCAAAGAACAGAATCAGAGCTTTAACGGTGCCGCACCCGGAGCAGACCCTGTGCAGGGAATGAATTATAATCAGGGACAACCTCAGGGAGGAGAGAACTGGACAGGTGCCGGTCAGAAAACAGCAAAGAATAAGATAAAGATATCGAAGGCAGGATTTAAAGCAGGGAAAAAGCTGTGGGTTACTATAGGTATAGCAGCCGGTTCGCTAGCTGTGCTCGCTGTGATCGGACTTCTGGTATGGAATCTGCTGATTATGACGCCTGAGCGAAGAGTGATGCAGGCGCTGCGTAATACGTATAATCAGGAAAATATCATAGAAAGCTTTGCCTTTGAACAGAAGACCGGTGTATATGAAACCATGCACGGTTTTATGAGAGATGGTGGAGTTATGTCTATAGATACCGATATGGAAATCGACTGGACTCCTGTAGAGGGAACCATTGAGATAAATAAAAAGAATTCATCAAAGGGGCTGTCAGCAGAGGTTGCTCTTGATGTGGATGATGTAGAGCTTGGCGGAACTATGATAGGCGATGCGACTTCGACATATCTCTATGAAGAGGGGAGTGACGGGTACATTTACATGGAAAATGCCGATATCATATCGCAGATGAAGAAATCACCACTATTTGAAGATTATGTAGATGATCAGGAGGATTTTAGTATCAACTGGTTTAGTGACAGGATCATAGAACCTGCTGAGGCTGATAATAAGGAAGAGCTGGAGAAGCTTGAAAAGACATTTAAGGAATCTGTTGAGATAAAGAGTGCCGGTTCGGAAAAGGTGACTATCGGTGATGGCTATAAAAGAGCGAAGAAGTATAATATTACCATTTCAGAGGATAACATCGAGGATCTGATAGAGGATTATATTGAATTAATGAAAACCACACTTCGGGGACCTGAGACTCAGGATGCTGAGGAGAGGCTGGATGAGCTTTCAGATAGATTAAAGAGTATAAACTTTGATGATATTACCGGAAGTGTATGTGTCTATAAAAAGAATATCGCCAGTCTGGAGATAAGCTTCCAGATAAAAGATAAATACAATAAGGTCAAGTACACTCTGGAGACCAATAATACCGGTAAGGGAAATATCCTGTCCAGCATGGATATGGAGTTCAAGCTTACGGCAAATGGCAGCAAGACCAGCGTTAAGCTGGAAAAGAATTCCGAGATAAAAGATAATACCGCTGAAGATATTATAGAAATGACCTTATCAGATGGAAGAAAACAGAATTATACTATAGAGATAGAGACTGATAAAAAAAATAATATTGACGTTTCTTTTGATGATGATGGCTACAACAGCTTTGATTACCGGATATCACTGGATGAAGTAAAGCCTGGCAAAGCATTTAGCTTGCAACTTGAAGATGTTGAGCTAGAATTATTAGACATAGAGATCTATAATATGACCTTATCTGTTAATGCTTCTCCTTCAAAGGCTAAGGTGCTCAAGAAGGATAAAAGTCTGGATACTCTGAATCTGTTTGAGGCGGATGAGGAGGATATCATGGATTTTGTTGATGAGGATGGCTTTATATATGCCTTAGTGGAGTCACTTTACTAATTAGCATTTCAGGTAATGGCAGCAGGAAAGGGAAAGCTGAATATGGCGGAATTTATATTACATTCGGAATATGCACCAACAGGTGATCAGCCGGAAGCAATCCAGGCCATTGTGGATGGATTTAACTCCGGAAAGAAGCGTCAGACTCTTCTGGGTGTTACCGGTTCAGGTAAAACCTTTACCATGGCAAATGTAATCAAGGCTCTTGGTAAGAAGACGCTTATCATGTCGCATAACAAAACTCTGGCTGCCCAGCTTTACGGTGAGATGAAGGCATTTTTTCCTGAAAATGCAGTAGAGTATTTTGTATCCTACTATGATTATTATCAGCC
>DGHK01000028.1:260-66028 GCA_002392655.1 Lachnospiraceae bacterium UBA3850 | reverse complement strand
TTCGGGACGCAGAGGTCGCAGGTTCAAATCCTGTCGCACCGACACAAAAACAGCATCCGTGGGTGCTGTTTTTTGTTGGTTCACAACATAAATTCCGCGACCTCTGATCAGTCTCGAACGCTTCTTCGGGCGCAGAGGGACGGAGCGTTAATAAAACAGTCCGGTGGACTGTTTTTAGCGGAGTCCACGAAGGGCTATGCCCGAGGGCGGACGCAGGTTCAAATCCTGTCGCACCGACACAAAAACAGCATCCATGGGTGCTGTTTTTTGTTGCTTCATAACGTAAATTCCGCGACCCCTGATCAGTCCCGAACGCTTCTTCGGGCGCAGAGGGACGGAGCGTTAATAAAACAGTCCGGTGGACTGTTTTTAGCGGAGTCCACGAAGGGCTATGCCCGAGGGCGGACGCAGGTTCAAATCCTGTCGCACCGACACTAAAACAGCATCCATGGGTGCTGTTTTTTGTTGGTTCATAGCATAAAATTTTTCGCTTAATAAGCTAGTCCTATCTAAGATGTGATAATATCTTATAACATAGATTTTTGCAAAAAAAGACGTCATAAGCTTTCACTTACAACGTCTGAAAAAGAAATAATCATTAGGATACCTAAGTAAATAGAGCTTTGCATCTGTGAGACTTAGCTATCCTTTTCAACCTCTTTTATAGCTATTCCCAGTTCATCCAGCTGCTCGGCATCTACGATATTAGGAGCCTCGCACATAAGGTCTGAAGCATCCTTAACCTTCGGAAATGCCATAACGTCACGGATAGAATCTGCCTTACACATAAGCATAAGAAGTCTGTCAAGTCCATATGCAAGTCCTGCGTGAGGTGGAACTCCATACTTAAATGCAGTAAGGAGGAATCCAAACTTGTCCTGGGCATCCTGTGGATCCAGGCCTATAGTTTTAAACATAAGCTCCTGTATATCATCCTGATGAATACGGACAGAACCACCACCAAGCTCAACACCGTTAAGCACGATATCGTATGCCTTTGCACGAACTGCTCCCGGATCAGACTCGATCTTATCCAGATCCTCTTCCATAGGCATTGTAAATGGATGATGCATAGCAACGAATCTTTCTTCCTCTTCACTCCACTCAAGAAGTGGGAACTCTGTGATCCATACAAATCTAAAGTCATCCTTGCTGACAAGTCCCATCTGATCTGCCAGATGACATCTAAGTGCTCCGAGAGTCTCAAGCACCAGCTTCTTCTTGGCATCTGCAAGTATGAGAATCAGGTCACCTGCCTTCGCTCCGGTTTTCTCCTTGATTGCTGCAAGCTCTTCATCAGTCATAAACTTGGCAAAGGAACATTTCTCCTCTCCCTCCGGACTGATATTTATATATGCAAGTCCCTTCATGCCATAGCCCTTTACAAACTCTGTAAGAGCGTCCAGCTTCTTTCTTGCCATACCTCCAAGACCTTCGGCATTTATGGCACGAACCGCTCCACCTGCATCAAGGGCAGACTTAAATACTACAAACTCTGTAGCCTTAACTGCATCAGCTATATCTATCAGCTTCATATCAAATCTGAGGTCCGGCTTATCTGAGCCGTAGTTCTCCATAGCCTCAGCCCAGGTCATTCTCTGGATAGGAAGCTGAACATCCACACCTATCGCATCCTTAAACATCTTCTGTATCAGACGCTCATTTACATCCATTACATCATTTTCATCTACGAAGCTGAGCTCCATATCTATCTGTGTAAATTCAGGCTGTCTGTCTGCACGCAGATCCTCGTCACGGAAACATTTAGCTATCTGGAAATATCTGTCATAGCCTGAGCACATCAGCAGCTGCTTGAACAGCTGTGGTGACTGTGGAAGCGCATAGAAGTTACCCGGATGAACACGGCTTGGTACCAGATAATCACGCGCACCCTCAGGTGTTGACTTACAAAGTATAGGTGTTTCTATCTCCAGGAATCCTTCCTCAGCAAGAAATGCACGAACAGTTGTTGTAACCTTACTCCTGAGAATTATATTTTTCTGGATATCAGGACGTCTCAGATCAAGGAAACGATATTTAAGACGTATATCCTCTTTTGTCTGGAGATTTTCTTCAACAGGGAACGGAGGTGTCTCAGCCTCTGAAAGAATTCTGATGGAATCAGCTATGATTTCAAGCTCTCCCGTGGCAAGATTCTCATTCACGCCACCGGCTCTCTTCTGAAGCTTACCTGTTACTGCGATAACATACTCAGCATGAAGACGTCCGGCCTTTTCAAAGCCCTCAGCCCCAACTGTCTCCTCTTCAAATATTATCTGCACGATACCGCTTCTGTCTCTGAGATCAGTGAAGACGATTCCACCCTTGTTACGACTTTTCTGAACCCAGCCCATAACTGTGACTGTGCTTCCAATCTCTGCATTTACTACCTCTGCACATCTGTGAGTCCTCTTAAGACCCTGCATACTCTCTGCCATAATTCTTCCCTCTTTTACTATTTATTCTCTCCAAAATTCAACAAACTCTGAGTATCCCTCTTGCTGCATTTTTTCCTTTTGGAATTTTTTATTCTTCTTCATTATTGAGATATTTACTATGCAGCCCTTATCTCTTTCCTCCTTGGCCTGCTGCATTATCTCACGAAGCTTTTCAGCCGGCATTCCTTTTTCTACAAGGTATGCCTTCTTTACGCCCTCACCCGGGACCTGGAAATCATTTTCCAGAAGCAGCATAATTATTCTTTCAAATCCAATAGAGAATCCGACAGCCGGTGTAGCCTGACCGGTAAACTTACCGATCATCTCGTCATAACGTCCACCGCCTCCGACAGATCCGCCGTACTCATCCATTGATATCTCAAAAATAGGACCTGTATAATAGGACATTCCACGAACAAGCGTAGGATCAAACTGTATACCAAAGTCTGCAGCCTTCGCACCTTCAACACTTGAAATGATTCCCGACAGGTTTTCTGAAACCTCAGTATCAAGGAAGTCTCCTAACTCCTCGCTGACAGCCTTGATATTTTCAACACTCAGCTCTGCCTTGGACTTGCCGGTTTTTTCCGCCTCTGCAGCAATAAGCTTCTCATAAAGTCCGAGATACTTCTCTACTACAGCTGCATCGTAACCTTCCTTAAGAAGCTCTTCCTTTACTCCTTCAAGACCTATCTTGTCCATCTTATCAAGGATGATAAATACTGTATCATAATCCTTTTCTTCAAAACCACTGTAGGCTGCCATTGCCTTCAGGATTCTTCTGTCATTTATTCTGATCGTGAAGTTTTTAAAATCCAGCTTGCCGAGAAGTGTTGTTGTTGCAAGTATAAGCTCTATCTCAGCAACTGAGTTTGCTTCACCAAGTATATCTATATCACACTGCATGAACTGGCGATAGCGACCTCTCTGAGGTCTGTCGGCACGCCATACAGAACCCATCTGAAGAGCCTTGAATGGACTCGGAAGATCATTTGCGTTATTCGCATAATATCTAGAGAGTGGAAGCGTCAAGTCATAGCGAAGTCCACTATCAGTAAGAATAGAAGGGTCAGGTCCATCTGCACCGTCTGAAGCTCCTGCCTCAACCAGCTTGTTAACAGCTGACGAAAGCTTGTCTCCTCTCTTCAGAACCTTGAAGATAAGCTTTTCATTTTCTCCACCCTGATTACTGCTGAGATTCTCTATATGCTCAACCGCAGGAGTTTCAACGGATGTAAAACCGAAGGTCTTGTAGGTTTCCTTGATAAGACCTATTGCATAATCCCTTATCTCCATCTCCTTTGGAAGTATGTCCTTCATGCCTGTTACAGGCTTCTTCTTCATAGCCAAAATAGTATCTCCTCTCAATCCATAACTTAAGCTATCACTATATCATAAATCCCCTTAAAAACCAAGGGCATCCATACTACTGCCCACTTAAATATTCCTCATATGAACGTGGTGCATCTGTGGAGCCGGAAAATCCACAGTCACGATATACATTTTCTGTCACATAGCTTTTTATGTTTTTATCTTCCTCATCATTAAAATCCGGAAAAATAACAAGCATATGATAAACATAGTCACTTTCTACCGTAATCAGATCATAAACCAGATATGCCTTATCCTGATTAGTGTATCCGGTAATTATTACCCTTCCATGATCCTCATCTGAGGAATGAAGTATGTCAGATACCTCATAATATTGATTATGTTCATAATTATAAATAGCGTCTGTTGTTCCGGTAATAGAGTCTCCGGCGTCTCTTTTATATACAGCATATTCCAGCACGCCATCCTTATTTCCCGAAAATGAAATCGTCTGAACATTTGTTCCAAACTCTGAGGAGTAGCTCGACTCATCCTTTAAAACATTGTCGTAAAGCTTTGCGGGATACCTGAAATTGAACTTACCAATTCCGGAATCGTAATACAGATATTCGGACGGATCCAAATTCGCAGAATAGTCCTCTACTGTAGTTGAAACTATTCCGAATTCCCCCATAACATTATCCTGCTCATTTACTTCAGTAGTTGCTTCTGTCGTAGCTTCGGTTGTTGCTTCTGTCGTAGCCTCAGTCGTCTTTTCGGTAGCCGCCTCAGTTGTTTCTTCATCCTTAGGAGCAGTCTCTTTCTCTGTAGTGTCTTCTCCGGCTGACTCAGAATCAATCTCTGCTACTGTAACATCCTCAGTTTTCTTATTATCTGCCTTATCTTCTTTATCCCCCATAAGAACGATAACTATCAGTGCTATCATAGCTACCAGAACAATACTGAGAATTGCTATTATTGCGGTAAGTCCCTTTCCCTTCTTAACAGGCTGTTGCGGTGCAGACTGCTGAACCGGCATCTGTGGTGCAGACTGCTGAACCGGCATCTGCGGTGCGAACTGCTGAACCGGCATCTGTGGTGCGGACTGCTGAACCGGCATCTGTGACGCAGACTGCTGCTCTACGCTTTCCATCGTAAGTGCTCTCCTGAAGGACAAAATATCCTGAAAACGGTTTCCGATCTGGAGCGACATAGCCTGCATGATAGCGTCACAGAAATTCTTTGAAAGTGCGGGATTAATCTGATCAGGATATACCAGCTCATCTGTTTCCAACCTGTCAATTGACTCAGGCGGAGTCACACGAGTAGCCAATTTATACAGAGTAGCACCAAGCGAATAGACATCCGTCCAGGGACCCACGCGTCCGGATCTGGAATACTGTTCAACAGGTGCATATCCATGCTTCAGTATGACAGTAGAAGAAAGTCCTTCATTAACTGACATCTGCTTGACTGCACCGAAATCTATCAGCTTGATCACACCATTATTACAAACATATATATTATCCGGACTTATATCACCATGAATCAGTCCGACCTTGTGTACACTCTCCAGAACCTTGCATACACTTACAGCCACATTCATCAGAAATTCATTGGAAGCAGCGCCTTCATTTTGCTGCAGGAATTCCTTCAGATTATAACCCTCCAGATACTCCATAACTATATAGGCAGTCCCATTTGCTTCAAAGAAATCATGTATCGTAACGGTTCCCGTTTCGGAATTAAACTTTGCCAGACTTCTGGCTTCCTTCAGAAATCTGTTTTTTCCATTTTCAAAGGATTCTGAATTGCCCGATGAAAAAACGCTCACCGTGCTCTGTTTTGTACGTGTTGCTATTCCCTGTGGGAAATATTCCTTCACGCATACTATACTATCAAGAACTTCATCCCATGCCCTGTAGGTTATGCCAAAGCCACCGGAGCCGATCACGGTTCCTATGATATATCTATCCTTTATCTTGACACCTACAGGCATGAACACTGCCTCAGCCGGCGGAGTATTCTCCACAAAGCCACAAAACGGACAGCAGCAGTCCTCTTCTTCATAGCCCTCAACCACCTGAAATATGTGCATACAATTCAAACATCTTCTATTCATTTCTTTTCCCAACCTATCCTTTAAGTAAAACTCTTGATGCGACACCGGAAGACTTTCTTTCAATCATCTCATCGATTCGGGAGATATACTCCTCAACATTTTTAACATTTTCTACTCTGTCTATTCTAGTTGTTTTTCCATTCTCAATATTCAGAAGTCTGGTTATTCCACCAGCACCGGCAGCAAATGTATCTATACGCTCTTCCATAATGAGTATATTATAGATGCATTCCTTTCCCTCAAGTGCATAACCCACATTCTCGAGATTACCTGCGATATTCTTCTGTCGATACAGATAGTACGGCCTCATATCCCGCTTCTCTGTCCATTGCATAGCAAGGTCAAGCATCTTATCTGTATCCATATTGATCTCATTCTTATAATCATCAAAGCTCTGGTTCAGCTTTGCCGCCCTCTTTAGCGCAAGACTATGAACCGTAAGCGACTCAGGCGCCATCTTGTCTATCTCATCAAGCGTATATTTCATATCCTTCACAGTTTCACCCGGAAGCCCGGCTATGATATCCATGTTGATATTCTTAAATCCACATTTTCTCGCCTCATTCATAGCCCACTTTATGTCTGCAGGAGTATGACTGCGACCGATAACTCTCAGAGTATAGCTGTTCATGGTCTGAGGATTGATACTTATTCTGGTGCAGCCCTGCTTCTTCAGAACCGCCAGTTTCTCTGTCGTGATACTGTCCGGGCGACCTGCCTCAACAGTAAACTCTCTCAGATTACTCAGATCAAATGTTTCATTGACGCATCCCAGAAGCTCATCCAGCTGTTTATCCGTAAGTGATGTTGGAGTTCCTCCGCCTACATATACCGTTATCAGATTCCTGTGTCTATTCAGGAAGGATATATATGCCAGCTCCTGTTTCAGAGATTCTATATATTTATCAACCTGCGACTCATACTCATGTATCGGATAAGCCGCAAAGGAGCAGTAGAGACATCTGGTTGGACAGAATGGAATCCCGATATAAAGTGAATAGTCCGTAACCGGATCAACTGAGTCCAGAACTGCTTTTTCAGCAATTGCAACATCCGTCGCAAGCTTTGCTTTCTCCTCCGAAACATCATATGTATATCTGTAATACTCTATTATGTCTTCGGTTACCTTGTCCTTTTCAAGCGCTGCCGACGCAATCTTGGTAGGGCGCATACCCGTCATACTTCCCCATGGAAGCAACCTTCCGGTGTATTCTGTGAGAAGTCTGTATATTGCAAGCTTGAGCTTATTTCTGAATCTCTTCCTGTCACTAAAGTCTCCATACACATATGCAGAATAAAGTACTCTGCCATGCTGTTCCAGCTTGATACTGGTATTCCTGTCATCATAGAGTGCAGTTATCATAAGTCTGATTTCCTCAAACATTTCCCTGCTATAGGACGAAACCTCATCAGGTCTTGCAGTCCTTATCTTTTCACCCAGAAAAAAGGCTCCCAGCATAGCCCTCAGATCTACCTCATATTCAGCATTGTTCTGTACAAGAAGTATCATATTCCCATTTCCTTATCTGAAAAACATATTGTTTGCTTTTTCCCAACCAATCGTGGTCTCTGAATCATGTCCCGGAAAAACCTTCGTCTCCTCAGGAAGTGTAAACAGCTTCTCCCTTATATTTGTTACCAGCGCTTCTCCGTCTCCTGTAGGAAAATCAGATCTGCCTATGCTTCCGTGGAACAGAGTATCTCCGTCAAATATACATCCAAGCTCCGGCATATAATAACACATACCGCCTATGGTATGTCCGGGAACCTCGATGCATGTGATCTTGATTCCTATCAGCTCTATCACTTCGCCATCGCTGACGGTTCTGTCGGCAGAAGCACTTACGGGCTCTCCCATAAATGACATCGACAGATTAAGAGTCGGATCAGCAAGAAGCTTTTCATCATTTACTCCAATGATAACCTCAGTACCCGGATACTCACTTTTTATCATCTTCACTGCATCCACATGATCAAAATGTGCATGCGTCAGAAGTATCGCAACCGGATTCGATTCATTTGCTCTAATCTCCTCCAGCAGGTACTTTGGATCACCGCTGGCATCAATCATTATCGCCTCATTTGTCTCTTCATTTATTATTGTATAGCAATTCGTAGCAACCAGCCCGGTTGTTACAGCACTCATTTTAAACATATATCACTGCCTCCCCTATTACTTCCCCAAAAGCCTCAAACTACATTTTACCATCAAATAGAAAAGATGACAATTTTGACATAGCCAAAATCGTCATCTTTATTAGTTTTCACCTAGCCCTGAGTTCTCTCGATATCGATGATTCCCTCAATACTTCTTATCTTTGAGATAAGCGTATTCATCTCACCCTTTGACTTAACGCCAAACTGAACATTGATCGTGGATTTACCCTGCTTGCTGACACGTCCCTCTATCTTCCTGATAGGAATCTCAGCCTCCATAAATATCTTGGTGATATCATGTATGAGCGCATTTCTGTCCATAGCATAAACATTGATGTCTGCAACGAATTCAGCCTGCTGGTCATTTCCTTCTGAAACCCATTCAGCCTCGATTAGTCTCTCTCTTTCATCCTCACTCATACTGAGCAGATTCTCACAATCGGTTCTGTGAATTGATATACCTCTTCCTCTTGTTACGAAGCCTACTATCTCATCACCCGGTACGGGCGAACAGCACTTCGAAAATCTTACTGCAACATCGTGTACTCCATGAACCTGAATGCTTCCCTTAGGTATATCAAAGGTTCTGCTCTTTCTGTTTATCTCTTCTGTCAGATCCTCGTCAGATACATTTACCTGTGTCAGACGTCTGTGTTCTTCAAGAAGTCTGTTTACTATCTGTCCTTCCTTTAATCCTCCATGACCAACTGCGGCCATCAGAGAATCCCAGTCACCGAAGTTATATCTCTTGAGAGTAGCAGCTACATACTCAGGCTTCATCAGATCAGGAAGCGAGATATTCTTCGCCTTGCAATAATTGTCTACTGCTGCCTTACCCTTCTGGATATTCTCTTCTTTAAGCTCCTGCTTGAACCACTGGTTTATCTTGGTCTTGGCCTGAGTACTTTTTACTATCTTCAGCCAGTCCATGCTCGGTCCCTTGGAGTTAGCAGATGTGATGATCTCTACTCTGTCTCCGGAGGTAAGCTTGGTCTCTATCGGAACCTGTCTTCCGTTTATCCTGGCTCCGACCATACGGTTACCGACTGCGGTATGTATAGCATAAGCGAAGTCTATGGTATTTGAACCGGCAGGAAGAGTCATAACATCACCTGCAGGAGTAAAGCAGTAAACCTGATCCTGGAACATATCCAGATCAGTCTTTACTATGTTCATAAACTCTTTATTATCTTTTGTATCGTTCTGCCACTCAAGTATCTCATTCAGCCAGATCTGCTTGCTCTGCTCCTTCTCGGAAACCTTCTTGCTTCCGACCTCCTTATACTTCCAGTGTGCAGCGATTCCGTACTCAGCAGTACGGTGCATATCATAGGTCCTTATCTGTATCTCAAAAGGACGACCGCCATGACCGATCAGAGTCGTATGAAGGGACTGATACATATTTGCCTTCGGCATAGCTATATAGTCCTTGAATCTACCCGGTATAGGCTTATACTTCTCATGTATTATTCCCAGTGCAGCATAGCAGTCTCTGACTGTCTCAACCTTGATACGAAGTGCAAACACGTCAAATATCTGATCCAGAGTTTTGCCCTGAGTTTTCATCTTCTTATAAATACTGAAGATATGTTTTACTCGCCCCTCTATCTCAGCCTGGATTCCAGCTTCCTGTATATACTCCGTGACCTCATTTATCATATCCCTGATATAGTCCTCACGTTCATACAGTCTCTCACCTATGCTGGATCTGAGTTCTGCATAAATCTCCGGATACAGATACTGCATACAGAGATCATCCATCTCAACCTGAATACGGGAAATACCGAGACGATGTGCAATCGGTGCATAGATATCCATAGTCTCTCTGGATTTTTCTATCTGTTTTGCAGCCGTCTGATACTGAAGCGTTCTCAGGTTGTGCAGTCTGTCGGCAAGTTTTATGATAATAACTCTTATATCCTTTGCCATGGCAAGGAACATCTTTCTCAGATTCTCAGCCTGAATCTCAATCTTGTCCTGAGAGAGATTCAACTGTGTCAGCTTTGTAACACCATCTACAAGAAGTGCCACTTCCGGAGAAAACATCTCTGATATCTGTTCCTTTGTATACTCGGTATCCTCGATAACATCATGAAGCAGACCTGCTATTATGGTCTCCTTATCCATCTCCAGTTCTGCCAGAATTATAGCAACGCAGATAGGATGTATGATGTACGGTTCTCCGGACTTTCTCTTCTGTCCCCGATGTGCATCATCCGCGATATGATAAGCCTTCTCTATCTGAGAGAAATCATCGGACGGGTGATACTTCTTTATCTTCTCAACAAGCACATCATAGAGTTCCTTAGGATCCGTAAAATCTTCCGGAGTAGCAAGCACGCCGGTCTTTGCACTATCGATTATTATCTCACTGATCGGCACTCTTTCTTCCACGATTTTATCAAGACCACTTGAGTCATATTTTGAAGCATCATCTGACATAACCTGCTCCTCCTTTCCTCTGAATATATTACATAATTCGCCAAATGATACGGCGAGTGATTACTGTAAAATCATTAATATGAGTTTGATGACGAATACGACGCTGAGTTCGCATTCTCTCTGTCTTTTATCATATGCTGAAGAGCTATAAGAATTGATACTACTATAGCCTCATATTCCCTCTTATATATATCGATACAATATTTGTCATGAATAGACAGCATCTTCTGTCCTATTACCGCTATGACACTTCCATCTCTGTCATAGAGCTCAAAATTCAGGCCAAATACATTTCCTCTGAGCTGCCAGCCGAGACCAACGATATTCGTTACGTCCTTATAAATGTGAAGAAGCTCGTTTGAAAGTTCAAATCCGAAGCCATTTGCCATAGTGATGTAATGCACCTCATGGAAGGAGATAAGTTTTCTCTCAATACGAGAAACATGCTGTCCATTTGCCGTTCTGACATCCGTCTTATCCTTTATAGTAAACACCTTAGTATCAGCACGGTAAACTACGTTCTCATATGCATCCGTTATATCGATATGATGATGCAGAGTAAAAAGCTTTGTAGACGTAAAAAGCGATATAGCCGGATAGCCAAATCTCTGAACATTATTTACATTTGCCTGTTCACCGGCTCCGTGGAACCTGTGGTATTTTGAATCACTTCCCATAAATCCCCCTATTAGCTGTATATCATTTACCTGTCAATATGTATCATGCACCCGGATACTTAACTACTGATTCAATATCATATCCATCAAAAAGTTTTCTTCCATTGAGCCCTTCAAGCTCTATGAGGAATAATACCTTCACTACTTCTCCCCCAAGCTCCTCTATAAGATCTATGGTAGCTCTGATAGTTCCGCCTGTTGCCATAAGATCATCAACAATAACGACCTTATCACCGGGCTTTATATCATCCTTGTGTACTTCTATGGTAGCTGTTCCATATTCAAGCGAATACTCTTTTTGCACAGTCTCACGCGGAAGTTTTCCCTTCTTTCTGACAGGAACAAATCTCTTCTTCGCCTTATATGCAAGTGGCATTCCAAATAAGAAGCCTCTTGCTTCTGCTCCGGCTACCACATCAAAATCGACGCCATCCAACAGCTTATATAACTCATCGATTGAAAGCTGCAATCCCTCTGCGTCATTCAATACTCCTGTGATATCTCTAAAAATAATACCCGGCTCCGGAAAATCCGGAATGTTAATGATATAATCCTCAACTTTTTTCATGTCCTTAACCCCTCCCGGTCAAGCTGTTCTTTCAGTTTGATTTGTCGTATTCCTTGATAAAAAACTCCAAATTTCTGCTACCTCTGAAGTCATTTATTGAAAGCGTATAGGCTATATCAAGCTTACAGCCCGAATAAATGCCTTTTTCTATTTTAGCACATTCTTCAGGTGTAAACCACTTATTTATATTTTCCAGAAAGTCCTTTGGCCTGAACGTCTTCATAGTATAGATGCCCTTGTTAGCCGATCTGACCTTCACAAAAAGTATCTTATTTGAATTTCGTCCATAGTTGTATCCCAGAATCTCCAGATTCTTTTCAGCAAATAATGGATCCTCATTTCCTTTTCCAAAGGGTTCCAGTGATTCAAGCTGTTCAGCCAGCTTAAGCGTGGCATAGCTTAGAGGCATCGGAACATCTATCATAAGCTTAGGTATCATATCCTGCTCTGATAGTCCCGAATCAGCATTCAGCTGTTCCCTGAAGTTGTCCAGGTCCTCTCTCTTGATTGAAAGGCCCGCAGCCATTGGATGTCCTCCGAACTTTACACACATATCTCGATGCTCATTTATTTTTTCATACATGTTGTAGGCTTCTATAGATCTTCCGGACCCCTTCAAAAGCGTCTCATCGCCATCTGTATCAGTAAACACTATAGTCGGTCTGTAATACTTCTCCTTGATTCTTCCTGCTACTATTCCTGCAAGTCCTTCCCTGAGGCCTTTCACATAAACCACCAGAACACTGTCCTTCGGTCTGCCATCCTCATCAGCTTCCTTTGATATCTCAGCTATTGCTTTTTCTTCTCCCTCATCAGTCTCACCCTTTCTGGACTGATTCGTTTCCCAGAGAAGCTTAGCTCTCTTTTCTGCAAAGTCAGGATCTTCAGTTATGAAAAGCTCGAGAGCGTCCTTTGCATCCCCTAGCTTACCCATAGCATTTATACAAGGGCCAATCATAAAGCCCATGTTGTATCCGACTATGGTCTTTCCCTCAAGCGAACATGCTTTGAGAAGCTCTCTGAAACCCAAATTATCTGTGTTTTCAAGTTTTCTGAAACCTTCCCTTACAAATATCCTATTTTCATCCTTAAGAGGCATAACATCACACACAGTAGCAGCCGCCAGAGCCTCCAAATATTTGTTTCTGTCCAGCTCTATATCCATCTGCCTGTAAATGACCTGAACCAGCTTATAAGCCACAACCGCTCCGCATATCTCTTTAAAAGGATATCCATCCCCCGGCTGGTGAGGATCTATAATAGCATCTGCCTCCGGCAGAACGGGCGGAATCTCATGGTGATCTGTTATAATAACATTCATTCCGTATTCCACCGCTTTATTAACCGCATCAACTGCAGCTATACCATTATCGCAGGTAACAATCAGCTCTACGCCGTCAGCATAAGCATCATCCACAATCCTCTCATTAATTCCGTATCCGTCACGAACCCTGTGTGGTATATCATAAGATACATCAGCCCCCAGATTCTTAAATGCATCATAAAGGATGTATGTTGACATCACTCCGTCCACATCGTAGTCACCCACTATACGAATTGATCTTCCTGCCGATATCGCATCAATAATGATATCAGCACCTAGTTCTATATCAAGCATACTCTCCGGTTCATGTACACTGTCAAGAGTCCCATATAGATAGTTCTCATATTCCTCATCCGTCTGGAGCCCGCGGTTTCTGAGAATTCTGGCTACAACAGGGTCGATATTGAACTTCCGCGCCAGCTCATTAAAATCCGCCTTCAAAGCATAGATTCTCCAGTCCTTTGTCATACTCTTCTCCTTTGTCAAAAAGGACGGAGAAATCTCCGTCCTTGAAAGTGTTTATAGTTATAGCCTATTCAGGCAATCTCAGGCCTTCTCAACCTCTGCCTTCTTCTTGCCGAACTTCTTTCTGAGTGCAAGCCACAGCGGTCCTGTAATGCAGATAGATGAATATGTACCTGCTACTACACCGACCATAAGAGTAAATGTAAACTCTTTAAGTGAAGCAACACCGAGTATGTACAGCATGAAGATAGTTACAAAAGTTGTCAGGTTTGTATAAATGTTTCGTGTAAATGTCTGCGAGATACTTGTGTTTACGATATGATCGTAACCATCCTTCTCGACACTCATAATCTTGAGATTCTCTCTGATTCGATCGAATATGATGATTGATGAGTTGATTGAGTAACCTACTATCGTAAGCATACATGCGATAAATGTACCACCAACCGTCAGGTAAAGTACTGAATATGCACAGAACACAAACATAACGTCATGTATAAGTGCAAGCACGGCACTGATACCGAATCTTGCATCACTGAATCTGAATGCTATATAGATAAGCATCAGGATTGAAGCAATGATTACCGCAAGTATAGCATCTCTCTGAGTCTCTGAACTGATCGTACTTGATATGTTCTGAGAATCAATCTTATCATCTGTAATCCCAAAGGTTGACTTAAGTGAACTTGCAAGCTCTGAACGAGTATCCTCGTCAAGACTCGGAGTCTTAAATACAACCTGATTAGAATTATCTACGGTCTGAATCTGAACATGTGCACGTTCTACACCTACCTGTTCAAATACAGGAAGAACCTCACTTTCTGCTCTCTCCAGAGAATAGTTCTCATTGAAGGTAACGGCTGTTGATGTACCACCGCTAAACTCAAGTGAGAAGTTCATAGTATTTCCACGAGTTCCGATACCCTTGTTTACAAAGAGAAATGCAATACCTGCAAGAATAACGATTATTGAGAATGAAACTGCTACCTTGAAGCCCTTTGTATACTTTGTGATTCTTGGAGTCTTTGCAGAACCGTAAAGCTTCTTGCTGGTAACTCCGAGATTAACAAATGCATTCAGCAGGAATTTTGTAATTAAAAGAGCTGTTACCATTGAAAGAACGATACCGAGAATAAGTGTTCTCGCGAAGCCCTTAACTGTACCTGTACCCATGATAAGGAGCACGATACCTGCTATGATTGTTGTAATATTTCCATCTATGATAGCTGAAAGAGCCTTACTGAAACCTGACTTAACAGCTGTCTTGACTGTTTTTCCGCTTCCGATTTCTTCCTTAATACGTGTGAAGATAATAACGTTTGCATCGACCGCCATACCTATGGAAAGTATGATACCGGCGATACCCGGAAGTGTAAGTGTTATATGGAATGCATTTAAGAAGAAGAGCTCAAGCACTACATAAACCGAAAGAGCTATAGCTGAAATAAATCCCGGGAATCTGAATATGATGATCATAAGCAGGAAGATAATTCCGAGACCGATAGCTCCGGCAAAAAGTGATGTCTCAAGAGCATCTGATCCAAGCTTAGCACCTACAACCTGTGATGAAAGTTCCTCAAGTGTAAGAGGAAGTGCACCAATCTTGATAGTACTTGCAAGATCTGAAGCCTCTTCGAAATCATCCATTCCATCTATCTGTGCGCTACCGCCTGAAATCTGCTCACGAACTACAGGAGCACTCTGAACCTCATTATCATATATGATATATATCTGCTGTCCTACATTTGCACCTGTTACATCAGAGAACTTCTGTCCACCCTCATCAGTAAACTGAAGTGAAACTATATACTCATCAGCACCTGTTGTCTGATCCTGAATACGTCCACCCTCTGCATTCTTTACATCCGCTCCAGTAAGTGCTGCCTCATAGGATGTATCACCGCTTGCAAACTTCTGATAGTTTGTCGGATCAAGAAACTCGAGTTTACCAGGACGTCCAAGGCTGTCCAGTATCTCATTTGGATCATACTTACTTGTATCAAGAGGGATTTCAACAGTGATACGATCACTTCCCTGTCTATATACTTCTGCATCAGGACTATAGTGATCAACTCTTCGTTGCAGCTTGTCTATAGTCGCATCTACATCTGCATCTGATGCATCTTCCTCCTGAATCTCATAAGTTACACTGACACCACCCTGTAGATCAAGTCCGAGAGGAATGTCCTTTGCAAGACCGATTCTTTCATCTCCTGCACCGAACATAACAGCATATACTACTCCTGCTATGATAAGTGCAAAGACTAAAAGTCCGAGAATTGCATTTCTCTTCGCCTTCTTCATGTTGCTTCTCCTTTAATTAATTTGTAAGCCAGTATCCATCCGGATTAAAAAAGTACCTGACATTATCTATTTTAACAACCTCACTCTTTGGATACCATCCTGAGGTGTCTTCGAACCACCAAGTCTTATTCGACGTGTTCTGTTTCCAGCTTCCCGTAGCAGCATAAGTCCACTTTCCGTTTCCGGATAACCAGTATCCACCTATCCACTCACTCTCTGCCATATCACAGGAATCCTTGAAATAGTAATAATCTCCGCCAATCTGTCTCCATCCCTTGGAAACGATATAGCCATTACTATCGAAAAAGTACCATTTTTTATCTATCTTTACCCATTCGTTAGCCGGATACCAACCCGAATCATCGGTAAACCACCATCCAGTCGAATTCTGCATCCAGTAGCCCTTATACTCATAGTCTGTATTTCCGTCTGAACCATACCACTGTCCGCCGTACCACTCGCTGTATCGCTTCTTTCCGTTAACAGTAAACTTAGCTGTAGCACTCTTGCCGTTTGCAGCTTTGGCTGTAATCGTTGCTGTACCCGGACCGACTGCCGTCATCATACCTGTAGAGGTAACGCTTAAAACATTACTATCCGATGAGGACCATTCGATGTTTGCAATCGCCGTTGCAGGATCTATAGTCGTAAAGAGCTGTATAGATGAATCCTCGTCAATAGTTGTCTTCTTAAATCCCTTAAGTGTTACTGACTTAACGTTACATACACCCTTATATGCTTCAACCATCTTGTTGACAGTTGTCATATCTGCAACACCAGTTGCAGGAAGTCCATATGCGGTCTGGAAATCTGAAGTAGCAGCTTTGGTCAGACTACCGATAGATCCATCTACTACAAGGCCACTGTTCATCAGCTTATTGAGTGCTGTCTGAAGCCACTTAGCTGCATTTCCGGATGTCACTGTTGCAGTAGGGATTGCATAAGGATAACCCGGATTTTCTGTGTCAGGCACCTGCGATGAGGATCCACCGCCATCACTAGGAGGATTAACATTTCCACCCTGACCTGTTATAACATAAGGTCTGATTATCATAACGATACCACTGTTATATGTTGAAATCGGCTGATAAACACAACCCATCTTATGATTCTGACAATGTATCATATATGGAACACCGTTATAGTTCCAACCAATGGCTGCGTGTCCACCGCTATTTGTAATAAGTATATCTCCACTCTGAATGAGCGACGGATCAGTACCGTTAACTATAGTTCCGAAATCAGTCGCCTTTGCCTGCATGTCATAGCTGCTTCTTATGTTCATTGCAACCAGATCAAGTCCATGTCTCTTAAAAATAGCACATACAAAACCGGAGCAGTCGCAACCAACTGTAAGGTCAAGTCCTCCCCAGACATAATTAAGTTTCGGAGTTTTCGGATTCTGATAATCATTCTCCACCGCAAAGGACAGAGCATCAGTTACGATTTCCTCTCCGGTCGCGGCATATACTCCTTTACCATTATTAAATGAAGTTATCGGAATTAGACCTAATACAAGTAATATCCCAAGAAGCGTGCTGATTATTCTTTTTAAACTTTTCATTTGCACCTCTCTTTATATATACCTCGTTTTACAAACAAACCCCTTTGTCCCTGTCTTAAACCTCCAACTATATTGTCTCTAAAAAACGCACCTTACATTATACCTCATCATGTCAAGCTTCGTAAAGAAATAATTCTTTTATTTTTATGATTTCATCATATATTTTGTCTGCAAACCTTGCATTTTCCTCATCTGGAGTGATCAGGTCTATAACCATTACCGTATATAAACCGGCGGCTGATGAAGACTTTATTCCATTTATAGAATCCTCGACACCTATCGTTTCCTCAGGAGCTGTCCCCAGAGCCTCACAGGCTTTCAAATAAATATCTGGATTCGGCTTACCTCTTCCTGCCGGAATAGCATCTCCGAAAATCATTGCATCAAAATACGGAAGCAGTCCATGTGGCTCGAGAAATCTGGTTGCCCTGTCCTTTTCTGTCGATGTTGCAAGTGCTATTCTCACGCCCTTATCCTTCAGAAAATCGAATAACTCTTTTACGCCCTTTTTGACCTCATATCCGTTTTCAGCTGCATGCCTCTCTACTCCGGCGCTTACTATATCTCTATAATCAAAATAATCTACATCTGTATCAAAAAAATCGTCGAAAACAATCTTATTTGTGTGCTTGGTTCCGCCCGCGATTTTGTTACAGAATTCTTCTATATGATCCATTGGAAGACCGAAATGTTCAGCCGCCACATATTCGTATTTCCTATATATCTTTTCAGAGTCAAGGATGACTCCGTCCATATCAAACACTACCGCTTCAAACATATATCTCTCCTATAAAAACATGAGGCACGGGGGAAATCCCCTGTGCCCCACTAATGATTATTTCTAGTTCTATCCAGTCTTACCAGCTTTTCTTCTTCTTGATTATGAGAAGAAGTATAAGGAGAAGCAGTATAGCTCCACCGGCTATTGCAAGAATCCACCAAATACTTGTCTCGCTTCCATAAGTAAATGTAAGCTTAACAGATGCCTCATTTCCTGCCTCATCATGAGCCATAGCTTCAAGTGTGTAGTCACCCTTCTTGTCTATATTCATTGTAGCCTGATTATCATTAACTGCTATAGTTTTGCCGTTAAGTGTTACACTATCAAGCACATCCTCATCAAGCTGTACAGAAACACCTATTTCTCTTGCCTCGTAGAACAGATCCTGATCCTCTACATTTGAAACTATGATGTTAGGTCCCTTTGAGTCAAGGATAAATGTAACTTCCTTTTCAGACTTATGTCCCATCTCATCAACAGCAACAACCTTGAGCACGTGCGATCCATCCTCTATTGGTGAAACTCCATCATACTCAACTCCGTCGAGATACAGTCCTATATCGCAAACTGTAAGATCTGTTACCAGCTTATCGAGATCCACATCCCACTTGAACTCTCTCAGCTTAACTCCGTCATACTTTGACAGATCACCGATCTTCGGAGCTTCAGTATCGATAGTGAAGTGAACCTTCTTGCTTGAAGAGTTACCAGCTTTATCTGTAGAGGTAACCTCTATATCGTAGATTCCATCCTTATCGAAGAGCTGCTTCATCTCAGATATCTTGGTTCTGTTTGGATTGAAGTCGTTAAATGTTATAGGGTTCTTCTTGCCTTCTATATCTGTTCTTGTACCCTTAAGTGAAACCTTGTTGGATGTGTAGAAGTCTTCATCTACAGTAATCATGAGCTCGACATTCTTATCTGTCATATCATAATTTCCAACACCTGAAAGTACGATCCTAGGAGCAGTTCCGTCCTTGATGAATGTATAATCTGTATTTGCCTTGTTACCGCACTTATCCTCTGCTGTAAACTCAATCCTGTATTCAGCATCATCAGTAAATGTATAACTTGTAACATCATTTGCTGACTTCGGCTTCATATCAATTGTTTTTTCAAGAACTTCTCCGCTTCCATCCTTCTTCTTATAGATCTTGATAGTTACGGCGTTCATATCCCAGTAGAATGCTTCCTTAACGTTGAAGGAAACATTTACTGCACCTGCTGTTGTAGAAGCGCCTACATTGGATATACTCAACTGTGGTGCAGTCTTATCTACTCTGAACTGTACTGTTCTCATAGTACTTGTGTTTCCAGCCTTATCAACTGCCACATACTGAACCTCGTAATCAGCTTCTTCAGCATATGTTTCACTTCCTTCACTTACATAAGATTCAGAAGTTTTTGTTGCTCCTCCCGGAGGAGTTATCTTGTAGATTCTCTTCAGATCACTGGTATCTATATTCTTATCAGATACTGTAACACCAACAGTTCCGTTGGTTGTCAGATATCTGACACCTGACCCTTCTGCATATCCCGCACCATTAAGTGTTGTTGATATAACAGGAGCTGTCTTGTCTATAGTAAATCTGATTCTCTTTCCAATGTCTGTATCATCGGTTGTATTTCCTGCCAGATCGTCTGTCCAGATCTTGATATCATGATATCCCTCAGAAGAGATAGTCACGGTTGCTTTTCCGTAGCCATTATTTTCTGTCCATGTAGGACTGAGTTCTGTTTCACCATCTGTTACATAAACTGAATTCAGGTTGTAATCAAAGTAGTTAAGCTCTATTGTTACATCTGAATTGTAATACTGTCCATAACGATAGTTCTCCTGACTTTCATGCTCTGTAAATACATACAAAACATTTACATAGTTGTTTGGATATGCATCAACCTTTGCAGGATTTGCTGTTGTTACATACAGGTTGTTTGCAGGTGCAGTATTATCTACTGTAAATCCAATTTCCTTGGTTGTTGAGTTTCCTGCCTTATCAATAACAGTATATGTTACTGTGTAGAATCCATCCTCACTGATAGTGAAAGGACCCTTACCCTTCTTTTTCAGACTTTCTGTTCCGCCACCCGGAACTTCTCTTTCAATCTGAACTGCTACATCAGCCTCATCTTCGTTATCATCAACCACATTAACCCCGTGAGTTATAGTGTTGTTATAACTATTACTTGATGTATACTCACTTCCATTCAGAAGAGTTGTAACATCCGGAGCTGTCTTATCAATGGTAAATGTCTGAGACCATGAATTTGAGAGGCCACCGTCATCAGTTGCAGTAACCTTGACGTTATAATTACCCTCATTATTAGCCTTGATGGTTGCTATCCACTTACCGCTTCCATCCTGCTTCCAGTCATACTTGATTGTACGTCCGCCGGTTTCAGTAACCTTGAGACCGCTCTTGCTGATATTTGCATCTGTTACAGTAACCGTTAATGTTACACTTTCATTGAAGTATGTAGGATACTTATCCTTCTTAGGTGTATTCTCTATCTTACCTGTGATATCAGGCTTTTCACCATCGGCCTTAAATGTAGTCTCATACTTCTCTTCATTTCCTGCTCTATCTCTTGCATAAAGCTCGATATGGTAACTGATCTTAGGATCAACCTTACCGATTATCTCAGAAAGCTTCTTTCCCGTTGAACCAGGATAGCTTGTGCCATTGATCTTAAAGTATGATGCACTTGCATCTGAACCATCGATACCACTAAGTGAATCTGTAAGTGTATAGTCTATTACAGGATCTGCTACAGGAAGTACCTTTCCATCAACCTCCTTGTAATTCTTTTTATTTACCTTAAGTGTAAGAACAGGCTTTTTCTTATCTACATAATATGTATTGTAATAAGTTGTACTCTCATTTCCGGCCTTATCAAATGCCTTAAAGGATACCGCTGTTCCTGCTGTGGAGGTTGACTCATTTACAGTTACAACATAAGGAGTAGATGTAAACTTAGTTGGGTTAACGCCCGTTGCATCAACATGATCAAAACCGGATGAAACAGTTCCATCACTGACCTTAACATTTAAAACAAGGTTCTGATACCACTTGGTATTATCACCCTCTACATCAATAGTCGGATTATCAATATCCACACTTCTAACTGCTGTATTATGAGTAGTCGGATAATCATTCTTGTTTGTTACCGTCAAAACTATGTTGTAATCAGCCTTTGATACAGTAGGATCATATCTAAATGTTACCTTATATTCATAAGCATATGAGCCTGTTGGTGTAACCGGTTCTATATCAAACTGACTTGCCGGTGCCTTAGCACCATCGACTGTTATTACAACTCCATCGTCAGCCTGACTCTTCAGTTCTACATTTGTATCAACTGTATAAGTAACAGTTGCCTGTCTTGAAGAGCTATCCCACTTGAAGAAGTAACTTCCATCTACAGTTCCGTGACTGAAGCCTTCTGTTATGCTGGCTCTTTCATCTATATAGTTTATTGTTACTTTATATTCATCTTCTCTTCCGGCATTATCCCTCAGATATACTGTAAGTTCGTCTGAAGATCCTGAAGCTTTTCCGGAATCCGGATCTATACTATAGGCTACCTGTCCGGATGAATCCGGTGTTTTGGCAGTACCATTTATAGTAACTGTATTGATTCCACTACCGTCTATATCTGTTCCGCTTCCATCCTTCTGCATATCACTTACATTAAGTGTAATGTCTGTGGTAGCCATTGCAGATACGGTAGCATCATAGTTTTTTGTACCGGCTTCATGATTAACCGTTACTGCTGTTCCATCTGATTCCACTGCAACCGAATTCTCTACTACATATGGATCAACATTATCATAAAACAGCTGATATACTGATCCCTTAGGGAAATCTATAGTAGTTGTTCCACCATCGTATGATGTGTTACCACCTACACAGTAGTAGTTTTCTCCAGGTGCAAGGGTAACACTAGCAGTTATTTTGCCATCAGAATCCGGTGCTGCCGAATCCGTTATAGTACGAGTTGCAGGTATTGTGCTGCTTGTCAGCTTGCAGAAACCTGATTTATTAACAACTGCAGCTTCATCTTCTACTGTTACAACCGCACTCAGCTCAGCTTCCTCATCTGTTACATATACAAATGAACTATCTACAGGTTCACCATTTATTTTCTCTGCTGAGATTGTTGCAGTTCCATCTGCATTATTAATATTTACTGTAAAGCTCTCACTAAGTGTTCCGTCATTAACTTTTACAGCATATGACTGAGAATTTCCGCTTCTAGCAGCACTTCCCGGTATAGTAAAGCTGTAACTCGTTCCGCTTCCTGAAACAGTCGGAGCTATAGTTCCTGCTCCTGTAGCTGTGATAGTCACATCACTGGACGGTGTTATTTCCTTATCTGTCTCAAAATATACATTTATATCTTTAGTTGCACTTATTGTTGCAGAGGCCGATTCAGGTACTGAAATCACCCCGCCTGATCCTTCTATTATTGTTTCAGCTGAAGCGCCAGTCTCTGTATAGCCTGCAGAATATGACTTAAGTATATAATTATTTACAACTCCACTCACATCTTCAGTAAACAGTTCCGTTCCTGAACCTGAAGCCGGTGCATTTATAACCTTATTTATCTCATAAGATCCATCTGAATCCACACCTTTAGTGAAGGCTGAATTTAAACCGTCAAGTGAAGTATAATATGTTTCATCTCCACCATCCTTAGTAACAGCATATGTCACACTACCATAGTACTTTGTATCGTCCGTATCAGTAAAATCTGTATCTGTTACAGTTGCAGGATTTGAACTGGAATTAAATGTCAGACCTGCCGCATCGCGCGTGGCAACAGATATTGTTTTATAAAGTGCATGCTTATATGTATCCGCATCAACCGGTACATAATCATCATGAACTCCTTCAGGATCCGTATAATTTACATATTCTTTAAGTATATATACAGTATCACCTGAGGTCATAGTTCCAGGGTTAGTACCCGAACCATCTGCACTTGAACGCACAATCATTTTGTAATATGCGTTTGCATCTACTTCTGTCGGATTTGTCAGGCTTGACCCATCGATATAATAATCTACTTCATCCTCTGTGTATAGCTTAATACTTTCAGAGATCTGAGCATTTCCATCAGCTCCGACAGAAAATGTTATTCCCTGAGCAGGAACTATTACATTTACGCTGTCAGCAGAAGATGAATTGATCAAAGATGAAACAAATGAATCATCATATACTGTGACAGTCGGCGTGTCAGCTTCAACTCTTCCCCTTCGATCATTCAGATAAATAACCGAAAGCACCATAGCAAGCGCTGTGACAAATGCAATGAGCCTTACCTTGAGCGATCTATGTATATGCCCTTTTCCTTTCACTTTATTTATCATATATTCTCTCCCTCCTATAAGCTTTCATCAGTGTGAACAACAGTTTCACTGTAAAGTACCTTGATTCCATCTCGACTTAAGCCGTCACTCTTCTTAACAGAGTCGCTGCCCGGTGCCATATCTGACCTAAGTACAGATGTAGTCTCCGGATTATATGTTCCGTAAACATCCTTATCTGAGAGATCATCCATCTCTGCTGTAAGAACGTCAGTTTTATCAACATCATCATCTCTATCATTCACACTTGTCGAAGTCGATCTCAGGACATCTGTCTTCTCATCACCCAGTTCATCGTCTTTATACAGATCCTTATCTTCAAGCTCTCTGTCATCAACTCTGCCATTTCCGACAAGAACATCAGTGGCATCATCAGCATATGAATCCGCCTCTGAGTCTCCGTATACTCCATCGCCCTGTGACAATATGTCCGTTGCCTGTTCCATCTCAAGAACGGTTGTAGGCTCTTCACTCGAGTCACCCTTCGTCTTCATCTCATTATAGGTAAGAACCTCTGTAGATTCTTCTTCGAGATTTCTTCTCGCTTTCTCCTGGCTGCTCTGAACCTGCTTCTTAGCATCTTCTGCAGCTCTTCTGGCAATGCTTTCAGCACTTTCCCCGGTTTCCGGTCTGGTAGGAGCCATATTGTGCTCTGTAACCGTAGCCTTTCTTTTAGAATCGGAAACCTTGATATCTCTTGCAAGTATGTTGCTTCCGATCTTCTTTCTTTTAGAAGTTGTTACGGCTCTTCCGCCGGAACGTATCTCTTCAATAGCCTTCTTCTGAGTTCTTCCGGTAACTACACCGAATGCTTCCGGAATTCTCATCTTTATGAAGATGATGACTGACACTATGAGGAAGATACCGGCTAATATGAGTCCGCCCCAGAACATTATGTTATAAATTCCCATAGCTTAGTCCTCCTCTCCATCAGTTTTATTCTCTTCAGTAGTTCCTTCAGAGGATTCATCAGATGGCTTCTCCGTGGTCTCCTCCTTCTCAGTGAGTGAACCATCGTCGAGTCCATCCATAACAGAAGATCTCTTGATCCAGTTAGGATTTGCACTTATACCTTCTATCTTATTACCCTTCTGGTATACTGCAAGTATTGTCTCAACCTGCTTTGGAGTCCATTTTCCGGGATCCTTCTGCTTCTGCTCATAGATTGTATAGAGGTAATTCAAATGCTCTGAATAAACCTTTACAGCATAAGTATTTCCCTCGCCCATTGCCGCCTCAGTATCTTCATATACTTTGAGCGCAGCATCACTGTCTCCGAGTTTTGCATATATGTCTGCTACTCTGCATTCATTATTAACATATGCCTGTATCAGACCCTTTATTGATTCATTATCTGTATCTTCGTTTACAGATATTTTACCTTCTATCTGACTCAACACTTCTTCGTAGTAATTAAGTGCAAGTCTGTAATTCGACTCATCTCCGGCCTTCTCAGCAAGTGTATAGTATATCTCAGCCAGATCACTGTTATATTCATAGTAGTAATCCGCCAGATTCTCACCTGTATAATCAGCCAGATCCTTTACTGCCTGACTCATTACTGACTCAGCCTGCTCCGGAACTCCATTTGTGTTCAGATATGAAACATATATCTTGCCCACTGTCTTATAGTTCTGGAACTTCTGTTCATTGTCATTTGTAAAGCTGCTGATATTATATGAAGCAAAACCGTTTACTTTATCAATAAGTTCGTTGACGTTAACGTTAGTACTTGAAAGGATAAGTGCGATACTTCCATAGTAATCTGCAAGTTCTCCATAGTACTCATCTTCTTTATCAACCATCTTAAAGTACTTTGCAGCTGCACCGTAATCATTGATTTCAGTGAAATATGTGAGACCAAGCTTGTAAAGAACCTCATTATTCTTATCAACATCTCCATATTTATTCTTTACACGGTTTGCAACTGTATTCAGTCCATCCTCAAGCTTCAGCTCTGATTCACCCTTCTCATTCGTTGCCTTGGATGAATCTATAAATGTGTCTATATATTTTACATACGCATCGGCATCCGTACCATCAAGTTCAAAAGCTTTCTTATACTCCGTCGCCGCTGCTGAATACAGACCATCCGTCTTGAAGCCATTTCCTTTTTCTATGTAAGCTATATAGTTGTCTGATGCAACCTTGTCTATTCCAAATTTTCCAAACAGTGCAATAACTGCAGATATAAGAGTAAGTGCTACAGTTACCGCAAATATGGTAACTTTCTTCTTATTAGCTTTTATATAACTGTCATCAAGCTCTGTATAATGCTCCAGCGCATATATAAGCTCAGAGCAGGACTGGTATCTCTCGTTTGGATTCGGCTTTGTACACTTGAGTATGATCTGCTCAAGTCCTGTAGAAAGCATAGGATCCACTTCTCTGATCGGAACCATCTCATAAGGAGGCTCCTGAGGGTTCTTACCCGTCACCATATGATAGAGCGTTGCACCCAGGTTATAGATATCAGTACGAGCATCTGTTTTATAGATACCACGTCCCTGTGCATCACCAAACTGCTCCGGTGCAGCATATCCTCTGGTTCCAAGCGCTGTAGTATCAGCGTTATTCTCGATATCATAAGTCTTCGCAGTACCAAAGTCTATCAGCTTAACACCACCGTCCGGTTTAAGCATAACATTTGATGGCTTCATATCACGGTATATAATCGGAGGATCCATAGAATGCAGATACTCCAGAGCTGATGCAAGCTCAAGTCCCCATTCGATAACCTGCTCCTGTGAGAATCTCTCAACCTCCTTCAGCTTATCCGCCAGGTTCTCACCTTCTATGAAATCCATAACAACGCAGATAGTTCCTGCATGCTTGACTATATCAATAATTCTGGGAATAACCGGATGGTCCACATCCTTCAGGATATTCGCTTCTCTCTCAAGTCCCTTAAGGAGAATCTCTGTACTTTTTGAACCATCATTTTTGATTTCCTTGACAGCCAGCTGCATGTTCATTCGGTTATTACGAGCCAAATAAACAATTGACATACCACCTTCACCTATCTGTCTAAGGATCTCATATTTTTCGTCTAAGACGGTACCCTCTTTTAACATATTTTCAACTCCATTATTTAGTCTTAATTGCGGCAACTGTTATATTATCAGTTTCCTTGCGGTTCTTAACGAGCTCGGTCAGATATACACAACCATACTTCAGCTCTTCCATATTTACTGCATTATTCGGTCCAAGTTTCTCCATCATCTCTTCTTCAGATATCTGATGTCTGAATCCGTCTGAACAAACAAAGTACACTGCATTCTTCTGAATCTTGCCCTTCAGAAAGTCCGGTGTAACTTTTGCAGATGCACCAACACACTGAAGCAGTACACTTCTTCTAGGATCGATCTTTGCCTCCTCTGGAGTCATTCTTCCTGCTGCAATCTCTCTTGCAACAAACGTCTGATCCTTTGTGAGAATTCTTACTGAATCATGAATCTCATATACTCGGCTGTCTCCTACATGAACGATATAGAAATCATTTCTATACATCAATATGGCTGACACTGTAGTACCTAGCATTATATTGTTGTCAGAACCGTATATGCTGAGAAGTCTGTTCTCTGCCTGTATGATACTGTTCCAGTCATCTCTGAGTCGTAGTGTAGAGAAAGAGCCGTCCAGTACCTGAGTTACAAATTCTTCGTCAAACCAGCGGCAGAATGCTGTGATTACTTCCTTTGAAGCAAGCTCACCCTTTGCAAGACCTCCCATTCCGTCACATACTATTGCAAAAGCAACCTGTCCATCAGGCGTGTCTATAATACGTATAGCTGTTGAATCCTGATTTGTACTTTTTCTAATGCCTATATCGGTATTATATGTTGCAGAATATTCCATTTATCTGTTCCCTTCATGAAGGCGGCTGCTAAGACTTTTATCTCAGCTGCCATCCTTTAATTATCTTTTATACGTTGTCCATCAAGAGGAATGTGAAATCTTCGTCTCCAAACTTCACTTCCATGTTTGCTTTAAGCAGAACTTCTCTTCCCGGTTCAAGTTTCTCGCCATCAACAAATGTTCCGTTAGTTGAATCATTATCCTTGAGGTAGCTTACACCATTCCTGCGGATAACTATAACGTGAACTCTGCTTATAGCGGAATTGCTATCTATCGCATAGTCGGCATGAACTCTTGATTTTCCTATCTTGAATTCATCCTTCGTAATATATATCTTCTCTCCAGTCTTCTTACGAACGAAGTGTGGACGAGGCTTCGCTGCAACTGCTGCACTGTCCTCAGCCTCCTGCATGATCGTATCAAGTGAAACCATATCACCCTGTTCTTCACTCTTCGGAGCTTCAGGAGCCTTCGGAGCCTGTGGCTGTACCGGTGGTACCGGAGTCTGTGGTGCCTGTGGCTGTACCGGTGGTACCGGTGCCTGTGGCGCCTGCGGCTGTACCGGTGCCTGTCCCAAAGGCTTTCCTGTCATAGGATCAAACTTAACCTGTGGCTGTTGCGGTGCCTGTGGCTGTACCGGTGGTACCGGTGCCTGTGGTTGCTGTGGCATTTCTGGTGCTTTCGGCATCTGTGGTACCTTTGGCATTTCCGGTGCTTTTGGTGCCTCCGGTGCTTTTGGCATCTCTGGTGCTTTCGGTGCCTGCGGCTGTACCGGTGCCTGTCCCAAAGGCTTTCCTGTCATAGGATCAAACTTAACCTGTGGCTGCTGCGGTGCCTGTGGCTGTACCGGTGGTACCGGTGCCTGTGGTTGCTGTGGCATCTGTGGTGCCTTTGGCATCTCTGGTGCTTTTGGCATCTGTGGTGCCTTTGGCATCTCTGGTGCCTGATCTATCGGTTTTCCTGTCATAGGATCAAACTTAACCTGTGGCTGTACCGGTGCCTGTGGCTGTACCGGTGGTACCGGTGCCTGTGGTTGCTGTGGCATTTCTGGTACTTTTGGCATTTCTGGTGCTTTTGGCATCTCTGGTGCTTTTGGCATCTCTGGTGCCTTTGGCATCTCTGGTGCCTTCGGCATCTCTGGTGCCTTTGGCATCTCTGGTGCTTTTGGCATCTCTGGTGCCTTTGGCATCTCTGGCGCCTTTGGCATCTCTGGTGCCTTTGGCATCTCTGGTGCTTTTGGCATCTCTGGTGCTTTTGGCATCTCTGGTGCCTTCGGTGCTTCTGGTGCCTTCGGCATCTCTGGTGCCTTCGGCATTTCCGGTGCTTTTGGCATCTCTGGTGCCTTTGGCATCTCTGGAGCCTTTGGTGCCTCAGGTGCTTTCGGAGTCTGTGGCTGTACCGGTGCCTGTCCTATCGGCTTTCCTGTCATAGGATCAAACTTAACCTGTGGCTGCTGCGGCGCCTGTGGTTGCTGCGGTGCCTGTGGTTGTACTGGTGGTACAGGCTGTCCTATCGGCTTTCCTGTCATAGGATCAAACTTAACCTGTGGTTGCTGCGGCGCCTGTGGTTGCTGCGGTGCCTGTGGCTGTTGCACTGCCTGTCCTAAAGGTTTTCCTGTCTTTGGATCAAACTTTGGCTGTGCAGGCTGCATAGGCTGTCCCATAGGCGGAACCGGAGCCTGAGGCGCTTGTCCCAAAGGCTTTCCTGTCTTTGGATCGAACTTTGGCTGTGCAGGCTGCATAGGCTGCCCCATAGGTGGAACCTGTCCCTGCATAGGCTGCCCCATAGGCGGCATCTGGCCTGGCATTGGCTGCCCCATTGGTGGCATCTGGCCTGGCATTGGCTGCCCCATTGGTGGCATTTGACCTGGCATCGGCTGCCCCATTGGAGGACGCGGAACTGAAGTTGCTCTGTTTCTGAGGACCCCTGCCTTATCAACCTTGATTCCGGCCTGACCCATTGCTACCTGTGGCATATCAGCAACATCCAGCATTAACTCATTTACCATAACATTAAAATCAGCAAGACTGAATCTATCTGAGTTTACATTTGTGATGAGCTTTGCGACATAATTATCCTTATCCTCATCACGATACTTCATATGCGAAAGAACACTTCTGAAAAACTCAGGTATCTCGGAAATGTCCATCGACTGATTCTTTATCGGAATAACATAAGCATATGTCTCCAGTGTCTTATCATCTATGTAGATATAATTGATATCCTTCACGATATAGCTTACAGGTATACTATGCTTACCAATATCCATACCTGTAATAAGGTTCTTGAGTATTGTAAGTACCGCACCCTTTGAAAGCGTCTGTTTCAGGAATGATGAAAGCTGAACTGCTGACGGAATAAGCGAGTAAATAACCCTCTTATCTCCATCCTCGCTATATTTGATCGGAGCCGTCATTTCAACTATATTCTCATCTAGCCTATCGAGTGCTGTAGAGTCAAGTTCATCTGATGGTGAAAGCTCATATCTCATCGTTATGCTGTTGCCTCTGGTCTCAAAGCTTATGTTCTTTTTTTCCATATTTGCCCCCATTTTTTTATAATTTCAATAACCACAGATAGTCCAGTACATTTTTATGCACTGAACCATCCATTTAATAACTTATCCGAGCCTAAATGTAAAGTCTTCATCTCCGAGTCTGATTGAAGCATTATCCTTGAGTAATACTTCCTCATCGTCAGCGATTTCAACATCATTTACATAGGTATGATTAGTCGATTTATTATCTTTTATGTAGTAAGAATCGCCCTTGTGAATTATAACAGCATGCTGACGGCTGATAGCTCCGTTTCCGCTTACTCTATAATCAACGCCTCGTGTTGCCTTACCGATCTTGAATACCGGTTTGTTGATCATTATCCTCTCTTTTGTATTCACTCTTATGAGATAAGGATTAATCTTAATTGCTCCGGTTGCACCGAGAATCGTGTTATCAATAACCTCTGCCTTCTTTTCAGGCTCCTTCTTGTCAGCTTCCTTCTTGTCAGCTTCTTTCTTGTTATTCTTCTTATTATCCTTCTCAGGCTTCTCTTCCGCCTCAGCTACTCCTTCTGCTTCAGCTGCAGCTGCATCTTCCTCTTCGATAGCTTCTTCAGCTGCCTTCAGCATAGCTGCTCTACTTACCCTGACAGGTTTACCTGATGGAGTCTTCTTCTGCTGTTTTGGTGGTGGATTCTTTCCGTCTACCGCACCCGCAAGCTCCTGAAGTCTGGCCTTGATATCCTCGAGTGTCTCAGTATGTTCAACTTCTCTTTCTACGCTTCTGGTAGCATCAACCGGTTCAACCTCTTCTTCTGCGGTCTCCTCAACCTCTTCTGCTTCAGCCTCTTCAGCAGGCTCTTCCTCAGCTGTTTCCTCAACAGTCTCTTCAACGTTCTCTGCTTCAGGCTCTGCTTCAGGCTCTGCTTCAGCTTCCTCAGAAGCTTCCTCTTCCATTTCCTCTGTCAGAACCTCTGTTGCATAATCAGCTGCTTTCTCAGCTTCCTCAAGTTCTATATCATCTTCATCATCATCGCCGATCTCAGGCATCTTGTCATCTGCGCTATCGAGATCCTTCATGAAGTCCATAGCTCCCTTGTCTTTCTCTTCTTCAATATCAGGCGATGCGCTGTCAACGACCTCAGCCCCATCCTCGGTAGCTATTCCAGCTTCCTCTGAGTATGCCATTCCTGCATCCTGCATCATGGCTTCAGTAAGTCCGATAAGACCCCTTAAGTTGAATGAATCACCGTTTACATATGTAAGAAGCTGTCCAACATATGACAGATCTTCCTCAACGTCATACTTCATTCCAGCCATCAGCTGTCTGACAAAGCTCTTAAATTCCGTGGATACAGAAGCATCTCCTTCTACTGGGAGATAAAGGAACTTTACATCAAGTGTATCCGGATCTATATACATAAACCCTTTGTTAAGCAGTATGTATGAAAGAGGAATAGCATGTTCCTTTACACTTATCATACTGAGCGATATGTTCCTCAGTATCGTAAAGACCTTCTCTCTAGTCATTACATCCTGAGTAAATGTCTCCAGGGATGTACGTCCTGTCACATCATAAGTCAGATAATCATAATCATCATCTTCCTCATATATGATATTCAGTATCTCCGGTATATCATTATCTTCACAATAATCAAGAACATCTTCATCGACTTCCATTCCCTCACCCATAACATAGGTAAGATAACGCTCGCGTCCGATATTCTTTGCTGTAAAAATAAATCTTCTCATTTTGTCTGTATCCTCCTATTATGCAAGCATTCCATATTCTGGTCATTTATGATCAATCCGTATCATTACTCCAGATATCATCTTCGACATTATTCTTCTCGAACGTTTTGTCATTTGCATCTATATCCTGTATACCGTCACCGTTTGTATCCGTACCTCCGATATACTGATTTTCATGTTCCTCATAGGTTTCGGAAAATGCATGCTCGCCCTTTTCCTCATCTACTATCCTATAGTACAGATAAGTTGTTTCTTCCGGATAAAGAGCAGCCTTTATGCAGGCAACTCCGGGGTTCGATATAGGTCCTACAGGATAACCCTTGTACATATATGTATTGTATGGTGATTTGAGTGCCAGATCTTCAGTAGACATCTTCTCCTGATTATACATACCGTCTGTAAGCGGATACAAAACGGTAGGGTCAATCTGAAGCAGCATATCCTTGTTCATTCTGTTATATATAACAGAAGCAATCTTCGGTCTCTCCTCATCTATTTTCGCTTCTCTTTCAATCATTGAAGCAACAGTAATAACCTCATAAGAAGTCATGCCTCTTTCAAGAGCTTTTGATTTCATCTCATCAGTGTAATAGGACTTGAAAGCATTCAACATCATCCTTACGAGATCAGTTGCGGTTGTTTCTTTTGTGATATCATAAGTCGCAGGAAAAAGATATCCCTCCAGTTTGTATCTTACATCCACTCCCGAAGGAACATCTGCTAAGTATTCGAAATCATTTGCTGTTACTGACTTAACAGCATTGATGAACTCTTTTTTTGTGCATATCCCCTCTTCATCGCACCTTGCTGCAATCTGATCGATTGTAAAGCCCTCAGGGATAACGAGCTGTTTCTGAACCTTATGCTCCTCATCCTCCTTGGACATAGCATCCATCATTTCCAGAGTATTCATACCCTTATGCAGTTTATAAGTACCACTCTGAAGTCTGCCTCGATATTTAGAGTTCTGAAGTCTCTCTACAAAGGCTCCCTCAAACTTTATCAGCCCTTGCTTGTGAAGTATCTTCGCAATCTCCTTGACCGAAGCATTCTTTGGTATCTCTACGACAACTTCTTCGCCTGGCTCTGTATGTGTACTTGTCAGTTCTTCATTGTATGCTGCCTTGTAATCATTTATGTGATTGGACACTACCATGAACAGCAGAAAGGCGGCCGTAAGGCCGATCATTAACTTAACTAGCTTTACCATCGTACTAATCTTTTCTTCCTCAAACGATAATTTGCGTAAAGTTACCCACTTTTACAGATATAGTCTATCATTTTTCAGTTAAAATCGCAACTGCCCTTTTTATACCTTCGGAAATATCTACATTTGCCTTCCAGCCCAAAGCTTCCAGCTTATCACTGTTCATTATCTCTGGTGTCTGCTTAGTGTAATCAATAATCGGTTCTGCCTCATCTTCCTTATTTGCAAAACTGAGACTGAGCCCCTTTTCCGGAAATGCTTCTACTGCCTTTTTAGCAAAACCTCTTATGGTTGTATTGCCAATCTCGGAAGCTATGTTATACGGCTGCATATCCTCTCCCTCAAGCATAACTCTGAGGACTGCCCTGACTGTATCACTGACATAGCAGAAGGATCTGTATGCTGCGCCATTACTCTTAAGCAGGATATTCTGCCCTCTGATAACATTTGCTATAAACTGTGCCCAGACTCTGTCATCGTCCAGACTTGCCGCACCATATATATAGCTTGGTCTGACTATTTTCACACTCATGCCATACTGTTTGCTGTAGCTGGCTGAAAGAGTTTCCGCTGCTCTTTTTCCTATCGCATAGCAATTCTTATAATTATCCGGATCCACAAAACCCTGAGTCTCCTCAAGAAGCTCCTTGGATCCATCAGTAACATTTCCATAAACCTTGAGACTGGAAATGAGCATAAATACTGCACCTGTCTTCTTGGCATATTGAAGCGCACAGTCCGTACCTACCAGATTAGCTCTTATTGTTCCTACAGGATCATTCTCAAAATGCCATGCCGACGCCTGACTTGCTGCATGAATAACATAGTCAGCCTTAATATCTATATCGAAGTTCTCACAGACATCCTGTTCTACCAGTACGAGATCATCTCTTTCAGCGAGACGACCGAACTTCGAAAGAGCTCTCTCCTTATTTCTGATAAGGCCGATCACCTGCATCCCGGAACCATTCATATCATTTCTGAGAAGCAGAGCTGCTACAAGATAGAAGCTTATAAATCCGCCCGCACCTGTTATCAGGATCTTTTTGTCATTCAGACGTTCCCAGTCCATGTCATCATTTGCGACTTCCAGAACATCTTCAAACAGACGTCCCTTTATTACATTTTTAACTGCATAATCCGTAGTTGAATAATCCTTCATGCAAGTTGCCCTCGTATTTACTGTTCTTTTCCAAGCTCTTCTTCCGCAAACATCTTGAAGTGCTTATAGAAGAAGCTGGCTCTTAAAGTTTCCATATCCTCAGGAGTGGTTACTTTGATGTTGGTCCTCTCACCCATGAAAAGTCTTACCTTCTCACCGAGTTCGATAAAAAGCTCGCTGGAGGATACGGGATTGGTAATTCCTCTCTTTTCAGCCTCGCTGTGAGCCCAGAGAATTTTCTCCATAGTGTATCCCTGAGGTGCCTGTGTTATATACATAGTACTTCTCTGATAGCTCTTACCGCATACCTCTCCATCCTCACTGTAAAGCAGTGAATCAATGCTCGGAGTTACCGGAACTGCTGTGCCATACTTTCCTGCCAGCTCTATACAGTCCGAAATAAGCTTCTTGGAAAGCATCGGTCTTACTCCATCACAAATCAGAATCAGATCATCAGGCTTCTTGGCAACCTTCGCCGTCTCCATGACTCCATTATGAATGGATTCATAGCCCGTACTGCCTCCGGGAATGACTGCTCTGACTTTCTTGATTTTGAACCTCTCTATCAGTTCGTTCAGATAGTCGATCCAGTCTTCCTTGCAGGCGATGACTATATCATCCACATCCTTATGATTTTCAAAATGCTCCATAGTTCTTATGATTATAGGTTTACCCGCCACATTAAGAAACTGTTTAGGCGTGTCAGATGACTTCATACGTCTTCCAACACCGCCGGCAAAAAGCATTGCTGTTACCATATGTTGTTCCTTCTTCTCTAATAAACTTGCTTATAATCCTTCAGGAAGTCTCCCAGCTCTTGGGCTGCTTTTTCAAGCACAGACTTTTCCGGAAGATAAACTATTCTGAAATGATCCGGAACCTCCCAGTGGAAGCCCCCGCCGTGAGTGAAAAGTATCTTCTTTTTTCTGAGTACATCGAGAACAAATCTCTCATCATCATGTATATCAAACTTTTCTATATCCAGCTTAGGGAAGCAGTAAAATGTAGCTTCCGGCTTTACAACCGACAGCCCCGGTATATCATTTATCAGATTTACTATGCATTTCCTCTGTTCATATATCCTTCCGCCCGGTTCAACCAGTGCCTGAGTCTCCTCCTGCAGACTGAGTGCCGGAGCTATAAGGGATTGTGCAGGAACGTTAGAGCAAAGTCTCATAGAAGACAGGAGTTTTATACCCTCTATATAGCCCTGTGCATTTTCCTTATTTCCCGAAAGTGACATCCATCCAACTCTGTAGCCTGCTATCAGGTGAGACTTTGATAGTCCGTTAAATGTAATACACATATTATCCGGTGCCAGACTGGCGATGGAAACATGTTTCTTACCATCCATAACAAGTCTGTCATATATCTCATCTGCAAATATGATGAGATCATGAAGCTCTGCAAGCTTAACTATCTCTTTAAGAAGTGACTCCGGATAAAGTGCTCCAGTAGGATTGTTTGGATTGATTATTACAATTCCCTTGGTTCTCGGAGTTATCTTCCTCTCTATATCCTTTACATCCGGATACCAGTTTGCTTTTTCATCACATATGTAGTGAACTGCCGTTCCTCCGGCCAATGTTACAGAAGCTGTCCAGAGCGGATAGTCAGGCGATGGAACCAGTATCTCATCTCCATAATCCAGAAGTCCCTGCATGGAAAGTGTGATAAGTTCACTTACTCCATTTCCTGTATAAATATCTTCTATGGACACATTTGGTATATTCTTTTTCTTATCATATTCCAGTATCGCTTCTCTCGCGGAGAGCAGCCCCTTTGAATCTGAGTAGCCCTCAGTCTTAGGAAGATTATCGCTCATAACATCCAAAAGCTCCTGAGGAGCCTCAAAGCCAAATGGTGCAGGATTTCCGATATTAAGCTTCAGGATTTTCTCTCCTGCTGCACTCATCCTTGCCGCCTCATCCATGACCGGTCCGCGAATATCATAACAAACATTGTTCAGCTTTACTGACTTATTAAAGATTCTCATCTTTTCACCTTCTTTTCCAGTGTTTATATACAAAACAATATAATACCACCTAAAGCCAAAAAAAGCCACTTATTTGTGGCTTTTTTGACATTTTAAATGTGAAATTTAAGTGAATTATGTTAACCGAGTTTGCAGACCTTTACCGTTCTTTTTCTTTCGGCTTCCTGTCCTCTCAGTCGTCTCATTATCAGCTTATATGCCATGATAAGAAATACATCTGCCATTATCCAGGCAAGTGGGCTTGCAAGGCAGGCCGCAACATAACCGAATTTCGGCACCAAGAAGAAGCCGGCGAAGCCTCTGGCCAGCATCTCAAACACTCCAGCCAGGACTGCAAGTACGGAGTAGCCCATTCCCTGAATCAGGAATCTGACAGTATTTACCAGTGAAAGCGCGAAGTAGAACATAGAGTTATACTTCAGGAACATAGCCGTATTCTTAAGAAGCAGACTGCTTGGATTCTTTATAAACATCCTTATAAAATCCTGTCCGAAGATTCCCAAAACTGCAAATGCAATAAGCGAATACACAAAGCCTATGGCAACAGCCCACTTAAGTCCGGAACTAATCCTGTCATATTTACGTGCACCCATGTTCTGGCCACCGTAGGTTGCAGCTGTATTTCCGAGTGCATCAAATGGACATGTAAAGAAAAGACTGACCTTAAGGGCTGTTGCCGAAGATGCAACATAGGTACTTCCGAGTACATTTACAGCTGACTGAAGGATAACGCTTCCGATAGCTGTGATCGAGTACTGAAGCCCCATAGGAATTCCCATATAAAGAAGTCTTCCTATATATTTGTTTGAAGGACGTCCTTCACCCTTGACAAACCTAAGTATCTCGTACTTCCTGCGGATATACATGATACATAGAAGTCCTGCAATAAGCTGAGATATAACAGTAGCCCAAGCCGGTCCTGCTATTCCCAGAGGTCCGATCATGACAATATCAAGTACGATATTGATTACGGATGATAAAAGCAGGAAATAAACAGGCGTCCTGCTGTCTCCAAGACTCCTCATGATTCCGGATGCCAGATTGTACATAATGGTTGCCGGTATTCCGAGGAATATAATCCATATATATGTATAAGAGTCATTTATTATGTTGTCCGGGGTATTCAGACCACGGAGAATAGACATACAAAGAAAACATACCACTACCGTGATGACGAGAGCTATAAGGCTTGCAGCCCATATGCTGTTGGCTACAAAACGTCTCATGGACGGATAATCCTTTGCTCCGAATCTCTGCGCGATAGGTATAGCAAATCCAGAACATATACCCATACAGAAACCTATTATCATAAAGTTGAGACAGCCCGTTGCGCCAACTGCCGCAAGACTGTCCTCTCCGAGGTTTCTTCCTATGATTACAGTATCCGCCAGGTTATAAAACTGTTGAAAAAGAAACCCGACCAGAGTAGGAATCATAAACCCGAGTATGTGCTTAAGCGGTGATCCAATTGTCATATCTACTGTTTTCTTGTTTGTCATGTACTCAACCTCTCTATTAATGAAGAAAAAGCAACAATATCTGACATTTATTCTGCATTGTTGAAATGTTATAACACTTTACTTTATCGCTTGCAATACTTAAAACCCGACAAAAATATAAAAAATCAGCGATATTTTATTTAAATCCGCTGATTTTTATAATATCGTACATTTTGTTAATTGCAGACTCCGTCGGCTCCGCACCACCATCCGTCGACATATTGGTTAGTAACCATATATCCGGAACCATCAAAGTAGTACCAGTTTCCATCGATCTTCTGCCACTCAGACTTTGCATACCAGCCTGTAGTGTCCTCATACCACCAGCCACTTGAGTCATTCGCCCATGTAGCCACACCGGAGTATGTACATGTACCATCAGCGTCCAGCCACCAGCCACCTATCCATTCGTTGGCTGCCATATATCCACTGGCATCAAAATAATACCAGTACCCGTCTATTTTAAGCCACTTGCTAGCAGGATAATTTCCATCTGTGTCTACGACCCACCATTTGCCGTTTCCGCCCTTCCACGTAAATTCATCAGTCGCAAAATTATCAGGATTACATTGAACAACACGGTTACTCTCATTGTTCTGGTATCTGCTTACACTTTTGAAGCTATCTGTCACAGACTTAAATGTATCGTAGCTTATTGCTCCGTTTTTATCAGCGCATTCCCACGAACCATCCTTTTCCACACCATAAAAATCATCCTTCTCGACTATGGCGTTACCCTTTATCTCAAATTCACTATAATCGTATGGCATTCCTTCAGGCGAAGCCGGGCCACCTCTATATATACAGAAGCTCTTTCTGTCAGCAGAGACCATGTAGCTTCCATATCTATATACAGTCATTTTGCTTGTATCAAGCGTTATAACCTTACCATCACTATAGGTATAGATCTCATCAATCGAGACAGGCGTACCGTCACTATCATAAATCATTTCAGGCATTCCATCTGAGTTCAGGTCGACTACCATGAAGCTTCCTGTTCCCTTCCTCATATCTTCGCCGTAACCTCTGAGTATATTTTTATAGCCATCCATAGCTATGGTCATATCACTTTTAGAATAAGCATATACATCTCCCGGCTTAGTGCTCAGTGCAAGTCCGAAACCGGACGTTAAAATAATAGCAGCTGATGACACCGCCGAAACAAAAACTGAAGCTTTTGAAACCTTTTTCTTTGAACCATTTCTCTTAAACATCTTAGACCTTACCTCCTAATAAATCTCACAAATAACCCTATAAACAAATCTACTCTGGTTTCACATTTTTACGCAAAACCAGAGTAGAATAACACTTATGTGTATGTGTGTCAAGTATACCTTAGTCCACATCTACAGAAGAAGCAAAATAACGCGCACCCTCTCGACGAACTTCTCTATCTCTTATGGAATAAATATCATCATAATTATTAATGAGAAGTTCGACTATATAGCCGGACATAGCTCCGCTTTCTACATACTCTCTGAGTGTCTGTATAACCTCTTCCTTTGACATACCGGGACGATATGCTCTGATTTCGGCTACAGCCGAGAAGATATCGGCAATCGCTATGATACGCGCTCCCATAGGAATATCATCTGCCGAAAGTCTGAACGGATATCCATATCCATTCAGCTTCTCATGGTGAAGTGCTGCCCAGCGGCCTATCTGATCAAAGCCCTCAATATTCTTGAGAAGAAGATGCGTGTAATAAGCATACTCCTTGACTATATTAAACTCTGAATCTGTCAGTTTATCATTTTTATCAATCAAGTTCTTCGGAACCTTGAGTTTTCCGATGTCATGCAGATATCCGGCAATCATCATCATCTTGCACTCATCCTCAGACATACCCATAATCTCAGCAAGTCTTACTGCAGTTGCTGCAACTCCGGAAGAGTGCATGGCTGTGTATGAGCTTCTAAAATCGATGATACGTGACATGAATCTTGCAAGATCGATAGCCTCATCGAGAGTTACTTCTCTGGCATCAGATATATTCCTCAGGAAAAGCTCCGGCTGATGAAGAACCTCCATCCAAACATACTCTTTCTTTGCAAACCTCAGAAATGCTTCTACAACAGATGAGCTAATTCCCTGTCCACTTTCCTCCGAGATTGCATCACAGATATCCTCAACCTGGTTAAGCGCCGCATCCTTCGGATCAAGCATGGCAGCTACTCTATCTGACAGATCTATAATTTCTGCAAAGTCCTTATATTTATCAGCACCAAAGAGATCATCATCAGTTTCTTCACCCGGCTCAGCCATCTTCATGATCTCGCATACAGCCTTCAGTCTCGGAACATCACCGATAATTCCTATGCCCGGTCCGGCATAATCCTTGAAGTTATATCTGTCCCTTCCGCCTTCTTTTTCAGGCATCATAACGATTCCTACATCATAGAGAAGACTGGCGTAAAGAAGATCCTTCTTGTCCTCATTGCTGTAGTCCATCTCATTGGCGATATTATAAGCAAGATACGCAACCCTCT
The DNA here is from genome assembly GCA_002392655.1 of Lachnospiraceae bacterium UBA3850. GTDB lineage: Bacteria > Bacillota > Clostridia > Lachnospirales > Lachnospiraceae > Eubacterium_Q. The sequence continues at coordinate 26,044 of DGHK01000028.1, read as the reverse complement.
GATGTAGATTTTCCGTCTCAGGACGGAGTAGATTCATAGCATCAGCAAAGCTTCTTGCTATATCTCTCATGTTTGTAAACTTCTTCTCCATATGAAGCTACCTCCCAGATACTTATTTTTGCCCTCTCCTATAACCCAATAACTCTTTTTATTATAACAGATTTCAACAATTTTTCATATATTTTTATCACTACGAAGATATGCAGTATTGACTATTAAAATAAAAGATATTATCATACGTGTAGTTAGATACATTTAACTATTTTATTATTAAATAAAAAGGAGCATTATATGAACTTAGCTACAATAATATGCATCATAATCATTCTTGCTATGCTGATCCCCGCCTTTTTATACGTAAAGAGAAACGGCACTTGTGCCGGATGTCCGGACGCTGGTGCATGTCATGGTGACTGCACAAGAGATATCAAAAAGAATCTAAAGCAGGATCCCAACTATAAAGAAAAGACGGAAATGATTGATGATATCATCAAAAAACATATGTAATAATTCAGAAAAAACCGGGGGACGGTATAGGTGTGAATCCGTCCTCCCGGCATATCAAAGGAGTTTATATACATCTGCATGAAGCAGAAATGTACACTTAATTATTCTGTTCTAAGCAAGCTTATACTCAAGCTGTACTGCTTTCTTATTATGTCTGATTATTCCAACGAGTATTCCTGCAAATGCTATCTCGAAAATAAGTCCGCCGATGAAGCCTGCACCAAGCGATCCTGTTGTGATAAGTGTTCCTATCTGATATACAAGGAATCCTACGGTAAAGCCTGTTCCAAGCTGAAGTCCGATAGCTCCCCACAACCATTTCTTACTCTGCATCTCAGAATTCATAGCACCCAGTGCTGCGAAGCAAGGTGGTGTATAGAGGTTGAACATCAGATATGCAAGGGCGGCAACCTTTGTAATTCCCATAGCAGTTGCAACTGCATTTCCACTTCCTACGAGCTCAAGCTCTTCCGGATCTACTAAGTTCGTGATTGCATAAACTGTTGCAATCGTACCAACTACATTTTCCTTTGCTATAAATCCTGTGATAGCGGCTGCTGCAAGCTGCCATGCTGCAACACCAACTACAGGTATGAGCAGATATGAGAATGGTCCTGCGATTGATGCAAGGATTGATGTATCCGATCCATCCTCAACCGGTTTGAAGCTCCAGTTAAATGTAGACATGATCTGAACTACTGTATTACAAACAAGTATAACTGTTCCTGCCTTGATGATATAAGCCTTACCTCTTTCAAGCATTGAGAGGACTGCAAACTTAAGGCTTGGTACTTTGTACTCAGGAAGCTCTATAATAAAGAATGACTTTCTGTACTTAGCTGCTGTTATCGCCTTGATAAGAAGCGCTCCGAGAAGTATCAGAACGATACCACCCATATATGCTACAAAGCTTACCCATTTTGACTTAGGGAAGAATGCTCCGGCAAAAAGCGCGATAACCGGAAGCTTAGCTCCGCATGGCATAAAGGTTGCAAGCATCGCTGTGGCTCTCTTCTCTCTCTTATTTCGGATGGTACGGCAGGCCATGATTGCAGGGATACCGCATCCTGTACCAATTATCATAGGGATAACTGACTTTCCTGAAAGTCCTACTCTCTTGAAGATAGGGTCAAGCACAACTGTAGCTCTTGACATATATCCGCAGTCCTCAAGAAGCGCAATGAGGAAGTACATAACCATAACCAGCGGAAGGAAACCTACAACCGCTCCGACACCACCGATGATACCATCAACTAAGAGTGCATAAAGGAGTGGATTTGCATCTGCCATCTTATCGCCTACCCAGCCCTGGAAGCTTTCAATCCATCCAACCAGATAATCAGCGAGCCATGTACCGACTGTTGTCTGTGATACATAGAAAACAACCCACATAATTCCGGCAAATATGAGAAGGCCGAGAATAGGGTTTGTGATAAACTTGTCTATCTTGTCTCCAACATTTTTATTCTTTGTGAGAGTCTTTCTTACCTCAACATCCTTAACTATACCATTAACAAAATCAAATCTCTTACGGTCAGCTTCTTCAACCTCTTCCTTGTTAGTGAGGTCAACATTTCCCTGGATATAAGGAGGCTTCTGACCTGCACCCTCAAGACTAGCAGCAGTCATTACTGCTTCCTTTATTCCCTCATTTGATGTAGACACAGTCCTTACAACAGGACATCCGAGCTTTTCCGAAAGCTTATCCGCATCAATCTTGTTACCCTTCTTGTCATTTACATCACTCTTGTTAAGTGCTACAACAACCGGAATGCCAAGTTCCAAAAGCTGTGTAGTGAAGAAAAGGCTTCGACTGAGGTTAGTTGCATCAACTATGTTGATAATCGCATCCGGATTCTCATGCTTTACATAGCTGCTGGTGATACTCTCCTCGGAAGTAAATGGAGACATCGAGTATGCTCCCGGCAGATCGACTGCAATAAGCTCCTCATTTCCATCATTGAAAGCCTTTTTTACAGGGCTCTCCTTTTTGTCTACGGTAACACCCGCCCAGTTTCCGATTTTTTCCTTTCGTCCGGTAATGGCGTTATACATAGTGGTCTTACCACTATTGGGATTACCCGTTAACGCGATTCTCATTCCAACTCCTCCTTTGTATAAACATTTATTATTGATTAAGTCCTTATAATAGCAATTATACATAACTAACCACTATTGAAAAATAGAAGGACTATATCTAGTCCTGTTAAAACACCTATTTATTATTCATTGAAGCTTATTCTTCTATCTGAATAGCAGCGCCAAGCTCCGGATCTATATTATATCTGGCATCTTTTATAGAAACCACAAGATTCTTTTTCTTGTCTACCACCGTTATCTTCTCGCCGCTGTAACAACCCAGAGAAAAGAGAAATGCTTTCATATCCTCATCACCATAGGTATTTACATCAGTCACCCTATACTCTACTCCCAGCTTAGCATCATTTAGATTCATTTATTTTCTTCCTTTGATATATTTTAGATATAAATAAAAAGTGAGGTTAAAAATATCTAACCTCACTTAATATACTCTTACATTATTTATTTGTCAATAACTTATTTATTTTATTCGCAGGTTATATGGCATAAATCACAAAAAGCTGTATGCGAGCATACGCTTTTGTGATTTATGCCATATACACTGTGAATATGAATAGTATATCACAAAAAGTCTTGCATATACGGTTAATTTATGCTAACATTTGTTAAGATTTTAAGATTATATTTAAATATAGTTATCTGTGATTATATAGGAGGACATAGGAGTGGCCATGGAGATTCGTCAGTCTGCAGAGGATTATCTCGAAGCAATATTAATGATTAAGGAGAAAAAAGGATACGTTCGTTCCATAGACGTAGCTAATCAGTTAAATGTATCAAAGCCGAGCGTGAGCTATGCAACAAAGAGGCTCAGAGAAAACGGCTATATAACCTTTAACGAAGATGGAATGATTTCTCTGACAGAAAGCGGAATGGAGATTGCCGATAAGATATATACAAGGCATAAGGTTCTGACCGATATCTTCAGAAGTCTGGGCGTTGATGATGAAATCGCAGCAGAAGATGCTTGTAAAATAGAGCATGATCTGAGTCCTGAAACCTTTGATGCACTTTGCAAATATGCAAGGAGTCACGGTTTATCAGAGTCATAAAATAGAATTAACTAGAAAACGAGTGGGGACGGTAATCGTCCCCACTCGTTTTCTTATGCGGTGAGTCCTGTATAGAGCTGATAGTATTTACCCTTCTGCTCCAGCAGTTCATCGTGAGTTCCGCTCTCTATAATTCTTCCATGCTCAAGAACCATTATCGCATCACTGTTCTTAACAGTAGAAAGTCTGTGTGCTATGACGAAGGTTGTCCTTCCTGCCATCAGCTTATCCATTCCTTCCTGAACCTCGCGCTCTGTTCTTGTATCGATGGAACTTGTAGCCTCATCCAGTATAAGCGCAGGCGGATCCGCAACAGCAGCCCTGGCAATTGCAAGAAGCTGTCTCTGACCCTGACTCAGGTTTCCTCCATCTCCTGTAAGAAGCGTATCATATCCCTCAGGCAGCTGTCTGATGAAATGGTCAGCATTCGCAAGCTTCGCAGCTTCTATACACTCTTCATCAGTCGCATCCAGACGGCCATATCTGATATTTTCCATAACTGTTGTTGAGAAAAGATGCGTATCCTGAAGCACGAGTCCCAGTGACTTTCTCAAATCACCCTTCTTGATCTTATTTATATTGATGTTATCAAATCTGATCTTTCCATCCTGTATATCGTAGAAACGGTTTATCAGATTGGTAATAGTTGTCTTTCCTGCACCTGTCGAGCCTACAAATGCTATCTTCTGTCCCGGCTTTGCATCCAGGGAGATATTATGCAGAACCATCTTATCCGGTACGTACCCGAAGTCAACATCATCCATGAATATCGCACCCTCGAGCTTCTGGTATGTGATGCTTCCGTCAGCCTGATGCTGATGCTTCCATGCCCAGAGGCCGGTTCTTTCTGTCGTCTCCATAAGCTCGCCATTTGGTCCTTCCTTTGCGAGTACCAGGCTTACATATCCATCGTCTGCCTCAGGCTCCTCGTCCATAAGCTTGAACACTCTGTCCGCTCCGGCGAGCGCCATGATGATTGAGTTAAACTGCATGGATACCTGATTGATAGGCATATTAAAGCTCTTGTTAAATGTAAGGAATGACACTAGTCCTCCGACTGTCAGAGGTGCAACACCTCCAAACCAAGCTCCCTTGATTCCGAAACCGGACAGTATCAGAACTGCACCGATAACTGTACAAATAACGTAGCTTAAGTTTCCCAGCTGTGCCATAGACGGCATAAGTATATTTGCATATTTATTTGCATTATAAGCACTTCCGTAAAGCTCCTCGTTCAGCTTATCAAACTTCTCGATACTTTCTTTTTCATGGCTGAACACCTTGATAACCTTCTGTCCGGAAATCATTTCCTCTATATAACCATTCTCAATTCCGAGATTCTTCTGCTGCTCCACGAAGTACTTTCCACTCTTCTGAGATATCTTCATAGTAACCTTCATCATGAAAGCTACCATAATAAATGTAACTATCGTAAGCGGAACACTTCTTATGATCATACATATAACAACTCCGACAATAGTGAGCATACTTGAATAAAGTGACGGTATACTCTGACTTATCATCTGACGAAGAGTATCTATATCATTTGTATAAACAGACATGATATCACCATGCTTGTTTGTATCGAAGTACTTTATCGGAAGCATCTGCATATGTACAAACAGATCACTTCTGAGACGTCTCAGTGTACCCTGTGAAACAGAAACCATGATACGGTTATAAGCATAGGTAGACGCTACTCCAATTCCATAGAAGCCCGCCGTCGTAAGTATAGCCTTGATAAGCGGACCAAAGTCCTTACTTCCGCTTTCGAGCATTGGGTCTATATAGTCATCGATCAAAACCTTCATGAACAAAGTTCCCTGGAGGTTTGCAACCACGCTAACAAGAACCAGAATGAAAACAAAAATCATCTGAATCTTATAGAACTTAAATATATAGCCCATCATGCGTTTGAATATCTGTCCGGGATTTTCTACTGATGGTTTCATCCCTCTTGGCGTTTTGCCTTTCGGTGCCGGCATGGTATCTCTCCTTTAAAAACTTTCCTATTTCGCATCGAAGTCACCGGAACCACCCTGCTGTGACTCGTAAACATCTCTATATATCTCATTTGTCTCAAGCAGCTCCGCATGGCTTCCGAAACCGTTTATCTTTCCGTCCTCCATGACGATTATTTTATCCGCATCCATAACACTGGATACTCTCTGAGCAATAATTATCTTGGTTGTTTCCGGGATATATTCCTTAAATGACTTTCTTATACGTGCATCAGTCGCTGTATCTACAGCGCTTGTTGAATCATCAAGAATAAGAATCTTCGGTTTCTTAAGAAGCGCTCTCGCTATACATATACGCTGCTTCTGTCCACCGGAAACATTCGATCCACCCTGCTCTATCATAGTGTCATATTTATCAGGGAAATCCTGAATAAACTCATCCGCACATGCAAGCTTCGCAGCCTGAATGCATTCCTCATCGGTAGCCTCTTTATTTCCCCATCTCAGGTTCTCATAAATCGTACCGGAGAACAGTACATTTTTCTGAAGCACAACAGAGACATTATCTCTGAGTGTTGTCATGTCGTAGTCCTTTACATTTTTACCGCCGACTTTTACCTCTCCATCCGATACGTCATAAAGCCTGCTTATCATATTTACAAGACTGGTCTTAGAGCTTCCGGTTCCACCGATTATACCGATAGTCTGGCCGGAATCAATATGAAGATTTATATCACTGAGAACAGGATTCTCAGCCTTCTCATCATATCTGAAATAAACATTTGAAAAATCAATACTTCCATCAGCCACTTCATATACCGGATCCTCAGGATTTTTGAGTGAGCTTTCCTCCTCAAGAACCTCGGCTATACGTTTTGCACTGGCTACAGACATTGTTATCATGACTACAACCATTGAAAGCATCATCAGACTCATAAGTATCTGCATGCAGTACGCAAGAAGTGTGGAGAGATTTCCCGTTGTAAGCGATGAGCCACCGCTTCCGATGATGAGCTTTGCTCCAACCCAGCTGACCATAAGAATACAGAAATATATCGTCGACTGCATGATCGGCATAACAAATGCCATTATGCTCTCTGCTTTAACAAAAAGCTTATAGATCATACCGTTAGCTTTTTCAAATCTATCTATCTCATACTCTTCTCTCACGAAGCCTTTTACAACTCTGATCGAGGTTACATTTTCCTGCACGCTCTCATTCAATTCATCATACTTAGGAAATGCTGCTGTGAAATATTTAGTAACCCTTGTTATAAGAAATGCACCAACGAGCGCAAGGAAAATAACCGCATAGAGATAAACCATCGCAACCTTTGGGCTTATCATAAATGCAGCTACCATAGCAACCAAAAGATTGATCGGGGCTCTGGCCAGCATTCTGAGAACCATCTGATAGGCATTCTGAACATTTGTGACATCCGTTGTAAGTCGGGTGATAAGACTGGCAGTAGAGAACTTATCTATATTCTCGAATGAGAAGTCCTGTATATTCCTATACATATCTCTACGGAGATTCTTTGCAAGACCTGCAGAGGCTTTTGCACCGTACTTTCCACCCATTACTCCGGTATAAAGTGCACCCAGTGCAAGTATGATCATGATTCCACCATAAAAAAGTATACGCCTCATATCTATCGTATCGCCTTCCGAGATATCGATAATAAGACCCATAACTATAGGAATAATTGTTTCAAATATAACTTCCAATATCATATAAAACGGAGTTATAAGTGATGCTTTTTTAAATTCCTGAACTTCCTTTAGGATAGTTTTAACTGCTTTCAATTTCTAACCTCTCCTGACATGTGTTCTGCGAAGTCGATTTACAGTTTAACACCATTTAGAATTCTTTACAATCCTTATATTTTAAACTATAATTGGATGTGGCTGTACTTAAGTCGGCCACGAGAACACATTTCTCGACACGGCTATATGACAAACAAAAATATATAATAAATATAAGGATGGACGCGTGAATGATTGAGTATAATATAGGTATTATGGGAGCAGGAAGTATCGCAAAGGTTATTGCTGATACGCTTCACCATATGAATGGTTTCTGCCCTTATGCTATTGCATCTAGGGATGAGGAGAAGGCGAAGAAGTTCGCTGAGGAAAATGAGATAGAAAAGTATTATGGTTCGTATGATGCTCTTCTTGAGGATCCGGAGGTTGAGCTTGTATATATAGCAACTGTTAATTCGAATCATGCTGAGCTTGCAAAGAAATGTATCGATGCCGGCAAGCCTGTATTTGTTGAGAAGCCTATCTCATACAATGCAAAAACAGCTGAAGAGCTTCTTAACTACGCAAAGGATAAGGGTATTTTCTGTGGCGAGGCTATGTGGCTGAGATACAATCCACTTATGCTTATGGCTGTTGATCAGATACGTAAAAATGTAATCGGCGACGTCAGATGTATCCAGGCAAGTATCGGCTATAACCTCGGTGGAAAAGAGAGGATGCTGAAGCCGGAGCTCGCAGGAGGAGCACTTCTTGACATAGGTATATATCCGCTGACTGCTATATTTATGATAATGGGCGGTCCTCCGGTTCAGGCAGTTGCAGAGCCTCTTGTTACAAACACAGGAGTTGATGCATACTCGACCATATATATGAGATACCCTCAGGGACGTGTTGCTATCGCAACTAACACTATGACAACCAGACTTGATAACAAGGTTGTCATTTACGGAACACATGGACACATGACGATTGATAATGTCAATAATCCAAAGCTCCTTACTGTATACGGCTCTGACGGAAAGCCTAAGGCGGAGATGAAGTCCAACAAGGAAGACTATTCAGGATATGAATATGAATTTAAGGCTGCCAGAGTAGCTGCTATCTCCGGACACAGCGAGACAAAAGAGGCAACAATTGCAGATACTCTTAATCTCTATAAATTTACTGACAGCCTCAGATATATGTGGAACCTTAACTTCCCTCTTCCGGAAGAACCTGAGAAGAGACCGGCCAAGGAACCACCTGCACCACCAACTAAAAATGCATAAAGCAAACAATGCTATAGATTATAAAAGGACGGTTCTCAGAACCGTCCTTGTTTATTCAAGTAAATTACTTATCCGATATTTTTCTTCATTAATGTCATCAGGTAATCTGCATCCAGCTGACCCGGCGCACTCTTTTCACCAAGCGTTGCAAATGTGAGACACGCTCCGGTTTCTTTACCCTTTACTCTGGATATAGTTCCGAGGCTACCCATGGAAATCAGCACAACAGGCTTTGCTCTCTCCACTACCATCTTCTGATTAAGTTCCATCATTCTCTGAACATCGAACTTACTGTTTGGCATAGCCGCTATCTTCAGTATGTCACCACCGAGCACCTCCATCTGTCTCAGCTTTTCTTCTATCTCAGAATCATGTGGTGTTTTTTCGAAGTCGTGATATGATAGAACCACCTTCATACCCGCCTCGTGTGCACGCATTGTTGCTCTTGCTATGTTATAGTTTCCGACAACCGCCTCCACATCTATCATATCTACAAAGCCGGAGCTTATTACATTTCTCATGACATCACCTATTCTGAGATGAGCCCTATCGTGTCTCAGCTCACCGCCCTGTTCCTCACTTCTAAAGGAGAAGAGCACTATTCGATCATTGAAAAGCTCTTTAAGCTTCCTCAGGATGTTGAATACATTTTCAGCCTCTGTGATGTTGGTATAATAGTCTGCACGCCACTCGAGAACTGCAACCCGAAGCTCAGGATAATTCTTGTACTTCTCATCAAGTCTGTCTATCTCTTTACGTATCTTTCCCGCAACATCAAAAATCTCACGTCCCGTTCTTCCGATGATAGGCACGCAAATACGGGGAGTTCCGTCCCCGAAAACAAAATCTTTAATTTTTACGGTTTTATCTACTGAATACATGTATTATTACTCCCGTAATAACAGACAATACTACCTCTAACAAAGCAAAGAAGATAACTATCTTCGGTATGCTCCAATTTTTATTCTTACGCATATGGTCATGCAGTGGAAGCCTTAGATTCTTGAACGGATTTACATGAATCGTTCTGAGAAGTGTCAGCTTCAACAGACCAAGTCCGCCGTCGATTATAAATACAAGTGACAGAAGCAGGAATGCAAAAGGATGGCCTGACTTCATTGCAAGAAGCGCCAGGAAGAATCCTATGGTTCTTGATCCCGCATCGCCCATCAGCACTGTGCTCGGGTGCCAGTTATATGCCAGATATCCCACCAGCACAAAAGCCATTACCGTACCAAGTGCCGTATAGCTTGTCATATATTTTTCCTTGCCAAATATAACGGAGAACGCAAACAGTTCTATAACGCTTACTGTACCACACAGTCCATCAACGCCATCAGAGCAATTAGTTACATTTATCGATCCCCAAATAAGTGCTACTGCAAGTATAACATAAAGCCACACAGGAATGTTAAAATTCCACTTAAAAAATGAAACATTTGTATCATTGAATTTTACAAATGTAAGTGCAGCTGCCAGAGCGAGTACAAAATCCAGGATTCCCTTTACCAGCTCTCCCCATGGAGCCTTTGCAGTGTCGTCCAGATATCCTGTCAGCATCATAATAAATGCCAGTACTAAAAATATAACATAATCCTTCTGAGTATTCCAATGAAGTGGCAGGAAAAGAACTGCAGAAACGATCCATATGATCACGAGCAGAATTCCCACTCCTGTAACCTTTCCGCTGGAGGCTTTATTTACCTCGACTCTGTTTCCGTCCTTATCAATTACAAACTTACCGCCATCTCTCGGAAGGAATCCAAAGGGCTTGGCCATGAGAACAAATGTAATAAAGAATGCAACTGCCGAAGCGATCAACACAACTACTTTATCTGAAAAATGTTTGCTGAGCATTTCATATAACATGATTAGTACTCCTTAGCCTCTTCTTCTTTATTCATAACTCTGAGCGCACCCTGAGCAAGAGCAAGCAGTTCATCCTCTCCCGGATAAACAGTGACAGGTGCAATAAACTCAACACGCTCCTTGATTCCATTTGTCACTGCCTCGCCATGGGCGATACCACCCGTGAGTATTATCTGATCAACCTTGCCCTTAAGTACTGCAGACATAGCTCCGATGTCTTTGCTCACCTGATAGATAAACGCATCGAATATCAGCTTTGCCTTCTCATCAGTGAGGCTTCTCTTATAAACCTCCTGAGCATTGTTAGTTCCAAGGTACGCATTATATCCGCCATTACCTATAAGCTTCTTCTTTATCTCAGCCTGTGTATACTTTCCTGAAAAGCACATATCAACAAGTGCTGCAGGAGGAACTGCTCCCGCTCTCTCCGGAGAAAATGCACCTTCACCCGAAAGCGCATTGAACACATCAACTATTCTTCCGCCGGTGTGAGCACCAACCGAAACACCGCCGCCCATGTGAACTACTATCAGATTCAGACTCTCATACGCCTTTCCAATTTCCTTTGCATATCTCTTTGCAACCGCCTTCTGATTAAGCGCATGGAATATGGAAACTCTCGGAAGCTCCGGAACACCCGATACTCTGGCTACATCTTCAAGCTCATCAACCACTACGGGATCAACTATATATGACGGAACCCCTATCTCATCAGCGATTCCCTTTGCGAGGATACCACCAAGGTTTGATGCATGCTCTCCGCCGACTCCAGCCTTAAGATCCTCTATCAGCTTATCAGTAACCTTGTACGTTCCACTGGGTATAGGCTTCAGAAGTCCGCCTCTTCCCACGATAACGTCAAAGCTCTTTATATCCTCTCCCTTATCCTTAAGGAAGCCAAGTATCATATCCTTTCGGAAGTCAACCTGATCTACTATCTTCTCAAACTGAGCTATCTCCTCAGTTGTATGTCTCAAAGTCTCCTCAGAAACAAGTGTTTCATCCTCGAATATACCCAGCTTCGTTGAAGTTGAGCCCGGATTTATAATCAGTGATTTAATCATCATTATCTCCTCTCTGGTAAGTAAGTCAGAACAGTTCTTTATTACTTATTTTTTAAGCGAATCAGCAACCAGCGCTCCAAGTGCAAGTGAATTAACCTTTACCTCAAAGCTGTCTGAACGTGATGTCAGTATAACTGGTGCAGCTGTACCTGTTATGAGATTTCCGTTCTTTACATTTGCAAAATGTACCAGTCCCTTATACAGTATATTTCCGGCATGTATATCCGGGAAGAGAAGCACATCAGCATCTCCGACGATCTTTCGTCCGGTAGCTCCCTTATGCTGTGCTGCCTCAGGACATGTTGCCAGATCCATAGATAATGGTCCGTCTACTATACATCCAGTTATCTCACCTCTCTCATTCATCTGCTTCAGCTCGTCTGCCTCAACAGTCTCCGGCATCTTCGGATTAACCACCTCAACTGCCGCAAGAGGTGCAACCTTCGGATTATCAATACCGCAGGCATTACATATCTCAACAGTATTACGGATAATGTTCGCCTTGTCCTCAAGTGTAGGGTAAGGAACAAATGCAACGTCTGTGAGGAAGAGCAGATGATCGACTCCCTCCATCTCAAATACACATACATGCGAAAGTGGTCTTCCTGAACGAAGTCCTACTTCCTTATCAAGAACTGATCTCAGGAAATCCTTTGTATCGATGAGTCCCTTCATATACATATCTGCCTTGCCGTCATGAACAAGCTTAACAGCTGTAAGAGAAGCCTCGATTTTATCCTTTACATCAACAACCTCATAGTCATCCAGATTCATACCTATCTCATCTGCAATAGGCTTGATCAAATCTGCATCACCTACAAGAATAGAATCAGCAATTCCTTTTTCCTTAGCCGCTTTAACCGCAAGGAGTACCTCATCGTCCTGTGCAACTGCAACAGCAACTTTTTTTGTTTCAACCTGAGACAACTTCTGAATCAGATCATCAAAACTTTTTGTCATTTTTCCTCTGCCACCTTTCAAGCTTCTTTATTATTGTCAGCGCTAGCTTTTACACTGTCAATTTTATCAACAATAAACTCAGCCGCGATCGGAATGATAGTAAGTACGATCATAATAACCGCAAGCATCTTTTCTGTCCCCTGCTTTTTAAGTGCCTTGGTATAAGCTGCCTTTATATCCTTGCGCTCCATCTTCTCTGCTTTTTTCTCAAGCTTCTTCTGCTTCTTAGCATTTTTCTTCGCTATCTTAGCACTTGGACTTTTAGCCTTCTTAGCTGTTTTTGCACCTGTTACACTATTTTTCTCCATAACAAAAATCTCTCCTTTGCCTCTTTATTAACCCCAGGAATGCGCGACCAGACTAAGCACTGCCGCAACTGCTATAAGTACCAGAATAGGGATAACTCCCAGTAGAGTTTCCTTTACTCCCTGCTTATGTACTCTGTCATTTCCGATAAAGCGGTGAATTCCATTCTTCTCTATAAGTTCAACCTCTTCACCCACTTCAAATATACAAAACATCGTATTCTGCTTGGTGTAGACCGTGTTACCGGACTCAGTCTCTATCGTCATCTCGATAACATTTTTATGAGCAAGCTTGTCGAAGATTTTTTCTTTCGATACGATATGCCCCTTGACCGGTCTCCAGTCCTTAAGTCTCTTTTTCTTTCTATGTGCACTTCCGGAGGCCGAATAGTAAAGCTCCACCAAGAATACTATCACAAACACGACCGCTGCAATATTCTTAAACAATTATCGGTTCCTCATTTCATTTATAATAATATGTGGAAAACCCACAACTTGTTATTATAACTCAATTCAGTCCACTTATAAAGCCTTTAGTTTTCTCTTTCTTCGGAGAATCAAATATCTCACTCGGTGTACCCTCTTCGTAGATTATGCCTTCGTCCATATAAAGAATACGATCAGAAACATCTCTCGCAAACTGCATCTCGTGAGTCACGATAAGCATTGTCATTCCATCCTTTACCAGATCCTTTATCACTCGAAGAACCTCTCCAACCATTGTCGGATCCAGTGCCGATGTAGGCTCATCAAAAAGCATGACCTCCGGTTTCATCGCAAGCGCTCTGGCTATTGCTATTCTCTGCTTCTGACCATTTGAAAGCTCATCCGGATAATTCAGTGCTTTTTCAGCAAGTCCGATTCTTTCCAGAAGTACCATTGCCTCATCATAGGCCTCCTGTTTTGATTTCTTAAGCAAGCGGACAGGTCCGGTCATTATATTCTCTGCAACATTCAGATTTGCAAAAAGATTGAAAGACTGAAATACCATTCCGACCTTTCTTCGAATCTGAATCGGACTTACGCCCTCAGCTGTTATCTCTTCTCCATCATAATAAATGCTTCCTGAACTTGGTTCCTCCAGACGGTTTATACATCTGAGCAAAGTAGTCTTTCCTGTTCCGGATGGACCTATAATGGATATAACTTCTCCCTTTTCCACCTCCAGATTTACATCTGTAAGCGGCGTTACATCAGGGAAATCTTTTCTTAAATGTTCAATCTTGATCAAACTCATTTAGTCTTCACCCCCTTGATGCGTCTCTTTTTGGTCTTCGGATCAAGCCTTTTCATAAATGCTTTCAGAGCCGCAGCGATGATCCACGCCAAAATGAAGTAAATAAGTGCCGTTACCAAAAGCGGGAAGAATGCCTCAAATGTTCTGCTTCGGATGATATCTGACATCTTGGTTATATCCTGTATTGCGATATATCCCACAACAGATGTACTCTTCAGCATATTTATCACTTCGCCTCTGTAAACAGGAATTATATTTACCATTGCATTTGGAAAAACAAATCCAAAATAAGCCTGATTCTCGTTAAAGCCAAGCGCAAGTGCAGCCTCTCTCTGTCCTGGGTCAATACTGTTAATTCCGGAACGCATTATCTCCGAACCATAGGCTCCCAGATTCAATGTGAAACCGATAACAGCAACCCACATAGCACTGAGTCCCGTTTTACCCAGAAGTACATAATAAAGAATCATCAGGAGAACTACAGTAGGCGTACCCTGAAGAAGCTTCACGTAAATGTTTGCTATAGGATTGGCAAGTCGGCTGTCTGCCCTTCTGAACTGAGTTACAAGAAATGCAAGAATAGTTCCGAAAAACATGGAAAGAACAGTGATGAGACAGGTCATACCGATTCCAGAAACTATAAGCCTCCATCTGTCTTCTCTGATAAATGTTTTGTTAAAACTCTCAATCAATGTGTCCCAGAAGCCCTTCTTTTCAACTGTTTCTCCGGCTTCTGTTTTCATATCCTCCGAGGCGTCCTCAGTGCCTGCCAGATCACCTGATCTAACAGCTACCACGATTCCACCATCACTTACAGGATCAGAGAACATAACCTCTTCCTCTCTCTCCGGAGTAACATTCATAGAGGTGGTGAAGTCATACTTACCTGACTGAAGTGCAGGAATCCTCGCCTGGAAATCCACGTCACCTATTTCGAGTGCGTATCCATACTCACGACAAAATCTAACAGTTACATCAATGTCATATCCGACATTTTTACCGTCTTTTATGTAAGAGAACGGTTCATCAGTTGTTGTTGTAACAAGGTGAATAGTACCGTTTTCTCCGGTAAGTCCGGACATATCGACTGTCTTTTTACTGTCGTCGTCTCCGAACCATATCTCATACATCTCTGGAATTGTACCGTCATCATTATACTTTTTTAGAAATTCATTCAGCTGACCACACAGCTTCCTCTCATTTTCATCATTTTTTCTAAACGCAAACGAATAATTATTTGTCTTCAGCCTTTTCTTTATATAGTCAACATTCGGATTCTGACTATGGATATCCTTCAGTGCAGCCTCATCTCCGAGATATGCATCTATGGAACCGTTCTCGAGCGCTGTATTCAGGTTCGGATATCCATCATAGTAAAAGTATTCACTATTCGGAAAATGAACAAAGCTCTCCTTTTCCATATTGGTTCCTGTCAGAATACCTATCTTCTTACCATTATAATCCTCGTAGCTGACACTTCTGTTATCATCACTTATAGCATTATTTGAAGAAATGTCTTTCCTTCCCATCCAAATAAGAAGTCCAATAATAAGAAGAACCAACAGGACGATTATCAGATCTAATCTTGTAAATCTTTTTTTCTTACTATCCATTAGTTTTCCTTTCCACCAATACTTAATTTACTGTTAGTAAATATAACACATAAATAAAATAAATAACAGATACAGCCGGGAGCATAAATGGTTATTCCCACTATGTCCCCGACTGTCTATTCACTCTCGGCGTCTGTCAATGTTGCTTCTTTTTCTTTATCCGTTTCGTCATCAGCTTCTTCATCTGTTTTTTCTTCACCTACTGAAAAGGTAAACTCCATCTTCTCACTTCTCACGCCTCGCGATATGGCATATGCTGTTATCACATACTCTCATAACTTTTAAATCCTCACTTTTCCGGCCACCCCTTTTCCTGTTTTTTGGTAACCAGCCGATTATATCAGAAATAAAAGCAAATGCAAGAAAAATTTTCACAAGATCAAATAATTTAATTTTCGTGAACATTGATAATTCATGTGACATTTCTGTGATTTGTAATGTGATAAAGTTAACTCATCAAAAGAAAACGTACGAAAAAACAAATGAAAAATAAGAAAGAAAATGGAGGAAAAATCTATGAAAAAATCTATTAAAATCATCGTAGCAGCAATAATAGTACTTGCTTGTGCATATGTACCTATTAACTCTCACGCAGCAGAGCCTACTCAGAGTGCAGTTATTAAAGAAACAGAGCCTAATCAGCGCATAATAAGCGAAGAGCTTTTACAAAAGATAAAGGAATTTAAGGAGAAGCATCCTGATCAGCTCATTGAGTATAAGCAACTTTCAGATTATGATTTTCATCAGATTTTCAGACGCAATCTGGAAGACGTAGATCTGATAAACCAGCTTATCAAATCAGGAGACAGACGCCTTCTTGAGAATGAGCTTATACGTATAAACAGTCAGCGCGGATATCCAATAGATATCAGAGAACTGGCAGATGACATGATCAGAAGAAGAATACTTATTCCGTAGTACAAGAAGAGCCCTATCGATATCGGATAGAGCTCTTTTTTTTATTCAGACAAACCTGTAAACCATTATTCACTTACTTCTTCAAGTACAATTCCGAAGGTTGAGTCCTCACCTTCAGCTGCAAATGTAGTTGTAGGAATACAGAAATCGCCGATTGTATAGTACTCAAGATAGCCCGGATGAACATTATATACTTTCTTTCCAGTTGAACCATCTTCATATGTTACTTCAATTGTAAGCTTTGCATCACGGAGCAGATCAACGATTCTATCATCATAATACCAACCACTATCTATTTCCGGTGGTAAGTCCTCATCCGAAACAACCGATCTTCTTGTTTCCGGAGAGATATAGAATCCGAATTTTCTTCCGGCTGAATAATCGCAGGAATAATCTTTTCCAACAACCTCAATTGTATCAACGCTTTCGATTTCTCCAAACGGATCATAGAAGGTCCATGTTTTAGTATCTGTTACCTCGTCAAGTCCCAGCTTTTCAATCGGGCAATCACCATAAAGGAATTCATCAATATTAGCATCAGTTGCATCCTGTCTGTAAAGATCACACTTATCGATGGATACATGAACTTCCTTTATTCCATCACCTTCAACTGTGAAAAGCATGCTGGTAAAGCATATATCACCGCATACACCATAGGTTTTCCAAACAGGCACATTAAATCCATAATCGACGCTTGCGTCACCACCTGATGCAAATGTTTTGGTGTTCATTGATGCACATTTTACTTCAAAATTATGTTTTTCTATTGTAAGAGTTGTATCCTCCTCAGTTTTATGTTCATTATCCGTCTTGGTTTCTGTTGTATCAGTGGTTGTTACCTCGACAGAAGCAACCTCTGTCGGAGCTTCAGTCGTTATATCATTTGTTGCAACAACTCCATTTGAGGGATCGTCGACTTTATTAGTACCTTTCCACAACCAGAGTGATACAGCAACAACTGCAGCCGCAGCAATGCCTACTATAGCAGGGATATATTTCTTTATATTGGATTTTTTAGAATTCTTATTATTATCAGATCCTGTTATTTTGGACATGATCTTTTTAGTTTCAAACTCGCTTAATTCTTCGAAGCTGCCGTTTTCAAGCTGTTCATCAGCATCAGTCTTTATATCGTTAAGCATATCGTATATATTCTTATCCATTTTTCTCCCTCCCTTCTCTGATTTTCTTTCGCCCTCGTGAAAGCCGGTTATATATATAATCCTTTGATCTTCCGGTTGACTCAGCCAGCTCTTCCATGCTTATCTCTTCGACATAGTACTTAATAAAAAGTTCCCGATCAGCGGGCGAAAGAGAGCTTAGCAGTTTATTCATTTCCTCCTTAAACTCAGCTTCTTTTTCCATTTCTTCAGTAAAATCTGTAGTCGAGTCTTCAATATTTGATAAAACCTCATCGCCATTTTCGAGAAGCCCATCCAGTGATACTTCATTTTTATTAGCATGTTTTCTCAGATAGTCGATAGCCCGATACCTGGAAAGTGCAACAGCCCAGTTCGGAAATGAGCTTCTGGTTTCATCAAAACTATCTATGTGCTCCCATATCTTCATGAACACGTCATACAGGCACTCCTCCTGTTCATCAGGATAAGAATAAAGCGTCTTTCTTATCTCTGCCTTCAGGAGATTTCCATATCTCTTGATTACAAATTCAAGAGCATCCTCGTTATGCTTTCTTAATTCTTTAATAAAATTCTTTTCACTAATCATATTGGAACCCCTATATATTTCTCCTATGGATAGCAAATAATGCAGTGACCAATGACTATGCTATTGTAACACTACATCTGATAAATATATATAGTTTTTTAAAGAGGATTCCCAGCCCTTTTCATTATTTGCTCTTTATTTTCCTTACACTTAATATTACGGAGGAAAAACATAAAACCTATCACTTTTTTCAAAAAAAATTTATTTTTCACATCAAGTCGCAATACGGACTTGACTAAGGCGCTGCATCCGCACTGGCTCTTCGAGGCGGTCGATGCGGGCGCAGCGTTTGAGTCGGCGCAGCGTTTGAGGCGGCGCAGCCATAATTCTTGCAAAAAAGTCTAAAATTATGGCCTGTGTTAAGGGATAAACACGAAAAAAAGCCATAATTCTGAGATAATTTCAGGATTTTATGGCTTTGAAATTTACCATTTACAGCATTAACAAAAAATTGGCAGATGAAGCCAAAACCTCATCTGCCATCATGTTTTTTTATCAATTATCCCACTCGCCCGACTCAGAAAACTTATATGTTCTACCACCTATACTCTTGCTACCAGTAACCATCCCACCAGATGTATCAAAGTAATACCACTTTTCTCCAATCTGATACCAACCTATCACCATTCCACCAGACACATCCAGATAATACCACTTTTCTCCAACCTGTCGCCAGCCTATCGCCATAGCTCCACTCGCATCAAGGAAATACCAAGTTCCTCCATCATTTATCCATTCGGTAGCCATTGATCCATCAGATTTTAAATAATACCAAAAATGATCTTCCCCAAGAAGCCAACTGTTTTCTCTCATCACACCCGTTTCAGAATCAGAATAATACCAATTATCATCTACCTTGTACCAGTTAACATCCATATATCCATCTTTATCAAAATGGTACCATTTGTCTTCAATCTGCTTCCATGAATCAACATAAAGCCTTCCATTTTCATCAGATAAAACCCAATCACTGGCGTCCGTTTTTACTTTATTCCTAGAATTCTTAAACCATGTATTAGATTCCTTATCTCCTTTATTATATAGATACTGAACCCCTTCTATATTCTTAACTTGTTCTCCATAAAGCCTGCTCCACTGATCATATTCATATACAGATCTCATGGATTCAATTTCTTCATCTGTGCAATCTGGATTATTCTTTTTTAACTCTTCTTTTGCCTTCGCCCATTCTTCATCACTAACATGGTACTCGGATGCAGGAACATATGCAGCCTCAGTAACAATGTATGGCTTAAAAACTGTTAATACCATCATTAAAGCCAGCGCCAGAATCATTGTAGTTTTTTTATTTTTATTAAATAGCATATCAAACACCCCTCTCAATTATATATTCTCTTCCTAATTCTATTATATACTATCCGAGACTATTTGTGTCTATCTCCAATACGATCCATACGCAACAACATTGCTATTTAAATTTGACACAACCACATATCCATCTGGTTCTTTAGGTTGATACCATATGCCTTTGCATCTTTCAACAGAAAATACCTCTGCAAAAATAGCAAGTGAGCAAATCACAGTTCCTACCCTAAGAATAATACTTCTAATCCTTTTTTTCATTTTAGCGTCTCCCCTCAATATGATAATTAATAATATCACTGAGTTTGAAAATATAGTGGAACAGTTGGATAAATGGTAATAAATAATGGATTAATTGCACTTAATCCGTTATTTATTACCATTTATGCTTTAAACAACCATTTATATCATATATTGTTTTATACTGTCATAAATGATTCATACTATAAATTAAGGGTTTGAAACCATGATCAAAATATTTCTAGACTATATGTCAGAAAACAATAAAATACACGAACAAGAAAAAGAATACTATTATTATGCACTCAAGCAGTTCAACGAATATATAATTCACTTCGTCCTTATCATCCTTTATGGTTTGATGAGTAATCTGTTACTCGCCTGTATTCTTTATTTATTCACAATGTCTTCCAAAAAAATATTTGGAGGTTCTCATGCCCCCAATCATTTTCTCTGCCTAGTAATTACATACACTCATTTTTTATTGACAATAAATTTATCAAAAAATATTATGATAGACCATTTTATTATTATCTGTTCGTTTGCTTTATCTATTATTATGATTATTTGTTTTGCACCTACTGACCACAAAAATAAACGACTTTCATGTTATCAAAAAAGAAAACTAAAAAAACTCTCTATCCATTTTTGCTTCATAATCACTGTGCTTTTTGTTTTATTCATGAAAAATAAACAAAGCCACTACATAAGTATTATATGGTTTTGTATCGCCTCTTTATCGTTTGATCTGTTAATTAGTGTTATAATAAACAAGAAAGGCGGAAATACCCATGAACTATAAAATAGCCATTTGCGATGACGAGAATAAAGACATAGAAAAACTAAGCAGCCACATCAACTGCTATTCTTTTGATATAGATACTAAAATCGAGATTTTCCCTTTCATTAGCGGAAATGATTTATATCACTCCTGCGAAAACGGAGCCTCATATGACATAATATTCATAGATATTGAGATGCCTAATTGTAACGGAATTGAAATAGCAAGAAAAATCAAAATACTTACCACTGAGTCTTTAATTGTTTTTGTCAGTAACTATCCGGAATATATGCAAGAAAGCTTTTCTGCACACCCTTATTTCTTCTTACAAAAGCCAATTAACAGGTCACAAATATTCCAAATATTAGACGATTCAATAGAGCACATGAAGAAAAACAATTCCCACATAGTTATCGTTAATAATAACGGAATCAATGTTGTTGTTCACTTAAACACTTTAATGTATATTGAATCAACCAATTCTAAAGATAAAAACCTACGATTTCATACAACAAAAGAAGATATAGCCACTAAAGGGATAATAAAAGAATGGATTGAGCGATTGGAACCTTACGGGTTTATTTGCTGCTACAGAGGTATTATTATAAATCTAAAATATGTCCATTTTTTATACAAAAGAAATGTTACACTTACAGATGGATCTACCTTCCCTATAAGCAGAGACAAAGCGCAAAACCTTAATCATTGGTATATAAACAAAATTATCAAACTAAGAAGGTGAGTAAAACGATGATACTAACAACTATTTTTTCTTCTTGCTTTTCTATTTTTACAGAAATGTATTTCTTTAACAACACTTTAAAAAGCCGAAAGACTTATATTCCAAAACCATTATTTGTTCTTGCATTTATTGTCGCCGACGCTTCTCTTAATATTACTTCATTTATTTTTGAAGATTATTCCGGAGCTTTATTTGCATTGATTAACACATCTATTTCAATCGTATCCATATTTTTGCTGACTCTACTTTATGATACCAACAATAAATCACGCATACTTGTTACTATCCTTCTTCAGACAATAACCACTTTTTCCGATATATTTTTTACAATAATCGTATCTATTTCTTTTCCTGAGATACTGGAGCATAGAAATAAAGCAGTCTTATTTATGGGTAGCTTCTGTGTTAATATTATAATTCTTATTTTTGCTTTATTATTTATTTCCATT
The DNA here is from genome assembly GCA_002392655.1 of Lachnospiraceae bacterium UBA3850. Classification (GTDB taxonomy): domain Bacteria; phylum Bacillota; class Clostridia; order Lachnospirales; family Lachnospiraceae; genus Eubacterium_Q. Next base: position 4,160 of record DGHK01000028.1, on the reverse strand, counting down.
TGGAATAGAAAGCTTAAGCAATATGATATAAAGTATAATATACTAATATTAATTACACCTATTTGCAGTTATTTGATAATTCATATACTTAATAGTAACACTGATAATTACGCGCATATTCCAAACAGTATTATTACTGTAATATCAATCCTTTCAGTACTAAATATTGTTAATCTAGTTGTTTTACAACAATCCTTTTCAGCAAATGAAATAAGAAGTAAAAATCTTATTCTTGAAAAAGAAATTGATTTCCAAAAGGAAAAGTATAAGCAACTCAGCTCCTCTTACAGGAATACCAGAAAAATAATACATGACACAAAAAAGCATTATTATGTCATTCAGGAATACACAAAAAACCACGAAAACGAAGCATTACTACAATACATAAAAACTGCAATAGTAGATTTAGAAACAACATATGCATACTACAACACTGGAAATCTGGTAATTGACTCCTTTTTCACAAACTACAAATTATTATTTGAAAAAAATAATATTACGTTTGCTCCTACTCTTAATATTAATGCCAACAACGTTCCCATTGAAGATTATGATTTATGTATTATTTTAGGAAACCTATTAGACAATGGATTAAACGAACTCTGTATTTCCGGTATAGAAAACGCAACGTTCTCTATAGAAATTTATGAGAATGAAAACAAAAAGTTTATTATCCACTCTATAAATCCCGTAGCCCCTATAAATAACCATAAGAACAATATAGAACATGGCTATGGCACTGAAAACATCCGAAACACAGTTAAAAAATATAAAGGATTCTATGAAGTATCAAAAAACGAAAAATACGAGACATTTATTGTAATACCCATGTCACTCTAACGGTGTTCGGTCCGCTATGAGGTCGCACTTTCATTCTTTCTGACCGATACAAAAAAGACATACTTGCGTATGTCTTTTTTGTATCGGTGCGACAGGATTTGAACCTGCGACCCCTGCGTCCCTAACACAGTGCTCTACCAAGCTGAGCCACGCACCGATTTACGAGGTGTATTATACTACATCAATTCAATATAGACAAGGTCTAGGGTTAAATCCACTAATTTACCTATTAGTATACAAACCCAAACAACCAAAGAGGTATTTTGTTACCTCTTCCAATCTCAACATCGTCAAATGCAATATAACTATTATCAATGTCTTTTATCTGATCAAAGCTTTTCTTTTTTCCACCAACTTCAAAAAGGTATTTTCCATCAATTAGAAAATCTCCCTTCTTGGGATACTCTACATCATATCCCGCAGATTTAAACTGGTTTAAGAAAAATGTTTCTCTTACTGTTCCGAGATTTATACTTTCGGTCAACGAATACATTATATTGGTATTATCACAATAGATTTTATCCGGTCTAGACATATTACTTAATTTGTGCGCTGATGAAGAGAGAAGATTAAGGAGATCTGCTCTCTCGAGAGCATATAACATTTTCATTCCCTGGTTTCTATCTGTTTCAAGCTCAACGTAAAGCTCAGACATATTAGGAGTCTGCGGGCAGCTTTGTGCAAGAATATATAGCATTTTCTTTATTTTATGAATAGTAGAATAGTTTACTTTTTCTATCGCCGGGTAATCACTTTCAAGTATTTGATTTATGACCTGTGTAATCCTTACGTTGTATCCACTATGTACCTCTTTATAAAATGGATAATATCCACTTTCAAGATATGTATTAAAATACTTTAAAACTCTGACATTTTCAGTAATACTACTCGTTATTTTCACGTGATTCTTTAAAATATCCTGGAGGAAATGGCATCCCATTCTCCAACCCCCTCAAACAGAAGATACTCCCTAAAGGACAACCCCGGCATTTTATATGTTATCTGCCTTCTCGAAAGATCACCACTTTCATAATCTATTTTCAGAAGCGAAGAACCTATATAAACGATGTGTAAATCCGGATTATCATCATAAATATTCTTAAGTATAAGCTGCCAGTCGTTCTGATAATGCACTTCATCAATAAATATATGTGTCCCTCCATTATTATAGTGTTCTTCTACATACAAGGTCTATAATACTATGTGTCTTAAACCAGAGATTATCAAGAGAAACATAAATTGCTTCATCATTATCTAAACCAAATCTTTCTTTAATGTGCTGAAGAATCATTGTCGTTTTTCCAGTTCCCCTAGCACCACATATCGCTATGAGCCTGTCATCCCAGTTAATCTTGTTAATCATAAATCGCTTTATATCCATAGAAACATCGCGAACTCTTCGAAGAGAATTATTTACCATAAGAAAGTATTCATCCTTTTCCATATCATAACTCTCCTTTTTTGATAATAGTATTTGCAAACACTAAATTATAGTGAAAAAAAGTATTTGCAAACATTATAATACTTCAAAAATTAATATTTGTAATCATTTTTCTAACTACGAACCTATAATATCTGCATAAAACTCCAGATGTTCTTTTAATTCCTTCATGTCAACGACAATATCGCCATCAAAGATATCCATTTTTATCTTGTCGTCATAGGTGAAAAGTTCTGTTGAGGATTTAATATAATTATACTTTAGAACCTGTTTATTCTCATCATCTATCAGCCAATATTCAACCACACCCGACTCGTTATACTTCTTGTTTTTAATAAACATATCTTTATTGCGTGATGATGGAGATACCACCTCTATTACAAACCTTGGAACCCAGGGCAGTTCTTCTCCTTTTTCATCTGTTCTTTGATCCTGAGAGCATTTAATAAAGATATCAGGCTGAACAACCGTTGTTGGTCCGTCGCTAAAATCAAGTCTAACATCAAAAGGAGCAAAAAAGACAAGACATTTTCTCTTTCTTTTTCTAAGTTCATTTGAAAGGTAGCTAGACAGATAACCCAAAATCGCCTGATGTGTCGGACTCGGAGCTGCCATATCATAGATAACGCCATCTATTATCTCAACCTGCTTCCCCTCAGGCAGATCAAGTGCAAGATAATCCTCATACGTATATCCGCTGTTTGTGAAGACTGGAGTACTTCCTCCTGCCACAATTTTTCCCTTGCCATATAGATTATAACTTGGCTTAACATCACTCACCATATACTGTGGCGTTTTGATGTTATAATGATAATTATCAGATTCATCATCATCGTCACCTAACACTAGTCCATGAAACTGCTCCAGTATTCCAAATGCCTGATTTAGTTTTACGATAGTGCTATGCCTTGGATTAGGAGCTTTGGTCTTATCTGAATTACCGGAGCCAAAAATCTTCTGAACTGAACTAATTGAAACCCCAGACTTCTTCGCAATCTCCTCATAGGAAATATTAAGTCTCTTTCGAATAAGCTTCATCTCATCTAAAGTCAGCATTTTCGTTTTAAATACTTTACCACTCATTTTCCCCTTCTCCCTTCTATTATTTAAATGATATATTATTGATATCATTTTTCTATCATTAGAATATCATTTATATTTGTATTTTTCAAGCATTTTTTCAAAAAAAAATATCATTATTCTTGAAACGAAAAAAATCCCCCGGCACATTGAACCGGGGGATTAACATTTCATTTATTATTTTTTTCTTACAGCTGAGGACCTGCAGCAACAAGTGCCTTTCCTGCCTCATTTGTCTCATACTTCTTGAAGTTCTTTACGAATCTCTCAGCAAGATCCTTAGCCTTTACTTCCCACTCAGAAGCATCAGCGTATGTATCACGAGGATCAAGGATTGCAGGATCAACTCCAGGAAGTGATGTAGGTACTTCGAAATCGAAGAATGGGATCTTCTTTGTCTCAGCCTTGTTAACATCACCGTTAAGGATAGCATCGATGATTCCACGAGTATCCTTGATTGAGATACGCTTTCCTGTTCCATTCCATCCTGTGTTTACGAGGTAAGCCTTAGCTCCGCTCTTCTGCATCTTCTTAACGAG
>DGHK01000028.1:0-140 GCA_002392655.1 Lachnospiraceae bacterium UBA3850 | reverse complement strand
AGAATGTAGGTGTTGGCTCTGTGATTCCTCTCTCTGTACCTGCAAGCTTAGCAGTAAATCCTGAAAGGAAGTAATACTGTGTCTGCTCTGGTGTAAGGATTGATACTGGAGGAAGTACTCCAAATGCATCAGCTGAAAGG
>DGHK01000043.1 GCA_002392655.1 Lachnospiraceae bacterium UBA3850 | reverse complement strand
GCGCCCATGGCGCGCGAACGAAAAAGAGGATACTGTTTTTCAGTATCCTCTCTTTTTCTTCTGCTGCCTTCCTGTGATAGAAACCATAGTTTCTCTCGGAAGAATTCTTTTTGCAAAAATCGCCATCTTCATTCTTAACGTCGGAACTATGATGGTCTTACGTTTAAACATCTGATTTACGGCATATATAGCACATTTCTTTGCACTTATACCCTTAAGCGAAAACTCTACATTTGCCACATCATTAAAATGTGTATCTACAGGCCCCGGACAAAGCGCCCCTACATATATATCACTCTGCTCATCCTTAAGCTCTCTTGCTACCGCACTTGTCAGACTGGTAACATATGCCTTGCTTGCATAGTATGTAGCCATATAAGGTCCCGCCGGGAAAAGTCCTGCGGAGGAAGCAACATTCAGGATGTATCCTCCGCTTGTCCTCTGTTTTAATCTGTGAAGCATTAGCTTGGTAAGCACATGAACTGCCGTGACATTGACATCAATCATTTCGAGTTCCTTGCTGATATCAGTACTATAGAACCTTCCGCAATCACCAAAACCGGCATTGTTTACAAATACCTCTATGTCAAGATCCCTGGTCTCTTCCATAAGTCTGACGCATTCTTCTCTTTTCGAAAGATCCGCAGTGATAATGATACTTTCAGTTCCGAGTATCTGACTTACCTTCTCAAGCTTCTTTTCTCTTCTTGCTACCAGCACGATTCTGTAGCCTCTTTTCGACAGCTGCTTTGCTATCTCGAAGCCTATTCCGCTACTGGCACCAGTTACTACTGCAAATGGTTTTTTACTCATATTCTATAACAAAGCTCCATCACCATTAAATGTGTAATTCTTGCCATCTATCGTATGACTTCCGGTTACCATAGTTCCTGATGGATTCATGTAATACCATATAACACCGCTCTGTACCCAACCGGTAGCCATAGCGCCACTGTCCTTCATAAAGTACCAGGTACCACCATCATTTACCCAGCCGGTAGCCATAGCACCTGATGGATTCATATAGTACCATCCGCTTACTGACTCTACCCAGCCGGTTCTCATCAGTCCACTGTCATCCATGCAGTACCATGTTTTTCCATCCTCTACCCAGCCGGTAGCCATAAGTCCCCACTGGTTTATGTAATACCATCCACCTGAGTTAACCCACAGCTTGGTCGCCATAGAGCCGTCACTGTTTATATAATACCATCCGGCCTGACCGCTGACCCAGCCTGTATAAGCTGTTCCGTCCTCGTATGAATAGTACCATTTACCATTGGCTTCTACCCAGCCTCTTCCACCGGACATAACACCATTTCCGTCAAATATATACGTCTTGCCGCCACAGTTGTAGGAGCCGGTTACGACCTTGCCGTCCTTATCTGTGTAGTACCACTTGGAACCGCTCTGTATCCATCCGCGATGGATCTTTCCATCTGGATCAAAGTAATACTGCTTTCCATCGATCTTAACCCAACCGGTCATCAGCTTACCATTTGAATCAAAACGGTAATCGTTTCCGCCGATATTCTTAACTCCACCGGCAAACATCTTACCATCTATTATGTAGTACCAGTCACCATTATTGTTGAGCCAGCCATTAAACTTAGATCCATCAGGGCCAAAATACCACCAGGTTTTTTTATCGCCCTTCATCTTGTACCAACCCTTGATCATGGAACCCATCTTCCAGTCATTGTAATCCTCAGGAATCAGATAAACATCCTTTCCGTTTCTCTTAATCCATCCGGTCTGAAGAATTCCATCATCATTAAAAAAGTAATCCGCATTATTTATTGTCTTCCAACCCTTTACAAGAGAACCATCTTCCTGAACAAATACCCAGTCATACTCATCCCAGTCCTTATACCACTTCGCCCAGTTCTTGATGCCTCCTGTCTGAACCCAGTCAGTCGCAAGTGAGCTTGATACAACTGAATGTTCTCTCATGATAACAGTAGTTTCAGTTATAATCTTGTACTGAGTATCGTCACCCTCTATCTGATAGGTTGTAACCTTCTCACACTTATATGCTTCAATCGGAGTTATCTCAGCTGAATCACCATTTCCGAAGCTCAGGTTTTCAGTCATATCCTGAATCACTGAAAGTCCGGGCTGATCCAGATTTCTGTATACATTCATTCCCTTCTGCTTCATATATCCATAGAACGGACAATAAAGATTAAGAAATTGATTGGCTGTCTGGATAACAGCATATTTAGCACCAAGTATGTCAATCAATTCCTTACTTGTGGAACGCTCAAATCCATGATGTCCCACCTTCATAACATCAACCTTGCCATGCTGCTTTGTAATAACGGTAGCAAGACGCTGTTCGATGCTGTCATAAACATCTATATCAGCAAGAAGAACTGTTTTAACACCACTCTTCTCGATGTAAGTAAGTATTGAGTTTGCATTTTCATTTGTATTAGATCTTGAATACAGATTATATAGAGATATATCCATATCTCCAAATTTGAAGCTAATCGTATCCTCATAATTATCAGATGGATTCTTGCTGGATACAGCTCCGATAAAGTTCATAGCCTCATCTGTCGGATTGTTTACAACGAGCTTGTTTGCAATTGCCATAGCCTTGTCTGCATCATCATAATACTTCTCATTTTCCCACTCAGACTCTGAAGCATTCGGAGTAAAGCTCTTATAGATATATGTTGTATTCTCATCAACCAGAGGACGCTCTCCCTCAACCGGTTCAGGTTCAGGCTCAGGCTCATCTCCGCCTTCGCCTCCATCCTCCTTAAGAGTAGAAGGATTAACCGGTTTTCCATTTTCATCAGTAACAGTAACATCAATATTTATAGGCTGATACTCTTCAACAGTGGTTATATCGGTTTTTAAGAGAAACTGTGCAATCTCCGGTATACCACCGATATGATCAGAATGTGCATGAGTAGCAAGTATAAAATCAAGGTGCGTAACACCTAATTCACACAGATAGTCAAGCACAGCAGCGCCTGATGCTGATCTGTCAATCGGGATACCATACTGTGTATCTCCGGACTTGTTTGATGTATCTATAAGTCCGAAATGACCATTACTCTCTATAAGGATAGCATCACTGCTCTGAGTATAATTACCATTCAGCTTGATATAGTGAATCCTGTCCTCAGTTCTTTCTTCATATGTTTCAGTAGTCTCTTCGCTTATAGGAATGAGGATTTCCTCTTCCTCCTCTTCCTCCTCACCTTCCTCTTCTTTTACGTCCTGAATCATAGTTTCTTCAGACTGTTGCAGCTCTGCATCAGTGCCTGATGCTATATTTTCATCTGATACGGTTCCTGCTCCTGCAGCATATGAATCAAAGCTTCCCAAAGAGGACATGACCATGAGTGCCACTAAAACTTTTGCAGTTATTCGTCTCATAAAAGTCTCCTTTCAATCCAAACTAATTGTCATATAATACAATAAAAATCTATATTTTTCAACCCCATCCACATACACTTCACTTTAATAACATATACTTAATTATTATAGCTTTTTCTTGACATCTTGATAACTTTGCTATTGAATAGATATAGTTATAAAATATTACAAACCAATTTTTAACACGGGGGACAAGATGAAAGTAGTATTTGCTATGGATTCAATGAAGGGATGCCTGAGTTCTCTTGAATGCGGCGAAGCTGCGGCAAAGGGACTGATTCGTGCCATCCCTGATGCCAGATATATAGTCAGGCCTCTTGCCGACGGTGGCGAAGGAACTGCCAGAGCAGTAACAATGGGCTGCGGTGGCGAATTCATAAAACTTGATGTCATAGGACCTCTCGGCAGAAAAGTTAATGCAGAATACGGAATAATTGATAATGATGAAGGTATTAAAACTGCCATTATAGAGATAGCCTCAGCTGCAGGAATCACACTTATTTCCGACAACGAGAAGGATCCTTTTAAAACAACAACCTACGGTGTAGGTGAGCTGATCAACGATGCTTTATCGAGAGGCTGCAGAGGTTTTATCATAGGTCTGGGTGGAAGCGCCACCAACGATCTGGGCATAGGAATGCTTCAGGCGCTGGGAGTCAAATTCTATGATTCCACCGGAACAATAGTCGGAAAGGACGCAGCGTATCTCACCGGAAGCGATCTGGAGTTTATATACAACATCGATATGAATGACATGAATCCGCTAATAAAAGAATCTAATTTCCGTATCGCATGTGACGTAAACAATCCTCTCACCGGTGAAAATGGAGCATCACATATATACGGACCACAGAAGGGACTCTTCCAGTCTGAGATTCAGGTGATGGATAAATGGTTTGAACAGTTTGTTTCAACACTTTCCTGCAAGCTGGGCACCGAGATAGATTCTACCGAGCCCGGAATGGGTGCAGCCGGAGGACTGGGCTTCGCTTTCAAACATTTTCTTAATGGTTCACTTGAAAAAGGAAACAAGATAGTTATTGAAGAAACAAATCTGCTCAAATATATAAAAGAAGCCGATATCATTGTTACCGGAGAGGGAACTCTGGACAATCAGACAAAAAACGGAAAAGCACCCGTCGGTATTGCAGGAATTGCCAAACAGTTCGGAAAAACAGTCATATCACTTGTGGGCGCCGTAGCCCCTGCATTTGATGGAGATAAGCTTCCGGATGTTGATGCCTACTTCCCTATCCTCAGGAGACCGGAAACAGAAGCTGATGCCACAGAAGCTGCCAAGGCAATGGTCAATCTGAGTGCTACCAGCGAGCAGGTATTCAATCTGATAAAAGCCACGATGAATACTTCATTTTAAAATATCAAATGACAAAAAAGACGGCACAGAACAATCATAATGTTCTGCGCCGTTATTATTTTGTCAGATATAACTGATTCAGATATAATTAGTCAGCCTGCTGACCTGTAAATCTGATAGGGTTAAGCTTAAGTCCAGGACCCATTGTAGAAGCGATTGTTACGCTCTTCAGATACTGTCCCTTTGCACTTGATGGCTTAGCCTTAACTACAGCTTCCATAAGAGCCTTATAGTTATCAACTATCTGCTCTGTTGTGAAAGAAGCCTTTCCTACTGGAACGTGGATAATGTTTGCCTTATCAAGTCTGTACTCGATCTTACCGGCTTTAACATCAGCAATAGCTTTAACTACATCAGGTGTAACTGTACCTGCCTTAGGATTTGGCATAAGTCCCTTAGGTCCAAGTACACGACCAAGACGTCCAACAACACCCATCATATCAGGTGTAGCGATAACGACGTCGAAATCAAGCCATCCATCATTCTGAATCTTTGGAACGAGTTCCTCACCACCTGCATAATCTGCACCGGCATTAAGAGCCTCGTCAACCTTGTCGCCCTTAGCAAATACAAGAACCTTAACTTCCTTACCTGTTCCGTGAGGGAGTACAACCGCACCACGAACCTGCTGATCTGCATGACGACCATCAACACCGAGCTTGAGATGAGCTTCTACAGTCTCATCAAACTTAGCGCTTGCTGTCTTCTTAATTATCTCAGCTGCTTCCTCAAGGTCATAGAGCTTGCTCTTGTCAACAAGCTTAGCAGCCTCTAAATATCTCTTACCTTTTTTCATCTTCATTACCTCCGAATTTAGTCAACTACTTCTATGCCCATTGAACGAGCTGTACCGGCTATCATGCTCATTGCAGACTCGATAGATGATGCATTAAGATCAGGCATCTTAGTCTCTGCAATCTTCTGAACCTGTTCCTTAGTGATCTTTCCAACCTTCTTCTTGTTAGGTTCTCCAGAAGCCTTCTGAAGTCCTGCTGCCTTCTTTATAAGAACCGCTGCAGGAGGTGTCTTGGTAATAAAGCTGAAAGAACTATCAGCATAAACTGTGATAACTACAGGGATAACATCTTCCATGTTAGCTGTTCTATCGTTAAACTGCTTTGTGAAGTCTACGATATTTACACCGTGCTGACCAAGTGCTGGTCCAACTGGTGGTGCCGGAGTTGCCTTTCCTGCAGGTATCTGTAACTTGATGTAACCTTTGACTTTCTTAGCCATTTTTATATTCCTCCTCTCGTGGTAAATCGCGGAATCCTTCAAGGACTCCTTCCACTTTATATAAACCCGGTCAGGTTAAACCGGATAAATACCTAAATTAAAGTTTCTGTATGTCGCCCAAGCTTATCTCAACATCTGTTGAACGACCGAAGATATCTATATCGATAGTAACAGACTGCTTAGTCTTGCTGATGGTCTTGATATTTCCTACAGTACCCTCCCAGGCACCGGCAATAACCTTGATTGAATCACCAACCTCAACATCTATCTCTATATCTGTTGTTCTTACTCCGAGTCTGATCATCTCTGCATCTGTAAGAGGTACAGGCTCAGATCCGGGGCCAACGAATCCCGTTACACCTCTGGTGTTACGAACAACATACCATGTAACGTCATTTTTTATCATATGAACAAGAACATATCCCGGGAATATCTTCTTGGAAACGGTCTTCTTAACACCCTTTCTCACCTCAGTAACATCCTGAAGTGGAACCATAACCTCGAACATCTGATCCTGAAGGCGTCTGTTCTCTATGGTTTTAAGGATATCCTTCTTAACCTTTTCCTCATATCCGGAATAAGTATGAACAACATACCAATGGGGCTCATTATCGCCCTGCTGCTTGATGTTTGCAGACTTCTGAACCGGCTGTTCTGCTACTTCCTCTGCAGCCTCAGCTGAAACCTCATCAGAAGCAGTTTCTTCTGCAGCTGTTCCCTCTGTAAGTTCTTCTTCTATATCTATATTCTTTTCATCTGCCATAGTATCACCACCTACCATAAGAAGTCGAGTCCGAGCCCAAGAAGCCAATCAACAACAGTGATCACTGAGCCTACAATTATGGCTACAACAAGAACAACAGTTGTCTCTCTTGCCAGCTGCTTTTTTCCGGGCCATGTTATCTTCTTAAATTCCTGTTTCAGTCCCTGAAACCAGCTTCTTTTGAGAGCAGGTGATGTCTCTTTCTTATCTGACATATCTTTCTCCTCTGACTAAATGAAATTATTTGGTTTCCTTGTGCATTGTGTGCTTCTTGCAGAATCTACAATACTTCTTTGTCTCCATCCTGTCTGGGTGAAGCTTCTTTTCCTTTGTCATATTGTAGTTACGCTGTTTGCATTCCTGACATGCAAGTGTTATCTTAACGCGCATTAGTCGCCACCTCCATATACTTACTATAAAAATGTTATAGTTTCTATACGTAAATAGGGTAAACCTTCGGTGTCAGTTGGGATTACTGTTTTTGCACACCAAAAGAAGTGCGTACAGAAACGCAATGGTTAGAATACCATAGTTTTTCAGCCCTCGTCAAGTGTTTTTTTATGATGATCATATATCATCACGAAGTGCATCAAAGAACTTATGCTTCATAGGGGTATCCAGAATATTTACCGGCTTCAGCTGGTTAGGCGAAGCCCCCTGCATTATCTGCATATCTCTATATAGCTGATACGTCTGACTCTGAAGCGGAATCAGCCTGAGCGGACCGATCTGTCCAAGACGAAGTTTATTTCCATATACCAGATTGGACTGCATCATCCTTGACTCCAGAATCTCACGACAATCCTTTATATCCTTTTCCGAAAGCTTCTCATCAAACTCCATATATATATCGTAACAAACAGGTTTTTCATTTGTATTTGCGTAGAGACTGAAGTCTATAACCATAAGTCCGGTATCTCTCATAAAATGCTCGATACACCATCTGATATCATCCACGCTTATGTTTTCTCCTGCAAGAGACAGACCTCGATTTGCCCGATTCATAAATTTGACCATAGGTGCTTCATTATAGAAGCCGGTAACTCTGATCACATCTCCGATCTTGTACCTGTAAAGTCCTGAGAGATTTGTTATCACCACCTGATAATCCATCCCCTGCTCTACCTGATCTATAGTAAGAGTAGTATCATCCTTACTTTCCACCGGAATAAACTCATAGAAGCCACCTTCGGGAATAAGCACATATGAACTGTCTCCCATCCTTCTGGCAGCAGCAAAAGCCCCTTCCGAAGCAGCATATACCAGATTGTTAAACGGAACCTTCTTTCCGGCATACATATACATCTTCTTGAAATAGGTCATAAAGCTTCCCGTTCCCACTCCGGCTATAAACTGTATATCAGGCCAGAGACGAGGCACTATCTCGAAACTTCCCTTCTTCATCTCCTTTGAGATTTCCTTCGCCCTCTTTGGATTCGGCTTTATAATTCTCTCAAGCTTCTCACGGTTTTCTTCGGATATTTTTATGCTCTTATCTATCCTGCCATGATAGATATCCATACAAAGCATCTCCCAATTGTCTCTTATATAATCTATAAAGTCTACAACAGCTGTGATAAATGTACTTGAGATAAATGTAACATCACGCTTTTCAAGTGAAAAACGCGCCATTATATACTTGTTATCCTGATGCTCCTCATGTCGCATAAGCTCCCACGGCACAGTAAACACATTATCCGAAACGTCCTTAACATTCCCCAGAAGTGTTGCAGATATAGGGCCGGTAGGGATACCTCTCTCAGTTTCATCTATGGACAGATCTATGAGATTGATGCCATAGCCACATTTGAGTCCCTTCTCAGTAGTATTACGGTAATACTCATCAGCAACTGCCAAAAGCAGTTCTGTAGAATACCTGGTATATCTTGCTACATCTTTCGTTGAAACAGGGATATACTTAGGCACCCCCATGCTTCCCGATGTTCTGGCAAAATATGATAACGGATAAGCCGAGAGAATTCCTTCCTCCCCTCTCTCCATTATTCTCCTTATTGCCGGTTCGTAATCATCATAGTTTGAAATAGGAACATTGGCCTTATAATCTTCGATGCTTTTTATAGAAGCAAATCCATGCTTTCTTCCGAACTCGGTATCTTTATTATCAGAAATAATAGATAGCAGCGACTGCTCAGACACCCTGATTGCATCTCTTGAATATAGATCAAGATTCCTCTTGGCTTTTCTTCCATTATTTATAACTGAACTGATTACGCTTTTATTACTCTTCATATATTTCCTCACTTTATTTATATAGAAGATGCAAGAAGCTCTATCTCCTCTTCAGTTAACTCCCTGTATTCCCCCGGAGACAGTTTCGCATCAAGTTTTATGCTCCCCATACTGTACCGTTTCAGATATTCGACTTTTAATCCAAGTGCCTCAAACATCCTTTTTATCTCATGAAATCTTCCTTCGGTTATTCGAACCTCACAAACGGTCAGGTCTTCTCTTTCTTCCGACAGAGAATCATACATCTCCTTCAGATATATATCCCATGTCGATACAGAAAATGAGAACTTCGCAGGCTTCGTCAGCTTGTCATCCCCGATATCTATCCCGTGCTCAAATTCTTCAACTGCATTTTCGGGAAACACTCCCGAAACAATTGCTGCATATGTTTTCTCTACGTGCTTTTTAGGTGACAAAAGCTTGTGTGCCATATCACCATCGTTTGTAATGATCAGAAGCCCCTCAGTATCCCTGTCCAGACGGCCAACCGGAAAGAGGTCTCTTCTCTTCTTTGACTTTATCAGATCCACCACGGTTTTCTCGGTCTTATCTTTCGATGCACTTATGATACCTGAAGGTTTATGGAGCATGTAGTACTCGAAACTGACGTGACTTACTATCTCTTGATCCACCATGACTCTATCCTGTTCCGGATCAACCTTTCTCGCACCGTTTTTTTCAGCTACTCCATTTACACTGACCCTTCCTATACGAAGAAAGGAGCGAACTTCGCTCCTTGTCCCGTAACCTGAATCAGCTAAATATTTGTCTAATCTGATCACCATATTCCATCCTGTCATAATATGCATATTAGCTCATAAGACCCTTTATGGCAAATATAATAATTACCACAAGACCGAGAGCAATTCTGTAGTATCCGAATATCTTGAAGTTGTTCTTCTTGATATATCCCATCAGGAAATTAATAACTATTACAGATACAACAAATGCAACTACCATTCCGAATATCAGTTCAAAGAATTCAAGAACTGAATAATGGAAGCCAAATTTTATAAGCTTGATCACACTCCATCCGAACATAATAGGAATTCCCATAAAGAATGAGAACTCAGCTACTACTCTTCTGGAAAATCCCATCGTCAGACCACCTACTATAGTCGCTCCGGATCTGGATGTTCCGGGTACGATTGCAAGTGTCTGGAATAATCCGAGCTTGATAGCATCAAGATATGTAATCTGTCCAAGTTTTGTTATCCTAGGTGTTCTTTTGGCATTTCTATCCTCAACAAGAATGAAAAGTGCACCATATACTATAAGAGCTATAGCTATAACTCCTGCTGTATGTGCATACTTATCCATCCAGTCATCCAGAAGAAGTCCGAGCACTGCAGCCGGAAGTGTTGCCACGATAACCTTGGTCCAGAGATTTATGATAACACGACTAACTCCGATGCTGCCGAATCGATATTCATTCTTCCACTTAGCACTTTTTTTATTCTTCCTGTTTCGCTGCCCCTCTCTTTCAGGTTTTACTATTCTGAAAGGCCACAGCTTATCCCAGTAAATATAAATAACCGCCAGGATTGCACCCAGCTGAATCACAACAAAAAACATCTCTTTGAATTCAGGACTGGATTTAAGCTTTATAACCTGGTCCAAAAGAAGCATATGTCCGGTACTGCTAATAGGAAGCCACTCCGTCACTCCCTCAACCACGCCGATCAGTATTACCTTCAATAATTCAAAAAAAGCCATATCTATCCCCATCCTTTATTGACTTTTAAAAACATCTATACGACATAATAACATTATTATTATTTTCCGACAAGTGCTTCATACTTCTCTGTAACCTCTTTAACACCGCCACTGGCTATCATTTTACCCTTTTCAAGAATGATAGCTTTGTTACAGAGTTTTCTGACCTGTTCTGTGTTGTGAGAAACAAAAAGTACAGTCACGTTCTTATCTAGAAGTGACATGAGCTTATTCTCGCTCTTCTTTTTGAACTTCGCATCTCCAACTGAAAGCACCTCATCCAGGATCAGCATATCAGGCTCAACTATAGTAGCAATTGCAAATCCGAGTCTGGCCTTCATTCCCGAAGAATAATTCTTAAGAGGAACATCGATAAAATCCTTAAGCTCTGAAAAATCTATAATCTGGTCCAGCTTCTCATCTATAAACTTATGACTGTATCCCAGACATGCTCCATACAGATAGATGTTCTCCATTCCTGTATACTGCGGGTCAAAGCCTGCACCCAGCTCAATAAGAGGTGCAAGCACGCCATCTCTTTCAACAGTACCGATAGTAGGCTTAAATACTCCTGCAATCACTTTTAGGAGCGTTGACTTTCCGGCACCGTTAAATCCTAATATCCCGAGTCTGTCGCCTCTTTCAAGCTCAAAAGAAACATCACTAAGAGCCCAGAACTCGTTGTACTGTAACTGTCTTCTGAGCATGGCAATAAAGTATTCCTTTAACGAATCATGTTTTTCTTTACTAAGGTTGAACTTCATGCTTACATTTTCAACCCTTAAAACCGTTTCCGCCATAGGTTCCTCACTATATCTCCAAAATAAATTTATCTTCTTTTCTCTTAAATGCCAGGTAGCCTATCAGGATTGAGAGCACACTGAATACCGTTGCATATAAGAGATAATTCATATTCATAGCTTCTCCGAAGATTGCACTTCTGAAATTATCTATAACACAGTAAAGTGGGTTTCCTCTCAGAACAAATGACCACTTGCTTCCCAGCAGCTTACCCGGTTTGTAGAATATCGCACAGGTGTACATGATCAGCATCAGCGCAACAGTCCACAGATATTCCATATCTCTGAAGAATACACCAATGGTCGAAAGTATAAGCCCACACCCAAGTGAAAGCATAAGCAACACAATAAGCGGTATAAATATCTGCACCAGATAAAATGTAGGATAAACTCCCAGCACAACAGAAACCAGTGCGAGTACCACCAGTGATATCAGAAAAATAATATAATTAAATAAAATAGATGATAATGGATACAGAATCTTCGGCACATATACCTTTTTAATTATCGAGCTATTAGCCCTGATAGACTTAAGTGCCGCCGTTGTAGACTGAGCATAGAAGCCATAGAGAAGTCTTCCCGAAAGTATATAAACAGGAAAGGCCTTATCGTGCTCACCCATAAGGGTTCCGAATACTATAGTCAGAACAATCATCGTAAGAAGCGGTTCCAAAAGCGACCAGAGTATTCCGAGATAGGACCTTCTGTATTTCAGACGTATTCCTTTTTTTACAAGTTCTGATAAGATAAAACGATTCTGAAGAAAACGTTCATTAGATTTATCACTCATCGAACACCACCGAATCAGCAGACTCAAAAAAGTCCATTTTATAGTCATTATATAAAGCTTTGTAGCACGCAAATGTTACTACCCAGTATGAATCATACTGATCATATATGCATGTGAGGTACTTATATTCTGTACCGGAAACTTTTCTGGTATGTTCAAAATATATATATTTTCCCTTACCCTTGATCTTCGGTTTTCCGGGTATGTTGTTCGCCCTTATATAGGCTTCAGCATAATCAAGTGGAGAATTAACCTCAAGTCCGCTTTTTTCCACATCATTTTTAAGAGACTTTATGCCCATTGCAAGTCCATCCGGACTCGTATAATACCAGGTGGCATTGGCAAGCGTAGACTCTTTATAACTCTTATTAAGAGTTATTGTCATCCCCTCCGACTTAACCTCCTGCTCATTTGAGCATGCAGTAAGAGATGACAGCATAAAAACTGTCACCATCATAAGTGCTATATACCTGAAAAAAACTTTTGGAGAAAATGCGTTTTTCATACCAATATCCTTTATATCATAATTATTTAAATAATACGTGCAAGAGAGTATTTTGTCAAGAAATCATAATTGTTTTGTGAGTTAAATCACGCCTCTCATATAAAATAAAAAAGAGTGCCGAAAACTCGACACTCTAAATTCATTCATTTATTTGATTACGTGTACCCATCCTTCAGGTGCTTCGATCTTGCACATCTGAATTCCTGTAAGTGTATCGTAGAGTTTCTTGATCTTTGGACCAACCTCGCCGTTTGCACTGCCTGGGAATACGATCTCGTTTCCGTGATCGTTTATAGCTCTAACAGGTGAGATAACAGCTGCTGTTCCGCAGAGTCCACACTCTTCGAATGAAGATACTTCATCAAGGAATACTTCTCTCTCCTCAACTTCCATTCCAAGGTAATCCTTAGCAACAACCTCAAGTGATCTTCTTGTTACTGATGGAAGTATACTGTTTGACTTAGGTGTAATGAACTTGTTGTCTTTAATAAAGATAACATTTGCACCACCTGTCTCCTCGATCTTAGTTCTGCTTGCAGGGTCGAGGTAAAGGTTCTCATCAAAGCCCTTCTTATGTGCATCAACTATTGCATGAAGTGACATAGCATAGTTAAGTCCTGCCTTGATATGTCCTGTTCCGCGAGGAGCTGCTCTGTCGAAATCACTGATTCTGATTGTGATAGCCTTAGCACCGCCCTTGAAGTAAGGACCAACAGGTGTAACAAGAATTCTGAACTGATACTCATCAGCCGGCTTAACACCGATAACCTCATTTGAACCAAACATTAAAGGTCTTATATAAAGAGTTGCTCCGCTTCCGAAAGGAGGAACCCAGTCCTCATTTGCAAGAACAACCTTATCAACTGCATCAAGAAATCTCTCCTTAGGGAAAACAGCCATCTCAAGTCTCTCACAGGTGTCCATCATTCTCTGAGCGTTTAAGTCAGGACGAAATGTAACGATATGTCCATCCTCTGTCTCGTAAGCCTTAAGTCCCTCAAAACATGACTGTGAATAATGAAGTACACATGCACACTCACTCATAGTAATAGTATGATCAGGAGTGATTATTCCATCATCCCACTTTCCATCCTTAAAGTTTGAAACATAGCTGGCATCAGTCTCCATATAACCAAATCCGATGCCTCCCCAATCGATATCCTTCTTTGCCATAACAATAATCTCCTTTGTTTTCAAATGATTTCCATACTGAAATAACTTCCTTAATTGTACCCCTCTGGTTTAGAATGTCAAGAATTTTCAAAATATTTTTAATATTTTAAAGTCTATATCCCTCAGATAATTAAAAACACCTATCTTCATTTCACAAAATAATGTTTAATACCTATTTAATGTGTGATAGAATGTATGACGTAGTTTCATGGAAGCATTTTTGCTTTTAGGAAATGTAAAATAATTCAAAAAAGAAGGAAAGCATAATGTATAAGGTAGATTTTAATAAACCGTCTCACGCACATTTCATCGGAATTGGCGGAGTGAGCATGAGTGGTCTTGCGGAAATACTCAGAAAGGAAGGCTTTACCGTATCCGGTTCGGACATGAAAGAATCTGACACCACCAGGGTACTTCAGGAAGCCGGAATAAAAGTATATATCGGACAGGTTGCTTCCAATATAACCGATGATATAGACTTCGTGGTTTATACCGCAGCTATTCATCCTGATAACGAAGAATATGCCGAGGCAGTAAAAAGAGAGATACCTATGCTGACAAGAGCACAGTTCCTCGGACAGCTCATGACAAACTATAAGTATAGTGTATCTGTTGCAGGAACACATGGTAAGACCACAACTACATCTATGATGGCATATATTATGATGCAGGCAAAAACCGATCCGACTATTTCCATTGGCGGTCACCTGAACCTGATTGACGGAAACATACGCGTAGGCTCTTCCGATTATTTTGTAACAGAGGCCTGCGAATATACGAACAGCTATCACGAATTCAGGTCCTTCGTAAGTATCATCCTGAATGTGGATAATGACCATCTGGATTTCTTCAAGAATATAGATAATATCGCAGCATCCTTTGCTACATTTGCAACTAAGACTCTGGACGGCGGGACTCTTATCGTTAATGGGGATATGAAATATAAGAACCAGATTGTTGACGCAGTCAAGGATAGAGACATACATATCGTCACCTTCGGAAAAGGCGATGATAACAACTTTGTTGCAAAGGATATACATCTTAATGAATTCGGTAATGCTACCTATACACTTTATATAGACGGTGAGAATAAGGGCGAGGTACAGCTCTCTGTTACCGGCGAGCATAATGCCATCAATTCACTTTCAGCTATCGCCGCATCACTTTCAATTGGAATAAGTCTTGATGATATAAAGGAAGGTCTCAGACTCTGTCACAGTGCAGACAGACGTTTCCAATATAAAGGAACCACTGAAAACGGAGCCGTAATTATTGATGATTATGCTCATCATCCTACTGAGATAGCTGCAACACTTGCTGTAGCAAGATCCGTTGCGAAAAACGCATTATGGGTTGCATTCCAGCCACATACATATACAAGAACCAAGGCGCATCTTGCTGATTTTGCCAGAGTTCTTTCAGTCGCAGACCATGTTCTTCTTGCTGATATTTACGCAGCAAGGGAGAAGGATGACGGAACCGTTTCATCCAAAGATCTCGAAAACGAACTCAAAAAACTCGGGTGCGATGCAGTCTATCTGGGAGACTTTGGTAACATAAAAAATTATTTTAAAAATAATTCAAATAACAATGACATGTTAATAACTATGGGTGCCGGAAACATAGATACTGTGGGCGATGAGCTGCTTTCATGACAACTTATCAACAGTTTCCACAACTTTTTTAAGGCTTTATGTTAATAACCCGAGAATCAGTTATCAACTAACAAAAGGAGCTTATAAATCTGCTATAAGCTCCTATTTTAGTCCTATGTTAAACTGCCATCCAATTCATCAACATTATCAACATATTCCACACATGGTTTACAAATGTCATTATGGGATTTCGGGTGTTTGCATTTCATTTCCGTGCTTGTTATAATGCATTAGCACTATGAAAAATGAGCGAAAAATATGTATAGAAAACGGAGTTTTATGAGGGGTTATGGCAACAATTAATGTATCCTCCCAGGAGGTTGATTTTACAAGCATTTCTAATGTTTTTATAGACTACTATATGACTGATGCAAACGGGGATTTTGTGAAGCTTTATCTGTACCTGGCTATGCTTTGTACAACGAGAAAGCCTATAACTGTAAGAGATATAGCAGATCATCTGAACTGCACTGAAAGTGATGTATGCCGCGGCATTAAGTACTGGATCAAGGCTGATGCAATCAGCCTCAGTTATAATGAAGGCGGCGAGGTTACGGGGATAGTTCTTCTTAATCTGAAGAAGCCTGCTACAGATCTTAATGATCTGAAGATAGTTGACTTCAGTCTTGCGCTTACTTCAAATTCTGACAAGGCTCAGAAAAAAACTTCCGAAGCAGATGAAGAAAGTATTGAAGAAATTGAGGAAGCACCAAAGGCACCGAGAAAGAAGCAGCCTACACCTAAGCAGCTCGCAACCTATATGAGAGACCCCGAGATAGAGGATCTGGTTCAGGAGGCAACTGCATACTGCCAGCATCAGCTGACACAGAAGGACATCAACTCGATCATATATATAAAGGATCAGCTTGGTTTCTCCTTCGACCTGGCCGAGTATCTGCTTGAGTACTGTGCTGAGGTTAAAAAGACTTCATTTAATTATATAGAAAAGGTAGCCAGAAACTGGTATGAAGAAGGAATAGACAACAGAGAGGATGCCGCAGAGTATTCCGCCAGATATCTTACATTTTACAGCAAGATACTTAAATCCATGGGTATAACGAGCCGTTTCTCTCCTGTTCCGGCTGAGAAAAAATATATCGATAAATGGACAAATGAGTTTGGTTTTACAGAAGCTATAATACTTGAGGCATGCAACAGAGCCATCGCACAAAAACCAAATGATGTGACATTTCCTTACGTTAATGGTATACTGGAAAACTGGTTCAAAAATAATGTACACAGTTTCTCGGATATCAGCCGTCTGGATGAGATGCATAACGAGAAAAAAAGACAGACTACAAAGAGCAGTCAGGGGATAATACCTTCTCCTAACAGTTCAGACAAACTGAAGATGCTTGAGGACTACTTCCTGGATGAGGTAAATAAATGATATTAAAAGACCTTGAAAAAATCGATACAGTTGCGTATCTCAGTCGTATCAGATCTGAGAACGAGCGCGAACACCAGCTTCGTCTGCTTAAAATATATGAAGAGCTTCCTGAGCTCAGAGAGATAGATCTTGAGATATCGGGAGCGGCAATCAGTGAAGCAAAAAAAAGAATAGCGCATGCCGCAGACAGTTCAGATGATTATAAGGATATTATCTCTGAGCTTTCAAAGAAAAAAACAGCACTTCTTACAAGCGCAGGATATCCGGCTGACTATCTCGACCCTATATATAATTGTCCTATATGCAAGGACTGGGGCGAGGCAGATGGCAAGGTTTGCAAATGTATAAAAAAGCTCAGAATAAATGAGCTGTACAAAAGATCAAATCTGAATACCCTTCTTGAGAAGGAAAACTTTAATACCTTCAGTCTGGAGTATTACAGCAAGGAGAGCTTTCCGGGCAAGAAATACACCCCATACGAAAACGCTTCCAACATTCTGGAAAGTGCTAAAAAGTACGTGAAGGAATTTGACCAAAAGCATGAAAGCATTCTGATCTACGGAAGCACGGGACTGGGAAAAACATTTCTCTCAAACTGTATATCAAAGGAGCTTCTTGATACTGAGCACACAGTACTCTATCTATCAAGCAACGAGCTCTTTGAGGAGGTTTTATCCAATTATATAATGTCTCACAAAGAGGAAGAAAAGGCCACACTAGAGCCTATCTATCAATACATTCACAGCAGTGATCTGCTGATAATAGAGGATCTGGGAACAGAAGTTCTCAGCAGCTTTGTTAAATCACAGCTCTTTGAAATAATAAACAAGAGAATAATCGCAAACAAGGCTACACTGATAACAACAAATCTCGATTTCAATACTCTTAAGGACAGGTATACTGAAAGAGTAATATCGAGAATTGTTAATAATTATAAAGTTTATCAATTCTATGGTGACAACATAAGATACACCAGGAAAAAGTAAGATGGAGGAATAAAATATGCCTGATCAAAGCAAACTCATAACCATTCCTGAGGGGAAGCTCGGAATCATAGCTCTTAAAAGCAGTGAAAAACTGGGACAGACCGTGGATAACTATCTGGTAAGATGGCGTCGTGAAAGGGAGCACCTGAACAAAGAGCATCTTATATTCAATGGTTATTCAAGAGACACCTATCTGGTTGAATCCTGCTGCCCACGTTTTGCTTCCGGAGAAGCTAAGGGTACTATCTCAGACTCAATCAGAGGTATGGACCTGTACATTCTGGCTGATGTAACTAACACAGGAATAGAATATAACCTGGGTGGACGTATGGTTCCTATGACACCTGACGAGCATTATGCTGATATAAAAAGAGTTATCGCTGCTGCTTCAGGTAAGGCACACAGAATAAATGTTATTATGCCTTTCCTCTATGAATCAAGACAGCACAAGCGTAACAGCCGTGAATCTCTGGACTGTGCTCTTGTTCTTCAGGAGCTTGTATCAATGGGTGTTTCAAATATCATTACATTTGATGCTCATGATCCTAGAGTTCAGAACGCTATCCCTACAGTAGGCTTTGAGAATCTGATGCCTACATATCAGTTCATAAAATCATTACTTAAGTCTACCCCGGATCTTGAGATAGATAATGATCATATGATGATAATCAGCCCTGATGAGGGTGCTATGCATAGAGCCATCTACACTGCTAACCACTTTGGCGTAGATGTAGGTATGTTCTACAAGAGACGTGATTACTCAAGAATAGTAAACGGAAAGAACCCTATCGTAGCACATGAATTCCTGGGTGACTCAGTTGAAGGAAAGGATGTTATCATCGTAGACGATATGATAGCATCAGGCGAGAGTATGCTGGACGTATGCCGTCAGCTCAAGGAGCGTAAGGCTAAGCGTATCTTCTGTATATCAACCTTTGGACTCTTTACATCCGGACTTGAAGTCTTTGACAAGGCATATGAAAAGGGAATCTTTGATAAGGTTATTACAACAAATGTTATCTATCAGAATCCTGAGCTCTTTAACAGAAGCTGGTATGCAACTGCAGATCTTAGCAAGTACATCGCTATAATCATTGATCACCTGAACCATGATTCATCCATAAGCGAGCTTCTTGATCCTTCAGAGAGAATACAGTCAAGAATCAACGAATACAAAGAGAAGCATACAATCTCGGACAACTACGAACGTCCGTCAATCTCTTAAGTATTATATAAGCTTAACTGCCAGGTTAAAGCATCAAAAAACCTTCTGCGTTTGCAGAAGGTTTTTTACTATCCATTATTAGTATCCGAGATACTGTTCCAGACAGAGTCCGTTATTATACATATACGTAGCGGCGTCAACACCAACATATCTCAGCAGATATGGTTCATCACTTTTTCCGGTAATGGCAACCTTATCTTCAGGATATCTGACAATAAAACCATACTTATTTGCGTTCTCCATGAACCAGCTCCACATGGTATTATCAGGATCTTCACCATTTTCTGTTCCGATATCTATCGCAAGACCTGTCTCATGCTCGCTTGTTCCGGGTGTTGCTGCCTGCTCAGCTGCAGCCCTTGCCTCATCCTGAGTCATGCCCTGATCGAGATATTTATTGATCATAGAATCCTTATAAAGAGCCAGATCCTCCGGTCCTCTGTAGGACGAGGTTATACTTGGGAAGATTCCGACCGCTCTCGCATCATCAAACATCTGCTGCAGGTCCGGATAAGCACGAGTATCAATCTTGTTACCATTCTTCAGCTCTGTCATCTCTCCCGGCTTGAAATCTGCAGGAAGCGGATTACTTGCACTTACATAGACAAGCATCCACGCATTTGCATCCGTAACTGTCGCAACTTCCGGAACAGGATCAGTGTAGGTTGCAAGAAGCTCAAGCTCTGTTGTGCTCTCCTGCTTCTTCTCCTCCTTCTTCTTATCCTTATTTTTGGCCGATACTATTCCGGCACTTATAAAGACCGAAACCAGTGTTATACATATGGCAGCCACCCAGATAAATCTGAAGAATTTCGAGTCACTGACCACAATCTTCTTCCACTGATACTTAAGCCAATCCATGAAACCACCGTTGTTATTCATATTTGCCCCCTTAGTTTTATTCCCCTTAGTTTTTTATGTATTATTCAGCATCCTCTGTTGCTGTATCTGGAATATCCTTATCCAGATACTCCGCTGAGAGATCTGATATAGTTCCGTTATCAAGCATCTTCTGTACATACTCATTTATCCTTGAAAGAAGCTTTGAATTCCCCTTCTTTACCGCTACCGCATACTGTTCTACACCAAATGTATCCGGATCCTCTACTATAGCAAGTCCTTCGTTATCTTTGACATACTTCTCTGCTGTAGCTGAGTCGATTACTAAAACATCACATTTACCATCAACAAGCTCTGTGATAGATTCTGAACCCTTTGTAAAGGTTTCGTACTCATATCCCAACTCTTCAACATATGCCTGACCTGTATAACCACGGATAACAGCTATCCTCTTGCCATTCATATCAGCAGCCTTCCTGATATCACTACCTTCCTTAACGATCATAACCTGTGTAGCCACATAGTAAGGAATTGAGAAGTCGCAGGCTTCCTTTCTTTCTTCCGTAACAGATAGGCCTGCAATTACTGCATCGACTTGTCCGTTATCAAGCTCGATCAGAAGTGAGTCAAATTCCATATTCTTGATCTCAACATCTTTCCCCATATCATCAGCTATATTTTTGGCAATAGCTATATCGACTCCGTCGAAATCACCGATAATACCATTTGACGTAACATATTCAAAAGGAGGAAACTCAGCATTTGTTCCGAAAACGATTTTTCCTTTCTCAGTTTCACCACTGTTTAATCCACCATCTCCGTTACCACAGGCAACAATCATAAGGCTCATAACAGCTGCAAGTCCGATTGCAAGTACCTTCTTGAATGTATTCATGATTCTCTCTCCTTAACAATTCTATATTTTAACACAAATTATAAAATTTTACTGAGAAAGTTTTTTATTATTTCATTCTTAGAATTATCATATATATCAGTCATTTATATGAGCTACGAAAATTCAAGTAATTATCTGTATTTCTTCCATTTTTTTCGAAGAACAAAGGCTTATATAATATCCATCATATTCTTTGGTTCTGAGATAAAGCCTTCTCCCCTCCACTGTGATACTCTGAGCATCATCCTGAGTAATTACTTCAAACGAAGAAGCCGGCAGGTGAAAACCCATTCCGAGAGCCTTCATAACACTCTCCTTTTTAGTCCATAACTCAAAAAATCTCTTCTTCGGATCAATGTTCATCCAATCAATCTCACGAGGGGTATAGACCTTCTTCGAAACCCTCATATCAAAATCCTTTATAATTTCTATGTCCACTCCCACTATACTGCCGTCCGCCTCATCTGACATGGAAAATACCGTTATATCTCCACTATGAGATAAACTGAAATCAGGATATCCATCAGCATATGGCTTGCCATATTCATTTTCTTTTATCAGAGTCTCGTCCTTAATTCCAAGATGAGTCATCAGCAGATATCCGGCACCTATACTCAGCAAGCGATCATTTTCAAATCTGTATCTCGCTGCCTTCTCCATCCTTCGTGGCATCAAACGAGTCAGCTGATCCATATCCATTTTTTTTACATCGCCCGTATTTATCGCATAAACGTTCATCTTTTCACCTGAAAATATGATATAATTTCATTTTGATATAACTATATTTATGATACAATAATTAGTGCAGGTCAGTAAAGAAGGATTTAGAGAGGCTGTTCAAAATGATAGATCATTATAATGCATTTATTTCATATAAGCATGCACCTGAGGATAACTTAGTTGCCGAAACCATCCAGCGTGAACTGGAACGTTTCCACATACCGCTCAAGATAAGAAAGCAAACCGGTATAAAAAGAATCAATCGAATATTCCGCGATAAGAACGAGCTTCCTATCACGAGCGATCTATCTGAAACCATATCTCATGCTCTTGAGAATTCAGATTATCTGATTGTAATCTGTTCCACAAATACGAAGGAGTCTGCGTGGGTACCGAGAGAGATAGAATACTTTCTCAGAAACCACTCTATAAGCCAGGTTCTTACAGTTCTGGTAAACGGAGAGCCGGAGGATGTTATCCCCGAGATTCTAACCAGAAATGTTGAACCTCTTTCCTGCGACTACAGAATGCCTATCAGAAAAGCAAACAAGATCGAGCTTCCGAGACTTGCCAGCGCACTTATCGGATGCTCTTATGATGAGCTGATGAACCGACGCAGACAGTATGTAATGCGACGAGTTATATTTGGCTTCTCAGCCATTCTTCTTTTCATGCTCCTTTTCAGTGGATATATGCTTTACAGCAGAAATCAGATTCGTAAAAACTATATAACTGCACTGAAAAATCAGTCCAGATATCTGTCAAATGAATCCAAGACCATGTTGGAAAATGAGCAGCGAATAACCGCTCTCCTGCTCGCTCTTGAGGCCATGCCCAAAGACTCAGAGGATGATCGTCCTATTATTCCCGAAGCGGTCAATGCGCTGTCCAAGGCAGTTCTTGCTTATGAGTCAGAAAGCCCTGATAGTGTACATAACCAATGGAACTATGCAATAAGTAACAAGATAGATACCTTCAAGGTTTCTCCTAACGGCGCAACGCTGACCGCTATTGATTCCGAAGGACAGGTTTATCTGTGGGACACATCCACTCACAAAAACCTGCTTTCAACCAGCAGAGATCTGCAGCACTACCATGGTATTATCTATGTCTCATATGATAAGCTTCTTATCTGGGGAGCGACAACTATCATGCTTATAGATGCAAACACAGGCGATACCTTATGGCAATTCGAGGACGAAAAGCTGTACTTATATCCTACTGAACCGGGCCTGATAGATGATAAGGTTGCATACTTCCTCTCTTCAGATTCCGAAATACTTTCACTGAATCTGGAAACCGGAGAGATTACGGACAAGAATAAACTAAACGGACTTGAAATTACAGATTACGTAACCATGATAAAGCTTTCACCTGACAAGTCTAAAATAGCCCTACCGATAGCTAGCGGCACAACAAATGTATATAGAATTGGTGTATATGATCTGAAAACTAAAAATTTCGATATACTAAGTGATGATCTGGGATACGTATCTTCCATTTGCTGGCTTGATGAAAGCACAGTTGTTTTTTCAGATATCAAAGATGTCAGTAAAGCCAGCGCAAGATTTATGGATACTTCTGTAACATCAAATGATGTTGCTCAAATAAACTGTATAGATATAAAGGACTCATCTGTAGTCTGGGAGAACGAATTTAAGACAAATAATGTATCTACAAAATCAGATTTTATATATATAAAAGACAAGAACCATCTGTACTGCTACGGCGGAGATTCGTCAACTCTGTACGATGCAAAATCCGGAGAAGAAATCTGCACTTACAATACAAATTCAACCATAGTATACGCAAAAGATGTAAACGGAAATGGCTATCCATTGTACTTTACTGAAGACGGAAATGCGTGTTTCCCTATGAACACTGATAAAGAAGCAACTTTAGCCAGCCAAAAGTATTTTACTGACAGTATAAAAACCTTTGATTCAAATAACGGTTACTATGTTAATAAATATGACAGTAACGAGATCATCTATTATCAGACGGGGATATATGATACAAACTGGAAACCTTTATCTGAAGACCTTGTCATACAAAGTCTATACTCTTCCAAACTGAATGACGATACACTCATAATTCTCTCCGGGGAGGAAGAAGAAACAACTGTCACATGTTTTGCTTTCAAAGATAACTTTAGAGTAAAGCAGTTTATCATACCCGGTAAGCACTGTTTTGAATCGAATATACTTGGTTACTATAATAACCACATATATCTGGCCTCAAATGATGATGGTCATCTGACACTTTATAAGGGGGATTTAGATACCGGGAACATGGATACTATTATCCTTTGCGATTCATATGTATATTCAGAAGATATACCAGAGATTAAAAACGGAAAAATCATATACACTTATTCAGAAGCCGCAAAACCGTATATAGCTATATATGATATCAATACTGAAACAGCATCCACCCATGAGATACCACTTGAATTTAATGCACTGAATACTGCACCTGTATATTTTTCCGGAAGTAACTGTATATACATATCATCCGATAAGGATCTGATATTCAATATTAAAAATGGAGAAACTTCAGAAGTAAAGCTTCCTGAAAAATGGAACACTACCTCTCTCATCACTTCAAATGAGTCAGGTGAATTTGTTGCAGTCAGCGACAAAAATTCCATACTTATAGTAGATCAAAAAGGAACCCCTATATATGATATAAAATCCACAGGAGTTCCGATTACAGCTTTAAAATATTATGAAAATAAGAAATCAGACGATGAAGATATGATTCTGGTACTATATAACGGCGGCACTCTCAGCAGATATTCTGCGATTGACGGCAGTTATATCGGAAGCACTGAAATAAGCTACGAAAACTCTTATCAGAATACCGGTAACTTTGATTTTGACTATGATGAAGGTCTTGTATATATCGAACCGGATTCCACTCTTGATATCATAGAAACATCAACCTGGAATGAAGTTACAAGTATAAAAAACTGTATGGGGCATCACTCACCATCCGACAGATTCATAACATACACAGAAAACGGGAAAGGCGAATATCGCATCGGATACTTCGAGAGATACACCCCTGCAGAACTCGTTGAAAAAGCAAAGGAAATGATAGGCGACGCCAAGCTTACCGAAGAACAGAAAGCCAAGTATGGTATCGAGGATTAATCGATTTCCTTGTAAAGCTGATCAAAGAGTCTGCCGTTTATAACATATATATCATGCGGATCATCTTCTCTGACCGCTATATAATCGCCGGGAACGCCTGAATAATACTTCTCCTCGTCCCAGGCAGTAAACAGCTTTACATAGCCCTTAAGAGGCTTTGCATATATATGTGTAGTTCCTGTGCTCACTACGCTCTTTGCGTAGGCGAGCACATTTTTCTTTTCACCGGAATATACATCAGTTATACAAGGTTCATATTCAAATTCTCTTTCATAAGGCTCATCTACAGCCTTATAGCTGCTCTCCAGCTTCTCCTTAGTGATAGGATATATCTCACCCTCCAGACCGATCATCAGATACTTATCCGCATCCAGCCTTACATCTATATCACCTTCAAGTGTACGTATCTCGACAACGGAATTAACAGGAAATACATCTGTAAGCTTGACATATCCAAGATGCTGAGGCTTCTTCTCATACTTCTTCATATCTGATGTATCAAGAATAGTATCCTTAGCATATATGATCTCATACTTATCAAAGTACTCGTCAATTCTCTTTATGAAGATATTTCTTATCTTTTCACTTACTTCTTTTTGATCAGCACATCCCAGCTTCTCAGGTCTTATGGTTCCGCCCGCTTTTGTGAGATGTCCGCCACCGCCGCCTATTCCATTTGCGAGTTCAGAAGCTACCTCATTTGCGTGAATCTCATTCGTACAGGTACGGATAGAGAACTTAATCTCCTCCGGACTCACATAGTAAGCCAGACACATATCAACCCCTGTTGTATCCATAGCAAAGTCACTGATAACTCCAAGGATTGTAGGATCACACTGATCAGCCTGAATAACGAGATACTTATGATTATCAAAATACTCATACTCCAGTATAGCTCTTCCGGTTATTTTGAGCTCATCCAGAGAAATGTTTGACGTGCTCATCTCCTTGATAATGGTCTTATTGATTATCAGGCTATCCTGCATATCTCTGTCGAGCGGGTGTGACACCTCTGCAAATCTGTTTGTATCCGTATAGAGCCCATAATAGAGTGCCGTCGCAAGATTCACATCCTCATTAACATCCAGCCCCTCAAACCTTATCATATCCCATATAACTGTGGCGCAGCTTCCGAGATTACTCCTCACCTCTGAGAGTTCAGGAAGCTCCACTGTAATCTGATGATGATCTATGATTGATATATTTTCAGCATCCCCTGCAGAGACATTCTTCTGTCCATACTGACAGTCCACGGTAATAAGAAGCTCCGGCTTCTCACTGAAATCCGGTTCATAACTCACCGGAATCTGCAGCTTATCAAGCATAATAAGGAGATTATTCTTGGAAATCTTGTGTATTCCCCTATATATAAATCTAGGTTTTTTTCCCATCTTCTCCAGATACCAGTACATGGCAAAGCCCGATGCAAGTGCATCCGCATCCGGATTATCGTGGCACTGAATAACTATATCATCGTAGCCGAGCAATTCACTAAGTAACATATCTATTCTCCTTTTGACGACATCTAAAAGTCTTCTTTATCTCTACTGTTCAAAAACAGAATCTGCATATCTGACAGTAGCCATAGCATCCTTCGCATAGCAGTCTGCACCGATTGCATCTGCATATTCCTGAGTCATTACAGCTCCACCGACAACAACCTTGGTATCAGGTTTCTTCTCGCGAAGAAGCTTTATGGTATCCTCCATACTTACAACAGTCGTGGTCATAAGCGCACTTAGTCCGACGAGCTTTACATCATCCTTTATGGCTCTTTCCACTATCACCTCTGGAGGAACATCCTTACCCAGATCTATAACATCATAGCCATAGTTCTCCAGCATGACCTTCACGATATTTTTTCCGATATCATGGATATCTCCCTTTACCGTAGCTATGATAACCTTGCCCTTCATAACTCTCGGCTTACCGGCCATAGATGCTTTAACAACCTCAAACGCAGCCTTTGCCGCATCAGCACTAAGCAGGAGCTGAGGAAGGAATACTGTACCTTTTTCAAAGCCCTTGCCCACTTTATCAAGAGCAGGAATCAGTTCCTCATTTATTATATCCAGTGGCTCTCTGGTTTTCATCTCTTCCTTCATGGCATTTTCAGCCACGCCTGCCATTCCTTTTTCTATGGCATGTCCCAGCTGAGAACCACCTGACTTATCACCTTCAGATTCTGCTGAGAAAGAAGCACCACCTGTGCCGGAAGTCTGACCTCCCGCAGGTGCACCTCCGGTCGATATAGTGGACAGAGTTGCATTTGCATAAGTCTCAATAAAGCCCATACACTGTGGATCCAGATCTGAAAGTGCAAGATACGACCTATAAGCTGCCATCATCTGTTCATTATTAGGATTCATTATAGCAAAGGACAGGCCCATCTGCATCGCCATTGTAAGGAAGTAAGAATTTATAACCTGTCTCTGCGGAAGTCCGAACGAGATATTTGAAACCCCCAGAATAGAATGACCATGATAATCATCCCTTATCCTTCTGATTGTCTCAAGTGTTGTCACAGCCGATGATGAATCAGATGAGATAGTCATACAGAGGCCATCAATTACGATATCCTTTCTCGGAATTCCATACTTATCAGCCGCTTTATATATCTTCTCAGCCACTGCTATTCTGCCGTCAGCTGTTTCCGGAATTCCGTCCTCATCAAGAGCAAGTCCCACAAGCACACCGCCATACTTTTTAACCAGCGGCATAACCATCTCTATGACCTCCTGCTTACCGTTTACAGAATTTATCATAGCCTTGCCATTATAATATCTGAGCCCCTGTTCTAGAGCCTCTGCATCTGTTGTATCAAGCTGAAGCGGAAGTCCTGTAACCCCCTGAAGCTTTGTTACGACCTCACGCATCATAGCAGGTTCATCTATCTCAGGAAGACCAACGTTTACATCCAGTATATCCGCACCGGCATCCTCCTGCTCAAGTCCCTGCGACAGGATATAATCCATATCCGCATCACGAAGTGCCTGCTTGAAACGCTTCTTACCGGTAGGATTTATCCTCTCACCGATTATGATTGGCTTCTTATCACAGGTAACAGCCTGACAAAATGATGAAACAACCGTCAGTTCCTTATATGTATTCGGTTTAAATTCTTTATTTCTGACCTTCTCTATAGTCTGTCTGATATGCTCAGGTGTTGTTCCACAGCATCCTCCCAGGACCTGAACCCCCATATCTGCTATGCCTGCCATAACGTCTGAGAATTCCTCCGGAGTGACATCATATACAGTTTTTCCACCTTCCGTTCTCGGAAGTCCGGCATTCGGATTCACTACGATAGGAACCGATGCTACCTGAACCATTCTCTCTACCATTGGAATCATCAGGTCAGGTCCCATGCCGCAGTTTATTCCCAGCGCGTCGACGCCCAGCCCCTCCAGCATGGCAACCGTGGAGTCTATATTTCCTCCGGTAAGGAGCTTGCCCTTCTGATCATAAACGGTGGTTACGATAACCGGAAGTTTCGTATATTCCTTTGCCGCCAGAACCGCGGCCTTAGCCTCATAGCTGTCGCTCATAGTCTCGATAAGAACGAGATCACCACCGGCCTTTTCACCTGCTGACATAATCTCACCGAAGACCTCCACTGCCTTATCAAAGCTGAGGTCACCCATCGGTTCAAGAAGCTTGCCAGTAGGTCCTACATCTATAGCTATATATGCATCCGTTCTGCCTGTATTCTCGCATGCCTGCTTAGCCAGAGCTACAGCAGCATTCATTAACTCTTCGACTCTTCCGGGAAACTTAAAGCTGTTCAGTCCGAAGGTGTTAGTGTTAAATATATCTGAGCCCGCTCTCAGATATCCCTCATAGAGCTTAAGGATCACATCCGGATGCTCAACATTCCAAAGCTCAGGAAGCTCCCCGCCCTTAAGTCCATTATCCTGAAGAAAAGTACCTGTACCACCATCACAAAAAAGCCATTCTTTTCCTAGTTTTTCACGTAAATCTTTTTTCATGCCTAATATCTTTCTTCTCTTATATTTTATCTCGCATATTCACATCTGCCCGCCATACTGCACTGCTCGCATCCACTCTTCTCGCAGTTAGTATCTATCTCGGATAGTCCTATAACAGCAGTTATTGACTTGGTAGGCGTCATAAGCAGACTGTCTGAGAGCGTGACGCCAATTGTTTTCGGCATCTCAAGTATCCTCTCAAAATCCTTCTGAACTGAAAGAGGAAAATCTCCATATCCGGGAGAGAATCTCGGACGCGCATGTAGTCCTCTTTCTTCAGCTTCTTTGATTATCCTGTCATTTATCTCATTACACCAGGCCTCGGCCATAGCTGCTCCGACAGCCTGAAATGTATAAGCCTTCATCATGTCCCTGACCTCAGCTTTTCTCACAAGCATGTCAGGTACATTTCCAAGAGTCACTGCAAGCATGACTATCTCAGAACATCCTTCCAGATTCTTCAGAAGATTTCCTGATTCAACCTGTATCCCCTCAAACTCACAGGAAGTACTTTTAACCTTCTTACTTCCACCGTTTTCTTCATCAGGAACAAGCTTAAAACTGAATCTCCAATGTATGGGAAATGTTTTATAAGTAAATTTAGGATTTACTTGGGCATTCATCTCCTCGATACACTCATCTATAGTTCTCGCGATATTTTCATCTATCTCAGTTACACCCTTAAATCCCAGATATCTCTCTATTTCTTTTCTGTTTACTTCTATCATATAACTCTCCGTCAGAACTTAACCACCTCAGGTGCTGCTGTAAATGAACTAAAGGTTGCTGTGGCATCCTTTAGAAAGAACACTTCAGTATTTCCGTCATCCTCTGAATACATACCTCTCAGATCCGGATAGGCATCGAGCATTGAAGCACGAGCTTCTCTTCTGTCGTCCTCTACCAGCTCACCTGTCACACGAATCCATACTCCATCCTTAAATGCACAGAGCTCAGCCTTGGGATTTGTATGAAGCTGTTTTGAAACAGGCTTCACTTTTCCTGTCTGGATATAAAGTCTGTCCTCGAATATATGTGCCGTACCAAAGGGTCTGACTCTAGGCTGGTCACCTTCTACTGTTGCCAGATAATACACACCTGCTTCCTTTAAAAAATCCGCTACCTTTTTTATATCACTCATTTTTTTACCTCCTATATTTCTAAGCCTATATGTTATTATATCGGTCTATCGCCATAATAACAAATAGATTTATACACTTTTTTTCCTAAACTATTTATGATATAGTAACTAACTGGAAAAATTATGTATAGGAGAAAAGCAAAATGAAGAAAAAAATATGTTCTTTGATTTTATCCGGTCTGCTGGCTATGTCAGTTTTTTCAGGCTGCGGAAAATCAGAAGAAAAGAAAACTGAGGCTACTACAGAAGCAACTACTGAGGCAGCCACTATCGAAGTTGAGGCTACACTTGTCGATGCAACCAAGACAACTAAGGACAGAGCCGGTAATGACATAGATATCCCGGAAAACGTAGATAAAATCATATCTATGGCTCCTTCAACAACCCGTTTCCTTATCGACCTCGGACTCGGAAACAAAATAATCGGAATCGACACAAACTCAGCTTCATATAGCGACTCACTTCCAAAGGATGTTAAGCAGTTCGATATGATGAATCCTGATAACGAAGCACTTGTTGCACTTGAGCCTGATATTATATTCACATCAGGAATGAGTAATGAAGGTGGTGTAGATGCATTCCAGCCTGCCAGAGATGCAGGCATCTGTGTAGCTGATATACCTTCCAGTACATCCTTCGAAGAGATTGCTGAGGATCTTAAGTTCATCGGTTCAGCAGTTGGCGAAGATGAAAAAGCAAAGGAGCTTATAGATGAGTTTAATTTAAAGCATGAAGAGGTCGAGCTTCTCGGCAAGGACGTAACTGAAAAGAAGAAGATTCTTTTCATGATCTCACTTCCAAGTGCTGACTATCCAAGTGTTTATACAACCGGAAAAGGAACATATCTGGATGAAATGATCACAGATATCGGTGCAGAAAACATAACCGGAGATCAGGAGGGCTGGATAAGCATATCCGAGGAGGAAGCTATCGCCATGAATCCTGATGTAATAGTCACAAATATTGATTATGTAGATGACGTTGTAAATGTAATCAAGTCTGCCAAGGGCTGGGAAGAAGTAAATGCTATCAAGAACGACGCTGTTTACTACATCGATTCAACAACAAGCAATCAGCCAAACAACCACACAGTTGAAGCTCTGATCCAGCTTGCAAAGCTCGTATATCCTGACACCTTCGATGCATTTCTGGATCCGTTTGCCACACCTGATGATGCTGAATAAACTGTAAAAGTATGAACTGAAAAGAAGAGATATCTGCATGAGAAAATATATACTGTCTACAATTATATGTATATCGATTTTGATCTTATGTATCAACCTGGGGAGCGTGAAAATAACGCTCCCTGATGCTCTTAATATAACTATGCATAAAATCTTCGGAAGACCGCTTCCTGACAGTATATTGCCTATGAGTGTTTCTATCTTCTGGAACATCAGATTTCCGCGTGCACTTGTAGCCTTTCTGGTGGGCGGCGCACTCGCCGTAAGCGGAGCTGTTATGCAGTCTCTCCTTCAGAACCCACTCGCTTCATCCTACACTATGGGTGTTTCTTCAGGCTCATCTCTGGGTGCTGCAATAATCATCGTATCAGGAATCACATCTTTCGGTCTCAGAAGCTTTCTTCTTCCTTTTACAGGCTTCATATTTGCACTGATCACGGTTTTGTTTGTCATCTTCTTCTCAAGTCGCATAGACAAGAATCTGCATAGCTACACGATAATTCTTGTGGGTATGGTCATATCACTTTTCGTAAGTGCGATACTTACTATGATGTCATCACTTTTCCCAAATCACTCTAGTCAGATATACTTCTGGATAATGGGCTCCTTCTCTTCTAGGAACTGGACCCACGTCGCAATACTTTTCCCAATAGGTATACTTGTTTCATTTATAATATGGTTAAACTCCAAGGAGCTGGACATCATGACATTTGGTGACGAACAGGCTATGTCCATTGGTGTAAATACAAAGAGACGCAAAACCTTTCTGATAATCATCACATCTCTACTTACAGGCGTATCTACAGCATTGACCGGAACAATAGGATTTATAGATCTGGTCGCACCACATGCAGTAAGAAAAATCTTCGGTTCAAAGCATAGATCAGTTATTCCGATGAGCTTTCTGTATGGCGGAGCTTTTATGTCTATAGCAGATCTGATATCAAGAACAGTCATCTCCCCCAGGGAAATCCCTGTCGGTGCTGTTACAGCACTTATCGGTGCACCATTCTTCATAATTATATATTTCAAGAGGAGGAATGGATGATGATAAAGCTGGAGCATGTATCCGCGGGATATGATAAAAAGAATAATATATTGGAGGATATCTCAGTCAGCTTTGATGAAGGCGGAGTATGCGGCATACTCGGGCCTAACGGAGCCGGCAAAACGACCCTGCTAAAAGTCCTTGCCGGGCTGATACCATACACCGGAAATATCCTTATAGAGGACCAAGAGTTAAGCCATTTATCCAGAAAAAAACTTTCCGGCATCATCTCTATGATGCCTCAGTTTTCTGCTGTTTATTTTTCTTACACAGTTTATGAGACTGTCATGCTCGGTCGATACATCCACCAGGATAATACCCTCGGAAGTATGATGGGAGGTGCAAGCAAAAGAGATAAGGATATAACAGAAGAAACACTTGAACAGACAGGACTTACTGAGCTGGCAGATAAAGAGCTGAGTGAGCTCTCCGGTGGACAGCTTCAGAGAGTAATGCTTGCCAGAACCATAGCACAACAGACTCCTGTTATACTACTCGACGAACCAACTAACCACCTCGATATCAAATATCATAACGAGCTTATGAATTATCTGAAGAATTGGTCTAAGGGTACTACCGAAATCGATGGGCAATTTCATAAAAACACTGCCATAACCGTATTTCATGATCTGGGCTGTGCTCTTATGATTTCCAACGATATCGCTCTTATGAAAAACGGAAAAATCATCAAAAAAGGTCCCCTTCAGGATACCCTGACAAGAGACCTCTTAAATGACATATATGATACTGATGTAGTTAAGTACTACTCTGATGTACTTAGTAATGTAACCTCTCTATTCTGATTCCTTCGATATAACTATCTTGCCATCAACGATATCAACCTTGACTCGATTACTGTCTATACCTACAGCCTCACGCATCTCTGCAGAGAGTCTGACACGTCCGGCCTTATCCAGGATCGAGTACTCCTCGTGAGACATATCAGCAACTGTCTCATGCTCTCCTCCTGTATCCTTCATCTCGTCAAGAAGTGACTCACCAGCTTCAATTTTATGCTTATATTCCTCCTTCAGAACTCGCTCTGAGCTGACCTTTCCATCAGAAATCATTACAACCCTGTCAACTCTGTCAGCCAAACTGATATCATGTGTAACTATGATTATTGTTATACCCAGCTTCTTATTAATCTCCCTGAAAAGATCCTGAAGCATAATTGATGTCTTCTTGTCGACCGCACCTGTCGGCTCATCCATAAGCAGAAGTTCAGGTTCGTTTATAAGTGCCGCAGCGATTGCAACTCTCTGCTGCTCACCACCTGACATCTGAGGTGGAAACCTATCCAACTTATCTCCCAGTCCAACCGACTCCAGCATCTCAGCTGCTTTCCTTCTCTTCTCCTTTTTTGACAAATTGGAAAAAAGCAGAGGCATCTCAACATTTTCAACCGCAGTCAGATAATTAAGCAGATTATCAGTTGTCTTCTGCCATACAAATCCGATGTGCTCATTTCTGAACTTCGCCAGCTGGGCATCACTCAGCTCATTTATATTTTCACCATCATAGGCAACATATCCGGCACTTGGTCTGTCAAGCGCACCAAGAAGATTAAGAAGTGTAGACTTACCGCTTCCCGACTTACCTATGACAGCAATAAACTCACCCTTCTCTACCTCCAGATCAAGTCCCTGAAGTGCCATGACCTCTATTCCCTCAGATTTAAAGATACGTACGAGGCTGTCACATTTTATATAAGGAGGATTCTCCTGTTTTTCTTCGGATTGTAACTCAAATATTCTTTCTTCGCTCATATCTATATCTACCTTCTATAACTGAATAAGCACATCCGCAAGCTCTGACAAACGAACATCATGAGTAGTCATTATGACCGTTATGCCCCTCTCAACCGTCAGCTTCTTAAAAAGCTCTGCAACATAGATTCCAGCGCTGGTATCAAGAGCTCCCGTAGGCTCATCCGCGAAAATAAGTACAGGATCTATCGCCATAGCTCTTGCTATCGCTACTCTCTGACGTTCACCACCTGATAACTCACTCGGAAAATGCTTTGCCCTCTCATCCAATCCTACGCTCTTCAGCACCTCCATGATACGCTTATCTCTGGCCTTATCGAGAGGCATACCCTCCTCTCCTTTATAGTCGCAGGTTCTGAGAGCAAAATCTATATTCTCATATGCCGTCATAACCGGTATAAGTGCTACAGACTGAAAAACAAAGCCTATGTTCTTACGTCTCAGTTTTTCTTTGTCTACTACACTCATCTCAGAATACGGCTTATCCCACAGAAAGACCTCACCCTCGGTAGCTTCATCCAGAGTACTTAATATATTCATAAGAGTAGTCTTACCCGAGCCTGATCTTCCCATGATCATAATGAGCTTTCCCTTTGGAAATTCATAATTAACATGATCAAGAACAGTGAGCACCTCTCCGTTTCCGGCAGGGTATGACTTCACAAGATTTCTCGTCACCAGTATATTTTCCAGTGTATGTTCGTGCATACTATCCATGATCTCACTCATTATGAGTCCTCTCCAAGCTTAAGCGCTTCAGTTATATTTAATCCTCTTACTATTCTTCTGATCCAGATTACACATACTGCTACTACAATCAGCAGAACTCCACCGAGTCTGAGCATGTCTCCACCATATTCACTTACGAATACTGAAACGGAATGCTTCTGTGGCAGGTAGACTGCTGCAAAGACTTTGGCAAAGAATCTGGATGCCAGCACACCTGCGATTATACCTGCTATAATTGCTACAATCGACAGGAAGGTCTGCTCTATGATAAGCATCCTGTTAATTTCTTTTTTAGTAATACCCTGTGCCCTGTAGATTCCGAAAAGAAGCTCCCTGTCTCTAATGGATGTTATCCAGTAGATCATATATCCGACTATACAGAGTATGATTGCAACCAGGAAGTCCGCTGTGAAGAGTCCGTTAGTTATCTGAATGATTGCTGATGATTTCTCTTCCTTCAGATTGGTCTTCCATGAATTTATGCTCTTTATAGTCCTTCCGGAATCTCCGAAAGCCTCTTCTACCTTCTCTCTGATCTCATCCTCATATATGCCTTCTCCAAACTCATCAGTTCCGGCTTCGTCACCGACACTCGCCCATATCTCGTATGGAAGATTTCTGAAGTTTGCATATGCAGTTGCAAAATTACCTACAACCAGATAATTCTGATATTCCTTCATCTGTCCGGTTTCATCCAGCTTGTAATAATAGCTGTTGAAGCCCGGCCATGCATCTACAATTGCCACGATCTTACAGTTTTCAGTTGCATATGGCTGAGAAGTATTACAAACCTTCGGTTCCTTCATGTAAACATTCATGGAATCTCCGACCTTGACTCCGAATTTCTGAGAGACACTTCTCGATATGATTATACCATCCGGTTCAGCAGCCAGCGCATTCAGATAGTTGTACCAGTGTTTTTCACTTAAGTCATTTCTGAGCTTCGCTGTATGACCGAATTCCTTAGTATTAATTGCCATATATGTTACATCAGCAGTTTCTTTACCCTTGGTGCCGACATAAGCTCTATCAGTAACAAGAACCTTCGTAAGCTCTTCAAATGTACCGTTATCCTTCAGCTCATTAAAGGTTTCATAGCTGGGTTCATGATACTCCCATCTGATAGGTGCACCGGGATTTTCTCTCATAAGCTGCAGATACCAGTTCTCCTGAATTCTGACATCAGCTCCACTTTCAAGCTGAAGTCTGGCCTCTTTGTTTGCATTTATGGTTCTTGCCATACTTGCATTGAATACGCTCATGGCAACCGTCATTACCAGGAATATCGATATGACTCCGGACGCCTTTCTGGTTCTGAGTATCTGCACCATTCCCGCATATGTAACCGGACCGAATTTTTTCTCGCGGAGCTTATATATAAGTCTGGCAACGTAGAAAATAAGTCTCAGCATCAGCATACCACAGGCAAAGAGGAAAAGTGTTGAATCTATAAATATAACCGGATCTATTCCCTCGCCCTTCATTACTCCT
Organism: Lachnospiraceae bacterium UBA3850; assembly: GCA_002392655.1. Classification (GTDB taxonomy): domain Bacteria; phylum Bacillota; class Clostridia; order Lachnospirales; family Lachnospiraceae; genus Eubacterium_Q. The sequence goes on along the minus strand of DGHK01000043.1, from coordinate 12,323 downwards.
ACTGAGAGAGTCGGTATCTGCTTATTATAATTTATGAGCAGATATACTGAAATCACAAGCAGTATAATATCCAGGAAATACTTTTCCCAGGTCGGAAGCGCTGCCCCCATCCTCTTAGTTTTCTTCTTCTTAAATACTACGAATACGGGAATCATCATCATGATCACTGCAATAAGTGCTCCTATAGCACCTGTGGCAATCATCATACTGTTCAGTCGATAATCTCTGACACTTATATCATTATTAAATCCGAAGCCCATGAAATCATCTACACCGGCTACTACCTTACCAAACAGATAGCCTATTCCGACACCTATAGGCAGGCTGATTCCCGCCAGAATAAATGACTGTATCAGGTACATATTTATGAGTCTGAACTTGCTGAGTCCTCTGTTCCTGAGTGTAGACAGTTCTCCGTTTTCAGAATCAATTATCCTAAAGGCGATCATCCCTATAAAGAGCAGTACAAGTATGACAAGCGGCAGTACGATCACATAGAGCATCTGTCCCACTGACTTACTCTTTTCCTTATAATCCTTTATAACCGACGTGAAATTCTCAGAGAGATTATCATCCTTTTTTACGAACTGACCTACAACATCCTCAACCTCATAAATGTTATCAGTATTTACATATCTGTAGTCAAAGAACATCTTCGTTTTATACTGAATCTCTTTTGGATATTCATCTACTATCTTGTAGAATTCCGCCTTATCAATAAATGCAGTACTACCCATTTCTTCCAGAGGTATATTCCAGAAATAATCCCCCTCTTTTTCAGTAACGATTCCATTGATGTAAAGAGTTATAAGAGGTTTATCCTCTGAGTTTTTACCATACTGAACTTTATAGAATTCTATGACTTCTCCAACTACCAGACCATAAGAATCTGCAGTATATTTGCTTACCAGACAAGGAAGTGCACCCTCAGGTATACTTATACCCTTCTCAGTATATTTAGATATATCAGAATTCAGATCTCCTCCGGATACAAAATTCAGATGCTCTGAAATATCCGTAGTATCATCCTTCATCATATCTTCTATATATCCAAAGCCTATATAACCGGCATCACGATAAGAATACTCTCCTTCGATTCCTCTGAAGCCCACATAACGCTGAGAGGATACGACCGGAAGATCTAGATACTTTCTCCATGAATCCTCGTAAGAAACTATGTTCTTTTCAACAACCGCTTCGGGATTATCCTCAATAGCATTCGGCTTTATAGTTGATGCCCTCTCTATTGAAGCCGGATAGCCTCCAGACTGCTCATACTGATTGGTAAAGCCCTTTTGAATGAGCTTCATGCAGGAGCCGTCTCTGAACATCATCATCAAAGCAAATATCATGATGATGGATATATTTCCTATCATCAGACAGAAATACAGCTTAAACTTATTCAGGATTTTAGTAATTATGTACCTAATCATTTCAGTAACTTATCTCCTACTTCTACACCATCAAGCACAAGCACCGTACCTGTAGCAACTACTGTTTCATATATGTGAACAAATTCCTTGACTATATTGTCACCTTCAACCTTCCACACAAAGTATACATCCTTCTTCGCCAGCTGATCATACTCACTCTTTACACAAGTTCCGGGAACTACAACAGACTGTTTTACCTCGAATCCATTAAACTTAATCTTCGTACCTTCCATATCTTCCTTGGTAAGCTTTTCATTGATCAACACATCAAACTGTTCTGGTACGTTCTTATAAAATGGAGCAGAATATGTAGAATACTGCTTTTCATCCTTCGAAGAAAGTATATATCTGAGCAGATCACCATTTACTCCGATACATTTACCTGTCCAGCTCTTCTCATCACTGTAAAGAGTGACTTCTTCTCCGATCCTTGCACTGACACTTGGCATGGAAGGATCCTTCGAATCAACAAGAACATGGAGTCTTGTAAAATCTTCTCCATCCTTGGAATACTGCTCAGTGATCACAAACTGATATTTCTCTACTCTTGCATACCTGGCCGGTCCATAGGAATTAATATTTCCATCCATTTCAAGTTTTTTTACATAATTATTATCCGCATCAAATCCGGCACTACTCAGCTTGTTATATTCCTTCTGAGCAGAGGCTCTCTGAGCATCATACTCCTGTTTTGAGAAGTCCTCTGTATATGTCAGAATATCAAGATCACACTGAGTCCTTTCTGCCAGATACATACTTTCTCTGATTGCATCTGAATCCGTAGCCACTGCCTCTGCAGGAATCTCACCGGCCATTTTAATGACCTCCTCCAGATCAGTCTTTGCTTTTTCGTATTCCTTACGTTCCTTCTCCCTGGTCGTATCCAGCTCTTTAACAGTGCTTTTTGCAGCTTCTATGTCTGCTCTTTTTACATTGGTCTGCATAACAAACAGAGTATCTCCTTCACTTGCAACTCCAACATTATGAAGCTCTTCCAGCTTTCCTGCATAATCTGCTGTGTAGATTCTGCTATATGGGTTGGATATACTTACAAAACCGGTCTCACAATTCTCCGCATAATCGCTTAGACCAATTTCTGCAATCTCATACTTAAGCGGAACAGCGGCATTATTTTTATAATGCACCATCTCCCCCTCTTCAAGCCCTGAGATAACCTCGGTATAGTAACCGTCGCTGACACCAAGCTTTACATTTCTCTTCTCATCCGAGCTATTTTCGTCGCCGGTTTTAACATAAACATACTGATCCTCATTTTCTCGGTAGATGGAATCATTACCCACAACGAGCTTCTCGCTGTCATCACTATCCATAAAGTAAAGGACCATATTCGTTCCTATTGTCAGCTTCTCACCCGGTACCTCAAACTGAATATATGGATTTGACTTGGTTGCCTTCGCACAGGAAACCTCCTCGTTTGTATATCTCCTCTCAGTTATATAAGCCTTCTTTCCGTTTACGTAGGTCCACTTTTTCTTATAACTCTCGTAATTATAATTTTCTATAGTTTTGTCAGTACACTCTATATAAAGTTCATCCATATCTGAGACTACAATTATATTCTCATTCGGTTCAACATGGTTGGTCTGACTGAAATCCTTGACAAATGTAACATAGCCCGTGTAAGGTGCCGTAAAAATCTCCTTAGAACTGTTCTTCTCAAGCTCTGCTATCTCTGATCTGACAGATGACAGACGACTATCAATCAGAGCCAGGTTATATCTCTGCTCCTCCTGTTCCTTCTCTATCTCCTTCTCTTTATTCCATATTCCATCGCTGTCCTCAAGATACTCCTCTATCTTCTTCTCATAATCCAGCTTTTCCAAAGTCTTATCAGATACATTCTTTGCATTGGCTCTCTGTCTGGTAAGAGAATTAGCCTCTTCCTTCAATGTGGCTATAAGTTCAGCATCTACACCTGAAACCCCCGTAGCTATTACATCTCCTTCGTTCACGTAATCGCCAACAGCTACATTTATCTCTGCCAGATCAGCTCCATCCTTTGAAAAACAAGGATACTCCTTCGGAACTACCCTTCCGTACATCAGCTCCTTCTTTCCAATAGTTCTTTTACCGACAGGACGATATTCTGCCGCTGCCATTACCGGATCATTTAACTCAGGAATGCTGCCATCATTCCCTCCACATCCGGTTGCAAAGGAAAGCAGGGCTATCATCTGCATGGATACAAGAGCAGACGAAATGCGTGCTCGAAGTTTTTTTCTATTATGTTTTTTATTCCGACATAGAAACAACATCGCCTTCTTCCAGCCCTTCCTTTATTATCACATACTGTCCCACTTCTTCACCCTTGACTATTCTGGTAGCTATAAATTCATTATCATATTGCTTATAAACGAAATCACCCTTCGGAGAACTTATAACAGCTTTTCTGTCCACATAAAGAGCATTTTTATTCTCAGGAAGCTCTATATATACTGTGAGAAATTGTTCCTTTAACGCGTCATCTCCAACCAGTTTGAAATATACCTTTCCATCATATATACCACTCTCACCCGCTTCAGCTGCATCAGTAGCTGAAGCATCCGAAATATCCGTTCCCGGTTTCGGTATAACCTCGACCTTGTACTCACTCATATAAGACTTTGCAGTATAGACATCACCTATGCAAAAATCCACATCCGTCGACACAAGCTTTGCATCACCTTCAGAAGCCGTGGAGTCATCTCCCATCATATCCATGATATAGTAACCGTCATCATTCGAAACAGTTATCATAGGAGAACCTACTACCAGGAAACCATCCTGTACAGATGGATTTATATACTTAACCACCCCGTCCTTTTCAGCTATTATATTTATGGAATTATAGGTATTTTGAACATCTGCTATCTGAACATTTGCGAGTCTTATCTCTTCGTCAAGAATAGCTATGTCATCCGTAAAATCAAGATTTGTATCTATCTCCATCAGGCGTAGCAGATGCTCTTTCTTAAGAACTGCTTCTGATTTTTTATTCTGCCGCTCCTTAAGCTCTTTATCCAGGGTTTCTGACTTAAAGGTAACCATAGTTTCTCCTGCATTGACACGGTCACCGACCGAGACAAGCACCTGATCAAGCTCAGCCTTATAGATATACTCAAGATCCTCCACTTTATCCTTCTCAACTCTGTATGTAGTTTCCTCAACCCCCTGTAGCTCGATCATCTGTTCAAACACAGGTGAGATATCTCCCTTTTCAACCTCTGTTGTTTCCTGCTCGATACCGGTGTAGGTTACGTCCTTTGAAAGGATCAGGGAATCCATATCAGAATTCCCGCAACCCGAAAGCATACTAAGAGACAGAAGCACCGCACAAAGTGCGCTGCATCTGCCCTTTCCTATTGAAAAACTATAATTCTTATTCTTCATCGCTTTCATCACTCACATCTATTGATTGATAACCTGTTCCATCTTCGGTATAAAACATACCGTTTTCTTCATCATACTGCTGAAAAGCATTTATTGATCCGTCCATTGCATTTATTGATAATTCTGCAGTTCCCAGAATTCCTTCCGGCCCGACAACTCCACCGTAACTGGATATGCTGAATCTCCAAACCGGTATACATGAATACTCATCTCCGTTTTCACCCTTACAAGGCTCATACATCAAAGCCCCGCCACCTATAAGAATATCATCTGGATTACCCATTTTTTCCATATCCAGTTTGTCATCCAGTGCACTCTTAGCACATTCTTTAATTTTATCAAAATCGAGCAGTCGTACATTTTCTATTACATCTATGGTTTCTTCAACCAGAATAAGATCAACCCCGTATATCCCGTTATCAGTAACCTTTACTACTCCTGTATTACCTGTGCTCATATAATAATAATCACCACTGTTTGCCATACTCATAGAAGCCGATTGCAAATAAAATGCATATCCGTTTCTTTCTATATTTGGTTTTACTGTTCCTTCTGAGTTATATTGCGTCAGGTACATATAATAATCTTTATTTTTTTCTTTCATTTCTTCAACTGCCAGATCACTCTGAGCGGCTAACCTTGAAACCCCATTTGCAGTATTAGAGATACCGCCATTCTGAATACTGCTTACGTAATCTGAATCTGAAAATGTAAGAGCTGTTGTACTTCCGTCATCAAAATAATATGGATATAATGCCAGTCCTGCATACGAATGATAAAACTGTGGCTTGCCATCTACATTACTGTCCTCTTCATTAAATCCGGTTATATCCTGAACGAACTCATGAGCAATTTTTTTCGCCTCATCCACTGACATAGAACACTCATTTTCTATATCCTTTTTAGCTAGTTTAGTTGTATCAAAATTGGACTCATATAAGAGAGTTTTATAATCCTTATTCGGAAAATATTCTTTAATACTTATCGGATCTAAGAATATAAATCTCCTGCCACTGGCCTCATCATATGCACTTATCAGTCCGTACTTGATTCCGTTATACTTACCCTCATACATATGGATGTAATATTTATCCTCATCGACCCATTTATAGGTTTCGGCAAATCCGGAATCTATAGAACCCATAATTTTTTCATAAGCTTCCGGACTCGAAAAATAATCATAGATATCGCCGATGATCTGATGATATATCTCTCTGTATTTATAAAGGAGTGTTATATAATCCGTTTCATTTTTATATGATATTTCTTCGAGTTTTTCTGCAGAATCACCGAAGATGCTCTTCACCAGTCTATCCTCATCATCCTTCCCATCTGAGATACATTTCTCCTTATATACATTCATATAATCATCATCAGGCACGGGCATAGTTAACTGGACCTTGGCACTTTTCCCTTGTATGGCAAAAGCTTCGTCCCACTTGACTCTCTCTCCGAAAAGCTGACTGAGTGTCTGAGCCTCTCCACTATCATTTTGTGCATCAGTAAATGTACCGGTATCCTCCGCGTCATTGGAACCGTAATCATCCACCTTCACATCTTTTTTTCCGCATCCATAAAAAGATAAAGCCAGGATAAAACTTAGCGCTGATGCAGTAATTTTTTTTAGTTTAACTATTCGCATAACTATCATCCCTCCATCATATAAATCTCTATCTATTTACCCGAGTATAAATTGAAGTATAGACTTACTTTGTATCAACAATGCATCAAATAAAAAATATTATTGTCAGATTTGTGATATACTAGAGTATATTTGAAATGAGATCATTTGGAGGCATTATGATAAAAATACTTATTGTCGAGGATGAAAAACCCATCTCCGACTTAATGGTCATGAATCTTACAAGAGCAGGCTACAAATGCAAAGCTCTCTATAACGGACGGGACGCTGCTGATCTTCTGGAGGAAAACCAGAGCTTCGATCTGATACTGCTGGATATCATGCTTCCCGAAATAAACGGATATGAACTTATGGAGTATATCAGACCAATGGGTATACCTGTTATATTCATTACTGCAATGGCCTCACTTGATAACCGTATCAAGGGACTCACCTCAGGTGCAGAGGATTACATCGTAAAGCCCTTTGAGATAGTAGAGCTTCTGGCCAGAATAAGTATCGTTCTCAGGAGATATAACAAAACAGAATCTAATCTCCGATTTAAAAACTACCGGATTGATGTAGATAACAAGGTTGTGACAAACACCGACACAGGCGAAGAAGTCAAGCTGACTCCCAAGGAGTTTGAGCTCTTCGTTCTTTTCGTGAGAAATGTTAATATGACGCTTTTCAAGGATAAAATATACGAGACCATCTGGGAAACCGAATGGCAGCCTGAGTCGAGAACCGTTGATCTGAATGTTCAGAGACTCAGAAAGAAGCTTGGCTTTAAGAATGAACTGGTTACTGTTTACAGCACGGGATATCGTCTGGCTGATAAATAATATCATCTGAATCAGATTAAGGATCATAGGAATAATAAAATGAAATTCAGATACAAAGTCTTACTCATCAATATCATCCTGATTTCAATTGCCCTGTCCATATCAGGGTTTCTTATGATGTCCAGAGAAAACAGAACTATGCTTGATGCGCAGGTAAAAAACTCCGTTACAGAAAACAATCTGGTTCAGTCTGTTATGGAGTATTCCATGTTAGATACCATAAACAACAACCCCGGTTCTTTAGAATCAGAACTACCAGACATCTCTCTTCAGGTTTCTGCCGGAATACTGAATGACACAACAGAGCTTTTCATAAAATATGATGATAAAGTCATTTTTACTACAGACGAAGAGCATCCGCTTCCCTCTGACATAAATACCGATAATCTATCTACCTATCAGAAAAAATACTTCTTTTCTGATGAAAACGATAAAGAATATATCTATGTAACATCCACCAGTAATATAAACAATCATATCCTGAACATCATTACAAAAAGGGATATAACAGATAATAAATATATGACAGATACATCAATAAGGGACTTCAGAACATTTATCATAATAATGCTCGTTCTCTCAAGTCTCTTTGTCTTTATCATAAGTACTCTTCTGACCAGACCTCTGGAAAAGCTGAACTCCATTACGGACGAATTCTCAGAAGGAAACTTCGATTCGAGAAGTGATATCAAATCCAGAGACGAAATCGGACTTCTTTCAGAGAAGTTCAATCATATGGCTGACTCTGTTGAAGGACACATCGATGAACTAAATGATATGATACACAAAAGAGACCAGTTCGTTGCTGACTTCACTCATGAGATCAAAACCCCTATGACAACTATTATCGGATATGCCGATACTATCCGTTCTGTAGATCTGCCAAGAGAGGATGAGATAAAGGCCGCAAATTATATCTTCTCAGAGGGGCGTCGTCTGGAACAGATGTCTTCGCATCTGTTTGACCTGATATATCTCAAGGACGGAGAAATACCCAAGCAAACTGTAAACACACAGGGACTAGGTGAGGCAGTTATCGAAACAGTACTTCCGTCTATAGAAAAAGCCAAACTCACTTTGGAATATGATTTCGAAAGTGCAAGTATCATCGGTGACAGTCCTCTGCTTAAGACTGCATTTATCAATCTACTGGATAATGCCAGAAAAGCTTCAAGTAGTGGTTCGAAAATCAGTTTTACAGGACATGTACTTCCGAAAAAATCAGAAAAAGATGATACCTCTGTTTACGAATTCATAGTTGAGGATCACGGAATCGGAATCAGCGAAGAGGATATCGAGAAGATATGTGACGAGTTCTATATGGTTGATAAATCACGCTCCAGAAAAGAAGGCGGAGCCGGTCTGGGTATGTCACTTGTTTCCGCCATACTAAAGGAACATGACGCCAAACTCAGAATAGAAAGCAAGCTGGGTGAAGGAACGAAAATGATTGCAGACTTCAGTTGCAGCAGTTATGAGGATGACGAAGAATGAAAAAGTTCAGTATAAAAAACTTTATACTAATCGCTGTAGCTCTTCTGGTTGCCGGATGCTCCATCTGGCTGCCGGGTTTTATAATGGAAAAAGAGAGAACTGCAGACTTCGAAAAACTGACTGACGTACCTGCAGATTATTACTCAGGTCCATCTGAATCCATTATAAAAAATGCATCCAGACAGCTGAGAAGCGAACAATGTATGCAGCTGATCACTGGAGTGTGGGACAGTTCCATCACTCCTGCCAATCCACAGGACTGTATCTACACTGATTTCGGAATGAAGACCATGACTATAAATCATATCCAGAATCTATATACAAAAGGACTGTATCCATGTTCACTTTCATCAAGAAACGAAAACTGGTACAGCTGGGAAGCAAAACCATACAGAGCCCTTGATACGACCTTCAGAACTTATGCAGCATACTTCTGGGACATAACATTTACCAAGTTCGATGGTTCCGAAACTCACAGGTTTATAGTTTCCGAAAACGGAGCCATCCTCTACGCGCAGGCTGAAACAAAAGAAAACTTCGGTGGTTTTTCACCGAAGCTTTCCAACGCGTCTTATCTTATGGATGTTTTAGATACATCTATATCCTACTCAACCTACACTATAGATGATTCAGCAGGCAATATCGTTACATCAGTATCCCATAGTGATGTGGCCAAGGCATATAAAACAAATGAAATTTCAACCGGCTCCTCGAAAGCCCAAAAGATTCAGGAGCAAATTGATGCCTCATCGTCCTTTATTAATGATTTTGAAGCCTTTGAGCCGGACAAAATGATTTCTCTTGCAGAGAGCGGAGGTACAGTAGGTCTGATTAATTATTCGCTCAGTGCAAAGGCCACACAGAATACCTATAGAATGATATTACTTCCCGAAAAAACCGAATAAACTATCTGGCAAAATCCTTTCCGAGTATATCTGAGAGATTGTTCATTATGGCCTTTGCAACATCCGGTTTATTCATAGAATAAACATGTACATTGGTTATTCCGTTTGCGTATAGATCAATTATCTGATCTGTTGCATATGCGATTCCGGCCTGCTTCATTGCATCCGGATCATTTCCGAAATAATCAACAAGGCTCTTGAATCTCTGTGGCATGAATGAACCGGAAAGCTTGATAGCACGAGCCACCTGATTAGCATTTGTTATAGGCATGATTCCCGGTATGACAGGACAAGTAACTCCTATCTCTCTTATCTTGTACATAAAATTGAAAAAGAGATTGTTGTCAAACACCATCTGTGTAGTAAGGAAGTCTGCACCCGCATCAACCTTTTCTTTAATGTGAAGCAGGTCATCCTTCTGATTTATACTTTCAGGATGTACCTCCGGATAGCAGGCAACACCTATACAGAAATCTCCTCTTTCCTTCAGCTCCTGAACGAGCTCAGTTGCATGCTTATACTCCCAGGTGGAAGGATCACTTTCCTCAAGCTCAGGTGTCAGATCGCCTCTAAGCGCCATAACATTTTCTATCCCCATTTCCTTCATCTCTTCTATTTTCTGATGAACTGTTTCCTTACTGGAGGATACACAGGTCAGATGAGCCAGACTGGGAACGCCGTACTTTTCCTTTATATTTTTTGCTATCTCCATGGTATATCTGCTTGTGCCGCCACCTGCTCCGTAGGTAACACTCATAAATGCAGGATGACACGCTGCGATTTCCTCAGTAGCCTTAACGACACTTTCGAATGAGCTTTCCTTCTTTGGAGGGAAAACCTCAAAGGAGAGAGACATATTTTTCTTGTTCAAAATATCTATTATCTTCATAATAATTCTTCCTTCCCTTGTAGTGAATTACTCACCACGATTTATAACATATGAAAAGGTGCCGGCTGACCGGCACCCCTTATTATATAACAGCCTCTGTTAAAATCATAGTTTTTATTTATCTCGGGCCTCTACGTCCACCGAAGCCGCCATCATTACCGAACTCTTCACCGAAATCACCTCCGGGAGTAGATCCATCCGGTCTACCAAAGCCACCCATCCCGGGACCGCCCATCATCTGATTGGTTATGGTATTCGTCTCCTGTCCATTCTCTATGATAGTACCACCGTTATAGACAGCATTTCCATCGCAGTCAAATGTCGACTGTCCGCTTATACTTATCGTACCACCATTTATATAGATATCACCGTTTGAGTCAACGCCATCCGTATCTCCTGCTCCCATAGTTATAGTAACTTCGCCACCATTCATTTCAAAAACAGGTGAAAGCTGAGAAGACTTCTGTCCGGCATTTATTCCATCATCTGATGCAGTTATTTTTATGGTGCCTTCGTTTATCTGAATAGATGTAGCCTCAATACACTCTGCACCTGTAAGATCAAGCTCGCCACCATCTATCTGAACTGTTGTCGTCGCATGTATAGTATCATCCTCAGCAGTGAGCCTCAAACTTCCTCCGCCGATATAGATGGAACCAACACTGTCATCCTCATCATTTTCAGCATGAAGTGCGTCTATAGAACGAGTAACCTCAATACTTCCGTCAGCTATTTCAATTGCATCATTTGCTTCAAAAGCAGTTCCGGCAGCTTCTGCTGTAATAGTACCTCCTGTAATCTTCAGCGTATCCTTGCATACAACAGCATTATCCGTTGATGTAATTGAAAGAGTGCCCTTTCCATTTAATACCAGATCATCCTTTGAGAAAATCACTCCATCCAGATTGGTATCCCCATCAGCCACAAAGCTTTGGCTCACTGACATCGTATTATCCGTTCCACTAACAGTCGTCACAAATACCTTGTCCGCACTCTTAACATATATAGCCGGAGAATCTTCATTTGTTATACTCACTCCATCCAGAACTATCTGAACCTTATCCTCATCTCCTGCTTCAACATAAACAGTTGTATCCTTTGAAGAACCGGACAAAACATACACACCCTCAGAAGTTATAGTCAGATCCTCACCATCCTGAACAGCAAGCGTCTCAGCCTCAGACAGATCTGCCTCCTGAGCCATATCCCGCTCAGTAAACATATCGTTCGAATTATCAGCCGAAGAATCATCCTCCGATATTTCGGTCCCCGATGTATCGTTCTCTGATGTTTCCTTCTCCGAAGATTTTGTTTCTGTCTGCTCTGCATAAACATCACTTGTATCGAAGCTTGTTTCATCCGACTTACCGCAGCCAGCAGCCACAATCGCCATCATCATAGTCACCAAAATCATACTTATTCGTTTTCTCATAACCTACTCCTCCTTTCACAAATGTGCGAAAACCAGGCACCGTCCGTTTGCTAAGTATATTTACTTAATGCCCTCATTTTGTTGTGCCATATCGCTCTGCGATATGCAAGTCTTTCTCCGAAAGCCTTGATTCTGCTTCGCAGAATGCATCTGCTTTCAGCAGACCCTCGATTCTTCGAATCGAGAGCTGACATGACGCAGATTTCACGAGCTCGCATTTCCTGCGAGTGAGGGGAACTGCGTCGCTGACAAATGTGCAAAAACCAGGCGCCGTCCGTTTTCCACATACTTTCCGAGTGTCACATGACGCAGAT
>DGHK01000004.1 GCA_002392655.1 Lachnospiraceae bacterium UBA3850 | reverse complement strand
CTCGACCATGCGTAACATCTTTAGGCATTGAGAAATACACTGTTTTATCCATATTTAAATTATACCATATGATTGTACTTTTTACAAGAAAAATGCCGCCTAACTCACGACTAAAGTCACAAGTGTGCGGCGGCTAGTTATCAATTAATAGCTTTAATCAAGCAACAAAAAACACAAAAAAATAGTCCCGTAAACAAAACTATTGAGATGAACCCAAAATGCTTACAGGACTATTATTTATAAGATTACCTATTCATAGCACGTCTCAGGTGCCGATTTCTTTCCCCAGCTAGCAACAAGTTTATGATTTTCTGTTACGGTATACTTATCACCCGGCATATACCAAGATCCTTCCCAGTAAAGGAAGTTATAACCATCTCTTACCGGTGCTTCATGTATAGTTATCACTGTTCCAGCCGCATACTTCTCCACTATAGGAGCCGTACTTCCGTTATAGGAACCACCATTTAAATCGTATGTGATTTCATACTCTTCAGCAGGAGTCGGTCCCGGTGTAGGTCCAGGCGTTGGTCCCAGAGCCGGCATGATTTTAAACTTATTTATTTTATTTTTTCTATCCCTCTATAGCTTCTTCCCAATCATTTTCTTTGAATCCTGTAAGGACCTTATCCTTAGTTATGAGCAGTGGTCTCTTCACAAGCATGCCATCAGAAGCTAGTAACTTAAACTGCTCGTCCTCACTCATATCCGGTAATTTTTTTGAAAGCTCCAGTTCTCTATAAAGCATTCCACTGGTATTAAAAAATCTCTTTAATGGAAGATTGCTTTTCTTATGAAGAATTCTTAGAGTCTTTTCATCAGGATGCTCGTCCTTGATGTCTATCAGCTGATACTTAACTCCTTTTTTATCCAGCCATTTTAATGCCTTCTTACATGTTGAACATTTTGAATAACAATATACTTTAATCATTTTTCACCTCGCTTATTTTTATCGTAAAACCATTTCCATACCTATTTTCTGTGGTTCCATACCCATAGCTTTGTAAAACTTCATAGCATCAGGATTGCAACACCAAACGTTAAGTGTAATATTATAAAAGCCTTCATCCTTGGCATACTGCTTTATATACTCAAATAATTCTTTGCCAACTCCACGACCACGTGCATTCTCATCCACACAAATATCGTCGATATAAAGTGTCCTAATATCCGTAAGTACCGAATCATCCTTTTCCTGCTTGAAGATACAAAACATATGACCGAGAATCTTGCTATCTTCTACATATACAAACACAGGAGTTGAATCATTACCAATTATTCTCTTCAACTCATCTTCACTATACTTAGTCGTTGGACCTTTAAAGAGATCCGGTCTTCCATTATGATGTACCATATCTACCTGAACCAATAACTCTAATATACTTTGAATATCATCAACCTTCGCTCTTCTAACAGTTCTCACTCTTCCATCAGATAATGCCATTACCGTTCCTTCCTGTTATTAAGAAAACCTCTCTACATAAATACAAACAAAGGGCTTGGAATTCCAAGCCCTTGTTATCTTTATAATGGATAGCTGACAACATATCACCTATTGCCGAGCTTTCATGGTATATTTAATGTCCCCCACTAGGGAAAGAGGTGCTATCCGTTGTCCCCTCAAGAGATTTCTCTCTTCATAATTATTATATGACTATTTCATGCAATAATCAATAACAATTTACCTTAATGAGTCCCTACGCAGCTCCAGAACGGAACAACATATGACTCGGCTTCATTATAGTTGCTTGCATAATAAGTGTCAATCATAAATGATTCCATATTACATGACGGAAGTAGCTCTTGAACTGATGTCTCTGAAATTTCTATGACATTTTTCTCACCTATTTTTTTTCAAAAGAAAGCGTTAAAGTCACTTTATTTCTGATGTTTAAACGCAATTTCTAAATCCATATTAAAATAATCAGGTTTAATTCCCAAAGCAGCTAGTCCGATAGATGGATCAATAAAAATGTGTTTTTTTGCTGATCTGATTGCCGTTTTGGATCTTATCTGAGGAGTCCAGGCATCTATATCTTTTATCACAAATAACTTTTCCAAAGCTTCTGTATAAGAAGAAATTGTAATATCTGTTATATTATACGTTGCTTTTATATCTGAATTTATTACCGTTTTCTTAGATAATGTAGCCATATTTCTAGCGTATGACCAAAGAATGGTTCTTGCCCACTCCGGATTTCTCTTTACTCCATCAACTGCACTTATATCCTTTTTATATATTTGTTCGAAATAGTCTGTTGCGATTCGAAGCTTAGCAGCGTCATCTTTTATTGCGAGGCATCTTGGCCATCCGCCACGACAAATAATGTAAAAAAGATCTTCTAATTTCAGATTGCTTTTTTCACCATCTATATCATACTTATCATCATCGAATAATCTGGATATAGAAACTCCTCCAGTCGACTCACCAGTTTCATATAATGTCATAGGATACATGGTTATTTCAGAAATTCTTCCGGTCCCAGTATGAGGGGTATCGATTTTTTTGCTTGATGATCCTGTCAGATAATACTCTCCAAAAGCTTCAGGATTGTCGTCACAATCTTTTCTTATTGTCCCCCATATCTTTGGAGCATCCTGCCATTCATCAAACAAAATAGGTTTTTCATTTTTCAAAAATAGCCTGGGAGCTGTATTAGCAATGCTTCATGTAATAATTCAAGTTCATTTTATGTTTTTCGGCATTTTTATTTTGGGTTTTTCGACTTTTTTATTTTGGTTTTTTCGATTGCATAGTATCAAAAAAACTCGCACTCATTATAGCGAATGCGAGTTTTCACGTTGATAAACCCTCCACTTTTAAGGTAGGAGCTCTCCTGTTGTTTTATCTAATTAGCAAACTCCTTGAGCTATCTGTGCCATATCAGCTACGCTGATATGCAAGCCTTGCTTCGCAAGTCTTGGTTCTGCTTCGCAGAACGCATCCTCCGCTTCGCTTCGGACCCAAGGTGTATTAACATACACCTTGAGCTATCATTGCCATAGCTAAGGGCAAGGCATAAAATGTAGGGTTCTGAGAAGTCGTGTATATTACCTGTGTATTACGATAATCGATTATTTCCTATTATTCTCCATTATAGTCATCCTCATTAGTTAAATATGTGGCGATAACACCGGGCTCATTCAACATAATCTGATCATCTCCATATCTATTGTGTCTGAAGAGATTATCCCTTACCTCATTTGTGACTTTATCCTTAAGCATCACATATGTGTAGATGCCACCATACTCAACTTTCTTCTTCACACCAAATGAGATAATTCTACAAGCAGAATCCGAACCGTTTCTATGCTTTAAGAAAGTGACATACTCCCACCACTTTCGCTTCGCTAAGAAGTGGGGGCTTCTCGTTCGAGCGATCTAACGATCACAGCATACACGAGCTATCCCCGTCTG
>DGHK01000003.1:356-8380 GCA_002392655.1 Lachnospiraceae bacterium UBA3850 | reverse complement strand
GCGTCTTAGCCGCTTGACCAACGGACCATATTCACAACGAATGTTATAATAACAGACTTGTGAATGTTTTGCA
Source organism: Lachnospiraceae bacterium UBA3850 (assembly GCA_002392655.1). GTDB lineage: Bacteria > Bacillota > Clostridia > Lachnospirales > Lachnospiraceae > Eubacterium_Q. The sequence goes on along the minus strand of DGHK01000003.1, from coordinate 8,307 downwards.
AGGAAAAAATTAATTTTTTTTGAAAAATATATAAAAACCTTATTTCAGCCACACTACTTCAGCTTCTTCAATTGCTTTATCTATAAGGGCTTCGACCTTACCTACGAGGTGACTTTCGGACTTTTCTATTGATTTCATCTTCGGTTTTGTTACCGGATGCTTGTCAACAAAGATTGTACAGCAATCCTCATAAGGCTCTATAGATGTTTCAAATGTACCTATCTTCTGTGAATATTCTACAATCTCCTGCTTATCCATACCTATAACAGGTCTGTATACAGGGCATGTAACAGCTGAATCGATAACACTCAGGCTCTGCATAGTCTGTGAGGAAACCTGACCTATGGATTCTCCTGTTACTATTGCATCACAGCCGTTTGCCTCAGCGAGTCTCTCAGCTATCTGGAAGAATATACGTTTCATTATAATAGTCAGCTGATCATGTGGGCAGTTATCATATATACAAAGCTGAATATCAGTAAAATTAATTATATGAAGCTTTATCGGACCGGCATACTGTGAAACGATTGTACCAAGCTTTTCTACCTTCTCAAGTGCTCTTGCTGAAGTATATGGAGGTGAATTGAAGTATACTGCCTCCATCTCAACTCCACGTTTTGCTATCATATATGTTGCTACAGGGCTGTCGATACCTCCTGACAGAAGTGACATAGCTTTACCGTTTGTTCCGACAGGAAGTCCACCTGGACCCGGAATGATTTTCGAATAAACATAACCATTCTCGCCACGAAGTTCAACCTCAACCATAACATCCGGCTTATGGACATCAACTCTTAATCCATCTGACTCATACTTCTCAAGAAGATCATGACCTATCTCCATATCTATTTCCATAGAATTCATAGGGAAATTCTTATTTATCCTACGTGTATGAACCTTGAAGGTAAAATTATAGTCTCCGTCAAATGTATCCTCGAAATGCTCATACACAGCCTTCTGCAAAGCCTCATACGTAAGCTCATCGGCCACGGTTACAGGACAGAGTCCTACTATTCCGAAGATTTTTGTAAGCTTTGCGACAGCGTCGTCATAGTCATAATCGGAAAGGGCTTCTATATAGATACGACCGAAATCACGCCAAACCTTGAACTCGCCTAACGGCTCAAGTCTTCTTCTTATCCTCTTACAAAGTATATCCTCGAACACATACCTGTTCTTACCCTTAGTTCCGATTTCAGCATATCTTACAAGAAACATTTTTATATTATTCATCATCTCATCCTCTCACATAGTGTCTCAGCATTGGAAGAAGCTGTTTTATGGTATCTATAGCATAATCAACCTCATCATTAGTATTCTCCTCACCAAAACTGAATCTAAGTGTTGATTCAAGTCTCTTCTTATCCAGTCCGATAGCAGATAAAACCGCGGACTCCTTACTCTTATTGGATGAGCAGGCAGATCCGGATGAGACATAAATTCCCTTATCTTCAAGTGCATGCAGCATAACCTCAGCTCTGACTCCGACAAAGCTTATACTGGCTATATGAGGAGCACCGTTTTCCATATCTGTATTTGAATAAACGTCCTCAATCTCAGTAAGTCCGTTTATCAGCTTATCACGAAGAGCTCTTATATGCTCTATCTTCTTATCAAAATCAGCAAATGTAAGCATAACTGCTTTTCCGAGTCCGGAAATAGCAGGAACATTCTCAGTACCGGAACGCATATTCTTCTGCTGACCGCCCCCATAGATAATTGGTCTGATAAGTGTTCCCTTCTTTATATACAGGAAACCTGAGCCCTTAGGACCATGAATCTTATGTCCTGATACACTGAGCAGATCACAGCCTATATTCTTCGGAATAACCTCTATCTTGCCAAATGACTGTATAGCATCTACATGAAAGTATACATTAGGATTCTTTGATTTTACGGCTTTTGCTATCTCTGTAACAGGCATGACTGAACCTATCTCATTATTTACATGCATACAGGAAACAAGTATAGTATCATCCCTCACAGCATCCTTGAAGGCTTCCGGAGAAACTATTCCTTTTTCATCACTTGGAATGTAAGTAACCTCATAGCCCTCTCTGATAAGAAACTGCATAACTGCAGAAACTGATGCATGTTCTACAGATGAAACAACGATATGCCTGCCCGAACGTTTCTTGGCAAGAGCAGAACCTATAATAGCCATATTGTTTGATTCTGTTCCACCCGAGGTAAAAACAACCTCCTCCGGAAGACATTTAAGAATCCTGCAGACTGACCCGGCAGCGTCCTTAACTATATGCTCGGCATCAAGTCCCTTAAGATGCATGGATGAGGGATTTCCATAGTCTGTTTTCATAGCGTTTACAACTGCTTCAATCACCTCATCATAAGGCCTTGTAGTCGCAGAATTATCAAAATAGATTTCCATTTGATCATATCCTTTTCATAATAAAAACGTCGTATTATACCTTCCGAAATAATACAGTTGGTATAATACGACATTTTTAATTAAATATCCAGTAAATATTGTTACTTAGTTTTATTCACTAAAATAATGCCATTCATTTGTATCATCATAGTATCCGCTCTTTTCGGCGTTATATTGACCATTTTCATCAAAATAAGACCAAGTACTTCCTTCTTCTCTATCATAAGGTGTTTGTACCCATTCATTACAAGCCATATATCCATCAGCTTTGAAATAATAGTATATACCGTCTATCGAAATTTCAGTATCTGATGGATACCAACCAGATGTATCACTATACCACCATCCTGTACTGTCGCTATTCCAGCTTCCTGTAGGACCATATGTCTGTGTACCATCCTCACTTATATAATATCCATCTATCCAGCAATTAGTTTCATAAATTCCGTAATCATTGAAATAATACCAAAAACCGTTAACCTCAAACCATTCATTGTAAGCCATGTAACCATCAGGTTTAAAATAGAACCAAGCTGAATCAATCTTTAGCCAGCAGTCATAAGGATACCAGCCAAGCGTATCCTGAAACCAGGTACCGCTTCCTGATCCCTGCCAGGAACCTATGCCTTCATATCCTCTTGAACCGTTTGCGTCAAAATACTGTCCGTCAACCCATTCATCATAATAATTACATACAAAGTGAAGGTATATTACATATTCATTAAATTCTTTATCATACTTGAATTCTGATTTGTTTACTGTAATACTATCCTCTAGGCCATATAACTTATCTATATGGTTTTTACCGATACCCTTAGCATAATTAAGAACTATATTATTACTATCCTCATTATAATCATCTAATAGATATATCTTTTCATTATCATATTTATCAGGATCTTCAGGAATAGCCTCCTTTACAAATTTAAATGTCGCATTTCCTTTAGAGTCAAAACTTATATCCGTAAAAACTTTAACTGCATAAGCATATCCACCATTAGAAAAACCATCAATTCTAATAGTATAGAATGTCTCTTCTTCGGCGTTAACTTCCTTAACAGGACCTGTCCATCCAAGAACACCTACTGCGATAAAAAGCGTAAGTACAAACGCAATTATCCTTTTTCCTTTAAATCTTCCCATCTTATTTACCCCCTTTTATTGGATATTAAAATTACCTATTAATTATATCATATTTCCTATAACGTAGATATATAAAAAATATAATTTTTCTCTAATCATCCATAACAAACGAAAGCACAGACATAATAGCCAGTCCCGCTGTTTCAGTTCTTAATATTCGATGACCAAGCGACATAGTCCTGGCTCCAATTTCCTGAAGCTTATTAGCTTCAGAATCCGAAAATCCACCTTCCGGACCGATAAAAATACCAATAGACAGTTTCTCCGAAGCCTCGTCCTTATTTCTGTTATGTATCTGATCACAAACATCATCTATTATAGCTCTGCTTTCCTTCATTCCTTCAGCAGCTTCATAAGGGAAAAGAATAACATCCATATGAGCTTCAGCAAAAGCCATGGCATCCTTCATGCTCATATAGTCCATAATCTTAGGTATGATACCACGTCTGGATTGTTTAGATGCAGCTTCAGAGATCGAGTTATATCTCGTAAGCCTTTTTTCCATCTTCTTATCAGCCTTTACATTGCTGCCCTGATCAAATTTAACTATGGTTCTGTCCATCATAACGGGAACTATCGCATGGACGCCCAGTTCAACACATTTTTGGACAATCAGTTCCATCTTATCCCCTTTTGGAACGCCCTGAAACAGATAGATATCCGCTGGAAGTTCAGCATTGTTATCGAGAATATCAACTATGTCGGCCATTATATAAGAAGCTCCATCAGAGGCTATCTCAGCTATAGAACAAACAAAGTCTCTGGAGCTTCCGTCACTTACGGTTATCTCGTCTCCCAAACCAAGCCTAAGAACATTTAATATATGATTAACATCATCACCGGTTATCCTTATCTGTTTATCAGCATCAGAACAACCATCCACATAAAATCTATGCATTTTTAACTCCTGTGTAATACTTTGGTGCATTATTTTGCTACGATACAAACCCATTCATTTTCACGTGTTATATCCACAATATGAAACCCGTTCTGAATAAGGGCATCCTTAACAGCATCCTCCTTACTCTCGCTGATTCCGGATGTGATAAAGACTCCACCATCAGCCATATAATCTCTTATTATTGTTGATAATGGTATGATTACATCAGCCAGAATATTCGCTACAACTATATCATACCTTCTGGCGGGAACAGGATCAGCCTCACCAAGCTGAATATCTACCATCATAGCAGCATTATCCGGATTTATAGGAGAAGCTATCCCCGAACCGAGACTTGCCTTTTCCATTTTAGCTTTATTATCTCCTTCACTCAGAAAGTTTTCAGCTATCCTGTTGTCTGCAAGCAGATTACCACAGGAGAATTCAATCCTGTCAGAATCAAGTCCACTGGCCTTAGCATTTATTCTACCGGCCTTAACTGCCTGAGGATCAATATCCAGGCCATGTACATAGCCTGCACCAAGTAAACACGACGCTATGGCGAGTATTCCGGAACCACAGCCAACATCAAAAACAGACTTTTTGTCACTTGAAGACTGCAAATCACATTCTGACAGATAATTATGAAGCTGTCCCAGACAAAGCCTGGTCGTCTCATGAGTTCCTGTACCGAAGGCTGTTACAGTCTCAATCCTTATTACCTTGTCATCACTTCTAAGCTCAAAGCCTTCTAGGTTTTTATATGCCTTAAGAGTATCATATACATCTGATTCTTCATCTATGACAGGCATAATAACGATATCATCATAAAGTCTAGCAGGTTTAAAGTTTTCCTTAAACTTATCATTCCATGTAGAGTCATCAGTAGTATTTTCAACCGTTATATTTCCTGTTCCAATAGGGAGAAACTCTGAAAGCCTTATCAGTTCATCATGTACCTTCTTTTTAAGCTCCGATATCCTGCTTTTATCATAAGAATCATCCAGATAACAAGAAACCTTAGCAGAACCATCATCATCACCAAGAGTAAGCGGTATATCAACAAACATCTGCTTTATCTCATCTCCGGTAAGAGGTACATTATCCTCTATCTGCACACCCTCGATTCCAAGCTCACTTAAAAATTCAGAAAGAATATCAACTACCTCTGTGCTTGTCTCAATACTGAATCTAGTCCAAATCATAATCATACCTTCCTAATTTTACTTCCGAATTCTATAACAACATAGATTATTATAACACAAAAAATCCCGGCTTGAAGAAAACAAACCGGGATTTAATGGAAAGATTATATATTATTTTCTAAACTTTTTCTTTTTGTGTCCGCCAAATGAGAAATCACCGGCCGAATCCGTTGAAGATCTCTGATTAACAGCAGGACCTGAAGCATGCTCATACTGATTAAGAATAGTTTTCTGCTCATCAGTCAGATTCTCAGGAACCTGAACAACAAGTGTAACATAATGATCACCACGAACATTCTTATTCTTAAGTGTAGGAACACCCTTCCCCTTTATCTTGACCTTGGTATTGGTCTGAGTTCCGGGAGCTATATCATGGTTATAAGGACCGTCGATGGTTGTAAGTGTAACCTTGCCACCGAGTGCAGCCTGAGTAAATGATATAGGTTCTGTTGAGTAGAGATCATAACCCTGTCTTGTAAATACAGGATGTCTGTCTACAAGGATAGTAACGAGAAGATCTCCTCTCTCTCCACCGTTGATACCCGGCTCACCCATCTGACGAAGTCTGATAGACTGACCATTATCTATACCTGCAGGTACCTTTATCTGAATAGTCTTTTTACTCTTTACATAACCTGAACCGGCACAATTAGAACACTTATACTTAATTATCTTACCTGTTCCGGTGCAATCAGGACATGTCTGAACTGTTCTTGCCATACCGAAGAGCGACTGCTGTGTATAAACAACCTGTCCCTTACCACCGCACTTAGTACAGTTTTCAGGAGCATGACCAGGTTGAGCTCCACTACCCTTACATACAGGACATTCATCCTTAAGAGGAAGCTCAATCTCAGTCTGTGTACCGAATATTGCCTCTTCAAATGTAACTCTGACGGTTGTTCTTATATCAGCACCCTTAACAGGACCGTTTGACTGTCTCGAACGGGAGCCACCACCGAACATATCTCCGAAGATATCACCGAAGATATCACCCATATCAGCAAAATCAAATCCAAATCCGCCGCCACTGGGACCGCCGTTCTGATCAAATGCAGCAAAACCATACTGGTCATACTTCTGCCTGTTGGCAGGATCAGAAAGTATAGCATATGCTTCAGAAGCTTCCTTGAACTTTGCTTCTGCTTCTTTATCACCCGGATTTGCATCCGGATGATACTTTTTAGCAAGAACTCTATATGCTTTCTTTAATTCATTATCATTAGCATTCCTGGGAACTCCAAGAACCTCATATAAATCTCTTCTTTCTTCTGACATAGTTAATCACCTTTTTTGATTATACTTCTTTAAAGTCTCCGTCTACAACATCATCATCGCTGAAGTTAGGTGTTCCGGCGCCAGTTCCTGCATTTGCTCCAGGACCGTTCTGCTCATACAGCTTCTCAAACAGATGCTGTGCTGACTCCATAAGAGCCTCTTTACCGGCTTTAAGCTTCTCTATGTCATACTCTGAAAGATTCTCTATATCTGTTCCCTCAAGGATAGTCTTAAGTGATGCAAGGTCATCCTCAACCTTCTTCTTATCATCACCGCTGAGCTTGTCTCCCACTTCCTGAAGAGCCTTCTCTGTCTGGAATACGATTGCATCAGCGTCATTACGTACTTCTACGCCTTCCTTACGCTTCTTATCCTGCTCTTCGTACTCAGCAGCTTCCTTCATAGCTCTCTCTATATCATCATCTGAAAGTGATGTTCCGGATGTGATAGTGATGTGCTGCTCACGACCTGTACCAAGATCCTTAGCTGAAACGTTAACAATACCGTTAGCATCGATATCGAATGAAACCTCGATCTGAGGAACACCTCTACGTGCCGGAGCGATACCGTCAAGACGGAATCTACCAAGTGACTTGTTATCCTTAGCAAACTCACGCTCACCCTGAACGATATTGATATCAACTGCATCCTGATTATCCTGAGCTGTTGAGAATATCTGGCTCTTATGTGTAGGAATAGTTGTATTTCTTTCAATAAGGTGTGTAGCGATACCACCCATTGTCTCAATTGAAAGTGTAAGTGGTGTTACATCGAGAAGAAGGATATCTCCTGCACCTGCATCACCGGCAAGCTTACCACCCTGGATACAAGCACCGATAGCAACACACTCATCAGGGTTGATTCCCTGGAATGGATCCTTACCTGTAATTGTCTTAACTGCATCCTTAACAGCGATGATACGAGTTGAACCACCAACAAGGAGAACCTTATCGATTTCGCTAGCTGAAAGACCTGCATCTTCAAGAGCCTGATTAACAGGTCCTCTTGTCTTCTCTACAAGATCATCTGTAAGCTCATCAAACTTAGCTCTTGTAA
>DGHK01000003.1:0-288 GCA_002392655.1 Lachnospiraceae bacterium UBA3850 | reverse complement strand
TAAGGTCCATATCAAAGTGCTTAGGACCATCAGCTGTTGCAGTGATGAAAGGAAGGTTGATGTTTGTAACTGTCTGTGATGAAAGCTCCTTCTTAGCCTTCTCAGCAGCTTCCTTAAGTCTCTGCATAGCCATCTTATCTGTTGAAAGGTCTACGCCCTCTTTCTTCTGGAACTCTTCAAGCATGTACTTTGTAACGGCCTCATCGAAGTCATCACCACCGAGCTTGTTGTTACCTGCTGTAGCAAGAACCTCGATAACTCCTTCACCGATTTCAATGATAGATACAT
>DGHK01000015.1:9486-9750 GCA_002392655.1 Lachnospiraceae bacterium UBA3850 | reverse complement strand
AATGAGTCAATCAGGTGCAAGCACCGTCAATCCTCGGGAAAACCACTCCGTTCGACTTGCATGTGTTAAGCACGCCGCCAGCGTTTATCCTGAGCCAGGATCAAACTCTCAAAAAAGATTTTGTCCTTGCAATAGTTTAAACGTTAACGTTTACCATTCCAAAACTTACTGTTAGGTTTTGATTCGTTCAGTTCCGAATATTCTTATGTTCAACCTTGTTGAACTGTCTTAAAAGAATCTTCGGGGTTGTCATCATTATTCTGT
>DGHK01000015.1:0-9440 GCA_002392655.1 Lachnospiraceae bacterium UBA3850 | reverse complement strand
ATCATTATTCTGTTGTTAAAGTACATTTTTTTTATTCCTTAATTTTAAGGAATAAAAAACTATCGCGTTGCTAGTAAGTTTTCTGTGTCTCTCTCAGCGACAGCTTGTTTATAATACTACTTTAAAAAATATAAGTCAACCACTTTTTTAAATTTTTTTTAATTTTTTTTATAAGTCAATGGTGAAGGTACTTTTTTATTTGATTTTTGATTTATTTTTTTAAATGAACCGGGTGATATTACAGGCTTCAATTGACTGTATAAAGCAGACTTCAATCGACTTTGTATGGCAGACTTTAATTGACTTTGTATGCAGACTTCAAATGACTTTGTATGGCAGACTTTAATTGACTTTGTATCGTAATTTTCACCTGACTTGCAAAATTCAGCAAAGGACTTGAACCGATGTTTTTTCCTAAAGGCCATAATTTTGACATATTTCGCTTATATTATGGCCTTTTTTATTCATTTTTTTGATTTTTCACTAAATTTCAAAAAGCTAAGGCAATAATTATAGGAATTTCACTAATAATTATTGCCTTTTTCTTTCATAGCCCCTATATGCAGGCCATAATTTTGAAGTTTTTTCTAAAAATTATGGCTTTTCGTCTTCGAACCAGATAATTCCTAGCTCCAGCCACTCAGCTTCAAGCAATTCCAAACTTCAGACACTCAGCATCAAACAATTTCTAGCTTCAACCCCTTCAGCATCAAACAATTTCTAGCTTCACCCCCTTCAGCATCAGACAATTTCAAGCCTCAACGCTTTCAACGCCAAACAATTTCAAGTCTTCAGCCCACTCAACACCAGATAATTTCAAGCTTCAGCCCTTCAGTACAAGCTGCCCCTACTTCACAATCAGTCTCATGATGAGGTTGGTCTCGTCAAGTTTTGTCAAGAAGGCGCTGTCGGCTACCATGCTGTCATATTCTGCGCCGAAGAAGAAACCGGCCAGGATCATAAATACCCATATCACGAAGATACCGGCGAAGAGTCCGAGCACCAAACCGCCTGCGCGGTCGATTCCGGCAAGTATGGGAATACCCATTATGAATTTTCTCAAAAGAAGGTTTACAACCATCAGAATAAGTCTCAGAACGAGGAGCATTACAAAGAAGGTTCCTGCGTTTATTATGAGTCTGGCTGAGTATGATGATACATACTTATAGAATCCGGTTACCCCCAGCTCTTTATACATGTTATCATTATTATTCTCAATCATGGATTTTCTGATAATCTCGGGGAGATTATAATCCTCGATCAGCTGCATCTGAGTGGCCTTGTCCGGCTCAGTCTCAAGCACGTTTTTAGTTTCCTCAGCAGTCAAGGTATCAAGTCCCTCCTTGACACCCGCATTCTTCAGGCTGGTTTCGACTTTTTTCTCAACCGAAGCCTCGAGACTGCTATATATCTTTCCTTCTATATATTCGTCAATATTTGTATTCTCTATGACATAGTCTGCCACTATCGGCGAGCAAAAATAAGTTATCGCAAAAGACAGTACAAGCGCGATAAGTCCGAAAAGAGTTCTGAAGAGTCCTCTCCACAGTCCTATGAGCGCGCTTATAACGAGTATTGCGATAACACAAAATACTATATAAAACATCTATTTATCCTCAGTAGTTAATCTGATAGTCTCGGTCTTATTCTCCATGGTCACAACATACTCATTGCTTCTTGAGGATGGTACCATAGACTTTATCATTCCATCAAATGTATAGGAAAATTTTGTCCTACCGCTCTTCTCAACGATGAGACATTGATTTCCTCCTGTAATAATTATCTCGTCTTCTGTTGCATGGATGTTGTCATACTCCATACTGAAGGAGTATTTGAAGATTTCATTTCCGGACAGATCGTAAATCTGCATGATATTTTTTGCACTGCTTCCGGCATCAGCATTGGGCTTTATAATTCCCAAATAATCTGAGCAATAGAAAACGCTGGAAACCTCGCCATCATACTTGATAACAGCTTTCTCAGATGGCTTCTCCTTCATATTATAGAGTCTGATATTCTGATCAGAAAATGCAGCTATAGCATCATTTGAAACAAACTGAACCTTCGGGATCATCTCCTCATCAAAAGAGAATCCGCCCACCATTCGGTCTGCATTCTCATTCTGTCCAACCTCATCGAAGTTGTAAGCAGTCAGATTGTTTTTTATATTTACGCCATCCAGCTTGAAGTAACTGGTAAAAAGCTTCTTTCCATCTTCGGAAACAGTTATGTCCATAGGATATCCACTCTTATCAATAGAGGTTTTCATCTCATAGACAACATTTCCATTTTTATCATACATATATATATAGTTTGTTTCGTCAGACTCAAGTATTACGGCAAATGCCCCCTGTGCAGCAACATCGATATCACAGATAGAATACGGCATATCAACACTGCTTACCTGTCCTTCCTCGTTGAAGACCGCAACAAGATTACCGCCCTTATCAGCAACCACTGCATATTCCTCGCAGACTGCTGCTATAGGCACGTCAAAATCATCACCGGCGGTCCAGACTGTGTCACCATTTTCATTAATATATGACACGCCATCAGGAGTATACTTAAGAAGATTCACACCAAACTCAATATAGTTTGCATTTGAATCAAATGTAGTCTCTGAAGACTGAATGACTTTAATCCCTTTAAAGTTTCTCATCTTCATATAAACGAAAACAGCAACACCGATTATAACAACCAGAGCCAGGGCCACCATAATAGCAGTGGTCCTGTTCTTCTTACGTTCGCTGTTCCTGCGTTCATTCTCCTTCCTGGTTTCCTCTGAACCGGAGACATATATGACATTGTCGTCACTTCTTCTTGCCATAATTGATTTATCCTGTCTTTATTTTAAATGCTTCTCCTGAAGTGCCTTGTTGACCGCACTTATAAGTGCATAAGCAGAAGCCTCTATAATATCTGTATGGATACCTGCTCCGTAGAATATCTCATTCTCTCCTTCTACCTGGATTGCAACATATGCACAGGCCTGAGAATTTGAGCCTCTGGTAAGAGCATGCTCGTCATAGTTTACTATCTCAAATGTAACAGCAAAATGTCTCATTATCGCATTGCTTATAGCATCAAGACGACCATTTCCCTGTCCGTGATAAACCTTGTGTACACCGTCTCTTTCGATAGTAAGTTCGCATCTGATACCATCTACCTGCTGGAAGTGGCATTCCGTGAACTCGATAGGACTCTTGATATTTACATACTTATTCTTGAATACTTCGTATACCTCATCAGGCTGAAGCTCTTTATGTCCGTGATCTGATACGCTCTTAACGGCATAACCGACATCCTCCTTCATCTTCTTAGGAAGATTGAAGCCATATTTTGTCTCAAGTATAAATCCGACTCCGCCCTTTCCGGACTGAGAATTAATACGGATAACATCGCCATCATAGGTACGTCCGATATCCTCAGGGTTAAGTGGAAGATATGGTGTTGTCCACATCTGATCCGGATCCTCTTCACGCCACTTCATTCCCTTTGCTATAGCATCCTGGTGTGAACCTGAGAATGCAGCAAAGACAAGCTTTCCGCAATATGGTTCTCTTGGATATATCTCCATTCCCGTAAGTCTCTCATAGGTCTCCTGAATGCGAGGCATATCAGAGAAATCAAGACAAGGATCAACTCCATGTGTATACATATTCATAGCGAGAGTTATAACATCGACATTACCGGTTCTCTCACCATTGCCGAAAAGTGTTCCCTCTATTCTGTCAGCACCTGCAAGAATTCCAAGCTCAGCATCTGCAACTCCACAGCCTCTGTCATTATGAGGGTGAAGTGAAAGAACAACATTTTCACGATATTTCATATTCTTGCTCATGTACTCAATCTGACTTGCATATACATGAGGAAGTGACATCTCAACTGTTGCAGGAAGATTGATGATAGCCTTACGTTCAGGTGTAGGCTGCCATACATCAAGTACTGCATTACACACCTCCAGTGCATACTCCGGCTCAGTACCTGTAAAGCTTTCCGGACTGTACTCAAATCTGTACTCTGCTCCATCCTCATCAGCAAGCTTCTTCAGAAGAGCAGCACCATCTATAGCTATCTGCTTTATCTCATCCTTCGACTTCTTGAAAACCTGCTCTCTCTGTGCCACGCTTGTTGAATTATAAACATGAACTATTACATTTTTAGGATTAGCTCCTCGAACTGCCTCAAATGTCTTTTTAATTATATGCTCTCTCGCCTGAGTAAGAACCTGAATCGTAACATCATCAGGAATCATATCGTCCTCGATAAGTCTGCGACAGAACTCATACTCTGTCTCACTGGCTGCAGGAAATCCTATCTCTATTTCCTTGAATCCAACCCTGATAAGCTCCTTATAAAACTCAAGCTTTTCATCAAGACTCATAGGTACCACAAGCGCCTGATTACCATCTCTCAGGTCAACACTGCACCAAATAGGAGCCTTGTCTATATACTCCTTCTTTACCCAGTCGGTGCTCTCTACCGGCGGCATGAAATAACCTCTTCTGTAGTGTTCAAAATTCTTCATGTCCATTACCTCCAACTTATTTATTTTACTATTATTTTCTTCCTTTATCAAGTGATTCCAAGCCTATCACATATATCTCATTTCTCAGGCGGCTCGGTACAAAACTTTTTTTATTATTTTATTAGTCGAGTTATTTTATTAGTCGAGCAGTCTGACAAACACGTTTCGAGGACCTTTTGGGTCTCGGCGCTTAGCGATTCACGAGCTCAGCGAAGTGAGAGCTTAGCGAGCGTTAGCGGCCGCTAGGGGAATCCCAAACGGAAGCGGGAGCGATGCCGAGAAACGTGTTATGTCAGCTGCGAGACTCTCATAAACTAAGAAACGCCTCTACAAACCTTACGGTCTGTAGAGACGTGAATCACGCGGTACCACTCTACTTCATGTGCTATGCACATGCACTCATCGATACGGGGCTACGAAAGCTCTTATATCTCTCCTCTGTAACGGGAGGACCCGGGTCAGACTACTATGATTTCCCCTAACCTGCTCAGAAGCGAGTTCAGTGAAACTATCCTCTGCCTTGCACCACCCGGCAGTTCTCTTCGACAACTCAGTTCAAGCTGTCAGGAATCATTAACACCTACTATTCTCCATCAACGCATTTGACGAATATTTAATTGATGTGTATAAACTAACACAAAGCTTTTATATTTGTCAAACTATTTCTTTACTTCTTTTTTCCGAAGATATACTCCACCGTACTGTCCGCATACTCAAAATCTTCTCTGCTTATCTCCTTATCTGAGAAGCCTGCACGTTCGAGTATATCACCCAGCCTTTCTCTTCCGGCGGCGTCGCCCGCCATCAAAAATCTCAGCTGATCGGTGTAGTTCATCTTGTCTCTCAGAAGCTTCTCCTTCTTCTTTTTCTTTTTGATGTATCTTGTATACTTGAGTATCAGCTTGTCTGATATACCTGCCCTGCTGTAATCAATCTTGTATCTGATGAATGGCCACAGCTTTATAAATCCGAATATGATAAGTCCGATAATGGTTATTATCATCACAGCAAATGCTATATAGCGCATAACACGATCTGCACCTGATATGGAGAATCTGTCTGTATTACTGCTCTGATTATCGCCATAGCCGGTCTCTCCGTCTCCGAACATATTATTAAATGAATCCCAGAAGCTTTCGTCTTCATCCGCATCCTCAAGTCCTGCAGACGGTGTCACCTCAACCTCAACCCAGCCTCGTTCTTTATCAAATACCTCAACCCAGGCATGAGCATCTGCATCTGATGCATCTACGCTGACAAGACCGGTCTGTCCCAGAGAATTGTAACCATCAAAATATGAATCGTACGATTCTTCACTTATGAGCTCACCACTATCAAGTACCTGAGTAAATGATATCGCATAGCCCTCACAGTATCTGGCCGGAATCCCCTTTGCTCTCAGGATCAGAGTTGCCGCTGATGCAAAATGTGCACAGTAGCCTTTTTTATTTTTCGTCAGGAAATAATTGACAAAATCCTCATTCCATGGAGTTGCTCCGGGACGTACGGTATAAGGTACATTTTGCTGATAATAATCTGCTATCTGCTTAACTACCTCTTCGGGATTATCACCGGTAATGTTGGCATCCTTTATAAACTGGTTTATAGCCTTCCTATTGTCCTTCGGAACCTTGAGATATACCTCATCCGGTTCATAAGAATTGATCTTGGAAGTACTTTCATAATAAAGCGGATAATATGTATAACTCTTCGACTGTCCGTAGTAAACAGGCTTCCTGTCCCCATCCGAATAATAAGGCTGATAACAGAGAGTCGGCGCAGCTACATTTGTTATAGTCATATAGCCCCTTGCGGTATACTCTTCTTTATTTTCATAAGCCTTCTTAAGTGCATTTACTTCTGCGTCATAACCGGAATTTTTCATGTAGTTTTCCTCGTGAGAAACCCACACATTATCGTAAGGCTTATATATATCGCCCACAAAATTACGGATATAAAGCGTTGAATTACTATACGGTGTAAAGGTTACTGTTATATCAGTTTCATAGTCCAGTCTGATAGAGGATACACCACCCAGCTCACCAGTGGACAGGCCGCCGTTATTCGGGTAGAAATTGAACAAACCCATAAAGCCGAGCATGATGAAATTCTGGAACATCTCACGGCTCGCTTCCTTACCTTCACTATCCATACGTTCAGAATCATAATAGACCTTATCATAAACTATAGACATAGTTCCGACTATAGACAAAATCACGAGGCCGATTATAGCCATGCCCTGCCAAAGCGACTTGAAATCAAGCGCATAAGTGAGACCTTTTTTACTCCTCTTAAACACATGATCTCGTCTGCTCAGATAGAAATGTCTGCCACTCTTTAATACGTAGGTCATGAGGATTCCGGCAAGAACCATTATCGTGTAGATAGTATCCGGTTCAATCTCCATATAGAATGGAATAATATTCAGTCCAAGCGCAATACCGATGGCGAGCATATATCTGGCACGTCTCAGTATGTAGTTATTCAAAAGTATATTCACAGCGATACCAATTATAATGGCCGCAACCGTAACAGTAACATATCTGTCTGTGATACGCTCGTTATAGGTCTGGAGACCTTCGGTATCAAAGTAAATGGATGCCCAGTCCACAGTGCTATTCAGGATGGCATAGAAACCAGAGTTCAGATAATCTCTCAGTACAAATATTCCTCCCGCATAAAACGCGAAGAAAACCAGATAGCCCAGATTCTCAGACTTCCAGCTGTGATAAAGGACCGCACAAATTATCGCCGTTCCCAGAATAAATATGTTAAAAAGTATCTGGTTAAAATCAATGTTAAGCGCTGTCAAGTATGCGCCCATTCCGCCCGCAGTAATAAAATAGACTATCAGGCCCTTCAGGATCAACGTATGATATCTGTTCTCACTTATCTCATACACTGATTCCGAAATCTCGACACCCTTACATAGAGGTACGGAGCTTCTGTCCTCATATTTCCATGCTGACACATTCCGCTTCTGCTTTTTAGTTTTAGTCGGTTCGTTATATGGTCCAATATAGCCGGTATAATTATTCATAGTATCAGTCCTGTTCAACTATAACTGCGTCAGCTTCTCCATTTTTCATACATACATTTACATATGCCTTAAGTTCAGGCCTTATGCTTCTCATATAAGACTTGGTTATCTCAGGATCCGGATAGATCCTCTCATAGTATATATCTGCAAATGCTTCTCTGAGATTGTCCAGATTCATTATCTGCCTCTCCTCAAAAGCAAAATTATTCTCGCTCCACCATGTCAGTCTCACATATGTCTGATCTCTGACCAGCTTAACAATGATCGTATATGTAAGCGACAGTATCTCGTCAACAGCTTCATCACTTCCGGAAAGCTCAGGGAGGATGATCATCTGCTGATCTGACATCGACACTCTATCCTTAACCATCAGGATATCTCTTTTAGCTGAAAGCTTCCAGTGAATGCTCATCAGCTTATCACCGGGGATATACTCCCTGACATCAGATACATCGGAAAAATCATGTCCTCTTTTTACAGTTTCCTCACTCTCCGTCATTCCTCTGGACATATCAGTCAGATCAAATCCGACAATCGTGTAACCGTCCGGATATACATTTACCTCTGCCGAAGCCTCTGCCTTCTTTTTGAAAGAAACAAATCCGAGAAAATCTCTGACAGTAAATTCCGTGATGTCATATCTGTAAGTTCCATTCATCGAATAGGTCACCGGAATCTGTTTTTCATAATCCGTTCTGGCACTACAGGGAAGGGAAATGATCACAGAGTTTGAATCATTATAAAATGTATTCTCGGCCTGTAGTCTGACACATACATCATAAGAAACCAGGTAGGACGTATTCTTAAGAACAAGCTTCAGATATCCCATATTAAAACGACTCACATCCTTCTCCGGAGCTGTGAGATTTATACTTACACCTCTGCATATGAAAAAGAGTGCTATCATATCAAGTATCGGAAGCGCTATTACTATGGACAGCGCCAGCATCATGAAATGATTTCTCAAAAAATCATACATGAAAATAATTATAGCGAGCTGAACGCCGTACGCTATAATCCTGGTAGGATGCACTCTGGTTTTCAGAGGTTTGTTATTCTTTTCTTTTTCTGATATGTTTTTTGCCATTTATTTATCTATTAGAAGTAATCATCAATTGTATTATTTCAAGTTGTCTGATTATGATCTTGGGGCCGGAACATAGCTTATGAGTCCTCTCAGCGCCATCTCCATATTCATTCCCTGAGCTCTTGCTTTCTGTCCGAGCTTTACTCTGTGACCGAGAGTATCAGGCACAACATCCTGAACATCCTCCGCAGTAACGAAGTCCCTTCCATCTATAACAGCTATGGCTTTTGCCATATTGAGAAGTGCTATAGTTCCACGAGGGCTTGCACCCATAGAAAACATCTCATTTCTTCTGGTCTCTTCAACCAGCGTTACTATATATTCATATATTTCTTCACGAATAAACATGTCATTACAGAGTTTTCTGAGCTCGAGCATCTCATCGATTCCCATTACACTCTGAACATGGCTTATCGGATTAAGTGCATTTCCTTTTAATATCTGAACTGCATCTCGGTGTTCAGGGTAACCCATGGACAGACAAACCATAAATCTGTCAAGCTGCGACTCAGGAAGCATCTGTGTTCCTGATGAACCATATGGATTTTCTGTCGCAATAACTACGAAAGGATCCGGAAGCTTTCTTGTTACGCCATCAACAGTTGCAGTTCCCTCCTCCATTACCTCTAAAAGAGCCGACTGTGTTTTCGGAGATGTACGGTTTATCTCATCTGCAAGGAACAGATTGCAGAATACCGATCCGGGCCTGTATTCAAATTCTTTTGTTGCGGAATTATACATAGAGAATCCCAGTATGTCGCTCGGAAGAACATCCGGTGTAAACT
>DGHK01000046.1 GCA_002392655.1 Lachnospiraceae bacterium UBA3850 | reverse complement strand
TCATCAATCACTATGGTCTTAAAACAGTCCCTCGAGAACTGAGTCATCACCTCTTCCTTCGACATCATTTGCATAGTTGCAAATAGGATATCTGCATCTGTTTCCTTGCTATTACCTGAAAGAAGTCCGTAAGTCTTACTTCGACCAAATACATTTTTATATGACTTCATCGCCTGTTTAGCAATCTGCTCACGGTGAACTATAAAAAGAATACGGTTTGATTTCTCGGAGTTAATCTTCAATGAATCATCCAAATCACCCATAGCATCACGAAGTCCAAAGGCAGAGGCATACGTTTTGCCCGTTCCAGTTGCTGAGACCAGGAGTGCTTTAGTCTCACCACGCTCTATCAGAGCCCTTAAATTATTGATAAAGCCCACCTGCATTGAGTTTGGAGAGAGTTTATACTGTTCAAAAGATACAACTTGACCGTTTTTCTCGCCACCGTTATATGTCATATCAGGGACAAGGTTTTGAAGAGCTATCTTCTTCTGCCTCTTGATAGTTTCATATCTTATACGATATTCATCTATAAATTCATTATAAGATCTTGTATGATTTGCATCACTCCAAAGCTTGTTAAACTCTGCAGTGATATTCTTATACATTTCTCCTTCTTCGGTAGAAGCAAGCTTTGTATTCCATTCTTTGTTAACTGCAAGGGCTCTATCGGTCATGTTGGCACTGCCGATAATAAATGTATAAGTCTCGTCTTTTTTGAAAATATATCCTTTTGTATGAAATCCTATATTTTCTCCACCCTGTACCTGGTACATACAGAGTTCTATATTTTTAAAACTTGCAAGTTTATCAAGTGCCTTCGGATCAGTAAAGTTATTGTAGTCCGTTGTCAGGATTCGTCCCGGAATTCCTTTTCTTTCTAACTCCTGAAGTGTCTGAAGCATTGGTGTTATACCACCGAGAGTTATGAAAGCAACACTAAAAGTAAAGGAGTCACATCTGCGAAGCTCATCCTCGATAGATGTAAGCACCTTTACTCCATTTGTATGATCATTTGATATGAATTCCGGTTTGTATGCAGCACTGGATTTATTTGTTGAATCGATGAATGCAGTCGTTGCACCGGATTTAATTTTTTCTATATAATCCATGTTTAGCCTTTCAATCCCCTACATAGATAATATCTTTTGAACTCTATCTCTTAACTCATCACTGAACTCATCCAAGTCTTCAAATGTTATAGCCTCATCTTTTATCAGCCCTACAATATCATATATCAGTTCATCTCTTCCAATAGAAACCATAACACCCGGACGTTTCTTATCAGCTTTTATTCTTTCTTCTAGTTCCCAGAATTTTTCAGAAGGTAGGTTATCTGATTGTAACAAATCAACGTATTCTTTACATAGTTTCTCCATGTATAATTCCTGCCACTTGCCTATATTATTTCTGAATTTCTTTAAGTCCGATTTTGATATATCCATTGTTAGTCCTCTTGTCTTTCTATAACTATATATTCAAGTAAAATCCTTTTAATTATCTTCACTCATAATAGTATTTATTATTTTATCCATCACCTCAATAGTGCTATTATTTACCTCATCTATAAAAGAGGCCGCCTTCTGTTCTCCCATAATATCAAACAGTTTTTGTGATAATTTATCATTTGCCATCAACGCCATAATTATTCTTATATTAGCGTTAAACAAAGAATTATGAATCTCATACTTTTCTTCTTCCGTAATAATTTTCTTTGATAAAATCTCAGATAGTCTTTTATCATTCTTACTCAATTCTTCCATCAGCTCTACAAAATATTTATACTCTGCTGTTTCACCAAGCTGAATGCCTTCATCATCATGCTCAAACTCTATAGTATAAAGTTTGTTATCATTGAAATACGATTCATAAACCTCACTTGTTGACATGGGACTATGTTTTTCCTTGGATAATACCAGTCCTGTAAGTTCTCTATTTACTAGTTCCACATCATATTCGGAAACTCCACCACCAGTCCACTCATATATTTCATCATATTCTTCATGCAGTGGATTTTTTAATATTTCAAGGTAATCATAAAATCCCCATACGCCTCCACAATCTTCCCAAGGTGTATCTCCTTTATATTTCAGCACCATTGGACATGGTCCAATATAATCATCCAATCTTTTCTCTATCTGAACAGTATGAGTCCAGTTATCGCCGAAATCATAGGTATATGTAAATGACTTAATATCTTCATCATCCAAGAACTCATCTATACAAGTATTAGCTGCATCTATATCCTCATAAGGACCAAATCCACCATAGAATTCTTCTGGCTCATCTACAATATTCACTAAATAGCTTTTAAATTCATACGAGCTAAGATGGTAACCATTCCATCCCATTGCCGTGTTTAAAATCAGATTCAACTGCGAAAAGCTTATTCCCGCAGGGACTACAACTCTTCTCCATATTGGTGGATGCGTATCCTTTATGGTGACTTTTAAAACATATGCCTTCATAGATTATTTACCCCTTGTCATTTATATAATTAACCACATTATTCGTTTTTCAGATATTCATATTTGATTATGTCATCAATTCATGTTTATATCAATGTTTTTATATATTCACACTATACAAGCTGTTAAATCATCAATCGGATCTACATAATAATAAAAAAATAGAGCCATGTATGAAATCACACATCGCTCTTGCAAAACGTTTCCGTTTTTTCGTGTACATCTATGTTACCCCTCTGAGAACCAAAAGTCAATCACTTTCTCGATAAAATCGAAGGATGTAAATATTAAACTATTATCTTTATAATAATCTTTATTCTTGTTCATTCTACTAATAAATTCATGCAATTTCACTGATGTTTTATTATGAATCCCTTCACTACTAACCAATTCCTTATGTGTATACATTAAAGTAATAATTTCTCTTATTCTATCATTAGTCATCTTTTTTCTACGAGAAGTTGCAGATAAAGTTGGAATCTTAGCAAGTGCATTCATTACATCATAACTAACATTATGTACAGAACTAGAAAGATGCAAATCATTTAAAATACAATTGCTATGTGCAGCCGCATTCCTAATTTCTTTACAAGCCAGAAGACAATAATATAGTCTTTTCATTTTATTATCATTAAATCGATCTGAGCAGAACTTAAAAAAGGAAATTAATCTTCCAAACGGAACAATTTCTATCATTACCCAAACTGGCATTTCATTACTATACTTATTTATCATACCTATATTATATGTAGTTCCTCGATTTTCTCCCACCTCACCATCAAATACTTCTCGTTGTTTGTCGTCTAGGGAATTTTTAAAATCTTCGACAATTGAATACCCATCCTCATTGGCAGCGTCATTAATCTTTCTCATTATATATAACTTAGCAAAATGTTCAATATCTAATGCCATCTGTATAACTGTATATCGCAAAGTCATGTCAATAATCGCTAAATCTTTTAAATATTCAAATTCTAAGTTTATATACTTATCAGCATTTTGCTAAATTCGGTCGAACTGACCAACTGGTTCAATTAAACTGATCATGTTTTTGAATTAACTGGCCATAACATAGAACGACATTTATCCATAGCTAATATATCTTGAATTTATATTTTACTGTCAAGGCCAAAGCCGCTTT
Organism: Lachnospiraceae bacterium UBA3850; assembly: GCA_002392655.1. Lineage (GTDB taxonomy): Bacteria > Bacillota > Clostridia > Lachnospirales > Lachnospiraceae > Eubacterium_Q. Next base: position 12,607 of record DGHK01000046.1, on the reverse strand, counting down.
AGCGGGGCGTTTTCGCCGCCTTTACTGTTAAATATAAATCAAGACAATAACATTATGGAAAATGGTCAGCTATTAATAAAACTAGTGATCAGTCAAAAACAAAAATACCGGTCAGATAAGCCGAAATTTGCAAGCATTTTCTCCATATGGTATTTTCGAATAGTTTTTTCTAAAAGAAGATACTTTAAAATAATTGTTATTATAGTCCAAATAGTCTTTTGCTTCTTCTTCTGTACATATAGAAAACTTAATTCCTTTTTCTTTTAAATGCTTTATTTGTTCTTCAGAAGTCAATTTAGGCTTTAATTCTTTTATTCCCATAACTATAGTTTCCTTCTTTATATAGTATTATTCTATTGCCATAGTAATACTACAATTCATCTAAGTCAATCAATACCAGACCTACCCTAGTCGTAGATCTGGTTGCACTACCTCCTGTATTATTTTGTTATGATAATCAGGCCTGTCTATATAACAATATTTGAAGAAAAATATCCCTTAAAAATCAGAAAAAACGCTTTTTTGAAAAAGGGCAAAGTCTGGGAGTGCCCTATTTATAAGGCTTCCACGACTTTGTCCCTATTATGACATATTACCCTGTTGCTGATATAAGTAACACTTTATCCTCCCCCTGCTCTCTTATCTTTTTCAGATTATTGATAAAGTCCACTTGCATTGAATTTGGCGAGAGTCTATATTGTTCCAGAGAAACAACAGGACTATTCTCTGCAGCTAGTTTTCTCTGTTTCTTTATAGTTTGATATTTTGTTCTATATTCTTCAATGAAATCCTCATACTTACTTGTATGATTCTTATCATCCCACAGTGCATCAAACGCAGACTGGATATTCTTATACATTTCACCTTCAGCAGTTGATACCATTTTTGTATTCCACTCTTTATTTACAGAAAGCGCCTTTCCAGTCATGTTGGAACTACCAATTATAAATGTATATGTCTCATCACGCCTAAAGATATAGCCCTTAGTATGGAAGCCTATTCTTTCTGTATCAAGTGTCGGAGTAGTCCCATCTTCTAAAACTACACCCTCACCACCTGTATATTCTCCATCGGATATTCCTGATAGCACTGCATCCTCATGATACATACGTAGCTCGATATTCTTAAACTCCGCGAGCTTATCAAGTGCCTTAGGATCAGTAAACATGTTGTAGTCTGTTGTAAGAACTTTTCCCGGAACACCTCTTTCTTCAAGCTCCTTAAATGTAAGAAGCATTGGCTCAATTCCACCGAGAGTTATAAAAGCAACACTAAAAGTAAAGGAGTCACATCTCTTAAGCTCTTCCTCAATAGATGTGAGAACCTTTACTCCCTTTGTATGATCATTTGATATAAAATCCGGTTTATATGCTGCACTAGATTTATTAGTTGAATCTATAAATGCAGTGGTTGCTCCGGATAAGATTTTTTCACCATTCTTACTCATTAATTCATTTACCTCTTCTATATCAATCCTTCACCCTTCGTCCACCGAATGCATGTATAGATCTCGTACCAGCCTTTACTCTTCCGCCCTGCAGGCTTCCCTTTGGAATGAATAGTTCATCTCCGGCTTGAAGCAAGTATTCTTTTCCATCTATTGTTACGATATATTCACCTTCTACACAAAGCATATATTCATCATAATCATGCATATGTTCCTTAGATACTCTGTCAGCCTTATATATCCAAAATGCCATCTGGCTTCCATCATTTGCTGTGTAATAATAGCCTTCTATATCCGGCGTATTCTGCTGATCAGCAGGTATCATATTTTCTTTTCTAAACATAAACTCAGGAAAGTTCATTTTATTAACCCTCAAAGAAGATGTATTTTATAAAGTCTACTCAAAGTCTACTCAAAAAGCCAGACCTACACTAGTCGTAGATCTGGCTCTATCATTAGTGTTCATCTATTTTACTCAGCCTTCTTGTTTGCTGCCCAGATATTTCATTCCAAGCATCGTTACATCATCAAACTGATCTGCGGTGCCGACAAATGCCCATATATCCTGTCTGATATACTTAAGAAGCTGTTCTTCTGAACAGTCTTTGTTGGCATTCATTACTCCAAGAAGTCTGTCCAAACCGTACTCTTCTTCTCTTTCATTTATTGCTTCAGGAATACCGTCTGTGTAGACGAGGAAGCAGTCACCCGGATTCAGATCCAGCTCATACTCTCTGAATTTCAGACCTTCCATAGCTCCGAGCGCTGAGCTATGCCTCTGTTTATAGAGCTCGTACTCGCCATTAGCTCTCTTAAGTACAGGATATTCGTGTCCCGCATTTGCACAGACCATATGGCCTGTATCGAGATCGAGAATACCCATCCATACTGTAACAAACATCGATGTTTCATTACTCTCACTCAGAGCATCATTTGTTTTTCTGAATACCTCACTTGGATTTATGCCCTGCTCTGCAAAGCTTCGAAGTGCAGTCCTACTTCTCATCATAAAGAGTGCTGCAGGGATACCTTTACCAGCAACGTCTGCTATGACCATACACATCTTATTCGAATCAATGAAGAAGAAGTCATAAAAGTCTCCTCCTACTTCCTTTGCAGGATCCATAGCTGCATAGAGTTCAAAGTCATCACGCGGGAAGTTGAAATTTGTCGGAATAACAGACTCCTGAATCTGTCTGGCATAATCAAGTTCTGTCTCTATTCTTGTTTCTGCTGCAGCTATATAGTCCTTAAGTACAGTAACCGTTTGATTGATATCATCTGAAAGTGATGCAAACTCTGAGGACGAATAAACCGAAACCTCTTCATCGAGATTACCATTTGTTATCTTATTAAGAGATTCGTTTACAAGCTGAAGGTTGCTTACAACTATTCTCTGAACCAGCATAGATATAAGCAGATAAATAACTGTAAAGAGAAGTATGTCTGCCATAACGGTTTCATATACCTGATGATTTCTTTCCTCGTAAACCTCATCCTCAGGCATCCAAACTAAGAGTCTCGAACCGTCTTCAAGCTCCTGTGATAAGCAAAGCGACCTGGCTTCAAAAACATCTACGGTAAAGCCCTCGTTTGTGCCGACTGAGGAAGCCTCACTTTTTATCTCTTCTGATATACTTTGACCTACATGATTTCCTGCCGTGATGCTTCCATCATCACCATATATCTCGTAGCCACCGGTCTTACCTACATTTGCAGTTACTCCCTCTATAATCACGCCGGATTTTTTAATGCTCATATAGTTGCTGGAGATGTTTTCCTCCGCGAGCTTAAGTGTATCCACCGAGTTTTGATAAGACTTCTGAGTCTGAATAGCAAATCCGAATCCGAGATTAAAGATCAGTATAACTGTAGTGACCAAAAACAGCCAGAACTGGAACTTTTGAGAAACCTGGATTTCCTCCTGCTTTTTAGTCCTGAGCAATCCTCCCCACTCTCCTGCCATTATCCTGATAACAACAGATATCATAGCAAGTCCTATACCCGTGAAAATAATCATAGGAAATGCACACGTCTTCACTACATAAAAAGCCTTATCCATATCAGCTCTGTGAGTCACAAAAACAACATACATATGGAATACTTCCATCGTTGAACCGATAAAATATGCGTAAAAAGCCGAAGGCTTTTTCTTTTTAAATATAAACACATGAAATACTGCTGAAAGAACACCGGCGAGACAGGTTGATACGGAGCAGGCTATTCTTGTATAAGAACCAACATCAAAATAAGTTCCTGCTATATATCTCTCTATTCCACCTATAAAGCCCGCTATAACACCGGAGACCGGATTGAAAAACAGACCTGCTGTAAGAGGCGATAGGTCTCTTACATTTAACATCATCTGTTTATAATCAACGCCAAAATGTGTGGACAAGACTGCGCATCCTCCATATATGATTCCAAGAAGGATCTTCTGTCCAACATTAAGTTTTTTATCCTTGAATATTCTCCATAGGATATAGGTAAGAACGATATTAATGCCTGTTACCGCAGACATTTTCAAAATCATTGTCAGCATATTATTACCTCTTTAAAAGCTTTATAAGCTCTTTATATATCTGATCTGCAACTGCCATTTTATAGGCTAACCTCGTGGATAAGCTTCCTATTTTCTCCTGAAACGAATATAGCTTTCCCTTATACAAAATCGAGAAAAAAACCTCTCCCGGAACTGAAGCATCAGGATTTGCAGGATCAACATTTCCCGTAGTTCCAGTAACTCCAATCCCTATATCCGCCTTGTAGCTTTCGGTGCACGCCTTCGCCATGGCATCTGCTGTCTCACTGGAGTATACGGAATACTTTTCAATCACGTCCTGCGGTACACCATGCATAATCTTCGCTTGATTACAGTACGTGATATATGCACCCTTGAAGATAGCTGAAGCCCCCTCAGTATCTGTGATAAGCGAAGCAATCTGACCCGAGGTTGCTGATTCCATTGTTGTTATTGATAAACCTCTTTCAATAAGGAGGAGAGTCAGCTTTTTGTAATTTTTTCTTACATCAGCCTCGCTGACCTCTCCTGTTTTTTCATATATATCATCCATTAATTATTTACCTGCCCCTGTATGTGGCACGCTTACCTTCGCAGGCGCCGGTGCCTTCTACATTTGACACTCCCATTATTATTTTTACTGCATCACTTTATTATATTTCTTTTGGCCTATTAAATACAAGAGTGATAATATTTCTTTCTTCCAGACGTTCATATCTAAACTCATCAACCGTGCTTTTCACAAGTCCGATTCCCATTCCACCAGTATCCAGTTCTTCAAATGGTTTTTCTATATCATACTTCTTTTGCTATTATACAATACATCCGTATTTATCGACAATTAAAAAAGGACTTCGATATATATCGAAGTCCCTGGTTTTATATATGCGAAACACGCTATTACTGCTTATTCCGTAATATCTTTAAATAAAGGATTTATTCCGTAATAATCTACGATTTCAATCCACTTATCTGTTTCATACATTTCACGTATCTGTTCATCAGCCACTTCCTCTGTAATCTCAGGATTTCCTTCCATCCACTGTGCCTTTGCTACTGCCCATTCCTCATCGCTTACTTTAAATGCATCAGGACCCATAGCTTCAATCTCCTCTGGTGTGCTCACACCATTAACAGCAAAGTACTTTTCATACCCACTTGTTGTTTTCTTTTCTGCCTTATCCTCAGTCTTCTTTGTTTCCTTTACTGTTTTTGCCTCAGTCGATGTAGAATCAATCACCCTTGCTTCATCTACAGCCTTAGAAACTTTAGTTTCCTCTGTAGTCTCAATTGCAGCCGGCTGATTACCTGTGTTCTGCTTTGTACTTCCTGCATGAATTGCACCTGCACTAAGCATTCCTGTCATAATTACTGTTGCTACTGTTACCATCATCTTTCTCATTTCTTTTTCCTCCTAAGATTTTTTAGTGTTTTTTCCTTACACACTATACTACGCACGTAAAATCAAAAACCTATCACTTTTTTAAAAAAAATAAAAAAGATGAAAATCAACCATCAATTCTGGAATCAAATCCAATGCTCTATAATATCTCGTCCTTACTTTATCTTCTGGTACTCCGTGACCACCTGATTGTTCTCTAATCTTAACTCTTAAGTTTTGAGTATTTCCAAAACACTTTTAGAGCGAAAAGACAATTTTATAATTTGCCCGAAGTTTCAAATATATAGCAGGTTAGCTTGACGGGAAAGGAAAATCGATGATAAAATCGAGATAGTTAGTTGCACTGGGGAACTAAAATGCACTCAAAAAATAAGGGGGGGAGAGATAACATGAAAAAAAAGATAACAGCGTTGATACTATCATTTTTGTTAATCGCTTCATTGTTATGTATTAAGCTACCTGTATATGCTATTGATATTGATTATTCTGCTAAGCCTATTGAGTTGGGTAAGACTTATGTTTCAATGCACGAGAAGGAAGAATGGTATAAGTTTACGACTACAGATTACTGTGCAGACTATCGGTATGTAACTACTAATAGATCAAAAGATGTTGTTAAGAGCTACTTTTATGATGAAGATGGAGCTGAACTGGAAGAATACTGGGCATATGATAATAATGAAGAGTGGGTTGGGTATTTAAAGGAAAATACTACATATTATCTACGTTTAGTAATTGATACTGATTATTCGGATCGATATATTGATATGGATTTTAGTCTTACTCCTGAGCCGGATATAGCTGATGAAAAGGAAAATGCTACTCCATATAAATTTGATACTGTAGTAACTGAATATTTAAGACCTAACGATTTAAATAGTTATAATAAAGATCAAGATTGGATAACGTTCAATACACCGGATTATACTACAGAGCTTGAGTTTTATATTAAAGATATTGATTCATATGGTTTTTCATATTATATATATGATGCGGAAGAAAATATAGTGGATGGTAAGTCGAAAATAGATCCACCATATGAAGATACTTTAAAATTAAAAATACCGTCAAATAAGAAGTATTACGTTTGTTTTAGTGGTTATGACGGGAAATATAAATATAAGATTACTTGTAAAGTGGATAAACCTAAACAGCCAGATCCGACACCGACTCCAACGCCTACACCAACACCGAAAAAGAAGTACTCCAGTGAATGGATAAATGGTAAGTGGTACAATGCAGATGGTTCTCAGACATATAAGGGTACACTTTCCTGGAAAAGTAATGCTTCCGGATGGTGGGTAGAGGACACCTCGGGTTGGTACCCACAAAGTCAGTGGCAGAAGATAGATGGAAAGTGGTACTATTTCTGTGCGGACGGATACATGGATTATAGTGAATACCGAGATGGTTGTTGGTTGAATGCAGACGGAAGTATGAATCCAAACTATACCGGTGGTCATTGGTGTAGCGACAGCAAAGGCTGGTGGTATGAGGATAACGGCTGGTATCCGTGCAGTCAGTATGTATGGATTGACGGCGTCAGGTACTGGTTCGGAGCCAGTGGTTATTGGGAATAAAATACATGTGATAATATTTTTAGTAATATGATATTTTATGAATGTCAAAATCATAAGAGGAGGTTTTTATTAATGAAAAAAACATTTAGAATCGGAATCGCATTGAGGTGACCCCAAAAAGTTAGACTTTTTAAGCGTAGCAGTTTTATGGCTGCTACGCTATTTTTATGCAGCCAAAGCCGTAAATTTCAGTAAATACTTGCTGATTGTTCGATGAAGAAATGATCCAATTTTCTAATAGAGTTGATATCCATATTCCCTTGAAACCCTTTATTCTAGGGCTTATAAAAGAAAAAGGACATCGACTTACTTATCGATGTCCCTGACTGGGGTACTAGGATTCGAACCTAGAAATGACGGAGTCAGAGTCCGTTGCCTTACCATTTGGCGATACCCCAATATTCTTTTCGCTTTTTACAGCGCAAGATGTATTATATACAACTGTTCTTTAAAATGCAAGCTTTTTCTTTGTTTTTCTCGATTTTTTTATTCTTTATGTTAGTTTTCTACTGTTTTCCATACTTATAAATATAACTAATATCCGCCTGGTGTGCTATAATGATTGATGAGCATTCTGTCAAAGCGTTATATACTCTGGCAAAAATCGACTCTAAATAATGAACTCTCGGGGGTGTTGCTATGATCATCATGAATGAAAAAGGCCACCTGACAAGTCAGACAATTGACGAGTGGTCAGCAGAGGCCGAAACACTTTATACTCAGGCACTTAAAGGAAAACAAAAGCCTTCACATACTGTACGTCTTGGATTGGAAGAAACTCTTCTTCGTTTCAGAGAAAAGTACGGTACCGATGAGGAATGTAATATAAAATGTTATAAAAACGGACACTTGCTTAGATTTGTTATCTCACAACGCGGCGACCATTCTAATCCTCTTAATATTGATGAATTGGATCTGTCATATGACCTGCTGGAGAAGTTCGATCTTAAGCCCCGTTATACATACAAATCCCGCAGAAGATTAAATGTAGTTACATTTCCGATCAATCTTCCACCAAGGAAAAACACTCTGCTGATAAGACTCGGTATAGCAGTCATTTTGGCAATCCTGACAAAACTTCTTTTATCGGTACTTCCCGATAGTATAAGTTCAGGATACATACATCCTGCTATTTCTGAATTGTTCCAAAAGATGACTTTTATCTTCGGAGCCATAGCAACTCCGCTGGTTTTCTGCGCCGTGATAAATGGTATCAACGGTCTTGATGATGTCGTCTCTTTTGGAAAAGTGGGAACCAGACTGCTTCGCCGAATGATGCTCACATATATCATGGCCATGTTTATCATGGTGGGAATCGGCTCAACTATGGGACTTGTTTCCGCCAGTGCAAATTCCACAGGTAAAAATGTATTCTCTGATCTTCTGGCGCTGGTGTTGGACATGATTCCGAACAATCTGGTTGAACCATTTGTGACAGATAACGACCTTCAGGTTATCGTACTCAGTATCTTTGTGGGCGTCATCATGCTGATACTCGGAGAAAAGGTTTCACACGTTCGAACCTTTATTTCGGAATTGGGAGATCTTGTAAATAAAATGATGCTTACTATATGTAAGCTTATGCCACTTTTTGTCTATCTCGGCATCAGCGATCTGATCCTCAGTGACCGACTGAAGAGCATATACAAAGTGTCCATGATCCTGATCATATCATTGGTGGGAGCAGCACTTGTGATACTCATCACATGCATCAGAACCAAAGTAGTCACAAAGCTTCCATTTAAGGATATATTATCCCCTCAGATACCGTCACTTATCATCAATCTCACAACAAGCTCGCAGGTATCTGCATTGCCGGAAAGTATAAAGTGCTGCAAAGAAAAATATCATATCAACCCTAAAATGGTTGATTTCGGATTACCCTTCGGAATAGTTATCTATATGCCAAATGGAGCCATAATGCTGGGCTCTATGGCCTGGGTTTTAAATGTTATGAATAACGGACCCGTAAGCATAGGCACAGTTATAAACATAGCTTTTGTTGCCATGGTAGTAGCTATAGCAGCACCACCTATTCCGGGTTCTGCTTTCGCGGTTATGCCGATACTGTTTTCAGCCTGCGGAACAGATCTTTCAACTATGCCACTTGCAGTTATCGTTGCATCTACCGTAGGCTATCTGCTTCCTGCCATGAATGGATTCTGTCTTCAGCAGGAGCTGCTTATGTCTGCATGGAAATCTAATATGATTGAAAAAGAGTCAGAGGCATAACCTCTGACTTTTCTTTTAATAATTACCGTATGCTATCACACCCATCATTATCATATAACAGATAGTTTTGGGAATCATCAGCATTCCAAGCTTTGGTTTTTCTTTTCCCAGTATGGCAACCGGAAGATAAAATGCAAAGCTTAGGATGACAAGTATGATGATTGTCAGATAAAATGACGATGGATAATGGATAGAGTGATTCATTACATTTAAAAGACCGAATACTACCAGAACACCAATCATAATAAATGGTACGTTTCTGATGATAGCCCATTTTCTTGAAGGTTCTTTTGTATACCACTTATTCTGTGGGAAAAGAAGCAGTATGATGCGAATTAATGTAAGAACAAGTATCGCCTTCTCTATTCCGTAGTTATACTCATCCGGGCTATATTCCATGGAATCTCCCATGGCGATAAGGATATTGTAGAAAAGAGTCATAGTAATAGAAGAAATCAGGCTTCCTGCCCCTAAGAATACATTTTCCTTCCACATGCTTCCACGAATATCTATAATAATTCTTGGAATCAGGTGAAATGCATCTCCGCCCACAAGCAAGGCTCCCATTAAAAAGCCAAATGCATATCTGTAATAGTCTGGGGTCTCACCCAGCATAGGGGTCATGCCTTTGGTCTTACCAGCCATATGAGCTACAACTATTACCATAAAAACCAGATAGATCACACAAAAGAACGCTTCTCCAAGTCTGGCTCCAAGAGGTTTAGTTTCCTTTTCATTAATCTCATTACTCATATCTGTTCCTTAAGACCATACTTATTCAAATCAACTTTACCATCTACTACTTCGACACCCTCTGCTATGAGTCGCTCAGCCTGAACATCTTTTCCGCCAAATACAAATTCATCCGCTAGTTCACCCTTTGAATTCAAAACCCTATGACAGGGAATATGCTCCGGATCAGGATTCTTGTGAAGTGCATTTCCGACTGCACGAGACATTTTGGGATTACCTGCCATTTCAGCCACCTTTCCATAGGTTGCAACCTTTCCCTTCGGAATCTGCTTCACGGCCTCATATATCCTTTTAGTCGGACTGTCCGTAACCATATCATAGCTTTCATCAATCATAACCCTAACTGCATCATCCGGAACAGAACCATCAAGTATAATAGTGCTCCAATGCTCCTTATTCTGATGATAAGCAGGAATTACCGAATCATAGTGCATCCGCCAGAAATCCCTGGTTTCCGGATTTACCTTCACATTCAGATTGATAAACCCATCTCTCTCATAAGTCCACAGAAAAGCCTTCTTGCTTCCCTTAACCCTGATCAGAACCCAGTTATCATCATGAAATGGGATATCCTTATATGTATCTGGAAAACTCAGCCCATATTCAATTGCCTCTTCTCTTGTTTTCATACACTTCTCCTATGAGTCGATGGGACTATTATCCTACTAATCATAAATCTGTCCATGTTTGACTCATATTACACTTAATTTATCTCATCACCAACAAACTCCATCTGATCCGATCCAGTATCCATCTATATATGTATTTGTTACCATATATCCGCTTCCATCGAAATAATACCAGTAGCCGTCTATTTTCTGCCAGCAGCTTGCTGCCCACCAGCCGGAAGTATCCTCGAACCACCATCCGTAACTATCCGATTTCCATGAACCAATTCCATCATACTCCCAAGCTCCACTGCTGCTTAACCAACAGCCATCAACCCATTCATTTGCAGCCATATATCCGCTTGAATTAAAATAGTACCATTTTCCATCGATTATCTGCCAGCTTGAAACCGGATACCATCCGAGTGAATCTTCAACCCACCAGCCGTTAGCATTAGCTTTCCATGAAAGGATTCCACCATAAGTCTGAGAACCGTCAGGATTATAGTATTTACCATCCCTCCATTCTCCCTTTCCGGAACCGGAGGATCCTCCCTTATCTGAAGAACCACTGCCGGAATCTCCTGATCCGCCTTTGTCCGAAGCACCATTCTTATAAGGATTGCCTGAACGATCAATAACCAGATAAGTGGCAGTTACCTGGTACTCAGGATAATCCATAAGCTTGCCATTTATTCTTAATATACTATTGTCATCCAGATCGTTAACTGTATAACTTTTTGTATCCCACTCAACACTTTGCTTAGTAACCTCTCCATCATCCCAGGTGACATCTATTGAATATGGTATATACCATTCAGGTTGGAACATTTCATCATAATACAGTCTCGACTGGTTTGGAGTATTTGCTTTAACTATCTCCTTTACGAGAACAGAGGTACTCTCAGTTAAGCCTCCTGCTTCAAATGTGAGATCTACCTTCCCACTTTTAAGTGCTTTAACATTCCCATTTTTATCACAGGATGCTATACTGCTGTTTCCTGAACTCCACGTTCCTTCAAGTGTAACAGTTGACCATCCGCCAAATAATATAGCCTTAAAAGGCAGGCTCTGTCCCTTCGCCATCTTGAATTCCTTAGTTGATGTTGAATAACTATGTCCATCAGCAGGCATAAGGAACGCATTCACGTTTGATTTTTTTATTTCAACCTTGGCTCCTATATTTCCACTTTCACATACCTGTTTATCTGAATAACCTGGCTTGCTGTCAGTTTCTCCTACAGTAACACCATATGTTGCTATACCTATATAATTACTGAAAATAAGCTGGGCATAGTGACCTGTTTCTCCGTATGAGTCATCATCACTTACACCATTCTCATAGTCCATCATTTTATAGAAATCTTCCTTTTCGGAGTACCATCCGTAGATTGCACTTAGCCCATTGGAAGCACTGGCCATAATCTCGCCCTGAGAGCTTCTTCCGGTTGAGGATGTAACAGTAAAACAGCTCTTTCCATTCGGTCTGGTATGTCCCCAATAACACGATCCCTCGACCGCCCTGATAAATGCTATCTCCTCCATATCTGTAGACCACTTGATAGGAGTATAGGTGTAACTTTTTACATAATGATGCTCATTATTATCCTTTTCGAATTCCTTACGAATCTCATTGATCTTATCAATTAAAACATCCTTTACTATAACATTTACTTCTGTACTTACATTAAGCGTAACCAAATCATCTGCAGCTTCAACATTAGAAGCCTTTACCGGATAAAACCCTACCATACATATGACCATAGCAATTGCCGTAACCACACTTATTACGTTCTTTACCCTTCTCTTCATATCTCTTCTCCTTTTTAAGTAAATGTAAGTCAATAGGGCAGTTCTCTTTTGACTTTCTTTATCTTAGCACAAAAAAAACAAGATTGCATTCGCAATCTTGTGTGTACGTGGACGCTCGGGGACTCGAACCCTGGACCGTCCGGTTATGAGCCGGATGCTCTAACCAACTGAGCTAAGCGTCCTAGTTAAGAACTTTCATTCTTTATATAGTGACCCGGACGGGAATTGAACCCGTGTTACCGCCGTGAAAGG
>DGHK01000031.1 GCA_002392655.1 Lachnospiraceae bacterium UBA3850 | reverse complement strand
TAACCTGCTCACGGCTTGTGATGTTAAATACAACTGCTGTCTCTGAGTTAAGACCAAGCTCCTTATAGTTCTCAACCTTAGCCTTAGAAGCATTATATACTACGAAGTCTGGCTCGAAGTTCTCAAGCTCTTCATCTGTAGGAATGATGAACATGTTCTTTACAAAATGAGCCTGCCAAGCAACTTCCATGATGAAACGAACTGCCATACGAGAGTCAGCATTTGCTCCACAGAAAGCATCTACTACGTAAAGCTTCTTACCTGAAAGCTCCTTCTTAGCGATTTCCTTAACTGCTGCCCATGCTTCCTGAGTAGCAACATGGTTATCATTTGGATATTCCTCTGATGTCCACCATACTGTGTCCTTTGAATTCTCATCCATAACGATGAACTTATCCTTAGGTGAACGTCCTGTGTAGATACCTGTCATAACATTAACAGCGCCAAGCTCTGTCTCTACACCCTTCTCATAACCCTCAAGTGATGGGTCCATCTCGAATTTGTACAGATCCTCAAATGAAGGATTGTAAACTATCTCTGTTGTTCCAGTGATGCCATACTTAGTAAGATCAATGTTTGCCATTTTCTTTTCCTCCTATATTTTAATTCAGGATGTGCCTCCTGTTATGTATAAAAGATAAGGCGTCAGTGCCAGTTAAAAACTTCTAACACCAACGCCTTTTAGTATAATTTTTTATACGGGATAAGTCAAGCGACAGTTTAAACCATTTGATACACTTATTTTGTTGAGAAAGACAACTACATATCGTCTTCTCTATGTTTTTTACCCACTATAAATATTATCCCCATCAGAGAAACCATAAGCACGATTATAGCAAGTACGATCTCCGCGTCATCCCCTGTCAGAATACTGTTAGAACTCTTCTTTGGGGTTTCACCCGGCTCGACATCTGCTTTCTGAGAAGCCGGTTCTTTATTAGTTGCTGATTCTTCGTTAGGTTTTACCGCAGTTCCTTCTGTGGTTTTTTCCGTCTGGGCTTCAGTAGTTACTTCTCCCTCTGTCTTGGTTTCAGTAGTAACCTCTTCACCTTTTTCAGTTGTTGCCTCTGTAGCTTCTTCTGTCTCGGTTTCAGTAGTACCCTTTTCTTTTTCTTCGGTTGAATCCTCTGAGGGTTCCTCCGGATCTATATTAATACTTGCTGTTATATTACGAAAGCTGAGTTTCTCAGGCTTCTGATCAGTATTTGCTATATTTACAGCAACGGTATATATCAGCTCGCCTTTGTCATCATTAATTACAGCAACATGCACTTCATATACAGTTTTATCATAGGTTATGCTATCATCGTCTCCCTCTATCTGATAAACGAGGTAATCATATGTCCCCGGCTCGGTAATCGTGATAGCGAAGCTTCCCTCTCCCGATTCATTAACTTCTACGGTATCATTTTTCGGCATAGGAGCTGAAGCATCTTCATTTTCTATAGTAATCTTGTATTTATTGTTTTCTACGTGTTGAGCATACGCGCAGTCGAACTGAATAACCGCTTCAATCGGAACATATTCATTCTGCGCCATTACCAGACTATTCTGAATCAGAAGTAAAGCGCAGACAGACAGGCTGATGGCTAACATTAGTCTGCCAAATGTACTTCTGCCGCTGACTCCGGGAAAATAATTCTTTTTTATTTTTGATGAACTATTTTTAAAAAACATTTTTACTACCCATTCAATATAACCAAAAAATTTTTGAAATATTTCACCGTACCACGCCACCCCAACTACTCATATACATAGCAAAAAACGAGTAGTCTGTTCTGGGAAACAGGCTCGGTACAGGTAGAAAGTGCCACAATATGATCAGTCTTTTTTACAGAATCATTATAGGATATAGCATTCTCCGAAATGAACTCCTCAAGCTTATCAAAATCCGGATCAAACACATCACCTTTTTCAAAAACATTTATCTTTACACAGGCAAACGCCTGCAGTTCGTAGCTTTTTACTTTGGTTCTTCCTACAAGAAGAGTTCCTGCACCGTTACTCCTCAGGTAGTCATTACTCAGATAATCATCCAGCGCACCAAACATTACACCATATTCCATATGATGTCCATATAGTATAGAGTAATGATCTGTAAAATCCTTACTATTCCTGTTATCAAGAAAGATACTTCCGGAAAGTGAATAATCGCCATAAGGATTCTTATTCAGATATTCATAGTTATCTTCTCCCTGCATAACAGGATAATCAATATTAGTCCCATTCATAGTTATCCATGCCACCATGTCATCTGTAATAGGACCATTCTCCGGAACATCCTCTCCGGCGACAGGCTTGTAACTAAGATAGCTGTTATCTGTAGCACTATGAAACACATACCAACTGTCATAAAGACCGTATGTAACTATCAGAAGGGCTAAAACAAAAACAAGGAGCATAAACTTTTCATACAGAATATTCATTTTTATCCAGAATTTCCGCATGTCCATATGTTATGCTCCTGAGTTTATGAAAATTTCAGACATATTTGAAAATGTAATTATTCATTTTCGTATGACTTCTTTGAACGAATTGCAAAGAATATGATTCCAGCTACTGCAACTATTCCAAGGATAATCCAAGGTGTTGCGGAAAGAAGGATACCTGTTGGGATGATGCCATCGCGGGTATTTGTGAAACCTGTATAGATATCTTTATCTTCTATGGTGCCTGTATTACCATCCTTTAACTGATCGTAACTATCATGAGTACTATCATGCTCATGCGTAGAAATGTCTGCTTCTATACCAGATGTAGATTTATAATCTTCCGGGACTTCCTCTACATTATACTTAAAACCTTTAGGCAAACCTTTAATAGTTACATATTGTCCATCCTGAAGATAAAAATCTTTTCCGGCAATAAGCTGCGCACCTGTTATTTTACCCTCATTCAGAGTATTTTTATTTGCTGCTTCCATTACATCCGCATTATAAGTTGTCGCCCCATTAGCTGTTGGCTTTGCATCAGCATTAGTTTCAACTGTAAATACATCACTTGAATTAACTGTATCTGTAGTATCATTTTTTTCAGCCGTTACAGTAAACTTAAAATACTTATCCTTTGATCCTTGGTTGCCAGTAACCTCTTTACCAAATGTAAGATTTTGCGATTCGTATTGGTTTGTAAAACCAGTACTTTTATTTTCTAGTTTAGCATTTTGCTCAGCAACATCAGCGGAACCATTGTTGTTTCCAGCATCAACGGTTTCACTTCCATTCCCTTCATGCAGTACATAAGATGAAACTTCAAGTGCACCGTTGTTATCTATTACATATACATCAAGTACTCTTGTAAGTACAGTATCATTCGTTATACCCTTTTGTACGGAGTTACTCTCAGTAATAACCCAACGATAAATGCCCGGCTCACTAAAACTAACACCACTAAGGTCAACACTTATCTCCTTTTTTGCATATATTTCATCTGTATTATCGTTAGTAGTAACAAATTTAATCGTCTCATCAGCAGATGCATCCTTTTCCGCTGTTGTTGAATCCGAAGGTGAAAATGTTACTTTGATTGAACGTGGCGCATCAGTCGCCGCTCCCGTAAACTTTATACCTGCAGGACCAGGAAGGATTTCCATTGTCTTCTTCGGAGTTGTTGTGGCACCAATTTTTTCCGAAATCGGGGCAATCGTAAATGTAAATTCTGCATTTGGTACCTTGGCATCCTTATCCATTACCAAATACTTATTAAATTTACATGACGTACCTTTCACAACACCATAATTCGCTGCGCTTACCGGAACTGCCATCATTGTGACAAGCAGTAATGTTGACACTACAAGTGCCAGAAACTTTTTTCTTGTTTTCATATATATACCTCCACATGTTTTAATACTAAATCTATTATTACCGATTACCAACTCTGTAACACGGTCTTGAACATTACCCAAACACCTGTCACTCATCTAGTTATAAAGGTGCTCTTAACAACGCCCGTATCATGTATTCTATATCCCGCGTCTCCTCATTACGAATACAACCTTGCCCTTAATATCCGACTTAGGTATGCCTCCGTAATTCCTGCTGTCATTTATATCAGAACGGTAATCATTTAATAAAAAATATGATTCAGAAGGGACTGTGTATGGTAGCTGAACAGATATCCCTTCGGCAGTTGTTGGATAAACAGCATCTTCATAGACGCCATAGCCATTTACAGTTAAGCTTTCTTCCTCAACATCAATGGAGTCTCCCTCAGCTGCTACGATTCTTCCAAAATGCGTTTCCCCACTAGCGGAATATGCAACCAGATCTCCATCATGTAGTTCAGCGAGTCTGTAGATGATACACAGGTCTCCATCCTTTATCATAGGATAACCGGAATTACTATGTATTACGTATATGCCGGTAACAAAGGTACATAGCGCCCATATTACCGCAGCGGTAATTCCAATCTTGATAAAAAACTCAGCCGCATATCTTCCTGCACCCTTTTTCTTCTTGCTGTTTTTATCTTTGTTTTCTTTAACGTCTTTTGAAGCTTTACTCTCTTTATTGTCCTGAATGGAAATTTGCTTCTCCTCCGTCTCCATATCATACCTCTGTTAATGCAAGAATAAATTGGCAGCTATGTCAACCATTAGATAATCTATTATATAGTAACTCATACTGATAACACTGTCAAACCTTTATTTTTTATCTTCTTTTTGATATTTTTCCAATATAGTTATAATTTTTTTTACACTCTATGCCTCGGAGCAATCGATTTTTCCCTATATTCAGCCATAACAGGGAAAATCATGTACATATTATTTATATATTGCCACAAATGTCAAAATTCACTAACTCTTCACAAAATACCGGTCAGATATCCGCATATCACACAGGGATTATTCTGCATCTTTGGTACTTCACAAAACACCGGTCTGATATCCGCATGTTACAGGCAAACTAAAAAGATCGTACTCCTTCCTTTCCGAAAAGAGTACGACCCTTCATGTTTATATTATTTATTGCTTTAGTTATTTCCTGCCCCGTGATAGGTTCCGGGTTCTGTCTCCATATCGTAGATATAGTATTCCGTTGGCTCAACATTTGTATTCTTGTCAAGTTCCATCGAAAGAGCTTCATCCATAGTTATAACCTTCAGATCCAGGTAGGTCTCATCCTGAAGCTCATTTCTTCCATAGTCTGTTATAGAGCCCAGATCTATCCTCACATTATCATAAGAGACGAATTCGTCCAGCTTCCAACTGTCTGTTTCCTTGTCATATAAGAACCATGTGAAGCCTTCCCAGTTACCTGTTTTAGGATTGTATCCATATTCCTCAGATATCTTCCTTGTGGAACCTGACCAGGAATTGCCACTAGATGAAGGAATAGATATAGAAGCATAGTAGCTTTTCCCGTCGTCAGGAAGAGGCATATGAAAATCCTTGAAGAAGATATGCGGAACCTGATCATCGGATTCCTTAGCTTCCTTAACTGTCTCTTCAAAGGTCACTCCCGGATAGATATATTCCCACTTGTTAAAGTATCTGCCATCAAACCAGGAATTATAGAAATGTCCTATGGAGCCCCAGCCATTGGTTCCTTCTGACTTGGAGCCATCATCATAGAGGTATGTATAACCCTCTCCACTTCCGCCAAAAACAGATGTAAGTAAAGCAATCTTCGCATAGGCGCCTCTGGTTCCAACCTTTTCTCTAACCTTGGCCCAGGTCAGGATATCACTCGGATCTCTTTCGTCTTCTACAGTAAGTGCACCATATTCATAAAGTCTGTTTCTTACATTTTCCAGACTGATATTTGCATATTCATCTCCTGATGAACCATCAAATGTAAAGAAATACTTAATCTGATCCTTATGGATGCCCTGTCCGCCACCATTTCCGGCACCACCATAAGTATGAGTTTCTCCATTATATGTTATATCAACCAGATAATGTGCATACTCAGACCAGGTATAGGTCGAAGAGCTGTCCAGCTTCTTTGCAGCAGACGCTATCATCGAAGGATACCCGAGAGAATCATATCTGAAAGGATAGAGACCTCCCATAAGCATAGACTTACTATCTGTTCTGTAGTAGGGATCCTGAATATAGTATATCTGATCCACATGAGGAGAGGAGGAGATTCCATAGTAACTATTCGGGTCCCTCTTCAGATCTCCAAGTACATACACACCGCTATAGAGACAGATACTTCCAAATCCGCTTGATATACCACTCAGATTATCGAAGAAGGACTTGGAGGAATCTCCGTAAGTCTTTATCAGATAATCAAGATTGCTCATAAGCTCAGGAATCTCTACCGTAACATCCGTTTCATTATATCCATACTCATATTCAGTTGTGGATGTTCCTGTGGTCATATTATATACAGGATACGAATCAATAACATAACGTTCCTTCAGTCTGACCGTTCCTCCATCCACATAGCTTCCGGTTGCTATATAACCGCCATTTACCCTTGCAGTCTCCTCATTCTCGTACTTTACATCAGCATATATGGTTGTGGTCGGAGTTATGCTTCCGGTTTCTCCCTCTGAAGCGTACTTGGTATCTTCATCAATGAAGGAGAAGGAATTAGGATCAGGATTATCAGTTTTGATATAGAAATAACTTGAAAATGGTTCAAGCAGCGGTATTATCTCATAGCTGTAGGAAGCTACAACATTCCCGCTGTTTCCGGAGCTGTTTCCACCATTTTCATTTCCATTATTTCCGGAATCGTTTCCACTGTTTCCATTCCCATTACTTCCGGAACCGTTTCCATCTGCACCGGAGTTATTTCCGGATCCGTTTCCATTTCCAGTATCTCCAGTGCCGTTTCCATTATTTCCGGAGTCACTTCCATTTCCAGCGTTTCCAGCATTTCCGCTGCTTCCGCTTCCGGCATTTCCACTATTATTACCTGTGCCAGCACCGGCAGAGGTTCTTCCATCCGCTCCTGCCGCTTTCTTTGCAGTAGACTCCTTAGCATCATAATAACCGTCTTTGTCGAACCAGTAGTAATCACCATTGATCCAGACACCCTGATCCGCAGGATACCAGCCGGCAGATTCAAAGTACCAGCCTTTTTCTCCCAGCTTCCATTCGCCGCCTGTATAATTAGGATCCCAGGCACCACTGGAGGTCAGCCAGTAACCATCACGAAAACAGCTATACTCCATATAGCCATCCTCGCCAAAATAGTAGCAGTATCCATCTATCCACAGCCACTGACTTGTTGGATACCAGCCACCATCCTCGAACCACCAGCCCAGATTGTTGAACTTCCACTGTCCATTACTGTAGGCTGTATTCCATACACCACTGCTTTCCAGCCAGCAGCCATTACGGTACTCGGCATAGTCCATATAGCCGCTATCCAGAAAATAGTACCAGCTTCCGCCTATTTCAGCCCACTGTCCTGCATAATAAGAACCATCAGCCTTATAGTAGAACCATCCACTACTGTCACTTCCCCAGCCTGATGCAGCATATGCCCCATGCGAAGATACTATAGTCCCCAGCACAAGAGCCGCAGCAAGAATCCAGGCAAGACCTTTCTTCAACCCTTTCATACGTTTCCCTCTCCTTTATATAGACCTCAAATACCGGAAAATTGTAAAAACAACTCCCCGGTATTTTCATCTTAAATAACAAACTCACAACCTATTAAATTATAACTCTCATCTCCTGAGAAAATCAAGAGCCTACTGATTATCATGTATATACTTATCCACTTTTTTCTCCAGCATTGCATACTGGCATGGACCTGCATCAAGTATAACCTTATGAAAATCCTTTGCGACAAACTTGTCTCCAAGTGCATCTTCAGCCTTTTCTCTCAGCTCATTCATTTCATAGTAGCCAACACTGTAGCTCAGGAATATGCCCGGATCGCCTGTTGCTGCATCAAACCAGTATTCCAGTGCATCTTCGCCCATACCCCATTCGCTCAGATAGTCAAGGGCATCATCATAGGTCCAGCCCTCGTAATTAACTCCCAGATCAACACGTTCTGCCATCAGATAGCCAAATTCCTGATCAATATTATTGAGCTGCATGATAATATCAGCATTTTCCCTTCCGTCAAGATCACATTTGAGACATGTCTGATATGCACTATATACAGCCCATCCCTCTACATAACCTAGGTTGCTTTCAAGGATACGACCCGGATTAGGCTTAGTACTTCTGAAATACCAGAACTGGAATGCATGTCCCGGGAAGCTCTCATGTGCAAGAGTATCAAATACACCCTCAGTGCTGAGTGAGTTTACCTTGATAATGTTATAGTCCGGATTGTCCGCCGGATTGGTATTGTAATAAGCAAGGGTTGATTTATGCAGCTTCGACAGGGTATCCGACATGTAGTCAACTTCAAATGGAACCTTCTCTTCAAATGGGAAATCCTCCATATAGTCCTCCTGAAGCATATCAATGATTCCCTTCGGTCCCAAATCATCATATATCTTGAAGAATTCACCATAATTGTCAGAGTAATCCTGATATGCGTCCGGATATGAATATGACAGCGTCATCATATTCGTTATAAGAGTATTTGCACGACTATCAAGAAAAGCTATTTCCTCATCTACGGTTTTAGCAGAACCGGAATAAACCGGAAAGATATAATTCTGATAAAAATCCTTTCCACCGTCAAAGTAATATAGTCCATTTTCATTCTTGCAGGTACCCTTAAGCTCCTGAAATGCCACCTTCAGGTCTTCAAAGGCAGGAAGCACTGTACTTAGCACAATCTCCTTATTAGTCTCCTCGTAGGCAGCCTTCTCCTCGGCGGTAATAAAGTCCAGCTTACCCAGCATTTCGCCAAACTCTGTGATCATTATATTGTCTTCTGTCTTCTCCAGCATGTCATCACATTGCTGTATAACATCGTCTGCATTTTTGTCATTCATGAACAGGCCCTTTTCAGACCTTGCTTTCTCATACTCTATCATCCCGCCAAAATAATCGCGAACCTGAGAAAGCATCTCAAGATAATCGTCTATATCCCCTTTATCATCAAAACGGTATTCTAGAAATGCACTGACTATATTAGACTGAAGTCCTCTCATCGGTGAAAATGGATCATCCAGATAAGGATTATCATAATAATGCATGGCTATCTCTGTATCGCACTTCATACATTCATAGGTAAATCTTTCGTCCTCTGTAAGTTCTGCATCCTCGAACTCCAGAAGTTCATTATAGAAATCCTCATCCTCTTTTTTGTCTTCTGCTATGGTCGCATCACTTATCGTTGCATCCCCAAGAGTGGCTACGATACTGTCCTTATCCAGATCATAGGAATCGTCATACATAATGTACTGGTTATAGCTCATAGCGCTGTCCGTTACAGTATCCTTAAAATAATTCCAGATAAATTCCTGAAAATCAGCATTTTCTGTTTCAGCATATTCCTGCTCTACGTAATCAACAGTGTCGCTGTCACCGCTATCTTCTCCGGAATCCTCGTCATCACCCTCATCTCCGCTTGCGAGTCCTGTTCCATTTGCACTTCCCAGTCCGCCAAGTCCGGTTTCATAGAAGGTCTCCTGACTTCCGCATCCGCTTACGGAAAATATCAGCATGAGCACCAGCATCATGGCTATATTTTTTTTGATCTTACACTTATCTATCTTCACGTTTTCCTCCATAATTTTTCCGGCACATTCTCTGAGCCGCAATATCTACGATACTGTCTTCCTGTTTTATTTCTTACTGCACCTTATTGTTTTCTTCCAGACAGCATTTCTCCTGATTACATTTTCCCTGCTCACATCACGAAAGATATGCTTCTGCTATTTTTATATCTTCAGGTGTTGTCACTTTGATATTCTCATAAGAACCTTCTATCATCTTGGACTGTATATCCATATACCGTTCAAGTATCATGGTGTCATCGGTGATATCTGTATCTCCACTAAGCCTCAGTCTGTCATACGCCTCCTCCAGCACACCTCTTTCAAAGGTCTGCGGAGTCTGAAGCTGATACAGGGTTCTTCTATCAGGAGTTTCCACTCCGAATCCATTTTCATCCACTATTTTTATAGTATCCTTAACCGGCATGGCAACTGTACATGCCTTAAACCTTCTGGCACCTGAGATACTGTCAAGTATCATACGGTTTGTAACGCATGGCCTTGCCGCATCGTGAATCATAATTATCTTATTTCTCTTGTCACAGGCCTTTAAGCCTTTGGAGACGGAATTGAATCTCTCCTTACCGCCTGCCACTATCCTGCGCACCTTCTGAAAGCCATATCTTTCCACTATCTCAGTTCTTACATAATCTATATCACTTCCTCTTGTGACCAGGATTATCTCATCAACTATACTTGCATCAAATACCCTGAGACTGTAATAGAGAAGCGGCTTTCCATTTATTTCCATAAACTGCTTAGCAGTATCCGAATTCATCCTGCTGCCTTTACCCGCCGCAAGAATTATAGCACTTACCATACTTCCTCCACCTTATATATCTACTCCATTTTGAAACTTTACAAATTATCTCTGTCCGATCTTCAGATTCGGTACAGCATTGAGATACAGATCAGCAAGTCTTCCTGCCATAAATTCATGGTAACCCGCAGCAGCAATCATAGCACCATTATCTGTACAGTATATCAGCTTCGGGCAGTGGAATCCAAGTCCCTTTGCCTCTGCTCTTTCCTTCATGGTTTCCCTGAGCAGCGAGTTAGCTGCCACTCCTCCTGCCAGCGCCACTGCATCCATATGATAGTCCAGTGCAGCCTGAACAGTATGATCAACCAGTACATCTATAACCGCCTGCTGGAAGGAAGCCGCCACATCAGCCTTATTTACCTCTTCCCCCTTCATAGCAGCCCCGTTCAGATAGTTAAGAACCGCAGACTTGATTCCGCTAAATGAAAAATCATATGGCGAATCTCCAACGCTTGCTCTCGGAAACTGAATGGCATGAGGATTACCTTCCCTTGCCAGTTTATCTACCTTTGGACCACCGGGATAACCCAGACCTATAGCTCTTGCCACCTTGTCAAAGGCTTCACCGGCTGCATCATCATGGGTTCTTCCTATTATAGTATATTCTGTATAGTCATCCACCCTTACTATATGGGAATGACCACCGGATGCCACCAGACACATATATGGCGGTTTCATTATATTCTGTGCAGCAGCATTTTCATTCTGTGTGGCAGCATTTAAAGATCCGTCAGACAGATAATTGGCGCAGATATGTCCCTCTATATGATTCACTCCCACCAACGGGATATTCTTTGCATAAGCTATCGCCTTTGCCGTGCTTACTCCTATAAGAAGAGGTCCCACCAGTCCCGGTCCATAGGTTACTGCTATCGCATCTATATCCTCCCAGGTCATATCAGCATCCTTCAGCGCTTTTTTTATCACCTGATTGATCTTCAGCACATGCTCTCTGGAGGCTATTTCCGGTACAACGCCGCCATAAAGGGTATGGGTAGGAATCTGGGTATAGATAACATTTGATATTACCTCTCTTCCATCTGCAACAACCGCTGCCGCAGTTTCATCACAAGAGGTTTCTATTCCTAATATATTTGCCATTTTCATTCACCTGATCGTTTGAATATTCCGGAGGTCTTAGGATTCTGCAAACCGTAAAACCTCTCTCGTTCATCAGTAACCTATCATACGAAATTATAATTAAAATGTCAAAAACTGATTGTTTTATGTTTGTTTTCGGGTATTATTCATTATATATATGCTATATACTTGGTAGCAGTTGATTTAGTACATCGATTCTTAAATAACTAAACATTCCACACTTTATGAGGAGGTTACGTATGAAAGCGTTATTTATTGGAGGAACAGGAACTATAAGTATGGCAATAGTCAGGAGACTTGCAGAGGATCCTGCCTGGGAGGTATGGCTTCTGAACAGAGGTAATAGAAATACAGAGCTTCCGGACGGAGTTCATCAGCTCATCTGCGACATATCAGATGAGAAGGCTGCGGCTAAGAAGCTGGAAGGCATGTCTTTTGATGTTGTTGGGGAATTCATTGGATTTACGGTAGAGCAGGTTGAGAGAGACTACCGGCTATTTAAGGATAAGACAAAGCAGTATATCTACATAAGCTCGGCATCCGCTTACAACAAACCCGCTGCAAGCTATGTAATAACCGAAGGTACTACTCTTGCAAATCCTCACTGGGAGTATTCCCGTAACAAGATTGCCTGCGAGGAGTTCCTTATGAAGAAATATCGTGAAGAAGGCTTCCCGGTTACTATCGTAAGGCCAAGTCATACCTATGATGAGCGAAATGTACCGCTCGGTGTTCACGGCAAAAAGGGATTCTATCAGGTGATCAAGCGAATGATGGAAGGCAAGCCCGTCATCATTCAGGGTGATGGTTCTTCTCTATGGACGCTTACATTTAACAAGGACTTTGCTGTGGGCTATACCGGTCTTATGGGGAACCGCCACGCTATAGGAGAGGCATTCCAGATAACCGGTGATGAGACTCTCACCTGGGATCAGATATATCAGACCATCGCAGACGCTCTGAGTGTAGAGCTAAAGGCTTACCATGTCTCCTCAGATTTTCTAAGTGCTGTAGGTGACAAGTACGGCTTCGACTTCGAGGGAAGCCTTACAGGAGACAAGTCCGTTTCGGTTGTATTTGACAACAGGAAGCTGAAAAGACTGGTTCCCGATATGAGAACAACGGTAAGATTTGATCAGGGCGTAAGAATAGCTCTTGACTATGTTCTGTCTCATCCTGAATGTCAGGTGGAAGATCCCGAGTTTGATCAGTGGTGCGACAGGGTAATAGATGCTCTGGAAGAGGCAAAGAAAAATATCTAATAACCGGAAACAGTAACCTTTTACTCCTCTTCGAAGTTGAGCTCTACCGTCCTTCTGTCTTTGCTGACTATGGTTCTTGGGAATATCTCACATACAGAATCGGCATACTGCTCTGGCTTCACCATGGAAGGTGAATAGTGTGTCAGCCACATCTCCTTAGGCTGCGCCTTCTTCGCTATTTCCGCAGCCTCCTGCATGGTCATATGCTTCTTCTCCTTTGCCTTCGCGAGAGATTCAGCATCATTTTCACCATACATGCCTTCACAGATAAAAAGATCCGCTCCCGTTGCTTCCTGCACTATCTTCTCGGTAGGTCTTGTATCCGTTGTATAGGTCAGCTTCAGCCCGCGTCTTGACGGTCCCATAACCATATCCCCTGTATATATCTTACCCTCATACTCGACCTCTTCGCCCTTCTGAAGCCTGCTCCAGAACTGAACCGGAAGTCCGAGAGCTCTGGCTGCATCAGCATCAAATCTACCGGCTCTGTCCAGTTCAAAGCTATATCCATAGCAAAGCATATTGTGGTTTACCTTGAAGGCTTTCACTCTGAGTCCGGCGATTTCCATTACCTCTTCAGCTTTATCTATATCCAGCTCTATACAGTTAACCTGAAATGGAAGTCGGGGAGCTATAACCAGCAGCGACCTGACAACATGCTCTATCCCCTGAGGACCTACTATTGTTACAGGTTCGCGCCTGTCAGCATTTCCCATTGCCAGCAGAAGTCCCGGAAGACCACTTATATGATCAGCATGAAAATGCGTAATAAAGATAACATCTATCGGATTAAAGCTCCATCCCCTTCTTCTGATGGAAATCTGGGTTGCCTCTCCACAGTCAACCATTATACTGCTGCCATTATATCTAAGCATGAGCGAGGTAAGTGCTCTATACGGAAGCGGCATCATGCCCCCCGTTCCAAGCAGACATACATCTATCATATATTTTTCCTCTCCTTGTTTAATTAACAGGCACATCACCAGCCTGTTTCAGATCCATTTTTTCATATTAAAGCATCGTTCACAAAAAACTAATTTACTCTCAATCCTTTATAAGTCTTATTTTTTTCTCTGCTGATGAAAGTATCTCCTCTACATCCGCCCCGATAATGTCAAGCCCTGCAGCGCTTATCAATCTGACATCCCGGATTCCATAGTATCCCTCTGCCAGAGCTTTTATATAGCCAAATCCATATTCCTCCGGTACATAATACCCACCGGCTGTAGTTACCACAAAGATTCTTCCTGCATTGCACAGTCCGACCGGAACTCCCTCCTCCGTATATTTGAAGGTAATGCCGACTACATTTACCTGCTCAAAGTATTGCTTCAGGGCAGCCGGAAATGACAGATCCCAAAAAGGAGCTGCTATCACTATCTCTCTTGCTTCGGCAAACTGTTTTGCCCACTTAAATATCGGCGCATCAAACTCATGTTTGGAAGAAAGGCGGTCCCTCTCATTAAGGAAGCTTTCATCAACTACAGGAAATGTTATATCCTTCAGAGTCACCTCTTCATACGACTTGTCAAGCTGAGACAACAGCGTATCCGCAAGTCTTTTAGTTCTTGAGTCTTTCCTGACACACGCATTTATAAAAAGTATATCCTTCATACTGCCTCCTATGGTTTTTATCTTTCAAATGCTCCTACTATGCAGCTTTTCTTACAAAAGCATATTCCGTAGGATTTGACGCCCATATAACCATCTTCAAGCACGCCTTCTTCATACTTTTTATCTCTTATCTGGTCGTATGCTTCGCGAAGACCTGCTTCCATCTCGTTGAACTTCTTTCTAGTCTTTATCTCAAAGATGATTGCCGGATCTTTCGGTCGATCAGGATATAATACTATATCCGGACGTCCGTCTCCTTCCTCACGATTAGACCTTGGTGAATAATTCGGTACGCTATAAAGAAGCGAAAGGAAAAATCCATGATAGAAGGCTTCGTCGCTGTCAAATACGCTTATAGTCTTGGCAAGCAGCTCACTCACGTAGTTTTCTATTTCTTCTGTATTGCCTTCCAATACAGCCTTGTTAAGTACACCTCTGTCAGTTTCCTTTACCTGTTTGTCAAACCAGCTACTTATCTGATTGGTATATATACTGCGTATCTCTATATTGGGTATCTTCATGGTAAGATATATTTTTTCTTCATTTTGTTCATCACGTCTTTCAGATACCTTCTTCATATACCCTGTGAAGAACAAGAAATTCCAAAGGTTATCTTCTGACTCATGGATATCATCATAAGTTATATCCTCATGTATCTGCTTTTCTATCGTTCCGCCCTTTATCAGTATATCAAGTTCCTGTTTCATCTCATCATTTGCATGCCATATCATATCCTTGAT
>DGHK01000058.1 GCA_002392655.1 Lachnospiraceae bacterium UBA3850 | reverse complement strand
GTCATCATTATTCTGTTGTTAAAGTTCGTTGCTGTCGTTTCTCGCGACAGCTTGTATATAATACTACTTTAAATTTTTAAAGTCAATAACAAATTTATCTTTTTTTTTATATTATTTTGTTTTAACAAAAACTCTTTATTCTAGGAGTGATTTCTATATAAGTTGTATAATATTTCTCCTTACACACCTCGCTTATCATTTGAAACTATTCTTGTTCATGTGTATATAAAGGTGAGCCTGTCAAAACGAAAGTCTACTACCTTGATTAACTATTCTTGCGCTTATGTGAGCGTTTGCATATAGGCAGCATCACGCCACCCATGCCTATAGCTGAAATAATCATCAGAGCATAAAGGATATCAAGGTTAGTATTATCTCCTGTATTTACCGGTTTATTTATATTTGCTTTTTCTGAAGAATTAGCAGGTGTATTGCCAGCTGTAGGCGTAGGACTAACACCGGGAGCTTCTCCCGGTTCCGGACCCGGAGCAGGTGCCGGCGTAGAGTCAGGATCAGATGGTGGAGTAACATCCGGCGTCTTCTCCTTCTCAAAATACACCTCGATTTTATGATCTTCCTTTATATCCTCAAATGCGTAGTAACCCGCTTCAGCTATTTTACGTATTTCATCCGCGCTTAGCTCTACTCCATCTATCTTAATAGATGAAACCTTATAATCATCCTCAGGGGTTATCTTAAAGATTTCTCCGGCGCCAACATAACTTCTTATTATTCCTTCCCTATCCAGCGAACCACCTTCTCCTGAGAAAGAGTTTATTCTTACGACATCGCCGGGCTGAGGTATAGTCTTTACATCAGTAGCTGCAAAAACGTGCTTGCCTGTTTCATAATTAGTCGGCCCAAGAGCATAATACTTATCACGATATGCGGTACATGTGATACTGTATACCGATGACATACTCACCAGCTTATCTGTAGGCTCAAAATGAGCAGCTCCATATGAACCGGTAAATGTATCTGCCACTATTTTTTTATTACCGTCTACCGCAACACATCCACTTAGAATTATCCCGGATTCAATCGGTGCAGCCGAAACCTTAAGTCCGGTAGCTTCACCTCTGTTATCGATTAAAGGCTTTCCCTCACTTATAAGCTCTATCTCTACCTCATCATCCGATGGAATAACCTTGATTATTCTATCCGTTTCTATTCCTCCGATCAATCCTCCTACAGAATAGAAATTACCATCCTTGTCATATACCAGCGGTGCCGACTCAGGCACAGAATGCTCATCGATATATCCCGTGTTTTTTATGTCCTTAAATGTCATAGAAGACTCGTCAAGCTTTTGTATATAAATGAGGGATTGTTCGCCCGACACGCCATGCTTCTTTAAGCATCCACCATAAGCAAAAACACCCTTACCACTATTAACTATAGACCGGCCAATAAAATGATTCTCTGAATCAGCAAGTGTATAGGCTACATCATTTGTCTCCGGATCAAATACGGCAGTATACCCTTTATTACCATATATATCACTTGCCAAAAACAGCAGTTTCCCTTTCCATGTGCACGCACCCTCAGATGCTGCATATCCGCCATGATATAACATTTCCCAGCTCTTTAATTCTATATCATATTTATAGATGGCAGTTTTCATATTCTTTGTGGAAATGATTGCATAAAGACTTCCGTCGAGCCCTACCAGTGACTTTATTTCATTATTATAAAATGTATCATCGAACTCATTTGATGTTACCGAATACTTTCCCGGTGTTCCTTCCAGACTTCTTCCGGGAAGCGGCAGGCGGTCATACAGCGATTTTGGCACACCTGTTCTTTCATATCTATAGCCACTTTTACCGGAAGTACTTTCTATTTCAAACTTATGCTCGTCCGCCTTAAGGTCTGACGGCAGGCTTACAGAAACCAGCGTATCAGTCCAATTATCCGACGGATACTCAGCACTATCTATTCTTACACTGCCCTTTGCATCTCCAAAAAAGAAACCACCTATCTCGATTACATTTCCGTTTTGTGAAACACTATTAATTACCGGCTTTGTGTCTCCAAGGATAGCCTTATCCTGTCTGGCAATTCCTCCGGAGATACACTTATCCTTCAAGCCATCTCTTTCTAAAACACTTCCCTTTACTCTTGCCACTATTTTATCAGTGCTGTCATTTGGAAATGCAGCAAGTACATTTATCACTTCACCTGCTACAGCAGGAGTTGCCTGAGAAGTACCGCTTGAGTATTGATAAGGAGAAGTATGACTTACTACAAGTATTTTCTTTATATAGACATATTCAGGGTTTTCAAAATAATCATAAGAAAACTCCAGGGCAAGCTTGGCATTTTCCTTATCAAGCAGCTTAGGGTAGGTAGACATTATTCTCCCTACTCCATTTACGTTTTTAACCTCACCACTAGCTATTCCATCATCCTCTTCATCATCATAATATGTTGAAGTGCAGCAGTATAAACCATATACACCTTCCTTCTCAGTATATATCTCGGCAACTATAGCAAGACTATCGCTTATATCCCCTATCTCATCTGATTCTATACAGACAGTTCCGCCTGCCTCCTCCGGTTCTACCTTTAAAACCTCACCAACGCCGGGGAGGTTTACCTTTGACAGATTACATTTCTTTTCTCCGGAAAGACTATGAAATCCAAATACAGTATTATCTCTATTATCAGTCACACTTGTTGCAGCATCAGTATAATCAGCCAGATAAGTTATACCCGCATTTTGGTATGGTTCATCATTTATATCTATGATTCCCTTTTCCGGTATAGCTGTTGAAAATATCATATCTCCGGGAGCAAAGACATCAACCGATCTTTTTCCATAATTACTGAAGCTTGTTGCTTCACCTTCCTTGTCGCTTGCTCCAACTATTATCACGTAGGGATTATCATATATGTTTCTCTGCATGATATCCTTATTATCAAGATCCTCTTCTTTATTACCGGCAGCACACACACTTACTATTCCAAGCTCTCCGGCTTCTCTTATAAGGATATCCATAGTATGTCCGAATACATTATCATGCCAGGAATTATTTATTACACGAACATTAACTCCTGCTTTTCTGGCTGCAATTATATACTCGTATCCTCTGATAGTTTCCTCCAAGGTATTTTCACCCACATTATTAAATATCTTTACCGCCATCAGCTTTGCGCCGCAGGTCATTCCGCTTACACCGATTCCGTTCCACTCGGCTGCTATTATTCCGGAAACATGTGTACCATGCCCCCAACCATCATCATAAGGGTCTGTCGTATCGTATAAATCG
Source organism: Lachnospiraceae bacterium UBA3850 (assembly GCA_002392655.1). GTDB lineage: Bacteria > Bacillota > Clostridia > Lachnospirales > Lachnospiraceae > Eubacterium_Q. The sequence goes on along the minus strand of DGHK01000058.1, from coordinate 57,295 downwards.
CCATCTTCCTTATTATGGCAGGCATTATATCCATATTTACCTCCGCCAAATGTAACAAGCTCCGGATAGTTTAGCCCCTCATCCCACATCACGTTCTTCAGATCTTCATTTTCATAGTCTATACCCGAATCACATACAGCAACCACATAACCGGTTGTATCTATATCCGGTGTAGGGATACTTGAGCTATAGGTATTCCATTTATCTACACCTATACTATATATTCCTTCAGCGTTATACTGATTGGAGGTATAGTCGGGAGTTACCGAATCCGTCGTTGATATATAATTCGGCTCGGCATATATGACATCCTCCCTTTCCTCAAGCCTCTCTATTAGCTCACTCGTCGAAAGAGTATCTGATTTCACATGTGTTATAATATTTCCGGAAACATCAAGAATGGCTGATGCATCATCAACCATTCCTATTTCCTTCTCTATTTTATTTCCAAATGTATCCTGTTCCTTTTCACTTAGCTCGTGATTTTTATCTGAACGAAAGGCTACAATCGCCTCTCCCTCGACATATTCGCCGGATATCACTTCATCACAGGATTCTGTCTTGTCTGCTTCATCTGCATATACAGCGATATGCCCCGCAGAAAACAACATTAAGCCGGATAAAAAGGCTGACGCTACTCTTTTATACAAATGGCGGTTTAACCACATAGCTTCACTTCGCTCCTTTTTTTATCTGAAAATCTGATTTTTGTACTACTGCTCATTTTATCTCTGATGATATTTTATACACAGCATTGTTAAATCATCAAACTGCTCTGCCTCTCCTACAAATGTATCAACAGACGCTTTTACATTTTCAAGTACTTCATCAGGAGAAGCATCCGCATTCTTGTTAAGTGCTTCAAGCATTCTTTCATCACCAAACAGCTCGTTACTGCTGTTATTAGCTTCAGGGACACCATCAGTATATACAAATACCATATCCCCATCTTTTAGCTGTATTTCATGATCAAAGTACTTCACGCCCTTCATACCGCCTGCAACCAGACCATGACGATCCTTGTACAGCTCATATGAATCACTCTGCTTCAATGCCGGATATTCATGTCCCGCATTACTTGTTGTTAACACTCCCGTCTTTTTATCAAGGATACCTATCCATATAGTAATAAACATTTTGTCAAAATCCTTTTGGACAATTGATTCATTAACCTTGGATAGAACCTCAGAAGGCTTAACACCGGGATTTGCAAAGCTTCTAATAAGCGTTATACCAGCCATCATCATAAGTGCAGCCGGAACTCCTTTTCCGGATACATCTCCTATAACAAGAGCCAGGTGATCCTCGTCTATATCAAACACATCATAAAAATCTCCGCCAACTTCCTTCGCCGGATTCATACTTGCAGATATTTCATAGCAGTCACTATCAGGAAACTCTTTTATCAGCGCCTGTCCCTGTATGGAAGCAGCCAGATTCAGCTCTGTTTTTATCCTCGCCTTATCCTCTGCAAGCGCAACATTCTCTGCTGTATATCTGTCCATCTCCTTCGTAAGCTCACGAAAATGTTCAGCCAGATCACCTATTTCATTTCTACTCTTCAAAGTCGATAGTTTATTTTCTACATCTTCGCTGTTTTTAGTACTCATGTATAAATCCATGGTATCCTTTACCTGCTTTAAAGGCTTTACTGTAATGAAAAACAGACATAGAAGTATCACAGTAGCAGAAAAACCAAGCCCTACCAAAGTATTTCTGATCAAGCCCTTTGTGACATTTCCAATAAAAGATGAGTACACTTCAGACCAGTTATACTCTACACAGACTATATATTCCAGCTCACCATCACTAAACACAGTATGATAACCTATATAATATGCAGATCCGTCAGGTTCTATTCTTTTTTCAAAAGACGAATCACTTTTTTTATTCTTTATCAGATGGTCTATCTCAGCTCTTTCATCAAGATCAAAATCAATTATCTGGCCATATTCATACTTCTTATTTATCTGAGATTTTTTTCCTTCATTCGCCGAATCATCACCGGCACTACTCTCGCTTGCATCTGTTTCAGAATTATTTATCAGTTCTTTGTACTTTTCATTTATTTCCGCAAATGAATCATAACTGATAACGACAGCTTCCTTTCTATTTACAGGTCTTATAATATATACATCATCATATCCCTTGTCATATGCACTTGTCCAAAGCATCGTACCAAGCAGATTGCAATCATGTTTTGCAAGTATTATCTTATGCTCTTCATCCAGTCCTTCAAAAAAACTATCATATCTATTTCTACCCTCATCATTTTTATGATCTTTCCATAGCTCTTCCTGGTCATACAGCCATTCATATTCAGTATCACTGAGTTCACCATTTATATTTTTTGTATCACCGGCGATATATTCTATAATCTTATTTGTTGTTACAGTATAGAGGCTTCCCTCTATCGTTTCCAAATCCTTATCGATCATTTCATTTTTTGCCGTTAAATATATATTTGTGTTTTGACTGTAAACTACATACTCAGTCATAACCATTATCAGAAAAAACACCACAAAAACAACTATACCTATTTGAAAAAGTATTTTTCTTTTACCCTTCATTTAACTGTTTCCTCTTATACGAACATTCTGTAAATAGCCGCATCTAAGTTTATCTCATCTGCCGCAAGCATTTATTGATTTACAGATTGTCAAATATGTCAAATATACTCAAAATCAAGCTTCAAATCGTTTGACGCTCTTTCCAGTTTAGAATACACTATAATCAGATAATAATCAAACATTCCAAAAAAAGGAGATGATCTACTATGCTATCTGAAAAACTATTAGAATATATAAAAGATGGAAAACTAAATGATAAGCTTCTCGATATATATCAGGACTCAGACCAGCTGAAAACACAGGCAAAGCGGTATTCAGATTCAGTAGCAGCCTTCATGGGTTATTTCCCGGATAATGAGGATTTATCTGTCTTCAGCGCACCGGGCAGAACCGAAGTAGGCGGCAATCATACAGACCACCAGCATGGTCATGTACTCGCCGCCTCTATCAATCTGGATGCCATAGCTGTCGCATCAAAAAACAGTTCAGATTTAGTTAACATAAAGTCCGAAGGATACGATCTGATAACACTAAATATAAATGAACTGTCAAAATCCGCTACTGAGGAAGGCACTACTCTCGCACTGGTAAAGGGTGTTATAGCCGGATGCAGGGAAAAGGGCTATCAGATAGGAGGCTTCAACGCCTATATAACAAGCGACGTAATAGGCGGTTCCGGACTATCCTCCTCTGCTGCCTTTGAGACACTTATCGGCTGTATTATATCCGGACTGTATAACGATATGTCTATTGATGCAGTTACAAATGCATGTATCGGCCAGTACGCTGAGAATCACTACTTCGGAAAGCCATGCGGACTTATGGATCAGATGGCATGCTCCGTAGGCAGTCTATCCCATATAGACTTTAACGCACCGGACGCCGAACCTGTTATAGAAAGAATCGACTTTGATCTAGATAAGGCAGGATACAGCCTTTGCATAACAGATACAAAGGGAAGTCACGCAGATCTGACTGACGACTATGCCGCAGTTCCCAAGGAAATGAAGCAGCTTGCCGGATACTTCGGAAAGGATTATCTGATTGATGTCGATGAGGATACGGTCATTAAAAATATACCGGAATTAAGAAAACAGCTAGGTGATAGAGCTGTTCTGAGAGCCCTTCACTTTTATGAAGAAAACAAAAGAGTCATAGGCGAAACCGAAGCGCTCAAGACCGGAAATATATCAGACTTCCTACACTTAGTTAAAGCCTCCGGCGATTCATCCTATAAATATCTGCAAAATGTATATACAACACATGATACAGAGCACCAGAATATATCCATCGCTCTTTGCATCAGTCAGATGATACTCGGAGAAGACGGCGGAGTTTGCAGAGTTCACGGAGGAGGCTTTGCCGGTACTATTCAGGCATTTGTGAAAAAGGAAAGGGTAAACGAATACAAGGAAGCCCTTGATAGCATATTTGGAGAAAACGCCTGCGCTGTACTTAGGATACGAAAATACGGAGGCGTACAGGTTATATAAAGGAGAATGCTATGGATATAACTAAACTTATATATGAGCTTATTCAATACGGAAAAACAAGCGGACTTATAGATAATGACGACGTAGTATATACAACAAACAAACTGCTGGAATTCTTTAAGGTTGAGGGCTACTCAGAACCGGAGGAAACAGCAGGCATAAGAGACCTGCACCTTATACTGGAGGATATGATACTTTACGCAAAGGAAGCAGGACTTCTGGCAGTTGATACAATTACAGGATATGATCTCTTTGACACTGCGGTTATGGGACTCATCACTCCCCCACCCTCAGTCGTACGGGCGAAGTTCAAGGCTTTGCTTGATCAAAACCCAATTCTTGCCACAGATTATTATTACAGCTTCAGTAAAGCAACTAACTATATAAGAACAGACAGAATTGAAAAGGATGAAAAATGGGTAACCAAAACTGAATTCGGCGATCTGGATATAACCATCAATCTTTCGAAGCCGGAAAAGGACCCAAGAGACATAGCCGCCGCAGGTAAAGCTAAAAAATCAGGCTATCCGGCCTGCCTGCTTTGCATGGAAAATGAAGGCTACGCAGGAAATATGTCACATCCCGCCAGACAGAATCACCGTATAATACCAATCGTATTAAATGGCGAAAACTACTTCCTGCAGTACAGTCCATATGTATATTATAACGAGCACTGTATCATACTTAATGAACAGCACGTTCCTATGAAAATAGACAGGCAGACCTTCAAAAAGCTGCTTGACTTTGTAACACTGTTTCCACATTATACAGCCGGCTCAAACGCTGATCTTCCTATCGTGGGCGGTTCTATTCTCTCACATGATCACTTCCAGGGAGGCGGTTATGAATTTCCAATGGTTCGTGCACCTTACGAATATGAGTTTACTATCAATGGTTTCGAGGATATCCATAGTGGAATAATCAAATGGCCGATGTCCACTATCAGACTTCAGGGAAAGGACGCCGACAGAATAACCGAGCTGGCTGACCACATCCTACGCACATGGAGAAGCTACAGCGATAAGGATGCATTTATTTTTGCTGAAACTGACGGAGTACCACATAATACGATCACACCTATAGCAAGGATGAGATATCTAAATGACGGAAGCAGTATTTTTGAGCTTGACCTGGTGCTGAGAAATAACATCACCACGTCTGAGCATCCACTCGGTGTATTCCATCCTCACGAGATCTATCATCATATCAAGAAGGAAAATATCGGACTCATCGAAGTAATGGGTCTGGCAGTTCTTCCTGCAAGGTTAAAGAAAGAAATAGATATACTTGAGGATGCACTTATAGAAAAGAAGGATATTCACTCCATAGAAGAAATAGCTTCTCATGCCAATTGGGCTGATATGATAAAGGATAAATATAGCGAAATAATCGAAAATGATAATTTTGATAAGACACCAAAAAAGAACAACCTTCATAAGATTGTTCAAGCTGAAATAGGCCTTGTATTCTCCGGAGTGCTTGAAGACGCTGGCGTTTACAAGCGTACTCCGGATGGAATAGATGCCTTTATGAGATTTATTAATTCACTTTAAATGGTATATAAAACCTTTTTAGAATAGGTTATCCAGGAGATCCTCCATAAACTCCACACCCATTGCTCTAAGAATAAGAACTGAAACAAAGGTTAGTACAAGCACTATAACGAAATAGATCAACCAACCTATTGCAAAATTCTTCACATTTTTATTCTTATGGGTGATTGCAAACACTATAGCAAATATCAGACCTATGATAGGTAAACCAAACAGTAACATATATCCGGCATATCCAATAGGGGATACTGTTGGACTTCCTGCTACAGCTGGTGGTATAGGTGGTCTGGACATTGGCTGCTGAACCATAGGAGCCGGCTGTCCCATAGGACGAGGAGCCACCTGTGGCTGCATAGCCTGTGGAGCTACCTGCGGCTTCACTGCCTGTGGCTGTGCCGGCTGAGGTGCTGGTGCTCCAGGCTGAGGTGCCTGCGGACTTGGTGCAACACTTGAATCGGACAAAATCGAAGATCCTGTAACAGGAGCCGGAGTAACAACCTTTCCCTCAGGACTCTGAGGCTGATGTTCTCTTGGCTTTTTATCTAATTGATCTGCTACAAGTGGTCCTGACATACCATCTGTAAGCACTGTTGTTCCATCCTCAGGATCAAACTCCTGAAACGGAGATTCAGGCGCATCCTCTAAAGGTATATCCTGTACCTTTTTTTCAACCTGTGCCCCACAATTCGGACAATACTCTACTCCTTCCGGAATAGTTGCCCCACATATCTTACATACCATAATTAACACCTCTCAAAATTTTATTTTAGAATCTTATTTATAACTATCTGATACTCTCTTGAACTCATCAGCAAGCTCATTAACATCAACACCATCATTTGATGCAGCAATAGCAAATCCTAAAACACCAAACTTGAGGTCATCAGCGTACTTCTCAACTATAGGAGAATCAACTTTCTTTGCCTGTTCCTTAACCACACCTGAAACACCTATAAATATCATAGTGATTGAAATACCAAGCACTAAAGAGATAATGGAAATAACGATAGATCCTGTTCCACCACCTTCTTCACTCTTCTTCTTTACAGCAAATACGATAGCAAGAATAGCAAATATAGCTGTTACGCAACCACCGGCGATACCAAAAAGGATTGTTCCAATAATTGAAGTTACAAGTGCTAAAATTGCAAATAAAATACACATAATCAATACCTCTATCTTTCTTAATAATACTTTTATTCTTTTATTATAATACTGTTTCTTAAAAAAACACAAGTTTTAATCTACAGTTTAGAATTCAAGCTCTTTATGCTTGAAAATCTTCTTTGAAGCTATAATAGGAATGATGATAAATATCACCAGAACTGCTACTCCATATACACATCTCTTCCATATCTCTCTTTCCGAGCTGTATACACAACCGATCATTCCATCTATTGTAAGGTTGGCAATATTAAACTTCAAATCACGTACAAATGGAACCAGCCTAAGCAGATTAAGAATCATATCAGTAATACTTGCGGCAAGAAGTATATAAACCACAAGACCGAGAGTTCCTGACTGAGTAAGGAAAACAAAAATCATTGAAACGGCAAAGTAACATATGATATTAGGATATGACATCCAAAGATTCTTAATCGGCCCCATCATTCCCTTGCAATCTATACTGAAAATAACTGCAAGTCCTATAATGAATAATGAAAACACAATAAATGCTTCTGCAACCATTATAAGAGTTTCAAAGAATCTGGCATATACGAGCTTATTTCTTGAAAATCCTCGTCCGATAGAAACCTGCATCGAATGACTCTTAAAATCATCGCTGAATACAGAAGTGAAAATCGGAATACCTGTCATAAAAGGACAAAATGCAATTGCCGCTGTTACAAACATTGAAAAATTCTCATTCTTGTCACCTTTAATTACTCCTAGACCTGCTATTATACCTGCTAGTAAAATAAAGGAAATAACTAGAAATGATGTAATAAGCAGTGACTTTTTTCTCTGAATTCTTATGATATCTGCTCCTATAGTTCTACGCATTTTCTTCACCTCCTATAAGATCAAAGTAATAATCCTCAAGTGAAGACTGTGCCTGAGTAGTTCCATGAACCTTTATACCACTCTGTTCAAGGAGTTTTACAGCTTTATCAACATCCTGATCTTCAACATTTATAGATGTTATGTTCTTCTGGACTCTGAAGTCATCCTGAACAAGCTCCTTAATCATAACACCATCATTAAGGATACCAAATCTGTGGGCTGTATTCTGAAGCTCACCAAGGATGTGTGATGAAACAATTATTGTAGTTCCGCACTCTTCATTTATCTTCTGCATCAGATTTCTTATATCCATGATACCCTGTGGATCAAGTCCATTTGTAGGCTCATCGAAAATAAGAATTTCAGGATTACCAAGAAGCGCATTTGCTATACCAAGACGCTGCTTCATACCCAAAGAATACCTACCTGCAGGCTTTTTTGCAGCCTTCTCATCAAGGCCAACTATATCAAGTACTCTGTCAACCTCGTTCTTGTCTTTAATCCCCTTGATTCTTCTGAAGTATTCAAGATTGGCTCTTCCGCTGAGATATTCATACTGAGAAGTACCTACAAGAAATCCTATATGACTTCTAGCTGCCGCATTACCTCTTCTTCCCTTTGCACCTAAGATTGAAAGCTTTCCGGCCTCAAACTCAGAAAGGCCAAGAATCGTTTTAAACAGCGTCGTTTTACCGGCACCATTCTTACCTATAAGACCATAGATATCACCCTTTTGGATGTGCATATCTACACCCTTAAGTACTTTGTGTTTTCCATAGCTTTTTTCAAGACCTTCTATGGAAATGACAACATCACTCATCTTACTCCTCCTGTTTTATCATATTTTTATCAAAATGCCCTTACTCTTCGTCCTCCATTTTAGCGAGCTTAGCAGCCTGGTCAGCTGCAGTAAGTGCATCTATAAACTCATCAAGGTCTCCATTAAGAACCTCGTTTAGTCTATAGGATGTAAGCTTTATTCTGTGATCAGTAACACGACTTTGAGGAAAGTTGTAAGTTCTAACCTTCTCAGAACGGTCTCCTGAACCTATCTGACTTCTTCTTGCCTCAGCCTCTGCATCGTGTGCCTTCTGCATTTCAAGATCATAGAGCTTGGTTCTGAGAAGTGCAAACGCTTTAGCCTTATTCTGTATCTGAGACTTCTCTGTCTGGCTGTAAATAACTATTCCCGTAGGATAATGTGTAAGTCTTACAGCAGAGTCAGTTGTATTTACACACTGACCACCATTTCCTGATGCTCTCATGACATCTATACGTATATCATTATCATTTATCTCTACATCCACCTCTTCTGCTTCCGGCATAATTGCTACAGATGCTGCTGATGTATGAATACGTCCACCTGATTCTGTTTCAGGTACACGCTGAACTCTGTGAACCCCGCTCTCATACTTGAGCTTACTATATGCACCCTTTCCTTTTATGAGGAAGTTTACATCCTTGATACCACCGATTCCTGTATCATCTATAGAGATGAGCTCTGTCTGCCATCTCTTTTTCTCTGCATAATGCTGATACATACGGTAAAGCTCACCTGCAAAAAGCGCTGCCTCATCGCCACCGACACCGGCTCTGATTTCAACAACAACGTTCTTATCATCGTTGGCATCCTTAGGAAGAAGAAGGATCTTAAGCTCCTGCTCACATCTCTCTATCGCTTTCTTCGCTTCTGAAAGCTCTTCCTTAGCAAGCTCCTTCATCTCCTCATCGGATTCTTCATCAAGTATCATCAGGCTGTCCTCTTCATCCTGCTTAGCCTGCTTATACTCCTTGTACTTTTCAACTATAGGAGTGAGATCACTCTGCTCTTTCATGAGCTTCTTAAATCTGTTTTGATCATTTACAACATCAGGATCAGAAAGCTCCTTCATAATCTGTTCAAGCTTTTCAACCAGTTCATCCAATTTGTCAAACATAGTTCTTTCCTCTTTTTCTTATAATCTCTACTTATAAAGCGTTCCGTATATCACACGATCCAGATTGCTCATATCCTTCGTCTTGTATATATCCTTAAAACCGGCTTCTCTCATCAGCTTTTCTACATCAAGATACTGATCATAGCCTATCTCCATTATGAGTTTTCCTTCATCCTTCAGAAAATGCACAGCCTCATCAATTATCCTCCGATAAAACCTGAGTCCATCCGGTCCGGCTTCAAGTGCAAGCCTGGGTTCATAGTCCCGGACATCCTTTATGAGCTTGGTCATATCACCCGTTCTTATATAAGGAGGATTACTGAGTATCATGTCATACTTCTTTAACGGTCTGCCCTTTTCATCCTTAAGTTCCTCAAAGAGATCCGTCTTTATGATATCTATATGAGCATTCAGCTTTCTTGCATTTTTCTTGGCAAGCTCCAGTGCATCCTCAGAGATATCGGCAAGAGTTACATTATCATCATAACCGTCTCTGCTCCTCATCAGATAGTAGGATATTCCGATACATCCCGTACCGGTACACATATCCAGCACATCTATATCCTTATCCGGAGCCATCTCTATGGCCTTAAGTACCAGACCTTCGGTATCGTACCTCGGAATCAGCACTCCTTCCTCACAGAAAAATGTATAATCCAGAAAGTATGTAAAACCCAGTATATATTGATACGGGTAGTGAGTTGCTCTCTTACTGATGGACTTCGCATATCTCATAGCCGTGAACTCATCTACCTCATCTGAGAGATTTGCATACATAGCGGCCATATCCATGTCGAGATAATGACTCAGCAGATGCCTGGCCTCCGCCTGGGAGTTTTCAATTCCCGCATCTGTAAGTATCCTTGTCCCCTTTGCTATAAGTCCCCCTATTGTCTTTTCTCCATATCTCTTTTCGAATTCTGACAATACATCACCTTCTATTTATATACGGCTCAATACTCAAAAGTTAAGTACAGGCCTATGCCTCAAATGAATTATTTCTGACATGCTCTACATATTCATGCCAGTCTATAACACCCTCAACAGATTTGATGGCAACCTCTATCATCTCATCATCCGGCTCCTTTGTTGTAAGTCTCTGTACCCAGAGTCCCGGAGCACTAAGAACATTGGAACATTTATTCCTATGCATACCTGCATATCTGATAAACTCGTATGATATGCCGGCAACAAGTGGTATCAGAAGAACTCTTGATAGAAGTCTGAGCCACATGATGTCTGTTCTGACAAACATAAATACAAAAATACTTATGATCATTACTATAAATACAAAGCTCGTTCCGCAACGCTTATGGAAGCGGGTGTGCTTTCTTACATTTTCTACAGTCAGGTCATCTCCTGCCTCGAGACAGTTGATCGACTTATGCTCAGCACCATGATACATAAATGTACGTTTTATATCCTCCATACGGGATATAAGTGCCACATATCCGAGGAAGATAAGAAGTCTTAAGATACCCTCGGCAGTATTAACCAACAGATGACTTGAGGTCAGCTTGTAAAGGAAGTTTGCAACAAATGCAGGAAGCAGCATAAAGACTCCGATTGCAATGACCAGTGAAATGATCAGCGTCAGCACTAGATAGCCAGTATTCGAGCCCTCCTTTTCAGTCTTTCCTGCCTTTTCTTTATTTTCTGTCTTTTCTTCTTTTACTTCTTTTATTTCTAATCCTGTCTTCTCTTTAGCGTCTACTGTATCCTCTTCCTCCTCAAAATATTCAGAGGAAGCCATCAGAGTTTTCATTCCTATAAAAAGCGATTCAAGGAAGTTCACCACTCCTCGTAGTATCGGAATAGAAAGAGACTTATGCCTCTCTCCCATCGAAACATATGGAGTTACCTGCACTTCTATCTCTTTGTCAGGCTTTCTGACTGCAAGTGCATATGACTTCGGGCCCTTCATCATAACACCCTCAAGCACCGCCTGTCCGCCTATGCTCACTCTCTTCATAGTTCTCTCCAAAAAAGAAACAACGGCAGACGAGGTATACTAACTAAAAGCACCTCATCTGCCGCTTGAATTCAAATTGTATATTAATCTAGTTACCTGCTTTAACGCCATACTTCTTGTTGAACTTATCTATACGTCCATCAGCCTTGATAGCCTTCTGCTGACCTGTATAGAAAGAATGGCATTTTGAGCAGATTTCAACGTGGATGTCTTCCTTAGTTGAGCCTGTTACGAACTCATTTCCACAGTTGCATACAACCTTTGCCTGATAATAATCTGGATGTATTCCTTCTCTCATAATTATTCTCCTTTTCTATGTAACGTATGTGTGACACTACGTGTCAAGGCCTGCAGACAAGCATATAAAACATATGCTATGTGACTGTTCACAGGCTAAATAGCATATGTTATATATGCTTGAACCTGCGAAGCAGGTGACCGAAAAACGCATGAGGTAAGTGTCTGCGAAGCAGACAGTAAAGCACTAAGTGCGTACTTACCGAATGTGATTTTCGATGTCTGCGTTTCTTCAACGTCTCGATCACACACCAGCAACGCACCTATGTTAGCACAACAGTTTATATAAATCAAGCATTTTTTAAGCTTTTTTATATCTCTAAAGCAGGATGCTCTCTGCCTCATCAGAAAAAGCGAGTCGATACATCTCATTTTAATCGACAATTACATAAGAGGTGCAACGAGCTTCATCACATGACCGGAAGCACGATATAGTATGTTCTCCTTCTTGATCGTCTCAAGCGTTATTTTCTTGCTGACCTTGATTGCTTCCTGGAAATCTCTTTCGATATCCTCTATACAATCAGTTTTATACATATAAAGTGCACATTCAAAATGATGATACAGACTTCTATAGTCCAGATTGATCGAGCCTACTACTGCTTTCTTATCATCACAGATAAAATTCTTTGCGTGCATAAAGCCCGGAGTATACTCATAAATATTTACACCTGATTTAACAAGCGATTTATAATGATTCTTTGCAAGCGAGTAAGCCATCAGCTTATCAGGTATACCGGGAAGTATGATACTCACCTCAACCCCTCTTGCTGCAGCGTATTTTAGGGCACGTTTGAGCTCATCATCAAGTATCAGATATGGTGTCGTTATATGTACATATTTGGATGCTCTGTTCAAGATATCCATATATACATTCTCGCCGACTTTTTCATCATCAAGCGGTATATCACTATAAGGCATAACATATCCCGACGCTTCAGGATATACCCCACCATCTATTTCAAGATAGTTTCCGAGATCAACCTTTGGCTCATCGGCAGACCACATCTGAAGGAACATCAGAGTAAAGGACTTAACTGCATTTCCTCTTACAAATACAACTGAATCCTTCCAGTGACCGAACCTCTCGATCCTGTTTATGTATTCATCAGCCATATTGATTCCGCCGGTAACCGCAACTTTTCCATCGACAACAAGAACCTTTCTATGGTCTCTGTAATTGTAATAGGTTGAAATGAATGGATGAATCGGCGAAAAAGTTTTCGCCTTAATTCCAAGAGTACAAAGTCTGGCTGCATAGTTGTGTGGGAGAAGTTCCATCTCGCACATCCCGTCATACATAACCCTTACCTCTACTCCGGCCTTTACCTTATCCGCAAGTATCTTAAGAACCTTGCCCCACATATAGCCTTCATCATAGATGAAGAACTCCATAAAGATAAACTTTTCTGCTTTTTCAAGCTCAGCTATAAGATCGTCAAAGCAAGCCTCACCGGTTGGGTAATAGGTTACGTCAGTATCCTTATATACAGGGAAGCAGCCTGTTTTATTCAGATAAGTATTAATCGACTTAAGACTTCGCCTCTCATTTCCAAGCTCTTCCACCACGTCCATATTTTCAGGAAGCGCATGAGCCGTTTCCTCAATAACCCTGAGTACATTTCTCTTAAGCTTTATATGTCCGAGATCGGTTATGGTGTAAGCAAGAAAAAGCGAGCCGGGAACCGGGGCGATACTTATGATTATAAGCCACGTAAGCTTTGCCGATGATTCCATATCATTATTAAACAGAAAAAGTGTCATTATTATTCTGAATACGACCATTACATATGAATAATGTCTGTAAAAGCCTTTCATCCATGAAAAGATACCATAAAAAAGGTAGAGCTGTAGAAAAAGAAGAATAAGAATCCATACAAGTCTACTGAATACCAGTCTGAGGAAACCCTTTTTTCTATATTTAGTTAAGTGGATTTCACTATCTACAGTGCTGTAATTAATGACCTTCATTTTCCTACCTGATTCATATTAGAATAGTACATTATCTTAAAAGAATATAAACTCTACAACTATCTTGATTCCGATAGCCGCAAGAATAAGCCCTCCAATAATTGCTGTTTTTCCCGTCACTCTCACACCAAGTTTTTCGCCTGCCCAAAAGCCATATATACTTATGAAAAATGTAATAGCTCCGACTATAAGCCCAGCCAAAAGAGCATCCTTAAAGCTGAAGTAAGCCGTTACAAACCCCATGCTCAGTGCATCTAGCGAAGACATTATCCCTTGAATCGTAACCTCTTTAAAGTCAAGCTCAGCATCCTGAACCTTGTCTTCATCAAGAGAGATAACACCATCAACTATCAGACTCCACGCGCTTCTGAGCAGAAAAAGAAGTGCAAGCCACGGCATAAAATAATATAGTATTTTAAACTTAGTGGCAACTGCATGTATAATAGCCCAGCCAAGCATAAAGAACACAAACTGGAAAAGCATATATGCAAAGGCACATCTTACAGCCTTTGTCCCTTTAGACTCAGGAAAGCTTACCACATTTACAACAGATGTGGAAAAAGCATCCATCGAAAGCCCTATCCCCAGTAAAACTACTGTAATAAAAAACATCAAATCCATAATAATAATCTGCTTTACCTTATTCTTTTATTTCTCCGTTTATTTTTAAAGTCTTAAACACGTAATCCTCTTTGATGATATCCTCTGATCCGAATACCAGCTTTCCATTATCTGATACAAGGTCCACGCTCACATTCGCGTTGGTTATTTCGATATCAACATCTTCACTATATCCACCGTAAACAAGCGCCTGTCTTCCGACACCCCTGTATTTATATGCCGCCTTTTCAACCCTCAGCCGGGTAGCTCCCATGAGCGAACCGGCAGCTGTGGAATTATCTGATCGGATTCCACTCTGATAGTTCATATCTCTTAGGTTTACTATGGCCTTCTCACCATCTACGGAGCCCAGTATAACTATTCTCTGACCTGAACCGGTGCATCTTACAAGAGACCTCTCTATACTTATTGAAGTGTTGCTATTCAGGCTTCCTATGCATACTCCTTTTTGGAAGGAGTTATTCATCATCAGATCACAATCAGTTATAACAATATCCTGATCACCCTCGAAAGAGCCTATACCAACTCCGGTAAGACTGGTCAGAAGCATAGTATATTTACCTTTATGAATGCTTGTCATTCCACCAAGCCCTGAGCCTATTCCGATGGAATTTTGTCCATTTGACTCTATATATATCTCTCCATCCTGATAGAAATCAATCTGTCCATGACCTTTTTCCTGAGAGTTTCCGATACCAAAGCTGTCATAACCGGAAAGGAATATCTTGAGGTTTCCGTTACTATCACCATCAAATGTTAGCTTTGATGTATCAGGAACCTGTATTCCTCCACCAACAAACCTGTTCTCACCTATAAGACTGATTGCCATATCGCAATTATCTGCCAAGATAATACATGGACGATTTTTAGTTGATATAAGATTAACATTTTCAAGTGTAAGTCTTCCATCATAGCCTTCGAGGATCTCGATGTGAAGCTTGGTTTCACTATTTGGTGTTCCAACTATAGTAAGGTCTCTGAAGGTTGCGTCCTTTGCTCCTATCACAATAGTCGACTTATTCATCTTAACGAGATTGTTTACTGATATCCTTCTCGTCCTGCCTGCTATGTACTCAGTATCCTGAGCCTCCTCTTCGATTGCCCTGTAATATCTGGTTACTTCAAGTACCTTGTTGCTTTCAATAGACTTAGGTGGTTCAGGAACCGGCTTTGACAGGTAGAAGCCTTGAAGCAGATCAGCTCCAAGTCTGATGACTGTTGAAAGCTCTTCTGTAGTTTCAACTCCTTCGGCTAAAGCCTTAATGTTATTTGCATGACAGAATTCAATTATATCTCTTACAAAATGTTGTTTCTGCGGACTACTCTCTATCTCAGTAATAAGAGACCGGTCGATTTTAACATAATCCGGCATATACCTGAGAAGGTTTCCAACATTTGAATAACCGGTACCAAAATCATCTACCGCCATTCCAAGTCCCAGGCTTTTAAGTTCAGCCTTCAAAGTGTAAAGCTCATCATCCTCCAGCTCAGCCTGTTCAGTGAGCTCAACAACTATGCTGTCAGGATATTTGGTTATTATCTGTCCTCCCCTTTCTCTTTCCTCGCCTTCTATCTTGCAGCCGGGGATACTATTAATAAACACCTTTTTTCCTTCGAACCATTCTCTATTCTCATCAAAGATACGAAGTACATTTTTAAAGGTTGCTCTTTCAACATCGTTAAGTCTGTCCATCAGGTCCGCCATTTTGATTATATCAAGCGGTGACACCTTTCTTCTGGAATCAGAACGCATTAGAGCCTCGTAAGAATATATCTCTCCATCAACTGCATTTACAATAGGCTGGAAATGATATATAAATTTATTTTCATCCAGTATTTCACTTACTATCTCATACACTTCCCTCTCATCGTCATCAAGCTTTTCAACCTGAGATCTTATCTGTTCATCTGAGTAAAGACGTGTAGGGAATTTATTTTCCGCCTTAAATGAGCTTCTGAGTTCAAGCGCACTTATCACATGCTGCCTTCTATAGCTCTCAAGTCCTCTGGAAATCATTCTCAGCCAGTGGCGGACCACATCCTCGATTCTGCCCACCTCAGAACCATAGCTTATGATCGAATAACCAAAGGATTTTTCCTCAAAGCTTAGAGGCATCATAAGAAAACACGATGGCTCGGAATCATTATAGCTGTGAGGGAAAAGCTCCGATGTATAAAATATCTTATCATCAGAAACTCCACAAAGTGATGGATTATAAACATTGTATGAAAGAACATTTACGGATTTTGCAGAATAGCCCGACTCAGGAAAGCTGTTCTGAATTATTTTATCATCACTCAGCCACTCCTCATTCAGACAGAGATCAAAGCTTTTCACGCCTCTGAGGTAATGAATATTCTCATAAACTACTCCAAATAACTCATGGAAGCTTTCAGCTCGAAGCATATCCTCCATACTGTAATTATGGATAGAATAAAAGCCTTCTTCAGAATCCTCTGTCATCCAGGCATCTCTTTTTTTACTTAAGCTTTCATCCGGCTCCTCAGTACAGCCACAGGTACCACCTATGAAAAGCTTTCCCTCAGGAGCTGGAGCATCAGGAGCTTCACCATTTAACAGCTTTATCAGACATTCTACCGAATAGATTCCGTAATACTCTGCAGGAATATATGTTGAAGTAAGAGCAATCGGACTGCTCTTTCCTTCCACTCCCGTTCCATAGCCTGCAACCTTAACATCCTCCGGTACTCTTATTCCTCTTGCTGTAAGCTCATCTATAAGACCGATAGCCATACAATCATTTGCACATACTATAGCCTCAGGAAGATCACTTCGTTTACGCGAAATAGTCTCTGCCAGACCAAGTCCGCTTGTATACCAGAAATCCCCGTAAAAGACTCTTTTCTCATCGACATCCAGCCCATGATCCTTCATAGCATCCCTGTACGCCTCAAGTCTCCTCTGTGAATGAACGTGATTCTTCCGGCCTGTCAGATACGCTATATCCTTGCAGCCATGTTCCTCTATCATATGAGAAATAGTGGAGTATACCATACTATAACCATCAGTCCAGAAGTTGTAGAAATATTTGCTATCCTTGTCTATGCAAACTACCGGACCACTAAAGTACCTATGTATTTTTTCTTCTAATTCATCCTCCACTCCCGGAGTCTGTATAGTATCAGAAAGTATAATGATAGCATCAAACATTTCATAATTAATCAAATTAAAAATGTTTGAGTCACCTATCTCCCTTTCCTTGCTATCCTGATACTTTATAAACATAGAGAAAACACAGACATCGAAGTCTTCTTCAAATGCCCTTTTCATTACTCCATCTATAAATCCACTTTGATAATCCTCCTCCGGTTGTCCCAGAAGAAGGGCTATTCGTTTTCTGCTCATTAAACATCCCCGCGATAACTAAACTGTTTAAGTGGAAGCCCTTTGGAATTATATAAGTTCACCTTCCCATAATTAAAGAACCCATACCTTACGCCTGTTACCTTTTCCTTCTCTTTGATAATCAGTCTGTCACCCTCTATACATGCCTTCGGCTGATACCACTTTCCGGCTTCACTACATATCTCAAATCCGTATACATGTGTATCAGACTCTGTTTCATCTTTAACCTCGCCTCTTATATCAATCAGGAGGTTATCCATAGTTTTTATTTCTCCATAGGTATTACTGAAGTATAATACTATATTTTCTTCTTCTCTTGTTATTTCTTTAAAGCTCATCTCCAGCCCAACAGGTATATCGAACACGCTTTCGAGAATCGTTCCTGCCACTCTTGTTCCAGGTGTCTTTTTATCCAGCGGATGAACATTAAAATATTCACCCATATCCGTAAGTGCTGTAAGATATACACCTTCATGCTTTTTGGAAAAACTGTCCTGTGCCTCTCTAATATAGGCCCAATCCCTTTTATCTTCCTTGTCCTCTATATACATCGGAAGCTGGATTAAAATCACAGGAAGCTTATCATCAATAAACATAGCTCGATACTCTTCTATAAGAGCTTCCAGAAAGCTGTAATAATAATCATTCTTTCCGGTTTTCTCAAGATTACTGAAATTATTTACAGCATCCTCCTCGCCCTGATAGTAGACCACAGAACGAAGTGTGTATGGATAAATCGATTTCAGCATTGATCTTTCAACAGCTGCAGGTCTGAAAATAGAATCCACACTCTGAGGAGGCGGCCACGGAAATTTACCGATTGCATCAACTATCTCAGCAGGAGATATCCCCATTATTCTTTGCTGAATCTCCTCAGTCTTTTTTTCGTATTCCTCAACTGATTTTTCATATATCTCTACTACATTATCCGGAAGCTTTTCTATAATAGCATAGTACTCATCATAATAAGCTTTTCCGTATAAGCTTGCTTCAAGTCTCTCCCTGCTCAGCCAGCAGGTTATTGATGTACCACCCACATAGCAGTCAATCATACCTATTGCTACACCGAGTTCCTTATGAAGTCTCAGTGCATAGTAGTATCCCACAGCAGAGATATCACCAAAGTTTTTATCCGTCGCCTGTTTCCAGGAGAGTAAATCCGTGTTTTTTACTGCCTCATATACAGAGCCGGTTTTAAAGACATTAAAATATCTGATATCCGGATAGTTATCCTCTTCAACTGCCTCTAAGCCGCCTTCACAATCCTTTAATTCAAACTCGATATTGGACTGCCCGTTATTCAGAAATACCTCTCCGTACATGACATTTCCGATAACAACCTCTTCACTTAACCGGTCTGAAGACTGTGCCTTTACAACCATATCATATGGTCCGCCTGCCGCGTGTGCAGGTAAAGCAAAGGTCCACCACCCTTTTTCAGCATTATAAGTAGATTCTATATCATCTATTCTAACCGTGATTATTTCAGAACATTCTGATTCACCAAAAATCAAAACCTCTTTATCTCTTTGAAGAACCATGTTG
This sequence comes from Lachnospiraceae bacterium UBA3850, assembly GCA_002392655.1. Classification (GTDB taxonomy): domain Bacteria; phylum Bacillota; class Clostridia; order Lachnospirales; family Lachnospiraceae; genus Eubacterium_Q. The sequence goes on along the minus strand of DGHK01000058.1, from coordinate 37,965 downwards.
TCAGCAAAAATCGGTGCTAGTCGCATATAGCTTCACCTCAGAAATTATTATTTACTACTTTCCTCAAGAAAACGTTTTATCTCTTCCATCTGATTCATCGCATCAAATCTTCCGAGCTTATACATCTTCTTTATCTTATCGATACTCTTTTCAGATCTTGCTATTTTGATAGTTCTGCTTGGCTGTATAACAAAGGTTTTTCCTTGAAGCTTACACCTTTCGATATAAAGAAGCTCTTCATTATACATAAGATGTCTCTCACGACATGCCTGAAGATAATCAGGATAATCACCATATATCTTTTTCATAAGAGGCATACTTCTGTCCGGCTTCTTCACATAGCCATAAGGTCTTGTAAGAACTACGATATTCTTCTCGAAGCCCATATCCTGCATAGCCTTAAGCGGAATACTATCAGTAGAACCTCCATCCAGATATTTTTTACCATCGTATTCAACTATTCTTGAAACAATAGGAAGTGATGCGGATGCTCTTACTGCATCCATCTGATTCTGCAAGTCTGTTATTCTCAGATACTCAGCTTTTCCGGTCTCAAGGTTTGACGCTGTAGAATATACCTCAATTTTTTTTGCTGCATTTTTATTGAAGGTCTCATAATCAAGCGGATAAAGTTCATCCGGGATATCATGATAACAAAACTGTTCATCACAAACATCACCGGTTTTAAACAAAGAGCTGAAGCTCATAAATCTCTTATCTGATCTGTACTTTACAAAATATCTGATATTTCTCGCAAACTGCTCAGACACATAGGATATACCATGTATGATACCGGCTGACACACCAACAAGTCCGTCAACCTTTATCCCATTTAATATCATCTCATCTAAAACACCCGAGGTATATATACCTCTCATTCCGCCGCCTTCAAGTACCAAACCGGTTTTTATATTTTTATCCATTATAAAACCCCTTTTATTATTCTTATGAATATATTATCTACATCCTTTCTATTTTATACGAAAAATCCCCATTTGTAAAATCAGGGTGTATCTTTTTACAGATACACCCTGATGTAAAATTCTTCGCTATTTATTATTCTTTTAGAAAGAGATGAAACATATATCTTACTGTACTTTATCAAGAGCTTTCTGAGCTTTCTCGGCAGCTTCATCAAGTGCATCCTTAGCTGATACTCCTTCGAGCTCTACCTTGTCTGCTGCAATCTTAAGTGCATCATAGATCTCTCCACCTGTAGGATCAACAGGTCTTACTGATGCATGAGCTGACTGGCTGAGCGGAACAAGGATTTCAGGATGATCCTTCTCATACTCCTTGAATACTTCAGTATCCTTACTTGACTGTCTGACTGATACATAACCTGTATTAACAGACCATGTTGCCTGGTTATCAGGTGAAGTAAAGAACTTCATGAACTCATATGCGCCCTTCTTTTCTTCGTCTGAAGATGCATTTACTGATACAAGCTGCTTTGCCTCTGCTGAAGGAGCTGATTCACTATCATCATCCCAGGCAGGCTGCTCCATAGCACCAACTATGGAGAAGTCGAGGTCTGCCTGATCTCCACTGGAACCGATATATCCCCCTGCTGTACCATCGACTGCATCGTCCATAGTATCATACCAGTATTCCCAGCCCTGACCGCCTGAATGAACAGCCATGATCTCATCATCATTTATCCATGTACGAACATCTTCCCATACCTCAACCCATTCATCTGAATTGATAAGCACCGTTTTTCCATCATCACTGAGAACCTTACCTCCGTTTGAAAGTGCAAGGTCGATCAGATTATCCTCGCCCCACATAGGCTCCCAGCCATATGTTGCATATCCACCTTCCTTGATATCCTTTGAAACCTCAGCAAGTTCCTTCCATGTCTTGATCTCCTCAGGATTTACACCAGCTTTATCAAACACTTCTTTGTTATAGTACATAACCTGTGTTGTTCCATATGCAGGGAATGCATAAACCTTGTCTCCATCTGTTCCCTGATCAAAATAAACCTTGAGATAATCATCCTTATCAAGTTCTTTATCATTATCGATATATGTAGAAAGATCTGTAAGCAGGTCCTTGTCAGCCAGATTTCTTGCAGCATCAACCTCGATAAGTGCAAGGTCAGGAGCAACATCTCCTGCTATACCAGCCTGAAGCTTTTGATATGTCTCATCGTAATCAGCCATTGTAACAGACTTTACGAAATATTCATCCTGTGATGCGTTAAAATCATCAACAATATTCTGGATAACTCCTACTGCAGTTTTACCTCCTGCAAACCAGAATTCAACCTCTGTCTTACCCTCTGCATCTGTTTTTGTTGCTGCTGTTGTCTGCTGCTCAGTCTGCTCAGCTTTTACATCAGAGCTTTTTGATGATGTGCTGACTCCACAACCTGTAAGTGCTCCCATCAGCATAAGAGAGGCCATAGCTCCTCCTGCCACACGCTTTGCATTTGACTTTACTACAACATCTGATTTCTTCATTTCTTTTTCCCTTTCCTTCGATCACTCAGACCGAAACTTGATGTTTTTAATACTTTAAACCATATATGATTAAAGGCATCAGCCCTTAACACCACTGTCACCGGCCAGACCGGATATGAACCACTTCTGAGTAAATGCGAATAACACAAGAAGTGGAATAACTATGACGCTGCTTCCAACCATGACCTTGGCCCAGTTGGTTCCATATGCACCATCATCTATAAAGAAGCTTCTGAGTCCCTGTGCAACCTGGTAGAGATTTGAATCCTTCGTGATAAGTGAAGGCCACATATAATTGTTGTAGAGAGATATGAAGCTCATTAGTCCAAATGTTACAAATGAAGACTTGGTTACAGGAAGAATTATCTTCCAGAGTATCTTCCAGTCATTTGCTCCATCCAGCTTTGCAGCTTCAACTAGCTCTTTCGGAACCTGCAGGAATGCAGTTCTGAGCAGGAATATACCGAATATGCTTACACACTGTGATATGATGAGTCCTGTTTTGGAATTGAGCATTCCCATCTTCGCAAGCGTCACATAAGCTGGTATGTAGGTCGCACATGACGGAAGCATATATGTTGCCATGACTATTCCGAAGAGAACATTTCTTCCTCGAAACTTTATAAATGAAAATGCATAGGCAAGCATAGCTCCTGTCACTATCTGGATAAATGTTGCTATGATTGCAACAGTCAGACTGTTTCCTATATATTTCATAAGAGGCGAATTTTTGAACACATCGATTACATTTTCCAGATGTATGACATCCGGCAGAATCATCTCAGGATTCATAGCCTCTTTACTTGTCTTCAGTCCACCGAGAACCATCCAGAGAAGTGGGAAGACCATGATAAAACTTATCGCTACAAGCGTCATATGCTTAAGTAGATTTGTTGTAAATTTCTTCATCAATAATTCACCCACTTCTTTGAAAGTTTAAACTGGATCAATGACAGCGTAACCGTTATAAATACAATTATTATTGCTACTGCTGAAGCCTGACCCATTTTGAATTGCTCAAAGCCAAGCTGATAGAACAGATAGGTCAGAGTCCTTGTACTTCCGGAAGGGCCACCCTGTGTAAGAATCTGTATCTGATCATATGCTTTAAGCGAATCAACCATTGTTATAATAGTAAGGAAAAATGTAGTCGGTGATATCCCCGGAATTGTTATATATCTCAACCTCTGCCAGAAGTTTGCACCATCAAGTGCAGCAGCTTCATATCTATCCTCAGGAATCTTGTCCATAGCAACCAGATAAAATATCGCACTATAGCCTATACCCTTCCAAACTGTAACTATGATTACTGAAAGCATCGCCGTGCTGCTGCTGGTCATCCACTGAGATGCCGGAAGCCCCAGCAGACCGAGCAACTCATTTGCAAGTCCGCCCTTTGGCTGGAATATCCAGCTCCATACTATAGATATTGCAACTGTAGGAGTTATCCATGGTGAGAATACCAGAAAACGGTATATCGACTTTCCTTTTATCTTGCTGTTTAAAAGAAGCGCTACGAAAAGACCTAAAACAAGTGTCGGAATCATGGTTCCTATAGCAAAGACTGCTGTGTTGCTGAGAGCTGACCAGAAACCTTCATTTGCAAATACATCTGTATAATTCTCAGCACCGACGTAGCTGTAGCTTGGACTCATATAATCCCAGTCTGTAAAGCTTAGCCAGCCGCTCTTCACTATCGGATATATCCAGAAGATTACCATCGGCACCATAGCCGGAAGTGTAAATAAAAGAATCTTTGCAATTTTTCTTGATTTTGATTTGATCATTTTTGTTCACGACTTTCGTATCACGTTTTGTTCGTGAACATATTAAACCAAGCATTTCATTTTGTCAACTGTTTTTTAAAAATATTTTTTATTTCCTTTAATATGCGGCGTATTTGTGGTAAAATCGCTTATAGTTGTGACAATAGTGTATGCAACAAAAAGTAGTATTAAGGGGAGATATACAAATGAACGAAATACCTTATAAGATTTATTTGGAAGAAAACGAAATGCCTACACAGTGGTACAATGTACGAGGCGATATGAAGAAGAAGCCGGCGCCTATTCTTAACCCGGAAACTCTTCAGCCAATCACTCTTGAAGAGCTCTCGCCTATTTTCTGTGAAGAACTTGCCAAGCAGGAGCTTGATGACACAACAACTTATTTCGAAATTCCTGAGGAGATCAGAAACTTCTATAAGATGTATCGTCCATCACCACTTGTTCGTGCTTATTGTTTAGAGAAGAAACTTGGTACACCTGCTCATATCTATTATAAGTTCGAGGGTAACAACACATCAGGAAGCCATAAGCTTAACTCTGCCATCGCTCAGGCATATTATGCTAAGAAGCAGGGACTTAAGGGTGTGACAACAGAGACAGGTGCCGGTCAGTGGGGAACAGCTCTTTCAATGGCTTGTTCATACTTTGATCTGGACTGTCAGGTATATATGGTTAAGGTTTCTTATGAACAGAAGCCATTTCGTCGCGAAGTAATGCGTACATATGGCGCAACTGTTACTCCTTCACCATCAATGAATACAGAAATCGGAAAGAAGATAAATGCTGAGTTCCCTGGAACTACAGGAAGTCTTGGCTGTGCTATTTCAGAGGCTGTTGAAGCTGCTACAACTCAGGAAGGCTACAGATATGTTCTTGGTTCTGTACTTTCTCAGGTACTTCTTCATCAGTCAGTTATCGGTCTTGAGACAAAGGCTGCTCTTGATAAGTACGGTATAAAAGCAGACATGATTATCGGCTGTGCAGGTGGTGGTTCAAACCTCGGTGGTCTTATATCGCCATTTGCTGGTCAGATGCTTAGAGGTGAGGCTGATTATGAGATAATCGCTGTTGAGCCTGCATCATGTCCATCACTTACAAGAGGTAAATATGCATATGACTTCTGTGATACCGGAAAGGTTTGTCCTCTTGCTAAGATGTATACACTTGGTAGTGGCTTCATCCCTTCAGCTAACCACGCAGGTGGTCTCAGATATCACGGAATGAGTTCAGTCATATCAGAGCTTTATGATCAGGGACTTATCTCTGCAAGAAGCGTTGAGCAGACTAAAGTATTCGAAGCAGCTGAAATATTTGCAAGAGTTGAAGGTATTCTTCCTGCTCCTGAATCAAGCCACGCTATAAGAGTTGCAATCGATGAAGCTCTTAAGTGTAAAGAGACAGGCGAAGAAAAGAATATTGTATTTGGTCTTACAGGTACAGGTTACTTCGATATGGTTGCTTATGAGAAGTTCAACAACGGCGAAATGAGCGACTACATCCCAACTGATGAAGAGCTGAAAAAATCACTTGATACTCTTCCAAAGGTTGACTAAGCAGTACAAATAAATACGAAATGAGGAAAGACTTATAATGGAACAATCTAGAAGTTCTTTTAAGGGTTCACTTGGTTTTGTCCTTGCCGCAGCCGGTAGTGCTGTTGGTCTTGGAAACATATGGAGATTTCCATATCTTGCAGCAAAGGACGGAGGCGGACTGTTTCTGGCTATCTACCTGATGCTGGCACTTACATTTGGTTTTGCTATGCTGACCTCTGAGACAGCAATCGGTAGAAAAACTAAACAGAGCCCTCTCACGGCTTACGGAAAGGTACATAAAAAATGGGGCTGGCTCGGCTTTTTGGCTAGTATAGTTCCTTTCATCATAATGCCTTACTACTGTGTAATCGGCGGATGGGTACTTAAGTACTTTATCGCATTTGTTTCCGGACAAGGAAAGGCTACTGCATCAGATGAATACTTCGGTACATTTATAACCGATAAGACTCAGCCAAATGTTATGCTTATCGTATTCATACTGGTATGTGCAGTGATTATATTTATTGGAGTAGACAAAGGAATAGAGCGATTTTCAAAAATCATCATGCCGCTTCTACTCATCCTTGTTATCGGAATAGCTATTTATTCACTCACGCTTACTAAGGCTGAGGACGGAACTGTGAGAACAGGATTACAGGGACTTAAGATACTGTTTGTCCCGGATATTCACGATGTAACCCTGAAACAGTTTGCAATAACCGTTGTTGATGCAATGGGACAGCTGTTCTACAGCTTATCGGTTGCGATGGGAATTATGATTGCTTATGGTTCTTACGTTCGTGATGAGGATAACCTGGTCAAGTCCATAAACCAGATAGAGATTTTTGATACTGCAGTTGCATTTCTTGCAGGAATCATGATCATACCTGCTGTGTATGTATTTATAGGCAAAGAGGGACTTAGCGCATCAGGACCATCTCTTATGTTTGTATCACTTCCTAAGGTATTTATGGAAATGGGTGCAATAGGAAATGTTATCGGAGCTCTGTTCTTCGCGATGGTACTCTTCGCAGCCATAACAAGTGCTATATCAATCCTTGAGGCTATCGTTTCAAGTATCATAGATAAATTTAAAGCATCAAGACACATCGCAACTATTATAGAAACTGTACTTGCACTCCTTATAGGAATCGCAGTATGCAGAGGTTTTGACGGAAGCAGTAAATTCTACATAGAAGCTCACCTTCCAAACATGGCCGAAGGAACAAACGGACAGTTGCTTGATGTTATGGACTATATAAGTAACAACATACTAATGCCGATTGTCGCTATATGTACATGTATACTTATCGGCTGGGTTGTTAAGACTAAATATGTTGAGGATGAGGTTACAAAGAACGGTGAAAAGGCTAATCGTAGAACTCTTTACAGAGTAATGATCAAATTCGTATCACCGGTTCTGCTCTTCTTACTCTTACTCATGTCACTTGGGATTATATCATTTTAAATAAAAAGTGAAGCTGATGGATATCTCCACCAGCTTCACTTTTTTATTCTTCTTTATCCTTACTCTTCTCCGTTTATATATCTCTGAAGAGCAGCTTTGTTTGCATCTATATCCGGTACAAGCACTGCCATTCCGTTTATATTATCTGCATAGTAAGTACCCTCTGCAGGAATCAGGTGACTGTCTGCTTCCTTTCCGAATACCATATTCCATGCGAGCTTCATCATACCACCGGTCTTAAGATCAGTTGATATGTATGGAGCAGCCTTACTTGCTACTTTATAGCCCTTTATGAAGTGACCATGCTTTACCTGACTGGTAACTCCTGCGATAACCTTACGCTGTCTCTCTGTTCTATCCCAGTCGGAATTACCTACATATCTCATTCTTGAGTAACAAAGTATCTGACTTGGCGTGAGCTTGTTTACTCCCTCCTTCAGATTCCATACCTCATCGGACTCATCATTGTTTGATCCCAGAGCAGGATTCTCATTCATATACTGAGCCTCTTCTGCAGTAAGCTCCATATCAAGTGATCCGACTGCCGACATAGCCTCAAGAAATCCATCGAAGTCAACCTTCATATTTCCGTCTATCGTTATTCCGAAGTTCTCTTCTATCGTCTGATCAAGGAGATCTAATCCGCCATATGCATATGCAGCATTTATTCTGTCGCCGCCATGCCCCGGTATATTTACATACGTATCTCTCATGATAGATGTCATAGTAGTTATATTCTTCTTACGGTTAAGCGATAAAACTATGATCGTATCAGTTCTCTGACCGGTCTGGCCATCTCTTGCATCCTCTCCGACAAGCAGTATGTTTATGACATCATGCTTCATCGAGTCACTTCTTTTTGAAACCTCAGTATCTATATGATTAAACTTTCTGGTTATATTCCAGATACCCAGTCCTAAAAGAAGAACTATTACAAGTAATACAACGAGAATTATTTTTAATACTCTATGCTTTTTCTTTCTCTTCTTTTTCTTATTAGAATTCTTTACAGGTCTTCTATCGTCCTCGTCCAGCTTTCTTCTTCCTCCGCCTTCTGTATTGTATGAATCAAGAAACTCCTCATCACTGATCATCTGATCAGGATCATAGGTCCTGGTTCTTTTTGGTCTCTCAGGCGGAAGCTGAGGTCCCCCCTGCGTGCCATTTGCCGGTCGCGGTCTGCGACCTGCTGCACCCTGCGGTCTCTGCTGCTGATTCTGTCTGGGACGTTGGTTTGTTCCCTGACGAGGTCTTGCCTGCATATCGGGATTAACTCCATACGCAGCCTGGTCTACCTGATTCTGATTCGGTCTCGGTCTTGGTTGAGAAGTCTGTCTCACAGGTTCATCAACAATAAACGCCGAATCCATCTCAGGAGAATAATCCCTTCCCGTGTTATTCCATCTTCTATTATCATTTCCTGAATCGTAACTCATGTCTGCTCCTTTTTTTTGATCGTTATTTATAGTTCTTCACTATCCAGATCTACTGTAAAAGGTCCGTCATTCGTCAGTCTGCAACTCATATCCGCCCCAAATATACCGGTCTGAATCTTGATATCTGACTTAGCTTCTTCAGCCCACAAATTACATCTTCTCACTATATAATCATAAAGCATCTCGGCATGCTCTGGTGAGCCGGCCTTGATAAAGGATGGTCTGTTACCCTTTTTGCAATCTGCATAAAGAGTAAACTGAGATACAAGCAGTAGTGATCCCCCCGCATCAGCCAGACTTAAGTTTGTTTTACCATTTTTATCAGCAAATATCCTAAGTCCAAGCAGCTTCTTTATCATCTTATCTGCTATCTCTTCAGTATCGGCATCACATACACCGATCAAAACGAAAAATCCTTTTCCTATCTCTCCGACAACTTTTCCATCTACAGAAACTGAAGCCTCTGTAACTCTCTGGATCATAAACTTCATATAGCAGTATTCCCATTAAGTTTGGATATAATGTTCGGGAGCTCCCCGTCAACTACATCATTTTCAAGCTGACAAGTTCCGGCATTGGCATGTCCACCTCCGCCATATGAGAGACACAGCTCTCCGATATTAACCTTAGAAGCCTTATTTATGATAGACTTTCCTATCATAACAGCTGTATTCTGCTTCTTAAATCCCCATGCTACGTGAACCGATATCTCAACCTCAGGCCACATAGCATAGACCATAAATCTGTTTCCTGTATAAATGGTCTCTTCATTACGAAGATCGATAACAGCTACCTTGTCGTGAATCTTCGTAATTTTTTTCAGCTGTTCCTTGAAAAGCTCCTGCTGTTCAAAGTACATCTCAACTCTCTCCTTAACATCAGGAAGCTCCATAACCTGTTTTATATCATGATCTACGCAGTAGTCAATGAGTTCCATCATAAGCTGATAGTTTGATATCCTGAAGTCGTGAAAACGTCCGAGACCGGTACGTGCATCCATAAGGAAATTCATAAGAACCCAGTCCTTAGGATTCAATATCTCTTCCTCTGTAAAATCAGCACTATCTCCCTTATCAACAGCTACCATTATCTCATCTGATACTCTGGTAAATGTATCCTTGCCACCATAATAGTCATAAACTACTCTGGCTGCAGATTTAGCAGCACCATCAATTATATACTTTCCTTCATATTCCTCGGGCTTATTTCTGAGCAACTCACTCTCGTGATGATCAAAAGCAAGTCCGACTCTCTTATCAAAAGGCAGGTTTGTTGTTATATCATTTTCAGATATATCAACCTTACCATCCTGAACATCCTTTGGATGAACAAACTTGATATCCCCAATTATATCAAGCTCTCTTAAAAGCATCGCACATACAAGTCCATCAAAGTCGCTTCTTGTAACCAGGCGTTTTTTGTTTTCCTCAGCCATAGATAAAACCTCCCATAATCATATGCATAAATCTGATTTATGTATAAAACATCTGTTAATTATACCACATATTTACTGTTTTTTAAAGCTCTGCTCGAACTCATCTCTTGGCATAGGCTTCGCATAATAAAATCCTTGTATCATATCGCAGCCTTCCTTTGCTAGAAAATCAACCTGTTCCTTAATCTCAACACCCTCTGCAACTGTCCTCATATTAAGACTCTTCGCAAGCTTAATCGCCTCTGAAACGACTATCTCCCCTCTTTCATTCTGATTATCGCCTCTGAAGAATTCAGCATCCAGCTTAAGCACATCAAGCGGCATATCCTTAAGAGAGTTGAGGGATGAATATCCAGATCCGAAGTCATCCATCGAAACACTGAATCCATAATCTCTGAGCTTACTGATAGTTTCTATCAACTGCTTTTTATCATCAAAGAACGCACTCTCTGTAAGCTCGATTTCAACCAGTTCATGTGGAGCGCCTTCTTTATCAACCGCATCTCTTATCTGTTCTGCCAGGTCGTTTTCTATAAAATGTGCTCTCGAAACATTTACAGATACAGGTACACATTTGAAGCCCTGATCCAACCACTTCTTTTGATCTCTTGCAACATGTGTAAGCATATAATGATCTATCTCTGTGATGAATCCGTTCTTCTCAAATATCGGAATAATCCTGCCCGGACTCACAAAACCAAACTCAGGTGATATCCACCTGACAAGAGCTTCTGCTCCCTTAAGCTCATTTGTTCTGGGATCATACTTCGGTTGATAATAAACAGCAAACTCTTCGTTTTCAAGAGCCTTTTTCTGATTATCCTGGACCGTATCTATCCACAACCTCTCTTCAACAAGAGCGTCATTAAAGAATATCAGATGAGACTCATCCGAATCTCCCACTGACTCTCTGGCCATGGAAGCACTGTTATATTCCTTCTCAATTTCTATATCTTTTCTTCTTCGTACTTTCCCGTTTTCATCAAGTATCCTATCTACAACACAAACGCCAACCTGAAAATCGAACTTATGATTACTGTCCAGATGCTCAAGCCTCTCAATCAGAACCTCAAGTCTGTTTTTCAGTATATGCTCAACCTCAAATTCCAGAAGAAGCGCAAAGCTTGAATATGACATATGTGCACTTATCTCTTTTTTATCAAGCGTCTCATCAATCAGCTCGTGGATCTTACAAAGCATCTCTTCTCCCTTTTTCATAGAGTGACAGATGCAGTAATTCCTATAATTAGAAAATGTAAGACTGACCACTGCAAATTTCTTTTTTCTGCTTGTAAGCCTTCTCAGTATCTGTTCACCCTTCAGCAGATACCACGCCCGATTCTTCCTTCCTGTTATATCATCTGTAAAGTACAGCTTCATAAGCTTTCTTTGCTTGGCTATATTTCTCACTATCTTTATAACCATTATCACAAACATAACCAGGATGAAAATAACAACACTGATTATTATCATTCCGATCAAAAACAGATCATCCTTGTTAATTCTGTAATAAGCCTTGGCTACCAGCTTTTCTTTTCCACCCTTTACATCAATTGATATCCAGACAGGAGCCTTCAGAGTTTCCTCAGCTTCCCTCATAGCCTCGTCATCTAAAAAAACACCATCTTCTTCAATTATATTTTCCTCACTTTCATTTTCAGTTTCTGAAAGCATCTCGAAGAATTCTTTTTTTCTCAGACTGATATTTCCATCTGAAGGATATACAAAGCTTTCCGCCTTATCCTCATATACCAAAACACTCTTTGCAACTGAGCTGATTGAAACGGTATCTCCCTCAAAGCTGCACGTGTTTTTTCCTGTAGTATGGAGCACATTATTATCTGAATCCGTTATCATATAATCACGACCTGATAAATCGAGATAACTATAGATATCATCTCCATCAGCACTGCTATCATATATCTCAGCCATATACTTTATTTTTTCATATTCATTCGATATTTTAGTATCAAGCGCATATCGAATAAACCCAACAACGGCTAAAGCAAAAAAAGTCGTGATAACAACCATAAAAAGAAGGGTTGTAATAAGTGATCCAACCCATCCAACCCTCTTTATTTTTCTATAGTTCTTTTTTCTGAGACTAGCCATAATTCTTTTCCCTATTATTTTTTATTCTTGTCTGCTTTTTTCTTCTCGTCCTTCTTATCTTCTTTCTTCTTTTCCGGCTTTTTGTTTTCTTCCTTCGTCTTCTCAGGCTTCTTGCTTACGTCCTTCACCTTGTCGGTCTTTTTGCTTTCTTCCTTTGCCTTCTCAGCCTTCTTTACTTCTTCCTTTGCCTTCTCAGCCTTCTTAATTTCTTCCTTCTTTATTTCTTCCTTCTTCTTATCGTCCTTACTTACAGGTACGATATACTTCTCATAATAATACCTCTCCAGCGCCTGATATTCTTCGCTCTTCTTGTCTGTCAGATGACCATGCAGAGCATCCAGACTCATATCTCCGCTCATTCTCTTCATAACGTGCTTGGATATAGCCTTGGAGTGAATGGCAATCCTCTCAAAGGAATTTATTATGTCATAGAGAGCCACACCACCGGCAACACCACAATCGCCGGCCTGAAGTCTCTCGATATGATGCGACTCAACAACATCTGTCATCTCATCAATTGCTTTGGCCAGAGGCTGCACCTTGAAAGCTTCACTCTCTTTATCATTATTAAATGAATCAAAGGACATATCAATTATATGGCCGGTCGCCTCTCCAACCGCCATGAGCTCCTTTGTACCCTTTTCAGAAAATGTTATCTTGTTCTCATCGTTTTCCTTGGCAATATATGCGATATTCATACAATAATCGCCAATTCGTTCATAATCTCCGATACAATTCAGTATCTCTATAACGACACTCTTGTTATCAGGAGTAAATCTCTTTCTGTCTATCCTTACAACGTAAGCTGACAGAGCCGTCTCACATTTGTCTATAAAATCCTCATTTTCACTTAGAGTCGTAAATGCAGATTTATCGAACTCCTTATGAAGTCCAAATGCTATATTGTAATTCTCCTTAATCTTCTCACCCATAACCTTCATGAGATTCTTGCACTGAGTAAGTGCGATTCCCGGAGTTTTGAGCAGCATATCATCAAGTCTTCTGAGCTCTTCGTCGCCGTCAACCTCATCAGTATCCTTAATGATTTTTCCTGTAAGCTCTGCCATCTTACTTGATAACGGCAAAAGCACAACACTGATGACCAGATTGAACATCAGATGTATATTTGCTATATCTCCTCGGTTTACGACTTCGGAAAACATAGGTATACCAATCGTATAATATATGGCATATACGATTAAGGATATAACCAAAGCACCGATTATGTTGAATAACAGATAGGTAAGTGCAACACGCTTAGCCTTTTTATTTGCACCTATGGATCCGATCATGATGGTCATACATTTACCTATGTTCTGACCAATGATAATAGGAACAGCCATTCCGAAGGTAACACTTCCGGTTGCAGAAAGAGCCTGAAGTATACCAACAGACGCACTCGAGCTCTGTATGATTGCAGTTAAGATGAGACCTGTCAAAATTCCGATAAACGGATTATTGAAGGACAGGAAAAATTGCTGGAATTTTTCTGATTCTTTGAGAGGAGCAAAAACCTCCTCCATCATAGTCATTCCATAGAAAAGTGTGCCGAGACCTATAAGGATTCCGGCTATATCTTTAAGCTTCTGCTTTTTTATGAACAGATATATAAAAGCACCTACAGCCACCAGCATAGGAGCAAACGACGAAGGCTTAAGCAACTTAAGCACCAGATTTCCCGAACCCAGATCTCCAAGTCTAAGGATCTGCGCGGTAACCGTACTTCCTACATTTGCACCATAAACAACAGGTATCGCCTGCACTAGCGTCATGATACCTGCATTAACAAAACCTATTAACATTATAGTAGTCGCCGCTGAACTCTGAATGATTCCGGTAACACCGAGACCAAGTGTCCAGCCCTTTATAGCTCCCACTCCTTTTTTTCTACTGGTAGTGAGTGTCTGAAGAATCTTCTCAAGTCCACCGCCCGCAAGTTTTTCAAGCGATGCACCCATCAGATTCATACCATACAGAAAGAGTCCCACTCCTCCAAACAATTCCAATATACTAATCAATTCATCCTTCTCCCGCTAATAAAATATACAAATAAAAGTATAACACATTATTTCAATCAGTGGTATAATATAAATGAGTTTAATTTTGTATTTTGTTAATGGGGGAAATAAATTGGCTAAAAGAAAAACTATTGGCTTTCTCGTCGGCGGTATCATGGATGAGTTCATAGTACAACTCTGCAAGGGTATCATAACAGAATCCACGAGGGACGACTTCAATATAATCGTAATTCCAATCAAGTATATCAATAGAGAGATGAAGGATATTCCCGATCTCTTCGAATACCAGTACCAAACCAGTACTGAGCTTATTAACACCAATAACATCGATGTTCTTTTAGTTGCGGCTGATTGTATAGGCTGTCTCACAACAAAGGAAAATGTAAATACCTTTATTCAAAATCTCAAACAAAAAAATATCCCTATCATTCTAGCTGCATCTAAGATGGAAGGACTTCCGGGCGTTATATTTGACAACAAGGCTGGAATCATAGATGGTATGACATATTTGGTTGACGAACTGGGAGTCAAGAATATCTGTATGCTCAGTTCTGTGGATCACAACGCTGATATTTCCGAGAGATTCGAAGCATATAAGGAAATGATGGACTACTACAAGCTTCCTATCAAACCGAACAGTGTTATAACCACTAACCTCTCTGTCAATTGCAAGGCTGATTGTGAAAAAATACTTGATCTCAATCCTGATGCAGAGGCTATCATATGTGCTGATGATGCCATAGCAATCGGACTATACAGCGTAATGAAGGAAAGAGGTATAGTTCCGGGAAAAGATATCAAGGTTATGGGATTTGATAATTCCATAAATGCCAGCATGATGACTCCATCTCTTACAACTGTAGATGCAAATGCTGCCAATATTGGAAAACAGGTTTTCAGTATGGCCAGGCTTCTGCTCGACGGATGGAATATAGGTAACAAAACAGTACCAACCAGATTTATACTTCGAGACTCCTTCGGTTCAATTCTTGACGGAGAAAACACCGATCAGAATATTCTCGACAAGGATTATATCGATAAATTCTTCCACAGGATTTTCTATAAATTTGAAAACACCTCCAAGCAGGAGGATTTTGCGATCTATGTCACTTTCAAAACTATCATGAGCTTTGTCATTGACTATATTAATGATGATGTATACAGTCCCGAGAGATTGAGCCTTATCAAAACAAGGATACGTGAATTCTTCAAGCTAGGAGCACTGGAATATACGGATGAGGATATATTTGTAGCATTTGTAGACAGAATTCGTATAGCAGCGCTTAAGAGACATACCGAACCGGCGAGACAGTGTCAGACCTATGAGGCTTTCTCCTCTATTCTGGAGGAAATTATAGCCTCCATGAGAAGTGTTTTCTCTGAGTACAGAGACACAGTATATAAGTCACTGGCATCTATCAAGAACCTGGTCGATGAAACACTGAACATCGAACACGGAGATGACTCTAATTATTCAGATATTCTGAGGAATCTTTCCACCTTCGGCGTAAAGAATGGTTTTATTTATATCTATAAGGAGCCGATTGCACACAAGTACGAAGAAGAATTCAAAGCTCCTGATACGCTTCTTATCAAGGCTGCTATGAATGACGGAAATATACAGACGATTCCTGCAGATGAGCAGGAGATCTCACTCAGTGAGATATACAACAATCCTTTTATGGAAGACAAAAAGTATACTTTGGTACTTATGCCACTCTACTTCAGAGGCACACTTTACGGTTCCATACTTTATGACCTAACTGATGTGTCCTACAGAGGAGGCGATTATCTAGCAAATCAATATTCTACCGCCGTAAGAATCATTAATCTAATAAACCGCTGCAACTAGTGCAGCGGTTTTTTCAGTCTCCATCATCGACTATATAATTAAGATTTCCTTCGATTCTCGAAAAATCATTATAGTATGTCATATTCACAACTCTGTTAGAACTATTATTAATGGTAATAGCCAGACAGTCGTTTTTACCTCTGTTATAGTAATAATATGTGTTGGACTTACCTCCTGCCACATCCTCTGTTCTCTGGACTATCCCATCATAGTTATAGGCCATTCTCTTAGTATTCTGAATATTCGGCTGATTGATTCCTATTCCGTAGAATTTATATTTTCTGCTGGAGGTATTGATTCCGACCCTGACATTGTTTTCATATATTATGTTCAGATTACCATCTGTAAAAACCTTGGTACCTTCGTCAGGAAACTCTGTTACTGCTTTGGCCAGACTGTCATCCTCATGGAAAGATGTATCTAACTCCTTTGCTATCTCCTTCTCTGACATATTCAGCATCCTGGCTACTTCAAAGCCACCCGAATCAGTCAGATAGAAAATGCCCTGGTAGATTATGTAAACTATAACTACAGCTATACCCAGCCCTATTACCTTTCTTACAATCTTCAGAAAGAACTCAAGAATAACTCCCAGAGAACCGGCATTGGAAAGCTTCGGAAGATGTAAAACCGTAGAGTCTATATTGTATGCATCGTCATTCTTGAAAAGACGCATAAGAGACTGCATCGCATTTGATACCAGCTTTACCAGAGCTCCCTGTATAACGAGTATGATAACTATACAGGATGAGGCAGTTATCGTAACGAGCGGATTGACCTCCACTGAGCTAAGTCGTAATCCCAGCTCATATACTACGCCTATCAGGATCAGATGCTTCAGCAGACCAAGAAAGAAATGACTTACTTTTCCTGGTCTCTCTCCTTTACTGATTATCTTCTCTAGCTTTATAAAAAGCTTCTTTATCACATCACTTATTATGATGTAAACAAATACCGCTATTATGACCTTGAACACAAAATCACGCGTAGATCCGTTATTAGTCCGAACCCAGTGTACAAAGTTTTTCCAAATAAGTATTAGAAAGTTCTTCAACTTAGTCAATTGTTATCATCCCTTACCGACTTATTACTATAAAATGATACGCACTGCTTTCCGCCATCCTTTGACTGATAAAGCGCCCTGTCAGCTCGCTTAAAGAGCTCGCTTACTGTAATGCCATATTTTCCGAAGGCTACCCCGACGCTGCAGGTTACCGGAGGAATATTTTCATCACTCGGATTAGAAAGCACCTCATTTAAATGCTCTACCTTCCTGGTAATAAGATCCTTCATGGTAGAATCTGAACGTATCATAATTACTGCAAATTCATCTCCGCCAATACGACACACATAATCCTGCGAGCGAAAGCTGTGAAGGATAACTTGAGCTACATTTGCTAAAACCTTGTCACCCACATCATGTCCATACTTATCATTTATGTCCTTAAAATTATCCAGATCGAGAATTATGATTGAAGACGTTTCCATGTCAACATTACTCAGGAAGAAATCGTAGCCTCGCCTATTAAAAAGTCCTGTCAGCTTATCATGGTTAGCTTCATAGTTCAGCTTATTTTCATTTTCTTTTGTCGTGTAGTACATCAGGTTGTAATTCTTAGCAAGGAACCTGACCTCATATGCACCTTTGAGTGGAATCTCACGCTCTTTACGGATAAGCTCAACACATCTTCTGAGAGGTCTGAATACCAGTATAGATGTAAGTATCACAATTCCAAGCATGATTCCGATAAGAACAAATGTAAATACATGCTCTATGAAAACCTGTGTCTCCAGTTCCTTTGACACCTTGGCCTGCTTTTTACTTACTTCATCTTCAAGTCTGTCCAGACAGTCAGTCATATTATCATTTATTCTTCGTTTTGATGTCAGATACTCTTCATCAAACAGATACCTGGAAGCCGCATACCTCTGCTCTTCACCTGAAAGCGCTTTATCCTCATCAGAGAGCTCAACAAGCCTTATGACCTCAGGATAATCATTCAGATCATATCCATATCCCTCAACAGCCAGCCTGGCCGCATAGTACTCTCTCTTCATCAGATGAGATGACTCGCTCATGGCCTCACTAAGTTCACGAACTGCCGGTGAATCCTCATGATTTCTTTTAATATTGTCCAGAGCTATCTCACGCCTTTTTGTCACTTCTGCTTCTTCAAAATAATTATCCAGATACTGTTTATCTCCGGATACAGCAAAACACCTGATCTGTTCTGTCAGATAGTCAGATGCCAGCTGGAGGTTATATGCATCTTCCCTCCACTCATAGAGAGTCTGTGTCATCTTATGATTCTTTTTATATAAACTGTTAGTTCTGTTCATTGCAAACAGAAGGACTGTAGATATAACTACTGCCAGAACAAACATGATTATGTTTAGTTTTCTTAAGGATATTCCTCTTTTTTTAAGCAGTTCAACTTTTTCCATTGGGCCTAAACCTCCTATAACCATAAGTATAAATATGGCGCTGTTCATAGTCAAGAAGGTTTGTGGCAAAAAAAGAGTAACTTAGAACTTTGATTTTGTTTCCTCCAAAGTCGATATAACCTTGTCGCACCACTCATCGAATTCCGGATCCTCAACCTGAAGTTCAGGATGGTTCAGAACATAGTCAAGCGCGATACGTACACCGCGGCTGAACGGGATAGTTGTCTTCATATCAGGCACAATCCTTTTAAGCTTACTATTATCAAATACAACAGAAACAGATTTGTCTCCTGTAAGACTTCCTTCAAAGTCAAACCCATACTTATCACCTACCGCACTGAGGTAATCAGATGAAACATGGTAAGCCTTGAGCTCTACTCCAAGCGCATCAGCTATGGTCTGATATATCTGATTCCAAGTCAGAGTTTCATCACTTGTTATCTGGAATGCCTCACCTATTGCATGTCTGTTTCCCATAAGTCCGGTAAAGCCAACTGCAAAATCAGTATTAAATGTAACCGTCCAGAGTGATGTTCCATCTCCCTGTATGATTACCGGCTTTCCTTCGAGCATTCTTTTAACTACCTGGAAATACCCCTTCTTTCCATGTACTCCAAGAGGTACATTTCTCTCATCATAAGTATGACTCGGGCGAACAATCGTAACAGGGAAGCCTTCCTCACGATACTTCTTCATCAGAAACTCCTCACTCTTTATCTTGTTTCTGGAGTATTCCCAGTGTGGATTTGCAAGAGTAGTTCCCTCTGTTATCACATAGCTGGCAGCCGGCTTATTATATGCTGAAGCTGAACTGATATATATATACTGTTTTGTTTTTCCATTAAATAGTCTGTAGTCGCGTTCCACCTGATCTACGGTAAAACCTATAAACTCACAAACTGTATCAAACTCCATACCGTCAAGCGCCTTTGCCGCTGCCACCTCATCTGATACATCACAGATAATCTGATGAACTCCCTCAGGGACTGCATCAGCTCTGTTTCCTCGATTCAGAAGCCATACCTCCCACATCGGATCAGCCGCCAGTTTTTTCACTATCGCTGTACTTATCGTTCCTGTTCCACCAATAAATAAAGCTTTCATATTCTCCTCCTTATACCATCATCTCATAAATCTTCCTGCAATCCTCTGCGTCAAATGTTACAAAGCCCGATATAGTTTCCTGTCTTCCATCGCCGTAGCAAAGTGTATCAACCAGCTTCGGAATATCCTCAGCCTTTGCGCCCAGCTCTTCAAAGTTCTTAGGCATACCTATGGATATAAGGAAGTTTCTGAAGGCTTCGATTCCTTCAAGTGCCGTAACCTCAGGGTGATCAAAATCCATCTGGCAGCTGCTAAACAGATTTTCTTATAGACCAGAGATACCTTCTCATTTTTCTTGAAGCATTAACTACATCTGAATCGGCAGGATCACCACGGAACCTGACTCTTCTGTAATTATCCAGAAGCTGCTCAAGTTCCTCTTTTTTTTCTGCATCCATTTTCTCTTCCAGCTTATCCCTTCCACGAAGAGAGAATATATCAAAGATATGCTTCATATTGAGCTTAAGTCTATCCTCATCACTCATCATTCTGTATCTGATATATCTTATCAAAACGACTATAACCAGTATTGCAAAAAGAGCTGCAAGCATCAGAATTATATACCATGCTATTTTTCTGAATGTCGAAACAGCCTCTTTTCCGGAGCTGCTTCCAACACTGTCCGAAACAGGTATATCTACCTCATGATACCCTTCCTCAGCATCTCCCCTAGACGCCTCATCTTCCTTCTTTTCAAAACGCTTATCATACTTATCGCGATTATAATCCTTGCCCAGTCCCCAGGTGGTATCATCTGCGCTTAGGTATCTAACTGTCGGTTCAAACGGAACCCAGCCATAACCACTGATATAAGCCTCCGGCCAAGCATGAGCTTCAGAACCGAGAACCGCTGACGAATCCGTCTCATCATGCTTGTATCCTATACTGAACTTTGCCGGAATTCCCGAAGCTCTGAGCATCAGAACCATAGCAGATGCATAATGTATACAATATCCCTTCTGAGTATCAAACAGGAAATCATCTATATAGTTCTCACTGTCAGAAAGATCTACAGACTTGCTGTATTCATACTGTCGCAGATACTCTTCTATCCTGCAGGCCTTCTCATAGTCTGTTTCCGCTCCTTCTGTGATTTCCTCTGTCAGGCTGACTATACGATCTGTTGCCATAGAGGTATCCAGATATTTCGTCATATCCTTTTCCCTGAGAGCGTCCTCGTACTCCTCAGGGCTTAAGAATCTGTCAAGGTCGATACTATATACATCTCTCGTATACTCAGCTATCGTCTCATAGTTTTCGTAGTCATAATCCTCCTGCTTCATCAGCTTTTTAAAGTACGGACTTCCGTAATCAATCAGCATATAGGATATATGATAATTATAGCCTCTCTTTTTCTTTCCCTTAAGATTTGATTTTGATATCTCCAGACTGGAAAGAGGCATAATTGTATCCTCAGTCCTGATGTACTTATATGTCACATCAGAGGTTACAACTCTTGAGAAAAATGCAGCCTCATACTTGTTGTAATCATTATGATACATAGCATTCAGATACAGAGCAAGCCACGAGGTATCAAGCTTATCCTTTACCTCTTCTTCTGAGAATCCTGTTTTATCAAGATATGTATAGCTTCTTCCCTTCAGATATATAGTAGTATCCCTGACACCTTCCGGATTTACAAACTCAACCTCCTCTCTGTCATAATCGGTCACACTTCCCGAAACCTTTCCCGATTCTGAATAACCCGAGTAGTCTCCTCCGGAAAAACCAAGTCCCTCAAAGAAATAAACCACCTCATCCGAAACCCTGCCGCATACATTCTTGACAGACTGAATAGCTCCCCTTAATAACGGCCACTGGTAAGGTTCATCCTTTATAGGCGTGAACAAAGTGACAAGAGCTATTATGAGCGGAACTGCGGCAAAATATCTGATATCCTTTTTTAGAAGCACTGATATAGAATAAAAACCAAGTGCAACAAAACATATAGCTGCGTACCTCGGATCGCTATTTGAATTAAACTGCCACAGAACAAAAATGGTAACTGTAGTTATAATCCAGCCAAAACGCCCGATTCTTTTATCACGAAGTACATATATAAGAAGCATGGTTCCCAGAGCAGCCAATATATTTATGATCAGCACCTTGTCCCGAAACATAACTGACATTACTGTAGCTACCGCGATACAAATAACTATATCCAGCTTCTCGTTATAGATGAGTTTTATAATTATTGATAGATTGATAAAGACTACGAAATAACACAAAAAGAAGCCCATAACAAAGTCCTTCAGACCGGCATGCAGAAGAAGCCCTCCTACTACCAGCGAAAGTGCTATGTAGATGGGAAATACCATAAAGAATTCAATTGTAGCTTTCTTTCTGGTTAACATAACTTTTTAATCCGTTCTCCTCATAATAATAGGCAACTGCCCCTTCAGCTTTTGCAGCTGCCGCTATAAGCTTATCCTCAGCATCCGAAGGTATCTCTTTACCTATCGCTCCAAACTCAGTAAGCTTCTCCATATAGAACACTCTGAAGCTGTCGTAGCCCTCGATCAGATATGTTTTTACACCTCCACTGTAATAGATAAAATTTACGGGCTTACTCTGTCTCGCAAACAGATTTGCTATTGATACTATATATTCCAGCATATAATCATGCTTCTCAATGGTCGTATCCCTATCAGGTATTATTACAACAGTTAGCATCTCTGATTCCTGTTTGTCCGGAATTCTGACATAGACTTCTCCGGTTCTCGCGTAATTCTTCCAGTGTACTGTGTTAAGAGGATCTCCCTCTGCATACTTCCTGAGTTCATTTCCGGGAGCTATATCATCCTTATCTAGTCTGAACAGCTGTCTCCTGCCTGCTATTTCCTCAAACAGGCGGTTTATTTTCGCTACGGCAATATCCGTAATAACCGGTAATACATGTATCCTAAGCGGAGATGGTATATCATACTCCATGCTCATCAGGCCGAACATATCTGCTATTTTTATTCTGCTTATTCCTTCAACATATTCTCCCGCATACTTACATGATATCTTCGTATCAATCTCCCTGTTTTCGCCCGGTAGAAAGCTGTAAGTCTCTTCAGTAAAATTACTCTCAAATTCCGTAATCTTCTTATCCATAATGAGATTAATCGAACCAATAGGAAACATACCGGAATTCTCGATTGTAATCTGGCAGGGAACAGCAGTATTTTTATAAAGCAGTCTTCCGTTTACGTCCTGATAGATTCTGAGCACCTTTCTTGTATAAAGCAGCTGGATAAATGCTATCGGTATATATAAGACAACACTAAAAAACAGGACATAAGAAAAACCTCCTCCACGGTTTGTGACAAGCACTGCCGATGCTATCAGCAGTGCCAGATAAACGATTCGGGGAACTCGGTTTCTTAGTCCCATTTTCTTTTTATTCGCGTTTTCTTTTTTCCTTTTTTTCTCGGTATTATTACTTTTAGACTTCAACTGATCATACCTGTATTACATACTTTATTTTTAAACTGGGCGTTTAATCTTATCTACCACCCTGCTTATCAACTGTTCTCCTGTGTACTTGTCCATACGCGCCTTAGCAGTAAGAACCATACGGTGAGGAAGAACAACTCTGGACATATCTATAACATCCTCAGGAATAACATAATCCCTGCCGGTTATATATGCATTTGCCTTTGACGCCATCAAGAGATCAAGACTCGCTCTCGGACTCAGTCCATATTCCAGTTCATCCATGCTTCTGGTTGAGTCAACTATACTTAGTGCATATTCTATGACTTCATCCTTAATGATAACATCTCTAACCTCTTTCTTCATCTGAACTATATCCTCTGACTTAAGAACAGGTGAAACATTACCACTCATTTTTCCACTGAGATAGTTCTTCGCAAGTTCCATCTGCATGCTACTGTCTGGATAACCAAGACTGATTTTCACCATAAAACGATCGAGCTCTGCCTCCGGCAGCGGATATGTACCAATCTGTTCAGTCGGATTCTGGGTCGCAATGACCATAAAAAGTTCAGGAAGGTTATATGTTGTTCCATCGATTGTAACCTGTCTCTCTTCCATAGCCTCAAGCAGAGCCGACTGTGTTCTCGGTGGTGTTCTGTTTATCTCATCAGCAAGAATTATCTGATTATGAATTGGTCCCTTTACAACTCTGAATTCAGACTTAGCCGCATCGAAAATAGTGGTTCCTACTACATCTGTCGGAAGCGTGTCAGGTGTAAACTGTATTCTTCCGAAATCAGCCTCAACAGACATGGCAACCGTCTTGGCAAGCGTTGTTTTTCCCACTCCCGGAACATCCTCTATAAGAACATGACCATCAGCCAGAAGTGCAGTTATGAGATTCTTTATAACTTTTTCTTTTCCAACAAATCTACCTGATATATTCTGCGTAAGCTTCTTTATTAATTCCTGCATGTAATTACTCTCCTAAACAAAATCAAATATATAACTAATCAGCCAAAAAACTTACAAGTGTCTCATACAATACATCAGGCTCCACTGGCTTACTGAGATGGGCATTCAAACCGGCCTGAAGACTTCTATGTACATCCTCATCAAAAGCATTTGCTGTAAGGGCTATTATAGGAATCTCCTTCGCATCTTTTCTATCCATGGCTCTGATACACTTAGTTGCCTCGATTCCATCCATGACCGGCATACGTATATCCATCAGTATAGCATCATAGTATCCCATTTCATGTTCCCTGAAATGCTCTACAGCCAGCTGACCGTTTTCTACATGATCAACCTCTATATCTCGCGCAGCAAGAACCATCATCATAATCTCAGCATTTATGACCACATCCTCTGCCAGCATAACTCTTCTGCCACTGAGTATTTCCGCTGAACTGTTCTTTGATACATTCTTTTCATTATCTACCTTATCAGAAATCTTAAGTGACAGAGTAACAGTAAACTCAGTCCCTACTCCCTTTTTACTCTTTACATCGATGCTACCGTTCATCAGCTCCACAAGACTCTTTGTGATAGGCATACCGAGTCCAGTACTACCATACTGATTTGTCGTAGATGAATCCTCCTGAGTAAATGCATCGAAAAGTCTGGGCAGATATTCCTCGCTCATACCTATTCCTGTATCTGATACGCAGAATCTAAGTGTAGAATTACCATCATAGCGGGCTATCTCATTTACCTTGACAGAAACCTCACCGCCCCTCGGTGTAAACTTAACCGAATTACCGAGAATATTAATAAGTATCTGTTTCAGCTTCATAGAATCGCCGACATAATAGTCATGTACATTTTCATCTATAACAGGAGTAAACTTTAGTCCCTTGTTTCGGCACTGTCCTCCAATCATAGTCGAAACCTGCTCCATAACCTTCGCAAAGGAGAATTCCTCACTATTTAGAGCCATTCGCCCCGATTCGATTCTGGTCATATCCAGGATATCATTTATGATATTTAAGAGATGATTGGCCGAGGTTCCGATTTTCTCCAGGTAGTCCTTTGTTCTGTTAGATATATCTATATCGGAAAGTGCAAGATTATCCAGACTGATTATCGCATTCATCGGTGTACGGATTTCATGCGACATATTTGAAAGAAATGCAGTCTTTGCTCTGTTTGCCTGTTCTGCCGCAATCAGCGCATCACTCAGAGCTTTATTATGAACCATGGTTTTCCTTGTTTCTGCGTCAATATCTGAGAAACATGCTCCTACAGCATGAACCATATGATCATCTCTGTCCTCAGGATGACGAACACCAGCAAAGCGGATCATCTCATACTTCTCTTCCCCATTTCTACTGGTCATATATCTGTATGATATGACACGGTTTTCCTTTAACCCTTCACGTATAGCATCCGGCTGTATAAATCTGAGAAACTCTTCCCTGTATTCATCAGTAATGTTTTTCATAGCATAATCAGTGAAGGTCTCCAGATATTTGAAATTTTCTCCGGTTTCTAAAGCCCGATATATCTCCGGATGCGACTGATAGCAGACTCCACTGTCTGTATCAAGCTCAATATAGTAAACACTCCAATAATCAGACGCCAGAGCTGTTATCAGTTTATTCTGCTCTTCCTTCTGTTTCTCATCTTCCTCTATATGTCTCAGGCTCTCTTCCTTCTTCTCAGTGATGTCTGATATGAAAACATAATATATGCCTCCATAGGCCTGAGTCTCAGTATAATGGCCATAGTCATCTACCCATCTTATGCTTCCATCCTTACATATGATGCGATATTCAACATAATCCAGATTGTCGCTGCTGACATCTATCTGTTCTACGATAGATTCTTCTATCCTGTCATAATCATCCGGATGAAGCATACCCTTAAATGTAAAACCCGTAAGCTTTTTAAAATCCTCTAGATCATCACAGCCAAATATATCTATTACCGCTCTGTTTGCGTAGAGAAGCTCTTCAGGTTCACTCGCTTTATATATAAAGAAACCACCAGGCATATGACGGCCTATTTCTTCAACTATTGGTATGGTTTGTTCATTTAATTCAAATCTCTCGCCAAACACTGCATACTCCCTTCGAGATCTTTGTTTTACTATATCCCATACAACTTTACATTATTCGCAAAGCCCGGATAACTCTTCCTTTTTGCTGCAAATTACTTCTACCAGGTCATTATAATCCATATCAGTCCTGCTTCTGAGAAGCTCAGTTATCTCAACAATCGGATCATATATAGGTGTAAGTGCAAGATTTCCCATCACACCCTTAAGACCATGGGCCGCATCAAACGCAGCATCTAAATCCTTTTCTGAAATAGCCCTCTTCAGGTTATCAAAAGCAGGATCCCCAAGAGACTTTTCTACAAGCTTCAGGTAAAACGCCTCATTATTCATACAACATGCAAGTCCACTATCTACATCAGCTCCGAACTCACGGAGACTATTTATGTCTATCATCCCTATTCTCCTTTTGTTATAAATTCTTCAAATTCATCCGGTGGTACAGGTTTTGAGAAATAATACCCTTGTATTACATCACAACCCATTTCCTTTAATTTACTTAACTGACTCTCATTCTCTACTCCCTCTGCAATAGCAGGTACTCCAAGAAACTTTGCTATATCCAGAACCAGTTCAACCAGCTTCAGACTCTTTTTGTCCTTATTCATATTTCTGATAAATTTCATATCAACCTTGAGAACATCAATAGGGATTTCCGTCAGCATATTGAGGGACGAATATCCTGATCCGAAATCATCCATCTCTATCAAAAATCCCTTATCTCTAAGCTCATTAACAACTGATATAAGAACCTCAGCATTTTCAGAATAAGCCGACTCCGTTATTTCCAAATGCAATTCCTTTGACGTGATTCCATACCTATCCAGCAAGTCAAAGAGCTTATTTTCCAGCTCTGGATCATATATATCTATTCTTGATACATTTACTGAAATCGGGATGGATACACCAAACTTATCCTTCCACTCCTTAATCTGGGCAACAGCCTCCTGCCA
Organism: Lachnospiraceae bacterium UBA3850; assembly: GCA_002392655.1. GTDB lineage: Bacteria > Bacillota > Clostridia > Lachnospirales > Lachnospiraceae > Eubacterium_Q. The sequence goes on along the minus strand of DGHK01000058.1, from coordinate 10,871 downwards.
CACAAACTGATCAAGCTTCTGAATAAGTCCGTTGCTTTCAAAAAGCGGTACAAAATCCCCCGGACTAATCATTCCCAGTTCAGGATGATTCCATCTGATAAGTGCTTCAGCACTTTTCAGCTTCGGGACTTCTCCGTTTATATCAAACTTTGGCTGATAATATACAACGAAGTCACGATTATTAATGGACTGCTCCATATCATTTATAAGCCTCTCCTGATAGATATCCTTCTCATTTTGTTCTGTATTGTAATAGCTTATCTGTCTGGTATAATCTCCTCTCAGATTGTCACTTGCCATTTTGGCATGATCGAACCAGTCCTCAGGCGAGAGATTTTTATCTACACTTTGATATACACCTATCCTGACTCTGATTCTCGGAATCTGAGTCATCCTTGCAAGCTCCTGCTGAAGGGAGTCAAAAACATCATCATAGCTTTCTTTATGATCCACATATAAGAAGTATGTATCACCATCAAGTCTGCATCCGATGCACAAAGAATCTGCAAATTTTCCGGTAACCACCGCCGCTGTTTTCTTGAGAACATCATCACCTACTTCTCTTCCGTACATCTCATTTATCATACGAAAATGTTCTATATTCAGTGCAACAGCATCAACCGGTGTTGACGAATTGTACTTTTCAATCTGTCTGATATACTCATAGAAAAATTCTCTTGAGTACAGTCCCGTCAGATCATCATGCTCAGCTGCTTTTATGAGACTCTTATCCTCATAAAGCTCTATTACCCTGGCACATCGCGCAAGAATAACCTCAGGCATATCATAAGGCTTTGTAATGAAATCCGATGCTCCGAGGTTGATGCTTTTTACTTCAGCCTCCTTCTCAGATGTCATTACGATTACAGGGATTCCTTTGGTATCATCCTCTGACCTCAGTTTTTCTATGAGCTCAAATCCATTCATGACCGGCATCAAAAGATCCAGCAGGATAAGCGAATACATCGACATCCTTTCATGGATCAATTCGTATGCCTGTTTTCCGTTTTCTGCATAAGTTATGTCATATTCATCACTCAGAATATTACCAAGAATCTCTCTGTTTATCTCTTCATCATCAACTATAAGAACTCTTCTTCTCAGTCGATATGTACCTCTTATTTTTTCCATAGTAACCCCTCAACTTTTAGTTAATCTGAAATTATTGGTTTTCTGAAAACACTTTATATTTTATCATATATGTCATTTCTCTCGCAAAAAGCTCTTCAAAGTTTCAAAAAGAACTTCTGGCTGCACCGGCTTGGACAGATGTGCATTAAGTCCTGCCTGCATACTCCTCTGTACATCTTCATCAAATGCATTTGCCGTAAGAGCTATAATAGGAATCTTTTTAGCATCATCTCTATTCATGGCACGTATCCTACGAGTAGCTTCGAGTCCATCCATCTCAGGCATACGCATATCCATAAGAATCGCGTCGTAATATCCTTCAGGATGTTCACTGAAGGTTTCAACTGCAACCCTTCCGTTTTCTGCAAGATCAACTTCCATCTGTTTCATCTCAAGAACCATGGTTATTATCTCTGCATTGATTTGCATATCCTCTGCAAGAAGTATTTTTCTTCCACTCAGATCAACCTCAGATTCTTTATCATTTAACAGCTTATTCTTTCTGTTAAATGCACTTTGGAATTCCTCTATAACACTCTGTGCAAAAATAGGTTTTGACAGGAAGCTGTCAACCCCGGCATTCATAGCTTCATCAAGTATATCATCCCAACGATAAGCTGTAAGGATTATTATTGCAGACTCATCTCCTACAACCTGTCTTATTCTTCTGGTTGTCTCTACGCCGTCAATTTCCGGCATCTGCCAGTCAAGAAGTATCAGATTATACGGATTTCTTCGTGCATGCCTCAGATTAACCTTCTCAAGTGCTTCTTCTCCTGAGTATGCAATCTCCGATGCAATACCCGCTTTTTCCAGAACAAGCTTCGCATGTTCACAAGCTATTGAATCATCATCGACTATAAGAACACTCATCTCACTAAGCCTGATCTCATTTTTCGAACTGCTTGATTCTTTTCTTTCTGAATCCATCAGTGTAACTGTAAAAATAAAAACAGAACCCTTATCCTTTTCGCTTTCAACATGAATATTTCCATTCATCATCTCAACGATATTTTTGCAGATTGCCATTCCCAGGCCGGAGCTTCCATACTTATCGCCAGAGGAAGCATTCTCCTGCGAAAATGTATCAAAAATGTGTGGAAGAAATTCTTCACTGATTCCAATTCCCGTATCGGAAACTTTAAACTCAAGAGTAGTCTGTCCCTCATAGGATATCTTGCTTCGAACATCAAGCTCTATACTTCCTCCTTCAGGAGTAAACTTGACTGCATTTCCGAGAATATTGATAAGTACCTGCCTCAGCTTTACACTATCACCTATGTAATAATCATCAAGCTCACCGCTGACATGACACTGATAATCCAGTCCCTTTTCAGAACACTGTCCGCTAAACATGGTGTTGATCGACGCAAGCAGCTTCTGGAATGAGAACTCTTCATTTTTAAGGATCATTTTTCCGGACTCGATTCGTGACATATCCAGAATATCATTTATCAGACTAAGCAGATGCTCCGCAGATTCTCCTATCTTCTCGAGATACTCCCTTGTCTTCGGTGGGGTATCCGGATCGTTAAGCGCGATATTATCCAGACCAATTATCGCATTCATCGGAGTTCTGATCTCATGACTCATATTAGAGAGAAATACCGTCTTCGCCTTACTTGCTTCCTCTGCAATAGTAAGCGCATCACTAAGCGCATAAGACTGCTGTTCAATCTTCTCCTGCATCGCTATACGTTCATCCAGCTCCTGCTGTTTAACTCTTGCTTCTGCATCAGCTGTCTCCTTTGCCAGGCGAAGGCTCGAATTCTTTCGTATCTGAACATAGAGAAATGCAAAAGTAATAAGAATCACGAGTATGGTAAGCGCTGATTGAATGATGCTTCTTATAAGTATTCCTTTAGATATAGAACTAATCTGATTACTGAGAACACTTTCCCGGATCAGATATGTAAGCATCCAATCCGTTCCTTCTATAGGTTTATAGCTAAGTGTTTCTTTTATATCGTTATAGGTAAAGGATGCTATTCCACCCTCATGATTTTCAAAGTCCTGCTTAACCTTCTCATAAGAATAACCCTTGTCATAATCAGCCTTGGACAGGGCATCAATCAGATTATCCTCCTTAGCAAGACCACCAAGTATAGTATCAGTAAGCGCCACACCATCCTTTGTATATATATTGGAAAATGTTGTATCACTTTGCTGGGAATACATAGAGACACCTGCGAGCATCTCTGTCATATCTATCTCCATAAAGCAGCACACCAGATTATTACCCTCAAGAGTCATACCGCTAACAGGTGTAGCTATGATAACTTTTTTTTCTGAGGATTTTGGATCCTTTATGGATATCTCAGCTTCTTTTATTTTCATATAATCAAAATCATATTCTTCGATATTATTCTGAGTTCCAAGTGAAGTATATATAATTCCATCTGCATCCACAAAAGCAAACTTCTCGAGCTTAAATAGCTTCTTCATCTTCCCCTGATATTCCTGAAGATGTTCTATATCACTCAGATCACTATCTGTCATAAGCTCAAGTGCTGTATTCAGATCCTCTATCCTGCCGCGTAGATTATTCGACACAACCTGCTCTCGACGACCTGCCAGCTCATCCAGATATAATAAACTTACCGAACGTGCAACATCCTGAGAATCACGTGATGCACTTCTCCCTATCCATATAGTTCCAAGTATAAGGATAAGTGTCACGAGAACTACTCCGAAAATTGCTGTTATAGCTATACTGTTACCCCTATTTTTCACTTTCCCGATTCAGCCTCCTTATCACAAATCGTATATAAAGATCCGATGCTATGATATCTATGTTATTATATCATAATTCTTGTGTTTATAGTATAATACTTGTTTAAAAGGAAGGTGTATTATGAGTTATTTAACCATCGTTTTCAATTCTATAGTTTTATGTGTTCTTTCAAACTTCTACATATTGGATATTAATCATGATGTAAAAATCCCGATATGGATAACTGTTCTTTTTACTTTATTCATAGTTCTTTTCCCATCTCTCCTATGTAAGAAGCTTCAAAGCAAAAAGCTGTCCCGGATCAGAGACGGTTACAGGCTGCTGATCATATTTCTGATAAACCTTATTCTTGATATCGCTTACTATCTGATAAGCTACTTTAAGTTTAGCGTAGCTATAAAGCCACTACTTCTGAATGCTATATCCCTGGTTCTGATTCTCGGACTGGTCTTCTGGTGTGGTATCGGCCGCGTCTACTTAACCTCAAGTCAGCTCGGAATAAGATACAGAGCGATAGGCCTGATACTGGGACTTATTCCTATCGTGCATCTGGTAATGCTTGTAAAAATTATCAGGGTATGCAGAGATGAAGTAGAATTTGAAAACGATAAGCTCATACTGAATAAAGAAAGAGAAAAAGAAAAAATCTGCAAAACAAAATACCCGCTTCTTATGGTACACGGAGTATTCTTCAGAGATTTCGAAGCATTTAATTACTGGGGAAGAGTTCCTGAGGAGCTTATAAAGAACGGTGCCACAATCTATTACGGAAACCATTCTTCTTCTCTCGCAGTTCCCGATTCAGCTGCAGAGCTGGTTGAAAGAATAGAGGAAATAATAAGAGAAACCGGTTGTGAAAAAGTAAATGTTATCGCACATTCAAAGGGTGGTTTAGATACTAGATATGCCATTTCAAATCTGGGTATGGATAAGTATATAGCATCCCTCTCCATGATCAACACACCAAATCACGGATGTGTATTTGCCGACTACCTGCTTAATAAAGCTCCCGACGGATTAAAGGATGCAGTATCAAGTGGTTATAACAAAGCGCTCAAAAAACTGGGTGATCCAAATCCTGATTTTATAGCCGGAGTTACCGACCTCACATCAACTAAGGTCGCCGAACTAAATAAAGAAATGCCCAACCACGAAAGCGTTTTCCATCAGTCCTTTGGATCCGTTTTAAAGAAGCCGTGCGGCGGAAGATTTCCACTCAACATGACTAACAGATTTGTCGGACTTTTCGATAATAAAAACGATGGTCTGGTGGGCATAGATTCATTTCCACTGGATGATAATTTTACTTTGATAGAGTCACCTTATGACAGAGGTATATCCCATGGTGATGTGATCGATCTGAACCGTGAAAATATAAAAGGCTATGATGTAAGAGAATTTTATGTACAGCTTGTAAATGAGCTGAGGAAGAAAGGCTTCTGATAAGCCTTCAGAAACAACATAAGGATACGTTTCAGAACATCCGCATTTTTCAGTATTCATCCAGAAAATTATGACGAACACCTTTTTGCTTATATTCTATTACTGTATCCAGATTCACATTTTCAACACTTCTAAATATATTTGACTCAACAAAAGGATTGGACTTTTTTAGTTCAGCTATAAGCTTCTTGGTTTCAAGGCGCTTTGAGGAAGTTGTTCCATCCTCATGACACGTAGTACATGTATCAGTAAAATGACACGCACACTGCAGGAAATGTAATTCATTATAATCTCGCCAAGCACATATATCACTCTCCCTCACTAGATAAAGCGGTCTGATGAGCTCCATTCCTTCAAAATTGGTGCTATGAAGCTTGGGCATCATTGTCTGAATCTGCGCACCATGAAGCATACCCATAAGTATCGTTTCAATAACATCATCAAAGTGATGTCCCAGTGCTATTTTATTGCACCCCAGCTCCTTCGCCTTACTGTACAGATATCCACGCCTCATCCTTGCACACAGATAACACGGGCTCTTTTCTATAGTATCTACTGTATCAAAAATCGTACTTTCAAATATAGTTATCGGTATACCGAGAGCCTCCGCATTGCTTTCAATCAACGCCCTGTTTTCTTTGTTATATCCGGGATCCATAACAAGAAATGTCAGTTCAAACTCCATCTGTCTATGACGCTGTATCTCCTGAAACAGTTTTGCCATAAGCATAGAATCCTTACCTCCCGAGATGCATACAGCGATATGGTCTCCATCCTCAATTAGCTTATATGTCTTGCACGCTTTGGCAAAGGGAGAAAAAAGCTGCTTATGAAACTTCTTCTGTATACTTTTTTCTGCTCGGGATTTCTTTTCCTCTTTATCCTCATCGCTTCTCATACCTGCTCTGACATAGCCGACATATCCCTCTGCAAGGCTGTAACATTCTCTGTCCTTCAGGCATTCAGTCGTATCATCTATCTCGCGCGACATACGTCCAATCTCACAATAGAAAATCAGCTTCTTATCCTTTGGAATAGCCATCAGCTCTTTACTTTCATCGATATCCTCCAGATAAACATTGATGGCACCACGAATCATTCCGTATGACACAAGTCCTTCATCTCTTATATCTACCAAAACGTAAGAATCCTTTTTTAATTCTTTCAGTTCGTCATATGTTATTTCTTTCATTCCTGTTTTGTATCCTTTTTTTAGCTTTAGTGTCACATCCCTTACGGGAAATCTTATAAATCTATACAGCTGTCAAAGTAAGACATACTATCTTCATTATACTCTATCTGTTCAGACCATCTTCTTACTGCTTCTATATCATCATTAATACACTTCGCATAAAGCATTATATAGATAATACTGTAAATTGCATATTCTATAATCTTCTTTGTTCCGTATATTCTGATCATCTCAAGCTGTCTGAAAATTATATACTGATATATGATTTCATATTTATCAAATTCCAGATCAGTCACATAATCCCTGTAGCTATTTTTCAAAAGCTGCACTTCCTTCTTCCAGTTATCATCTATCGGCTCAGATTCAAAGAATATATCTAATATTTTTTCTATCTTACTTTCGGCCAGATAATCAGGCACTAAACATGATAGTTTTAAATAGTCATGCGAAATATTAATTTTAAGTAAATCCAGAATCTCAGTAAAACTTATCTTCTTTTCACTTCCACAGATGATAAAATCCAGACTCTTCTTACCAAATAAAAGTTCACTTGCTTTTTCGCAGCTGAGTCCGACTCCGGCCAGATTATAATCATTTATACTTTCATAAAACCTTGGATGAAGTCTGCAAATATCACACAGACCATCATCCCCGAGCTCCTCTATTATCCTGCAAAGTCCGTCATCCTTTAGGAATGGACAGCGCTCATCAGTGGTTAACATAAAACTTGCACTCTCACCCTCTTGACCACATCCGGATATATTCTTTCTTATTTCATTTCCCAGCTCTGTATCTAAGCCATTGTAATAATCGAGAGTGTCATCATCTATATCAATTTCCCAGCCACTGCAGCAGGTATGCTTACACTTATCAGCTTTACATGTAAACTCTCTATATATTTCCGCATCAATATTTATCATTAACAAGTTTTCCTCTTATTTAACAGATATACTCTTCAAAATTCTCCCAAGGTTCATCTTCCTTTGGTATTCTTTCAAATGTAAACTTGAGCTCTTTTAGTTCCAGCCCTCCATTCATAAACTTGAGACGCATAACTCCGTACTTTGAATGGAAGTAAATCTTTCTGCGGATACTAAGCTCTTCGCCACCACCATGAAAAGTGAAGCTTCCACAAGGAACCCCCTGGAAGAATACTCCCACAGGTATCTGGGAAAGCTCTGACAGATCGGAGTGTCCAACCATATCCATATAGTAACAGCCTCTCTGTTTTACATCAAAGCCAAGGAAATAAACTGCACCCTTAGAAGTATCTATTTGTGAAAGGTCAAGAACCGTTCCATCTTCTATCTCAAAATATTCAACGTCAGATAAGTCCTCACTCTCGAGTTCATCTGTGAAGCCGATTACCTCCACCTTATAATCCTCACTACAAAGTCTCTTCATGGCATTTGTATTCATCAGAACCTGACAGATGTTTCCTGCTGCTCTGACAAGCTGACCTCTGGTAATTATGCCTTTACTTAAAGCATCAAGAGTATCATCACCCATAGAATTAACTGATGCATCAGGGCACACAGCGTAAAAATCATTTTGTGCGAGAACAAGTCTTGAAAATGATGTTTTATCAACCACGTCTCCAACATCACCGATATTGGACCACCAGTCTGTCATTACTATGCCCTTGAAGCCCCACTCTTTTCTGAGAATATTTGTATTCAGATCATGGCGTGAGTTCGTCCAGCTTCCATTCACCGGCCCGTATGTTGTCATTACAGAGTCCGCACCGGCTTCCGTTACTGCAATCTCAAAGCCCTTCAGATATATCTCTCTCAGAGCTCTTTCGGATATCACATTTTCTTCTGTATGTCTGCAGGTCTCCTGATTATTTCCACAGAAATGCTTAAGAGTTCCTGACACACCACTCTTTTTCAGTCCTCTGATCTGAGCAGCTGCCATCTTACCTGTCACAAGCGGATCCTCACTGAAGTATTCAAAATTCCTACCGTTAAGCGGGAAACGATGAATATTCATACCCGGACCGAGCAGAAAATCAACATCATTCTTATTCATTTCCATTCCAAGCATACTATAGAGACCGGTGTTAAGTTCTTCATTCCATGTGCAGGCCAGAAGTGTTCCGCTAGGAAGGCTAAATGCTCTAAAGCCCGAATCAAGTCTCATTCCACTTGGGCCATCCGAGCAGCAGCCTGCCGGAATGCCAAAGCTCTTAAGACTTGGGCTGAGGCCACCAAAAGCAGCAGCCGTGCCGGGAGTTACCTTCGGACTTCCCATTCCCTCTCCGCGTATGATCACAGACAGGTCCTCGTCTGAAAGCTGTGCCAGGAAATCATCCATAGATGCTTTTCCATCTCGTACATCCTTAAGCTTAATTCCCTTGTCACCTGTATATTCCTTTGCCTCAGGCTTATCAGCCATAGCCTCATCTATATCAGAAAAAGGAAGAGCTTTAACCTCTTCTTTACCAATTGAATATACACTATCTGTGCTTTCATCCCTAACCGGTTTGATTCTTTCAAAGCTGACATTTGGAACCATCTGATGACTGAGCTTCTCAAGCAAAGCAGTTTCTTTTTGAGTAAAGCTTCCCGCTTCCTTTATGTCTCTTACACTTTGTCCAACATAGAATATATAGTCTCCTTCTTCTATTACATAGCTAGCCTCAAAGCCTGTTACTCCTGAATCATCATATGAGGATAGATTATATGGATTAATATCTATTTTGAGATGACAGCTCTCACCCGGCTTCAGTATCTCAGTCTTTTGGAATCCTACAAGGCTGAGTGCCGGTTGTCCAAGCCTACCCTGTGGCTTTGATACATAGAACTGAACCACTTCTTTTCCGGCTACTGATCCTGTATTCTTAACCTCTGCAGATACACTAATTGAGCCATTAGTTTCAGAGCTTACTCCTTCCGGGATCACCTCAAAGCTTGTATAAGATAACCCAAAGCCAAACGGATACATAACAGCATCCTTGTTAAAGGTTTCGTAATAACGATAACCTACATAAATGTCCTCTTCATAAAAGTTTCTTACGGTATCACCGAAATGGCCAAATGCAGATGCGTCCTCAATATTACGAATAATAGAGTCAGTCAAACGACCGCTCGGACAAACATTTCCAATAAGGACGTCAACACATCCGAGAGCACCAACCTCGCCTCCCTGCCAAGCATAAAGTATGGCATCCGGAGATATCTCTTCTATCTCCTTCATATCAAGGATGGCACTTACATTCATAACAAGAACAACCTTGTCAAAAGCAGCTCTGACTTTTCTCAGCAGATCTGATTCTATTTCAGATAGCTTGTATGCGCCTCTCTCATTGATATAATCCTGTTCCTCTCCGGCAGTACGTCCAATAATAACAAGAGCTATATCCGACTCTTCACTTTCCTTTTTTACGAGTTCCTCAGAAACCTCCATTTCAAGCTGAGACCATGGTTCATTTCCAAAGCCCACTCCCGGATCAAATGGATGCTCCTCCTCAAACTGAGCATATATTCTGAGAAGTTCCTCGCTCAGACTGATTCCTTCGGCTTGAAGCCCCTCTACGATACTCCAGACCTTTGGAACATTTACCATACCACCTGAGCCTGTTCCACTCTTGTAATATCTATTCTGCATACGACCAAAAATAGAGAGTTTGGCATCCCTCTTAATCGGAAGGACATCTCCGTCATTTTTAAGGAGTACCACGCCCTCTCCTACAGCCTGTCTTGCAAGCGATTCATATTTATCCCATTCCAAAACCATAATGCATTCTCCATTCAGCATTGATAGAATTATTATCTCCGATTATCCTTTTTCTGTCCACCCTCATTTACCATGATCCATGTGAAACCTCACACGACTGAAGTCGCGTGCTTCCCATAAATGCATTTCTACACGTAGTCTCTTTAGAAGACGGGAACTACATTACTACAGATACAACCTAAACTCAGATACTTATGCCACAATAGACATAAGCTCCGCATTCAGGTTAATTAGTGTAGATAATGTGCAGGTGCTTCTCCTGGTGACCTGAGGAACTTTTGCCTCAAGTTCCAACCTCTCCTTCGCAGGCAAGGATTTTAATATTTCTCGTACATAATATCTGCTTCCTATGTTATAAGATGCAGATAGATCTGAGTTATATACTTTTCCATTTGAAAATCTGCAAAGACTATAGCATTTAAGATCTGCCTCTTTGCCACGAAGAACTCTTCCACTTCCATCGAATGCCAGTCTGCTCGTTCCCCATGCACATATATGACTTATTCGCATTCCATGTCTGTGTGCTTTATTCTCTACCATTGACTGCACATACTGACTTCGCCACATATGCAGTCTTTGCTTCTTTGAGCCACTTTTCTTTCCATTACGGTCTAAATGTTCAAAAACGATTAT
>DGHK01000060.1 GCA_002392655.1 Lachnospiraceae bacterium UBA3850 | reverse complement strand
ATGTCCAAAGTGTAAAAATGAACATGACCGTGATGTAAATGCTGCAATAAATATACGAAATGAAGGAATCAAATACTTAAGCATTTAAGTATAGATAGAACCGTCGGGCAGACGGGGATAGCTCGTGTATGCTGTGATCGTTAGATCGCTCGAACGAGAAGCCCCCACTTCTTAGCAAAGCGAAAGTGGTGGGAGTATGTCACTAACATATGTAAGATGCTTTCAGTGCATCTTACAACGTAATAATGCATCTTGCATCCCAAAGTATTGAAGAATATAAAAGCTTCGAATATAGTTGGATTAGTAGAAAAAACTTAGGACGCAAAAAGGAGCGGGATGTATATGAAAAAGACAAATAAAGTAGTTCTCTTTTCTTTAATACTGATGACAGCACTTTCATTTACGAATCTCATCAAGATCGAAATGGACGGAAAGCTTGTTAAGCCGGCAGGGATTATGGTGATAGTCGGAATAGTTGCTTTCTTTGTTACGAGAAGTGTAAATGATTCAAAAAATGAGGGGCTGGATATAAAATCTTTCCTACCTAAACTGAAGAATCCTATAGTTATTATATTAGCACTGATGCCAACTGTTATGGCCTTTTTATCTACATTTCTGGAGAAGAAATATATGCCGGAGGTTTTGCAGCATATAAAGAACAGAACAGGAATCATAGATAAATCTCAGATAATAGTTACTATTCTTTCTCTTGCAGTTTTGGCGCTTGGCGAAGAGATAGCACTCAGAGCATTCTTTCAGAAGCAGAGTACAAAGCTGATCGGATTTATACCCGCACTTATAATTACATCCGTAGTATTCGCAATGGGGCACTTCAGTTTTGATGAGCCTATGATCGTTGTGATCGATCTGGTAGAGATTTTTATCGATTCGATATTCTATGGTCTGGTATTCAAAAAAACCGATAATGCATTTTGCAGCTGGGTGTCACATTTCCTTGCAAATGCGATTGCGGTTTTCCTGTTGCTGTAAGAAGTGGCTTGTCTTGTAAATATAAACACTGCTTGCTATACTTATTGATGTGATGGCGTAAGTTGTCAAATATCATAAACGATAAGTGAGAGCGAGTATGGAGCTAAAGGTCAGGCGTGTTCCGATAGAAGAGCCGGAGGTCTTGGAAATAAGATGTCATAAGGTTACGGATGATGTGCAGGAGATCATATCCTTTGTGAAGTCCAGACAGGGGCAGATAAGCGGACAGAAGGATGGACAGAGTATAGAGGTTCCTGTGATCGATGTATTCTATGCGGAGGCAGTAGATAACAGAGTGTTTATCTATACTGCGAAGGATAGCTTTGAGGTCCGTCTCAAGATATATGAACTGGAAGAGATGATGAAAGGAAAATCTTTTCTCAGGGTTCAGAAGGGGCTTATCCTCAATCTGATGAAGGTAAAGTCGATTAAGCCCGCGCTGAGTGGAAGATATACAGCGCTTCTAAAGAACGGTGAAGAGGTTGTTATATCCAGAAAGTATGTGGCAGATCTGAAGAGTACCTTGAAGGGTGGTGACTCGAATTGAGAATGAAAGAAAAAATCGGTGAAGCGTTCAGACTATATTTTATCCTGTTCACTTTGATATCCATTCTTCTGATGATACTGGGAATGATGGTAGATTCGGATAGAAAATTTGGCTATGAAGTGTTCGTTTCACCGCTTGTATATGCTGCGATAGGTGTTATCCCGGTATTCCTATTTAATGATGATAAGGAAGTCAGTATGAAAGGGATTATCATAAGAAGAATCATTCAGCTCCTGTTGGTTGAAGCGGCTGTGTTGGTGATTGCGTTTAGTTCTAAAAATGTTGATACAGATAAGATGGTGGTTGTTGTAGGAATCGCTGTAGGCGTTGCGGTTGTCTTTATATTATCACTGCTGGTTGAATATATGTTTGAATTGTCTATGTCCAGAAAACTAAATGAAGCTTTGGAGATGTACCAGAAAAGGAATTAGATAGAGGAGCCTTATGGCTCCTCTTTATCTATAGTCAGTTTATGATATTCTCTGGTTTTGATATTATAGAATCCTGCAGATTTGGCATTCATACTCCAGGTTCCATCGCCGTTTTCTATTCTCTCTCCGGTAAGTTCCATGGAAGAAAGCCAGCCGTCTTTATCCGGAAGATTGTTATTAAATACGATAGGATGACCGTTATATTCAGGGATTCTTATCTCGTCATTGGAAAGTGTTGAAGCTTTCGACATTTCCGGACTTTAGTTTATCTACCTCTGCGAACAGTATCTTATCTTTCTCTTTAAATCTGCTAATTATATCTGCTAATTATATCTGCCATTATTTCTCCATATTTATGACATGTAACCATTATAGTCGAAATAGTAGTATACTCCGTCTATCCATACATACTGGTTGACCGGATACCATCCGTTATCCTCGTACCACCATCCGTTGGAATCGAAGCACCAGTGACCGCCGACATATAGCTCGCTCATGCTTCCGTCGGAATTCAGCCAGTAGCCGTCGCGATATTCACTATAATCCATATAGCCATCTGCTGTAAAGTAGTACCATTTGCCGTCAATCTTCTGCCACTGTGATTTCGGATACCATCCATCTGTATCCTCAATCCACCAGCCCTTGCTGTTCTTCTTCCATGAAAGTGTTCCGCTGTAGGTCTGTGTTCCGTCTGCGTTATACCATTTGCCGTTTACCCATTCGTTATGGTAGTTAGATGTAGGAACTGCTGATCCTTTTGGATGATTGATTCCTGTGTCGACCGGCAGGCCGTTATTGGAAGTGCCTGAAGCAGTGAAGCTAAGATTCAGCTTGTATGTTACGAACTGCGCAGTCTGTCTGTTCCACTGCTTTACTCTTATATAGCAGTCCTGACCTTTTTTGACATCGATAGTGCTTGATGTAGCGCTGTCTTTAACATTTAATAATCCTTTAACCAGTTTATTCTCGCTATTGTCGAGCAGATCCAGATCCCAACCGCCGTACTTTAGATCATATCTTCCGCTTGAAACGCTCTGGGCATGTGGCTCGCCTTCTGTTCCGTCAACATAGGATATGCTGGCGCTCAGCTTACCGTTTGAGCTTGGGACAAATTTGAAATAATCATAATCGTCAAGTGTCAGGATGCTTCCATAATAATCCTTGCCGGATGTGATCACATTTGCCTTTGCTATAGAATCATTATATTCAGTTTCCCAGTTATCAACTGCTTTGGTGTTGATGCAGAATTTATAAGCTGTTTTTGCGGCTTTGCTGTCTCCGCTGTTGGCAAGCTTTATCTTCATGTAGAGCTGAGTTCCCTTCGCGAAAGGAAGCTCCGAGGTTAGTGTATCGGTAAATGAAAATGTATCAGCTGTCACCCATTCACAGAACTTTGTTCCGCTTGTGTCACAGAGCCAGATAACCCATCCGTAGCCGGCATCATAGTGACTTGCGCCCTTGCCGAAGCTGATGGTGATATAGCCGGTCTTATCAACTGTGAATTTATATACATCTTCACTGGAATCGCCGGTTGTCAGGTTTGTTCCGACCAGCGTCTGATTTACTGATATGTTTTTTGCTTTTGATAGGTCATTTATATCTGCTGCATAAACCTTCTGTGTATTTATGATAATGGTTGATAATAGTAGTGCGAGTGTAAGAATAAAGCTTATTATTCTTGGTGTACGAGATGTATCTTTTGATGATAATGTTTTCATAAGTGCTCCTTTCGGGTTTGTTTATTATAGTAAAACCTCTTTACGATAACATAATAGTATATTGAATATTCTTTGTCTAGTTTACATCTTTTGGGTTTTGTTAATTATTTTCAGTTTCTTCTAGGTGTGTTAGGCCTTCTTGCAGTCTTCTTCTTAGCTGCCATCTGAGCCTTCTGCTTCTTCATATCATCCTGACTTCTTCTTATTATTAACTGTTACCTCATTTGCTTTGTTGTTGATCTGATTATTCATCTTTCAATCCTCCTAAATGTTTTTTTATCGGGTTCCTTGCCCTTTTTCTGATATATAGACGACGCAAGTTTTAAATCGGTTTTAATTTTTTTAAATTTTTAAAAAATTATTCAAAAGATATAAAACCCTTTGAAAGTATGGAGTGTCTATATAGTAGAAGTTGGATGAAAAGATACGGATAAAGCATAGAAAGATGCTGACAGATATTTACGTAACTGAGTGGGAAGATAGAATAGATGAAATAGATAGTATAAATAGAATAAGTAGAAAAAGTAGAACATGATAGATAGAATAGGATAATTAGAATGGATAAGAATGACAGAATAGCTAAAACAGAAAATAAATATACATTAAAAGAATTCTTCCTTATTATATGTGAGGATAAAAAGATACCCCCGGGAACAGATCAGAAGCTGAGAGACAGCCTGATGCATCTGATAGGAACAGGTGCAGATCCTCCCGGAGAATAGTGAATTTCATGGAATGAGGTGTCCAGAGACTAGTGGATTCCATTGTATGAGGTATTCAGAGATTGACGGATTCTATGAGATGACTCGTCCGAATATCTTGAACTAATCCGATGGTTGTGAGTTCGAATCTCACCGAGGGTACTTTATAAGAAAAAGGAAGGAAGTGAGAAAGATGGTTACAGTAAATATGGTGGCAACTGGAGCTAACATCAAAAACATGATGAAAGCTCGAAATATAAAAGTAAAAGATGTCCAGGCAGTATGCGGATTCGTCTAAATGGTCAGGATAGGAGGTTCGTGAGTCTAAGATGTCGGGTTCGAGTCCAGATGCAGGCGTTTTGGATGCGAGATTTATATCGGCAAGATGGAGTCAACTTCTGCAAAGAGAGGATGAATATCGCTTTTAGTTAATTGAATAAGTTAAGGCATTGTGAGTGAAAAATATCGCTTGCAATGCCTTTTTTTTGCTGACTAGTGACATTGAAACCATGATAATCTATGTTATAATTTATTTGTTTTCCGAAACTGATGTGTTTGTTTTTGGGAATGGCTTGTAAAAGTTTATTTCAGGATAATGAAATAAGCAAATCGGGATTTATCTTAGA
>DGHK01000010.1 GCA_002392655.1 Lachnospiraceae bacterium UBA3850 | reverse complement strand
CGATGCTGTTAAAATCAAAATACAGCAAAATATCTTTGCTTTTTTACTTGGTACTTTATCCAATTTAGCCACCTCTAAATCATGCTTTGTGCCTTAGCATTTTATTTTTTAAGATAATTCCCAGTTTTTACGTCATAAATCATTTTAATTTGTCTAGGAATTGGTTTATTCCACTTAGTGCAGACTGATTTAAAGTTTTCCAAATCATGTGTACCAATCCTTAAGAATTCTTCCACTAAACTTACATTTGTAGCAGCTTGTCTAGCTGAAAGAATTGTCCCATCCTTCTCAAAGAAAGAATTAAACATAAAACTCTGGTCCTCGATACCGCAATACGCAAAAACCGTATCTACTTGACTATCTGTAAGTTCTAAACAGAGAGAAATTAAACCTGATTGTATATCAGTAAACTCATCTTCAAAACAAATTTCTTTATTGGTTGTTGTTTTATCATTTTTCTTTTTTTTGAAAAATCCCATAATACCCATGTGTAATACTTCTCCTTACAAATGCCGATTTATATTTATGAAGAGATTCCCTAAAAGCCTTCTTTCACTTCACCATTCAGATTTATTAAGCTTTACAGTAAATACAAGATTATCATCTATAATCTCTGCTTCTACCCTTCCCTTTTGCTTTTCCACAAGAAGCTTTGTTATGTATAACCCAAGTCCCGCTCCACCTACAGATCTCGCTTTATCAGCTCTATAGGTTCTGTCAAATATATGAGAAATATCTATCTCATCAGGGCTGTCTACATGATTCGATATTCTGACATAAACCGCAGAATCTTCCCCTTCCTCTATACCGATGGCAAAGCTGTCTTTGGCATATTTCAGAATATTGTTAAATAAATTACCGAAGACTCTTGAGAGAATCTCCTTATCTGCCATAATCCGTATAGTTTTATCAGGAAAGTCCACCTCCGGCTCCAGCCCCTTCTCCCTTATCAGTACCTCATTCTCAATAAGAAAATCCGTTATGAAGCTGATCAGATCAATACTTTCAAAGCTAACATCCCCGACATCACTTTCAAGCACAGACATCTCGAAGAATTCATCTACCATCTCCTTCAGCATATCCGCCTTTTTTCTACTGACCTTTAGGTACTGCTTCCCCTTCTCTGACAGATTCTCTTTTTCAAGCATTTGCAAATTCCCCTTCACAACTGTTAGAGGAGTCCTTAAGTCGTGGGCTATATCGGAAACTGACTGCTTTAGCTGCCTTCTAGATCTGTCACTTTCCAACTTCAGTTCTTTCTGGTAATCCAGATTCTTATTGATTTCTGAAGCAACTCTCGCAACACTTCCACTGCTGAGGTCAACTCTAAGCTGTCTGTTATAATCTTCTTTTCGGGTTTTCCTAAGCTCTTTTACTATACTATCCAGATTCGCCCTTATAACCAGAAGTCTTATTATTAAGACGAGACATAGAATGGCCAGTATAATAATGATACATATTTTCATCATATCTATCCTTTATTATCCCTTAGTTTATATCCTATTCCCCATACAGTTTCTATCACTTCTTCCCCTGCTATTTTCCTGAGTTTATTTCTAAGGTTACTCATATGTACATTGATGGTATTATCCTCATAGATATAATCATCCTTCCATACTGATTTATAAAGGTTAGCCTTGGAGAATGTTTTTTGCGGATTCTCCAGAAAGAGCTGCAACAGATACATTTCCTTTGCAGTCAACCTAATCGGAATTCCCTCGTAGCTTACAGAATTTCGTTCCAGACTCATTTCTATACCATGATAGGACAAAGCACTTTCGTCTTCTTTCGTCTCCGGACTGCTTCTTCTAAGTATTACTTCAATTCTTACTAATACTTCATCCATATCAAAGGGCTTCACTATATAATCATCAGCACCCATTTTTAAAGCTTCAAGTCTTGTATCTTTTGAAGATTTTGCAGAAATAACAATAACCGGGGTATCTTTTATCCCGGCTGCTGACTCTCTTAACTCTCGTATCAGATCATTTCCTGACTTATATGGTAACATCATATCCATTAGGATAATATCATAAGCCTCTGTCCGAATACAGGCAGAGGCTTCCCTTCCATTACATGCTTCCATTACTTCATATTCATTTTCCATCAAAAAGTCCTTTAGCAGGGTTCTTATTTCCCTGTCATCTTCTACTATGAGCACCCTTCTCATGTATTATCTCCCTTTTCGTAGTCAGTGAAAGAATCAACCACATATTGCAGTATATAGTCATCTCCCTTATCAAATATACCACTTATCAATTCCGTTGTCATAGGAATCTTTTCATCAAATGGTGTTCTTCCCACATGGTCAGTATATGTATCGATTGCAACCTCGCCACTTGGGAGCAGATTCGGAACAGCCGAAAAGCTTATACTGCTGCTTGAAAGTTCAACTACCTTCACCGTCTGGCAGGAACTGTTGGATCTTGTAGTACCCATGACCTTCACATTAGGAAAATCTCCCATCACATATGTCATATCATCCCCTGCA
Source organism: Lachnospiraceae bacterium UBA3850 (assembly GCA_002392655.1). Lineage (GTDB taxonomy): Bacteria > Bacillota > Clostridia > Lachnospirales > Lachnospiraceae > Eubacterium_Q. Next base: position 4,973 of record DGHK01000010.1, on the reverse strand, counting down.
CTTACACAGTGATTATTCACCAGAAGGATTATTTTTCCATCAGCCCAGAGGTTTTCCCCCTGATAGGTAAAGAGGTGGCCCTTTTTATACATACCATCTTCATCTCTTTCGAAGGATGCAGTATCTTCATTTATAACAGCACTATAGTAAACACTGTGTTCCCCTTCCGGTGCAAAGAGACATGCTACACCTTCCACGAAATAAGGACTGCCGCCGCCATTGCTCCTCAGGTCAATTACTATATTCTTAATTCCTTTCGCTTTATAATCCAGCACCTGTTTTCTAAGCTCATCTGTCATTTCAGTATAGTCGGCACCATTATAAGTTTCCTGGTCATATGCCATCTCACTGATACGCATCATTACAGTTTCTTCATCTATCTCCTGCCACTCAAGGTTGCTGATATTGGTTCCAGCATCAAGCCTGTTTATAGTATCATACATTCTTGGAAAATATGCACACAGACTCAAAGCTGTTACAGTCTCCTCAATACCGTCATCATTGATAAATGTAATCTCGGCTGACGGGGAAGCATTATTATCTTCGTCTGCCGGCACACAGGTTTCACCATAATTCATACCCATGCCAATTCCTGCAACATATACAGGCTGATAAAACTCTTCATTTTCACGCACCGGATACTGTTCAAAGTAATAGCTTAATTCTCCAAAGTATTCATCGATCGGCTTACCATTCCACTTAGTGATAATTGTTCCATTTTTTATTCCGGCATTTTTAAGAGTCAGTCTGTCACAATCTGCAGTTTCACTGAGGAACTCGTTCTTTATCCGATATATGCCCATATCGTCCTTCTCATCATTTGTCACATTATATGAGTTCTCATACCCCTCAACATTTACCGCTGCATATTCTCCGGAACTCAGTCTTATCAGAGAAAGTCCATAATCATTACCATAGGATTTCATGAGAGCATCCAAAAAGAGATCCTCCCTTTTCATCTGATATCCTACATGTCCATCGTAGAATTCACCGGTATATCTCTGCCACAGCTTGTAGTTCTCTACATGATCCTGGGTTTTATCAACCTCTTGAAAGAGAGGATGATATTTTTTATACAGTGCAGAAAAGTCAATCCCCTTTTCCCGGTCTAATACATAGTGCTCCTGCATAATGGTAAAGGCCTTTTCAAAATCATCCAGATATGCGTGCTTACGCCTTTCAGGAATCACCAGAACGAAAGCAAAGCTTATTGCTACACATATTATCCCAGCTCCTGCCAGAGTCCTTTTAACATTCTTTTTACCAGCAAACAGCGACACCATGCACACAAGCGCCGCTATATATAAACCCGTGTAATAAATGCTGAAACCTGAGACTATCGTCATTATTATTAGAATAAAGAATGGAGTGGCATACACAAGTCTCCATTTATTTGAAGCAAACTTTTCCTCTATCCCGGCCAGCAGGAAAATAAAAACTGTAACCAGTAATTCTATTATTATAAATGATATTTCCATAATCATGCCTTTCTAAGTAAAGCCTTCTTAATTCAGTTCGTCGCGTCTGAATAGCGCATAGCCTGCTAATAAGTAAATCACTGCGAATGTAAGTGAAACTACAATTGTTCCTCCTATCAGACCGGAAGGCATGGCACTGCTAAAGGACTGATATTCCACTATTCCCACCTTGGGATCCAGATTATATACATTCCAGCTGTCAAAGGTTAAGAGGTATTTCATATTGAATACACTCATACTGAAGTTTCCACTGCCTTTCGTCATTTCCGTTAGTAATGTGGTTATCATCATCGTCGCGAATCCGACAGCCATCATTATGTAATGATTTTTCACAAGGAAAGTGACAAGAGCAAAGAACGTGGCGAGCCTGAGATAAGGGAAGAAAAGAAGAAGCAGCCTTAGTATCATGGAACTGATGTCTACCTTATTCCCCCATCCTCCTGCAACTAACCCCGCTATCATAGGTATAAATGCCAGCAGGGTAGATAAAACGGCGGCAGAGAGTGAGGCAAGAAGGCTTCTTGCAAAAAAGATACTCTCCCTCGAATGTCCTGAAAGTACTTCGTAGTTTGCCACCTTATCTCTATAGTCTTCACCGCAGATGATCCCGCATACAAGAGCAGCTATAAATATTCCAAATTCATAAGAGATACCAGGATTCTCAGCCAAAGCAAGACTTGCAGGTCCACCATCCAGATTAAGTACGCCCACCAAAGCCATCATGATTACCATTAGTATATATATTCGGAAGAACAGCTTGCTGTGCCACATTTCATATAGAATTGATTTGATTATATTTTTCATATCAGTCACGATCTTTCTTTTTATAATTAATATATGTAACTGTCAGATATATAGCTGTAAAGGTAAGTGAGACAGCTATGGTTTTCCATATCATATCAGCCGGTACTGCTGTATCATATACAGTAACAGTCTTCCCATCTATTATAACATTTCTTGCATTCTCTGATATAAGCAGGTAGGAGCCATTCGTAAATCCAAAGGGATATATTATATCAATATCTAAGATATCAGAAAATATACTGGTCATCATAGCAACCACCATAAGCGTGGCATATCCCAGAGCAATCCCCTTCCCGGCACTTCTTGTCACACTTGCCAGCATTATGTTATAGGAAGCGAGTCTTATAATTGGAAAAAGCAGAAGGAAAAATCTAAATATCACATCTCCTCTGTCTGTTTCCGGTCCCCATCCATTCATCATATACATAATACCTACGGGAATCATAAGAAGTATCAATGAGAGCACTGCACCCCAGAGAAACCCTGCTATCGTTCTCGCCATAAATATGCAGGTCCTGCTGTGACCTGACAGAAATTCATAATTGATGGTCTTATCACCGGCATCTGAGGCTACAAGTTTACTTGAAAATATCATTATGCCAAAACAGGAAAATATAAATATCGATGCCATTGACTGTGATGTGAAGTACACGCTTGGTGTCATATCAGTAAGGGAAACATCACCCAGCATTCCTGAGATATATAGAAAAAACACAGGAAGGATAAGCATTGTTATGATTGTAAATATATTTACTGTATCCCTTTTGGCACTGTAGTTTAAGGATTTGATTATATTTAGCATTTATTCACTCTCCTCAACAAGCTTTAGATAGTATTCTTCAAGGTTTACTTCATTCAGTGTAAGTGAGGTTGGAATGACGCCACCCTCATAGAGCGATTTCGAAATACTGAGAAGGTCATCAAGACCGTCATATATCCTGAGACTTCCATCCTCCATCGTTTCCATATGATTTATATGACATTTATCCACCAGTATCGCAGCCGCCTTCTCATTATTATCTGTATCAATATGATAATATTCGCTGCAGGCTTTCCTCAGTTCATCAGCAGTAAATGTACCCTTTATCTTTCCACCGTTGATAAAAATATAATCGGTGCAGAGAAGTGACAGTTCACTAAGGATATGCGAAGAGATTACGATTGTTATATCATCTTCTTTATTCAGCTTTTTAAACAGCTCCCTTATCTCTACTATTCCTTCCGGATCCAGACCATTTATGGGCTCGTCCAGAACCATAAATTCAGGTCTTCCCATAAGTGCATTTGCAAGTCCCAGTCTCTGTCTCATTCCGAGGGAAAAATTCTTAACTATCTTCTTACCGGTATCTGCGAGATTTACTATTTCCAGAACCTCATCGATTCGCCCCTTATCCGGTATCCCCTTCTGAAGCCGCTGCTTCTCGAGATTCTCTCTGGCAGTCATCTTCTCCTTCTCGTATGGGGTTTCTATCATGAAACTCATCCTGGTTCTTGCATGATTAAGTCCCTTCTCATCCGTAGCTCCGTACATTTCAAGCTCTCCGGAGTTAGGAAATGCGAGTCCGCCCATGATCTTCATAATCGTGGTTTTCCCGGCACCATTCGGTCCGATCAGACCTACTATGCTTCCCTTTCTGATGCTGAAGGATACATCATCAAGGGCCTTCTGTTTTCCGTACTGTTTGGTAAGATTTTTTACATTAACTATTATTTCTGACATACTTTTCTCCTGAATAGTGACCAATTCATCAAATCTGGTATCGTAATTATTATCCACTTAAAAATATTATAATGCTAAATATTAAAGATTTTCTTAAATATATTTAAAAACAGTACATCTTTATGCGCTCCATTCATAACAGAAACGGGCTGCGTCTTATGATGCAGCCCGTTTCATTCCTTTTTTGCCGGTATGGTTTCCGTCTTATATAGTTCCCATTTTGCTTGGCAAGGAAACCAATTGCATCTAACTGATGCAATTTAATCATATTTTATCACTTAACTGTTATCTGGGCTTTCTTTGTAAGCCCATTGATTGAATATACGTAAATAGTACATGTCCCCTTCCTGATACCTTTTATCTTACCGTTCTTGCTTACGGTTGCGATGCTGGTATCTGATGATCTGTAGCGGAACTTAGCTGCATATTTCTTAGGAAGATGCTTCTTGTTCTTATTGACAAGAGTCACACTTGCCTTAATCTTAGCTGTCTGTCCGACCTTAACAGTATATTTGCTCTTATTAAGAGCAAGCTTCTTAACATTGCTGTACTTGGTATTCTTTGTACCTACAAGTTTAGCTCTTATACTCTCAACTTCTTTAAGGATTTGTTGTGCCATATTGGAATTTAATGATTTATAGTTAGGACTATTCTTCAATAGGGCATAATTCTTTTCGTATTTAAGAAATTCTCCTTCAGTAAAGTAATACTGTCGCACATTGTAAATAGCTTCGTTAGCAAGATTTTTTGCAGTATGACACAATTCTTTTATTGTAAGATACTCTTCCTTAGACAGATGCTTGACTTGTTGTTTTACAGTAAGATACATGCAGATTTCTCCTTTCATAGACTCGGAAATAAGATTTCCTGTATGTATATTATATCGTATATTTTACTGATTTAATAGTTTTTTCAGTAAAATATAGGCAAATATAATACACACTCTAAAACTGACGCCATTCATCCCACGG
>DGHK01000030.1:32545-35270 GCA_002392655.1 Lachnospiraceae bacterium UBA3850 | reverse complement strand
GAGTAGCCTTTGAAGACTGTCCACCGGTATTTGAGTAAACCTCTGTATTGAATACAAATACATTTACATCCTCTCCTGAAGCGAGTACGTGGTCAACTCCACCGAATCCGATATCGTATGCCCAACCGTCACCACCGAAGATCCACTGTGACTTCTTAGCAAGGAAATCCTTATCCTTAACAACTGCCTTAGCTTCTGGGCTGTCAACCTTCTCAAGTGCAGCAACAAGTGCATCAGCAGCAGCTGTATTTTCAAGTGTTGAATCATATGTCTCGAAGAACTTATCTGCAGCAGCCTTTACATCAGCGTTTGTCTCAGCTACAGCCTTAACCTTCTTTGAAAGACTCTCACGGAGAGTCTTCTGAGCAAGATACATACCGAAACCGAACTCTGCATTGTCCTCGAACAGTGAATTATCCCAAGCAGGTCCCTTACCAGCCTTATTTGTTGTATAAGGTGTTGAAGGTGAAGAGTTACCCCAGATAGATGAACATCCTGTTGCATTTGAGATATACATTCTATCACCATAGAGCTGAGTGATAAGCTTAGCGTATGGTGTCTCACCACAACCTGCACAAGCTCCTGAGAACTCAAGGAGTGGCTGTCTGAACTGTGATCCCTTGATAGAAGCAGCACCGAACTTCTCGATAACTTCTTCCTTATCAGGAACTGAGATAGCATAATCGAAGAGATTCTGCTCAGCCTTAAGTGCATCATCAAGAGGCTTCATTTCGATAGCCTTTACATTACATACATTTGTACAAGATCCACATCCAAGACAATCCATTGTTGAGATTGCGATGTTGAACTTATAACCTGGCATTGCAGGCTTCATATCAGCTGACTTGAATCCAGCTGGTGCAGCTGCTACTTCATCATCTGTAAGAGCAACTGTTCTGATTGCAGCGTGAGGACATACATATGAACAAAGTCCACACTGGATACACTTCTCAGCATCCCATACAGGAACAGAAACAGAAACGCCTCTCTTCTCATATGCAGCTGTACCTGATGGTGTAGAACCATCCATGTATCTTGCAACTACAGAAACAGGAATTGTATTTCCTTCCTGAGCTGAAACCTTGATCTGAACGTCGTTTACGAAATCCTGCTGTTCCTTTGTACCTGTTGTAGCCTTTGGATAATCAAGACCCTCATCTGTACAATTTGTCCAGTCTGCAGGAACATCAACCTTAACTACAGCATCAGCACCAAGATCGATAGCCTTCCAGTTCATCTGAACGATGTCATCACCCTTCATACCGTAAGACTTCTTAGCAGCTGCCTTCATGTACTCGATTGCCTCAGCCTCAGGAATGATTCCTGTGAGCTTGAAGAATGCTGACTGAAGGATTGTGTTGATACGTGTAGGTCCCATACCTGACTCGATACCAAGCTTAACACCATCGATAGTGTAGAAGTTGATATTGTGATCAGCGATATACTTCTTTACCTGTCCTGGGAGATGCTTATCAAGCTCTTCTCCTGTCCATGGGCAGTTAAGAAGGAATGTACCACCATCAACAAGCTCTTCAACCATCTTGTACTTTCTTACGTAAGCTGCATTGTGGCAAGCTACGAAGTTAGCCTTATGGATGAGGTATGTTGACTTGATTGGCTTATCACCGAATCTCAGGTGTGACATTGTGATACCACCGGACTTCTTTGAATCATAGTCGAAGTAAGCCTGAACGTACTTATCTGTGTTATCACCGATGATCTTGATAGAGTTCTTGTTAGCACCAACAGTACCATCAGCACCAAGTCCCCAGAACTTACAGCAAACTGTTCCCTCTGGAGTTGTAACAAGAGCATCACCTGAATCAAGTGAAAGATTTGTAACATCATCGAAGATTGAAAGAGTGAACTCTTCCTTCTCTGTATTGTTAAATGCAGCAACGATCTCTGAAGGAGTTGTATCCTTAGAACCAAGTCCATAACGACCTCTTGTAATAAGTGTATCCTTGAACTCTGTTCCACGTACAGCAGCCATAACATCAAGAGCAAGTGGCTCAGCGTTTGAACCAGGCTCCTTTGTTCTATCAAGAACGATGATCTGCTTAGCTGTCTTAGGGATAGCTGCAATGAACTTATCATTAACGAATGGTCTGTAAAGACGAACCTTAACAACTCCGACCTTCTCGCCCTTAGCTGTAAGGTAATCAATTGTCTCCTCAATAGTATCACATACAGAACCCATAGCTACGATAACCTTCTCAGCATCAGGTGCTCCATAGTAATTGAAGAGCTTATAATCTGTTCCGATCTTTGCATTGATCTTATCCATGTACTTCTCAACGATAGCAGGGAGATCATTGTAAGCTGGGTTACAAGCCTCTCTTGTCTGGAAGAATACGTCAGGGTTCTGAGCAGATCCCTTCTCGCATGGATGATTTGGATTAAGAGCCTCAGCTCTGAACTTATCAAGTGCGTCATATGGGAAGATATCTTCGAAGTCCTCATTTGACCAGCAGTCAATCTTCTGGATCTCGTGTGATGTACGGAAACCATCGAAGAAGTTAATGAAAGGAAGTCTTCCTTCAAGTGCTGCCATATATGCAACAGGTGTAAGGTCCATTACTTCCTGTACAGATGACTCACAAAGCATTGCACAACCTGTCTGACGACAAGCGTAAACATCTGAGTGATCACCGAAAATGTTAAGTGCGTGTGAAGCAACGCATCGAGCAGATACATTGAATACACCCGGAAGTCTCTCACCAGC
>DGHK01000030.1:0-32480 GCA_002392655.1 Lachnospiraceae bacterium UBA3850 | reverse complement strand
TAAAGGTTAGGGATCATAAGAAGAAGTCCCTGAGAAGCTGTGTAAGTTGATGTCATGGCACCTGCAACAAGTGAACCGTGTACTGTACCGGCTGCTCCTGCCTCAGATTCCATCTCTAAGATTTTAACTGTGTTGCCGAAGATATTCTTTCTTCCGGCTGTTGCCCATTCATCAGTATGTTCAGCCATAGGTGATGAAGGTGTGATAGGATAGATAGCGGCGCAGTCTGTAAAGATATACGATGCATGAGCTGCAGCCTCATTACCATCCATGGTCTTTTTGAATCTTGCCATTTTTGATTCCTCCTAGGATTATTTCTTTTAGAGAACTTGACAAAGTCCTCGTATGCGCCAATTATAATGAAAAACATAACAAAAAGACGCAAAAAGCTAGTTAGAATAATAACACAAAACGAACTTCTTGTGAACAAATAAAAGCCTTGTTTTTTCTAATCTTTATAATGTATATATAACGTCAATTAAACCTCCCTAACCACGATAAAAATAAGCGAGTGGGGACGGTTCTTTTTGACTTCTTTTGCATAAAGAACCGCCCCCATCGACTTGTTATCAGCTTATCTCACATATCCGCTCGCATCGAACCAGTATTGTACACCATCTATCCAGAGATATTGATTTACCGGATACCAGTCACCATCACTGTACCACCAGCCGTTTGAATCACTATGCCATGTTCCCTGTGTATATCCGTCAACCATAGCACCATCATCTCCGAGCCAACAGCCATCCCGGTACTCACCGTAGTCCATATAACCCTTATCTGTGAAGTAGTACCACTTTCCGTCTATCTTCTGCCACTGATTCTTTGCATACCAGCCTGTATCGTCACAGAACCAATAACCATTTGAATCACTCTTCCATTCACCCTTATGGTTATACTGATATGCACCTGTTGAATCAAGCCAACGGCCATCTCTCCACTCATTTGTTACCATATAGCCATTTTCGTCAAAATAGTACCATGTAAAATCAATCATTACCCATTCCGACTTTGCATACCAACCTGAAGTATCTCCAAACCAGTAGCCCCTGCTATCTGAATTCCATGAACCGGTTGCGGTATAATTCACATCACCCAGCCATTTTCCATCCTTCCACACTTTTGTGATCTCATACGAACCGCCTTCCCGAAAAATAACATCTGAGTTATTACTAACGTATTCACCTCTTGTTTTCATCCAGACCTTCAGATCCTGTACGTTACATGGTCGTTCTGATTTATTATTATGCCATTTATTTTCATCATAGGTCTGGGCAAGCTTTATCTCGTTATAATACTTATCCAGCTGTCCACCATCTCTTACTGCCTCATCTATCTTGGCCTTCATAACCTTCCAACGTTCCAGCAGCAGAGCTTTAAACTCAGGATCCTTCTTCATCCTTTCCAGCCATGTAGAGAAACAATACACTCCGGCCTTTGTTCCTGCAGTTGCATCTCTGACATTTCCTTCTTCATCAGGGATAACATACGTTCTTACATCAAAATCCCAGACAGGCCCCCAGAAGAGTTTCCCATTTCTTTTTTTATACAAATATGTACTTGGAGTCAAAAATGCATCCTGGTTAACGGTAAAGAATTCCATCAGATAATAATCAGCTGCTGACTTTACATCCATGTAATCCTTGTAGCTTTTGCCAGCCTGATCCTTGAAACCACTGCCAAAGAGGGCATTCTCCGTATTCTGAAGATAATCCTGAATATATCCCTTCTGAGCTTTGCTCTGATAATCTGAAAAATCAGGATCTTCAAAATCAAAAAATGAATCTCTGGTCGTATGGAACCAGCCTTCCTTCGTTCCACCATAGTAACCACATGCTGTGAGTAGATATCCTCCGGATATATCAGGAAGACTGGTATCATTTTCAGATAGTTCATCTATATTTACTCTGGACGCTCCCACTCTTACCTGCTCACAGAGATAATACAGTCCATTGTACTTGCCATTTATGACAAGCTCTACAGGTACGCTCTTGCAAACATATTCCATCCCTATAGAGTCTGCCAGCCAGTAGGATATCCTGTTTCTCAAAAATGTTTCATCGCCCGCATTTGAAAGAAGCACCCAGTGTTTGTTTTTACCCATTCCCAAAAGATCAGCACCCTTTTTCAGCTTCAGCTTATAAGGCTTTTTATCAAACCATTCCCAGGTTGAATTTCCTCTTCCTCTGATATATTCCATTTCAAGTCCCGTCAGATCCTGACACTCCGCACCTGTATATTCAGACTTATATCCTGCTGGCGATTTTATATCAACCGTACCATAGCAATTAGCCGAATGATCGGGACTATTATTCATCGCATCTATTGTCCCCTTGCTCTCGTCTATGTTCAGATACATAACCGGTATTCCATGTTTTGGTTTCGCATACTCGGGGTCCATATCCGCAGCATTAACGCTCCGCATCACAGTGATATTCGGAAGAATGATAAATGTAGCAATTACGATAGCTAATAATTTTTTTAGTTTACTACTTCTCATATATGGTCTCCTTTGCAGTCTATCACTTCACAAAAGTACTCTTTGTAGCTTATTTCATATATCCGCTCGCATCGAACCAGTACTGTACTCCATCTATCCAGAGATATTGATTTACCGGATACCAGTCACCATCACTGTACCACCAGCCTCTGGAGTTCTTACTCCAGTGTCCTGCACCGTAGGCCTCGTCCCATGCACCGTCTGCTCCGAGCCAGCAGCCGTCTCGATATTCACTATAATCCATATAGCCATCATCACAGAAGAAGTACCACTTTCCGTCTATCTTCTGCCACTGATTCTTTGCATACCAGCCTGACTCATCCTCGAACCACCAGCCTTTGGAGTTTTCCTTCCATCTGCCTTTATATTTGTAGCCAAGCTTTCCATCAGCATCCAGCCAGTAGCCATCTCTCCATTCATTTGACGCCATATAACCGTCCTGATCAAAGTAGTAGATATCAGAATTAATGATCATCCAGCAGTCCTTTGCATACCAGCCTTTATCGTCTCCGTACCACCAGCCCTTTTCATTTTTTCTCCAGGTTCCTTCATGCTCCTTAGGATCCAGTTCTTCTTTTTGCTCCGGATCTATACCTGAATCAGGATCTCCAGCTTCTCCATCTTCTTCATCATCGTCCGGCTCATCTGTGATCTTAAGCTGATCAAGATTCTCGTTTATCCACTCTCTTCTTTTATCAATCCATTTTCTGAGGCCTTCTATCGCTTCCTCATATGATTTCACTTCATCAAAGTAGTATCCCCATTTTGCTGCATTTGCATCTGCCGCAGGCTTCAATTCTTTATAGTATTTATCCAGCTGTCCGCCCTTCTTGGTAAGCTCAATAAGCTTTGCGTCCATCAGTTTCCAGCGTTCCTTAAGAACACCGACAAACTCATCGTCACATCTTAAATGTTCAAGCCATGTACAGTCAGACATGATTCCCTTATAGTCATCTCCACCAAAAACAACACTGAGATTTCCCCAGCAAGGACTATCAAAATCCCAAAGAGGTCCCCAGTACAGCTTATCATTTCTCTTCTTTGTCAGATAAGTACTATCCGTCTTAAATCCATCCATATTCATAGAAACAGTCTGGAACCACCAGTAATCAGCTGCCGCAGTTATATCCATGTATTCCTTATAGCTGACACCATCCTTATCCTTGAAGCCTTCTCCGAAGATAGCCTCCTCAGTTTTAGTCAGATAGTTCTCTATATACTTTCTCTGATTATCATTTTTATACTCAACAAAATCAGGATTTTCAAATGCAAAACCCATTCCTTTTTCAGTTATTATGCCGCCTCTTGCCTGAGCGTCCTCTTGAGCAAGTGTTGAAATAAGATAACCACCTGTTATAGTCTCTGCATCATTATCACCTTCCTCAAGCTCATCGATATCCACTCTGGACTTTTCCACTCTTATTGTTTCACTGAGATAGTAAAGGCCTCTGTAATCGCCATTCATGTAAACCTCAACAGGCACGAGCTTCGGTGTAAATTCAACTCCCATTTCATTTCCCAGCCAGTAGGTCATCCTGTTTCTTACGTGGCTGTTTTCAAGTGCATTTGCTATAAGAGCCCAGTGCTTACTTTTGCCCATTCCAAATATACTTTTGCCCTTTTTCAGCTTTATCTTATAAGGCTTTTTTTCGGACTGAGTCCATGTAGAATTACCTCTTCCCCTTATGTACTCCATTTCCAGTCCTTCTATATCCTCACAGGCAGTACCGGAATAATCAGAAACATAGCCATCCGGTACATCAATATCAATAGTTCCATAGCACTTCACCGAGTGATCGGGACTTGAGTTCATAGCCGCTATCGTTCCCTGACTCTCATCGATATTGATGTTTATTACGGGAATTCCATGATCAGGTGTTCCCTTCTTTTCACCTTCAGCGTGAACACTTTTCATCGCTGGAATATTGGGAATAATGAATAATAAGGCAATTAATAAAACAACTATTCTTTTTTTCATAAACTTTAATACCTCTTCATGTTTATGTTACAAAAGGGACAGTTCTACGTTACATAGAAGAACCGTCCCCATATGGATCATTGATTTACAAGCAAACTCCATCTGAATTGATCCACCAGCCATCTACGTACTGACTTGTCACCATATAGCCTGATGCATCGAAATAATACCAGTAGCCGTCTATCTTGAGCCAGCTGCTTGAAGGCCACCATCCGGATATATCCTCTACCCACCAGCCTGTGCTGTTGCTCTTCCATGAAAGCTTATACTGTGGATCCCATGATCCATCCTTATTGAACCAATAGCCATCGTAGTATTCACCTGAAGCTATATATCCATCAGGTTTAAAGTAGTACCATGCTCCATCTATCTTCTGCCACTGAGATGTAGGATACCAGCCTGCGGTATCTTCTACCCACCAGCCTGTAGAATTATTTTTCCATGACAGAGTTCCATTATATGTCTGAGAGCCATCGGCATCATACCACTTACCGTCAACCCATTCATTAGAGTACTTTGGAGTTTCTTTCTTATCTTCTTTCTTATCTTCTTTTTTATCCTCTTTCTTGTCTTCCTTCTTGTCGTCTTTCTTATCGTCTTTCTTATCGTCTTTCTTATCGTCTTTCTTATCGTCTTTCTTGTCTTCTTTTCCTGCATTCTCAAGAGCTGCTTCAGCATCTGTAAGCTTTTTATATGTAGCTGTATCTACCATTTTCTTCTGTTCATCTGTCAGACCGTCATATGCTTTTCTCGCAGCCTCAACGGCATCCTTGTCAGCTGTTGTTATTTTATCAGCAGATTTAAGAGCATTAATAGCAGCTTCAACAGCCTTCACAGCTTCCGGCTTTATGACAAATGTTTTTGTATCAGATAAGAATGCAACCTTTGAGAGATCTAACTTACATGCAGGACGTATATAATGAGTCCAGGTATTTTTTCCCTCAGAACTTATACCTCCATCACCATTCACATACTTTGCCTTTCCATCAGCACATGTGCGAAGCCATCCATCATATATTGCGTCTCTAACATTCAATGGCAATGCACTTGCTTCAGTTTCTGAAAGTAACCAGAGCTTTGCTCCCGGAACTCCTACATCAGTAAGATCTACTGCTACCATTGCATCAGCTACACCGGCAAAGCTACCGTTCATCTGTTTACCTAACTGAGTTTCAACAATTGATCCATTATAATCTTTACCATCAAGAGAATATACACATTTTTCATATACAAATCCATCCATTAACAGAGTAACCGTACCGGCATTAGCAGCAGTAGAGTTATCCGCAATCAGATACCATGAGCAACCGTTAAATTTTACTTCCTTATCATCTAATGAAGCTTCACTACCAGTTGGCACATAGGCGCTATAGGCACCTGCCGCATTCACTTTTTCCCCAGGCATAACTATAATTGACAATACAAATACTAAACTGAGAATTACTGATATCATTCTTTGTTTCTTTTTCATATTCTGCCTCCTTATGTTACAAAAGGGACGGTTCTACGTTACATAGAAGAACCGTCCCTTTTTGGATCATTGAACCGTCCCATCGGGTTATTTTGCTCTCTGATCAAGTCTTGAGAGTACTTCGAGAAGTACTGCAACTTCCTTTTCTTTAGCAATTCTGAAGTAATCCTTGAAACGTGCTGCCTCAGTAACATCCTCACTGATAGATATCTTGATAAGAAGATTACGTGCTGTAAGCATGTTCCTAACTACTTCTTCATAATCCTTGATGAGATCTGCGTCATAGTTCAGATAACCATTTGCCATCAGGTACTTAATTCTCTCAAGCATGAGAACCTTGTGATCATACATAACATGAAGTGCTCTGATATCGAAGTCAGGCTCTTCAGACTGCATCTGCTTCATGATTCTTTCAAGTGCAACGTCATAAACCTCAACACCAAAGGTTGTATCATTGAAGCGGTTTCTCATCATTCTGAAATGATTCTTTGTATCCTGTGAATTCAGATACTCACGAAGTGTATCTCTGATAAGTGTTGTATCAACATCATAACAGCATGTATCTGTATGCTTGAAGATAACATAGAGACCTCTTGCTCCCTTGTAATCATCCTTAAACATATGATCCTCAGAAGCTGAGATAACCTCATAGCCCTTACGTACATCCTCAAAGGACAGCTTGTTATGTGCATATTTATCCTTAAATGTAAAGTCTCCGCAATAGAAGCCTTCGCCTTCAAGATCGTATCCGTAAATGAACAGCTCATGAGGAAACTTGTAGTCTACATCAACATCGCTGAGAATCTTTGCCTCATCGAATACTCCATAAACATATCCGCCAAGGTCGATTGTCTTGATTATGAAATCAACTATATCCCCACAATAGCTCTGGATTTGTTCCTTTGTCATAATAGAGGTGATAAGATATGGGCACTCCTTAAGAGAACTGCTTCCTGGCATAATATCTGCAAAAAGCATATCATCACCTGTAAAAATCTCTTCGATGTTATAGCATCTCAGCTGTATATAATTACTAAATATCCACTTCTTTGCATTATCATCCTCAGAAAGGATTGAAAAAAGTGTAGCATGCCACTGCCATGATGTAATCAGTGGATTCTTAGTTACCGGTAATCTCTTCTTAGACATTTGTCACCCCTCCTTAGTCTATTCTTTATCTAACTTATTCTTGATAACTGCTGCAAGATCCCCAAATGTCGGATACTCGTCAAGAGCTAATTCATAATCAGTAAATTTAACTCCGAACTTCTCCTCTGCTGCAACTATCAGACGAATTATCGATACTGAATTGATGCCATATTCTGTAGAGATATCCTTGTCCATCTCTACGTTTTCAAGCTCAGGCATGACGTCCTCGATGAGAGCTTTTAATTCTACTCTTACTTCTTCTTTTTCCATGTAAAGTAACCCCTTTCTTTATGTCCTTATGCTGTGAAACCTTCCCTTTTCACATCACTTTTATTCTACCATAACTTATAGTTTTATAAAAGAATTTTTTACCCTCTAGCCTTGAGTATGAAGCCCCTTATATGTACCTCTGGAGACAACCTGTCCATAGGCAGTTTCCATCTCTGTAGCACACTCCAGCATCTTAAGTCTGACACCCGAATAGAAGTTATCAGTTGTAATAACCTGCTCACCTATATTTGTCGTAATTGAGTCAGGAACCTCTCCGTAATTTCCAGATGTAAGTATCTCTCTCATAGCCTCTGAGAAATGTGGCATAGAGTCAGGAAGTGATATATACTTCTGACGCACTACCTTCTCCTCGAATCCCGGCTTCATGATACAGAGTCTCTTCTTCTCAGTCTTCTCCATAGCATTTGCAACGAATGCTGTTGCAGCATCCCTCATGACTCCACGTCTTACTTCACTATCGAACGATACGAACATAGCATTCATATCCTGCATAGTCGGAACATGATCCGCAAATGCAACTGCTATGACCTTCTCATTAGGATATACTCCAAGTCCGAGAAGGAAATTCTTATATATATGTTCCATCTCAGAACTGACAGGAACGACCTTGTCTCCACCCATATCGCTTTCATGATTTATCATCATCTTGATGAGACCATTTCTGAACTGTTCTATTCTCTCCTCTGTCACATAGTCAGATGGAAGGAATTCATGTCTCTTAGCATCAGTGAGTGTGAAATCAACAACTCTTCTTCCCTGTATAGCAAGATCCTCAACCGCATTGACAAGATCCTGATTGAACTGCGAGAACGAATCGCTAAGCTGCTCAGCTCTGTGCCTCAGTTGTCTGATGATATCTCCGAAAACATCCTGTGCATTCAGCTCCTCAACAAGCATATTTCTTTCTTTTGCAAGTGCGCTCTTTATGCATGCTTCATGATAACCGTTTTCAGTTTCACGCTTAGCACTCGGAAATGTAAAGAATCTCTTCTTTACTATCTGAAGTATAGACTCAATTACCATCTCATAATCATCAGATGGCTGATATTTTGCAAGAAGAGCCTCAAGATTCTTAGCCTCTTCCACCATACCCTCGTCTCTTTCACATCCGGCTATACCGGAGGCTCCGATTATACGCATGGTGATCATTGGACCATACTCTTCCATATACCTTTCTATGTTAGCTTCAAGAGTCTGCGACATCTTGATCCTAATAGCCTTGACTATAACCGGAATATCGGTTTTTATAGTATTCAGAGCCATCGGAAGACTTGTACTGAGTCTGTCCTGACGCTTCTTTATATCCTTGTACTGTGGAACAGAATATTGACCGGTCTTGATAAGTCCATTTACATTCAGCTCTATCTCATCTCCCGGCTTACCCTGGAGGAATACCTGCATCTCGCCAAATGCATCTCTTATATCCTGCTGCATCTTTTCGTCCTTCTCCGGCATCTTATTCATGCGAGAATAAGCCTCATTAAATGCGGAGTACTCGACGATATTTTCTATCTCTTTTATCGGAATTCTGTAATCAGCCTCGTTGACAACCTTGAAATAACCAAGCTTGCTCTGCTCAAAGAATGAATCTCTGAGAATCTGACGCATTCCATTTTCATCACCATCATCTATATACTTATTAAATGCAAGTTTTGAAAGGAAGTATGCCACATCATTATATATGATCTCCTTAGGTATATAACCCTGGTTATCCTTCTTTCCTGAAACAAGCATACAGCTGTCAAATATATTTTCAGTCATGCTGAGTCTATGAGACGTACTCTCAAACACATAATTTCTTCCTTCATATCCGGACTGCATAAGTTCCGAAACCTCATCCATGGTTGCATATCCATTTGCAAGAAGGAGTGTTTTAAGTTCATCATCCTCATATACAACTCTGTCGGCGAAAAGGACATCCGGCATGAGCAGACATCCGCCAACACGGAAATTCTGCCACTTTCTGGACTTGCCATATGCCTTGATATTATATGTAAGGTCAGCAAGAATACCACTACCTGTTCCACCACAGGTACTGGATACGATTATGACATCAAGCTTTCCGGAAACCGAATCGCTGTGAATATCTTCAAGCTTCTCGAAAAGAAGAATTCTCAGATCCTCATATGCATTTGAGAACATAAGTCTTCCGATCTGTCTGTTTCCATGTGCTCCATCCGTCTCTATATGAATTGCCGGAAAATCAGGGCTCATCCACTTTGCCAGGCTCTCCTGAACTGGTTTACTGTTATATCCTCTTTCGAGGATATCCTCAAGATTCGGCCTATATATACTCATTACCTCAAGTGCATTAAGTCCAAGCCCATCACGGCTGTTTTTAATGGTTTCTTCCATTGCAGGAATATCAGAATCTATAAGCAGATAATTGATATTGTCCTCTGACGTGATCTTGTTTCTGAGCATTCCCTTCATAGCTGTAACTACAGCACCGCCAACGCCGCCAAGACCTATTACAAGGAGATCACCATTTATATTTTCACCCTGATCATCATTCCCAAATATTCTTATATCTTTTAATTTGGTAAACTCTTCCTTTTGAGTATCTAGTAAAATCATTATTTTCTCCTTCTTCCCCTGTTCCACATTTAGACATACCTAATGTTAGTATACTACACTTTATACAAAAAAAGAAGTCATAATTGTTGATTATGACTTCTTTTTTGATTTGTTTTATAACTTATTGTTCAGCCGATCAAGCCTTTCCTGCAGAACCGAATACAGCTACACGATCCTTAACTTCATCTCTGATAGCCTGAGCACCAGGAGCAAGAAGCTTACGAGGATCATAGCCCTTACCCTGCTGATCCTTACCTTCCTCGATGTACTTACGTGTTGCAGCAGCAAATACGAGCTGACACTCTGTATTAACATTAACCTTTGCAACTCCCATTGAGATAGCCTTCTTGATCTGCTCATCAGGGATTCCTGAACCACCGTGAAGTACGAGTGGAGTATTTCCGATCTCAGCCTTAACAGCCTCAAGTACCTGGAACTGAAGTCCTTCCCAGTTTGCAGGATACTTACCATGGATGTTACCGATACCACATGCAAGCATGTCTACTCCGAGGTCGTTGATCATCTTACACTCTGCTGGATCTGCGCACTCACCTGTTGATGAAACGCCATCCTCTTCTCCACCGATTCCACCAACCTCAGCTTCGATAGAGATTCCCTTCTCGTGGCAGATAGCTACGAGCTCTTTTGTCTTCTCGATGTTCTCATCGATTGGAAGTGAAGAACCATCGAACATTATTGATGTGAAGCCTGCTTCGATACAAGCCTTTGCACCTTCATATGAACCATGATCAAGGTGAAGAGCAACAGGAACTGTAATTCCGAGAGACTCATCCATAGCCTTAACCATAGCAGCAACTGTCTTAAATCCTGTCATATACTTGCCGGCACCCTCAGATACACCGAGGATAACAGGAGTCTTAAGCTCCTCACACTCAAGCAGGATTGACTTTGTCCACTCAAGATTGTTGATATTGAACTGTGCAACTGCATATCCGCCTGCAACAGCCTTCTCAAGCATTTCCTTAGCTGAAACTAACATTTTGTTACCTCCATTATGTTTATTTTCTGCTCTTATGAGCATTATTAATCACGCAAAACAGATTATAACCCATTAATCTACTTAAAACAACCAAAAAGTTAAATCTAACTAACTATTTTACTATCCAAGCATTTTTCTATCTGACTAGTTCCTTTTTCCAAGAAGTCTGAGAAGCTTCAGGAACAGGTTGATGAAGTCAAGATACAGAGTCATTGCACCGTAAAGTCCTATAACATCTGTCGACAGACCTGAGTTAGCCTGAGCAAGCTGCTTAATCTTCTGTGCATCATATGCAGTAAGACCGATAAATATGATAATGCCGATTATTGTAATAGCAAAATCAAATCCTGATGAACGCATAAATATATTAACGATACCTCCTAAAATGATACCGATAAGTCCCATCAGGCAGATAGATCCGATTCCTGTCAGATCTCTCTTTGTAGTAGCACCGATAAATGCCATGATACCGAATATTGCTGCTGTAATAAAGAATACATAAGCAACAGACTGTGTCTGGTATACAAGAAGAACTACTGATAATGTAAATCCGTTTACTACTGCAAACGAGAAGAACAGTATAGCAGAAAGCACAACGTTATTCTTCTTGATTGTCATTGTTGTAGCAATAACAAGAGCAAACTCAGCTATGAAGCATATGATCAGCGGAGCCATTGAACCGCTTCCCCAGAATACACTGTAAAGACCGCCTCCGGCATTTGCTGTCATGAATGCAACAATACCTGAAACAAGCAGTGCCATAAACATATACAAAAATGACTTTGCAAGAGCAGTTTCAAGAACTCCAGCTGCAAGTGATGCAGGTCTTGCAGAATTTGTATAGTCCTGAGCGCCATACGAATTATCATATGGTCCGTTTACAGCAGCTCTCTGTGTGTAATATGCCTCTGAAGGATCATACATACCGGACTGTCCGTATGGATCAGACTGCTGTCCATATGGATTGGACTGATTAACCTGACCATATGGGTTGTACTGATTTGGCTGGCCGTACGGATTATACTGACCTGACTGACTCTGCTGTGGGTAAGAGCTGTCTCCGTTATACGGCTGGTTTACATTTGGATTTGTGTTGTTGTCATCATGTTTTAATTCCATCTCATTTCCTCCTTTAATTCCGTGAGAATTGCTTCGCAATTCTCGGAGATTTAAAAACCTTCGACTCGTCTTTTTCTTCTTATTTCAAGTCTCTTCTTGGCACCATCCCATTCTGCCTTCTCAAATTCCGTCTCGGGCTTAAGCCCATATCTGAGCGGCACCGGTTTACCCTTTTCATCAACATGGACTTCAGTAAAGTAAGCCCTATTTATAACTCTACGTTGACCTGAGTCTCTGTCCTCTATATAAACATCCACCCTGACCTCCATAGAGGTATGTCCAACATATGTAAGCTTTGCTCTGATCACTATGATCTCATTGATAAAACAGCCTGCTTTAAACTGCAGATTATCGACCGCGGCAGTTGTTACATAACCTCCGCAATGCCTCGTGGCAGCAATTCCGGCAACCTCATCCATCCACTGCATCAGACGTCCTCCGAACAGTCTTCCGCTGCCATTTATATCTTCGTACTGGATACATTTTAGCCACTCGGTTCTCGAATCCTCTACTGTTTTATAGCTTTCATAATTCATAAGTTTATCCCTAGTTATTTTTCCTTATCGTTAAGAGCTATGATAGGTTCTGACTCAATAGTCATATCCATTACTCCGTTGAGACCTACATCTATCCATCTCTTCTCGATTCTTCTCTTAACCTTATCTGTATACTCTTCCGTAATTTCAGGAAGCAGAAGGAAGAACTGACTGGAACCACTCTGCATCATAAAGTCACTCTTTCTAAGTGTAACATTTATGATCTTACCGAAATCACGAACTATCTGCTTGAAATGTTCTTCACCTATGTTATTTACCTTCGGCTTAACCTTGATCAGCATCTTTGCCGCAACACCGCCGTAGGTTTTCAGATATCTGGTATAGAACTTATATACTACACTAAAGTAATCATACTCAAGCCAGAGAGCTCCTCTCTCATCCCCGGCCTCATCCATATATTTACTTATGTCATCGATTCTTCCTGCTCCATCCTGAGTCTCATCGAACTCATAGAATGCACAGCCATGCTCACCTGTCTGCTTAACGTAGTCAAGTGCCGTATCAGCCTTGTGGAACAGATCTTCATAGTCATTTCCATACTCAGGAACATGAACCGCTCCGATAGATACACCGAGCGATATGTTTGTCTCTTCTCCGAGAAGCTCACCTATAGAATCCTCGAGCTTTTCATTGATGTACTCCAGCATCTCGGCCACTTCATTTTTATCCTCAAGATTCTTGCAGAATATGATGAATTCATCTCCACCAAGACGACCCTTTATGTCATCTCCTTCCGTAACCTCGTTGATTATCCTGACACAGTTTTCAAGAAGAGCATCTCCTACCTCAACACCGTAAATCTCATTAAAGAGACCGAAGTTGTCGAGATTCATAAGCATAAGGACGCCCTTTTCCTTTGCACATGCCTCTGTTAATCTGCTGATTACTCCACTACCTGACATACTACACCTCCGCTTTTGTTTTTTACCTTCTCAGTTTACTCACCGGAATCCGTTAATGTTGCGTCCGTTACCTCTGTTTCCTGCTCTGTAGCATCGGTAGGCGTCGGTGCATTCATCATAAGTTCCGTGTCAGTATTTAATATACATCTATCTATATTTCTTACATCTTCATTTCCGATGTAATAAGTATCCCCTGATGTTATGATCCTGACGGATATAACCTCCGGTTCCCCATACTTTATTTCATTCGCAGCATTTGCAAGAATACCTATTATACCACTTGCAAATTCATACTCATACTCTTCCTTAGAATAATCGTTATACTTTCCACTATCTACTGCCTGATTGAATTGTTCAACATATTCAACAACCTGATCATTTGTCTGATTCAGTATATCTATCGGATATATCGTAAGCTCTACGTAGTAGATATTGTTATCCTTGTAAGCCCTATTAACCTCAAATTTAGCTTTTCCGTATATCTGTTTAGCAAGATCAACCATCGCCGGAGCAAGTTGCTCATCTCCCGCTATTTCCAGTCCATAATACAGAGACAGATTATCAGCAAGTCTGGTAACATTCTGAAGATATATAGCCTCGGCATCCTCTTCATTGGAGCCCGTCATATCAACATATTCATCAGTTATACCTAGATAATTTGCGGTTATCAGACTTTTAACATAGGCCTTATAATCCGAAGATTTTTTTCCGCAGCCGGTAACCCCCATCACAAGTGCCAAACACAGCACTATGCATACGGCTTTTTTTATCCTGTTCGTTTTCACACTTATCTCCCCTAACTGATCATCGAACCTGCCGGCAAGTCTCTCTCCGTTGTAAGGAGCGCGAGATTTCCTTCATCATCTTCAGCACAAAGAAGCATTCCTTCTGACAAGATACCGGCGAGCTTAGCAGGCTTGAGGTTTGTTATAACTACAACCTTCTTTCCAACCATTTCCTCGGCCTTGTAATAATTCTTAATACCCGAAACTATCTGAAGTACCTTTCCGGCTACCTGAACTTGTGAGCAGAGAAGCTTCTTTGAATTCGGAACCTCATTACACTCAAGTATCTCACCAACCTGAAGCTGCATCTTGTCAAAGTCGTCTATACTTAGAAGGGCCTTCTGAACAGCCTCGACCTTAGTAGGTTCTGTCTTCTCAGCCTTCTTCTTTGCCTCTTCCTTCTTCTTTTCTTCCTCAGGATCAACCTCAGGCTCAACAACTGAAGGGAATTTTCTCTCTATCTCATTGAGCATTTCCTGAGTATCTATTCTTGCAAAAAGAATCTCCGGAGTATCAGTTACTCTGTTTCCTGAAGGATAGAGTCCGAACTCGCCAAGCTCGATAACAGATCTCTTCTGTGTATTCAGCTGTGCAAGTATCTTGGCTGAAGTCTCAGGCATAAATGGCTCAAGGAAGGAAGCACCTATCGTGATACCCTCTATGAGGTTATAAAGAACAGTGTTTAGTCTTGACTGCTTATCCTCTTCCTTTGCAAGTGCCCAAGGCATTGTCTCATCTATATACTTGTTACATCTCTTAAAGATAGTCCATATCTCAGTAATTGCATCAGCGACACGAAGCTTGTCCATGCAGATATTTATTCTGAGTCTTGCATCAATCACAGTCTTCTTCAGATCCTCATCAACCTCTTCGTTAACTCCCGTGTTTGTAACTACTCCGCCAAAATATTTGTTTGACATAGAGATAGTTCTGTTTACGAGATTACCAAGTGTGTTGGCAAGATCTGAATTGATTCTCTCAATGAGAAGCTCCCATGATACAACTCCATCACTTTCAAATGGCATCTCATGAAGCAGGAAATATCTGACTGCATCTACTCCAAAGAAGTCAACCATGTCATCAGCGTAAAGTACATTTCCACGAGACTTGCTCATCTTGCCATCACTCTGAAGCAGCCATGGGTGTCCAAATACCTGTTTCGGAAGCGGCTCACCGAGTGCCATAAGCATTATAGGCCAGTAAATGGTATGGAATCTCAGAATGTCCTTTCCAATCAGATGAAGATCTGCCGGCCAGTACTTTTCATATAAAGGATCACTATTTCCATCAACATCATAACCAAGTCCGGTGATGTAGTTTGAAAGAGCATCGATCCATACATACACAACGTGATTCGGATCAAAGTCAACCGGAATTCCCCACTTGAATGACGTTCTGGATACACAAAGATCCTGAAGTCCCGGTTTCAAAAATGTATTGATCATCTCGTTTTTACGAACCTCCGGCTGAATGAACTCCGGATTGTCCTCTATATACTTTATAAGCTTAGGAGCATACTTGCTCATCTTAAAGAAGTAAGCTTCCTCTGAAGCTTCCTTTACAGGACGTCCACAGTCAGGACAGCATCCATCTACCAGCTGTGACTTTGTCCAGAAGGACTCACAAGGTGTACAGTAAAGTCCATCATATGAACCCTTATAAATATCTCCCTGGTCGTAAAGTTTCTTAAATATCTTCTGTACCTGCTTCTCATGATACTCATCTGTTGTTCTGATAAACTTATCATAGGATGTGTTCATAAGGTCCCAGATACGCTTTATCTCAGCAGCCTTCTCATCAACGAACTCTTTAGGTGTGCTCAGTTCTTCAAAGGCCTTGGTTTCAATCTTTTGACCATGTTCATCGGTTCCTGTCTGGAATCTAACATCATATCCGATGAATCTCTTGTACCTTGCTATGCTGTCTGCAAGTACGATTTCATAAGTATTACCTATATGAGGTTTACCTGACGCATAAGCAATCGCTGTTGTAATGTAATAAGGTTTTTTTGCCATTTTTTTACTCCTTTACCGCTTTTAGTCTTATGAAAACAAAGCGCTACTTTGTATTTTAACACAATAGTTCAATAGAATAAAGAAAAAAAATCAGTCGCACCCCGGCGACCGATTTTTTATATCACTTGAAGTTTTTTCTTCTGTACATCCTTTTCGTTTTCGGCTATTTCCATAACTCCGCCGAGATCTCTTATCTTCTGGTCAAAGTCTTCATAACCACGCTTGATATACTGTATATCTTCGATTACGCTTACACCCTCTGCAGAAAGTGCCGCTATAACAAGTGCAGCTCCGGCTCTCAGATCTGATGCTCTTAAGTTTGCACCGTTATACTTCTTGATTCCTGTTATGATAGCAGAATTACCTTCGACTCTTATCTTCGCTCCCATTCGAACGAGTTCAGCAACATATCTGAATCGATTCTCAAAGATACTTTCTGTGACGATACTCGTTCCGTCTGCCAGGGCAAGTATCGCTGCCATCTGAGCCTGCATATCTGTAGGAAAACCAGGATAAGGAAGCGTCTTAACCTGAGTTGACTTCAGATCCCCATCAGCCATAACTCTTACAGAATCATCATACTCAATTACGTGAGCTCCCATCTCAACCAGCTTTGAAGAGATGGCCTCAAGGTGCTTAGGAATAACATTCTTAATAAGTATATTTCCTCTGGTTGCTACCGCCATCGCCATGAAGGTTCCTGCTTCTATCTGATCAGGAATAATTGAATACTCAGCTCCGTGAAGCTTTTCAACACCTCTGACGCGGATAACATCAGTACCGGCACCCTTTATATTTGCTCCCATTGTATTAAGGAAGTTTGCTACGTCTACTATGTGCGGTTCTTTTGCCGCATTCTCAATAGTAGTTTTTCCCGGACTAAGTGCTGCTGCCATCATAATGTTGATAGTTGCACCTACAGAAACTGTATCAAGATAGATATGAGCTCCGTGAAGCTCCTCAGCCTCAGCGATTATGCTTCCACCTGACACTATCTCAGTTCTTGAACCGAGTTTTTCGAAGCCTTTGATGTGGAGGTCGATCGGACGAGCGCCTATATCACATCCACCCGGGAGAGCAACATTTGCATACTTATGCTTTCCGAGAAGTGCTCCTATCAGATAGTAGGAAGCTCTTATTCGCCTGATGTATTCATCATCTACAGGCTGTCTCTCTCTGATGCCCTTTCCACAAATAACTACTGTGTGTTTATCCTTATATTCAACTGTCGCTCCGATATTTTCGATAGCCTTGAGTAGGGTTCTCGTATCGGATACATATGGAACATTTTCAATTGTAACCTTGTCGTCTGTCATTACGGCTGCGGCCAGGATACCAAGTGCAGCGTTCTTCGCACCTGCTATTACGACCTCACCCTCGAGCGGTTTCCCGCCTCTGATGACATACTGTTCTTCATATGGTCTCATTGGAAAAATATCATCCTTTGGTTCACATAATATAAATCAACTACATTATTATAACATAAAAATCTTATTTGTAAACACCAAATATTACAAAAATGTTACGTCACGCCCTACGAATTGCATAAATTTTCCATATTTCGGATTATTTTTTTCTTTCCGGCAATAACCATTCTGATCATAACTCCCGTAAGAATAACCAGAATAACTATATAAAATGTACCTATCGGGAGCTTCAGCAGTTCATACATCAGAACTCCGAGTCCGATCATAACAATACTCAGAACAATCATTATAGCCATATTGAAAAACGTATTCAGATTACCTCTGAGAGCGCTATATTCATCATCCCATTCCACATACGGCGAGGTGCTGTCCATAAGTATTCCGATCACCATGGAAATGATGTGAGCAAGCAACATAACAATAGCATAGAAAACACACATATATATTGGGGCCTTCAAGTATACACAGATTATGATATCTGTAATTACAAGCATAGGATATGTAAACATGAAACTTACAAATGCTTTTGCATAGAGCTGTGTCTCAAATGGAACAGGTATAAACTTGATAAGACTGAGGTGCTGTCCCTCCCTCGTAAATGCAGTTGATGCAAGCGAATTAAGAGCTGTCGCGATAAATGCTATGGACACGATAACAACAAGCATTATCATCTCAGCACGTTCCTTACCTGCCTGATACATATAAACAAAGTCCGCTATCGTCCCCTTCCCCTTTGTAAAATGGAATAAAAGAAATGCACCCACCGGCCAGAGTGCATTGATATATGCACAGTTACCGGAGAAGGCTTTAGTTCTGAGGATTACTCTGAGTTCCTTCATAAGGCTTGCCTTGAACTGAGATGCATCTGTTATATCGCCCTTCTTTATATCAGCCTTCTTTGCTGATCCCAGAGAAGCCGCCGTATACAGCCCCTTCTGATAAAGCGCTTTTCCCAGGAAGTAAAGTATAGCAAGAAGAGCCACGTTTCCAAGCAGACTGAGTAGGAGCCAGACTATACTTCCATCACTGATTGCATCTGAAAGCCACGGAACGGGGAAGAATACGATATTCAGAGTTTTCAGCATCAGATTATTTCCGCTTCCGAGAGATTCAACGTAGTTCTCCATATTTATCTCACCGATTCCACGAAGAGACAGAAGAAACAATCCAGCAAAAATAAGCAGAAACAGAGTCGACAATCTGTAAAACACCTTGGTACTCTTAACCCTGCTGAGAGCTGCCATAAGCAGGATACTGAATATAGCCGAATAAATCATAGGCACCAGCGGGATAAGGAATATCCCGGCAAGTGAGGCAATGATTGAAACCGGGTTCAGACAAGCTGCCATTCCCAGGTTTTTTCCGACTGCTATAAAGTAACCTATAAATGCAGCCAGAAGGACAACGAACTCCATCAGACTTTCAGCCATATATGCATAGAAAAATTTCGCCATCATGAGGTGATGGGTTGGTATGGGCAGCGTGACAAAATGCTCCCTGTCAGAGGAGAAAAACATCACGCTGAATATGATAAGTATTCCGAATATCATAGAAAATGCCGAAAGTATCTGCATCTCAAACAGCAGTCCACCTCCGGGATTTTCTGCTTCAATAAGAGCTTCTGTCATTACAAAGCTGATATATCCTACAACCAGTGTGCAGGGTATCATAATCCCGAGCACTGCAATAAGTGCCAAAACCTTGTAACCGGTTTTCTCAGGCATCTGCATCTCAGTATTTTTACTGAATATTTTTATCAGTGATCTGATTCCTATAGAATTTGTCGTATCTACTGCTTTCAACAAATCGCTCCTTCCAAAGCTACTCTGCTTTTCCGCCGATCATCTTAATGAATATGGCCTCCAGATCCTCTCCGGGATGCTCGGCCTTAAGTGCATCAACTGTTCCCTGGTACAGATTCTTTCCATGATTTATGATCATTATCCGGTCACACAGTTTCTCTGCAACCTCAAGAACATGAGTGGAAAACAGAACAGCATTTCCCTTTTCTGCATGTTCCTTCATCATTTGTTTCAGCTCAAATGCAGCGGTAGGATCAAGTCCCGTCATAGGCTCATCAAGAATCCATGCCGGAGGATTATGAATAAGTGCAGCAATCACCATAGTCTTCTGTCTCATTCCGTGAGAATATTCCTTCATCGGACGTCCAAGTGAATCTTTTATACCGAACCTCTCGGCCAGTTCATTTATCCTGTCCTCACGTGTATCCATAGGAACCTTATACAGATTTGCAATATAATTGATATATTCTATTCCTGTCAGCTGAAGGAGAATATCCGGATTATCTGCTATATAGGCGAAGCTCTCCTTTGCCTTGATCGGCTCCTTCACTATATCAAATCCGTTTATGATTGCACTTCCCTCAGTAGGCTTAAGTATTCCGGTAAGCATTTTGATAGCCGTGGTTTTACCTGCACCGTTAGGACCGGCAAATCCCACTATCTCACCGGGCTTTATCTCAAAGGACAATTTATCAACTGCCTTAAAATCCTTACCATATACCATTGACAAATTATCTGCTTTTATCATGTGAAACTCCTTAAAATAAGATAATGGGGACGGTTCGTTGATGATTCCCTGAACCTTCCCCACTAGCTTATTATATATTACTTTTTATAATAATACAATTGACTTATGCTCTTATCTGCATACTCCGTCAGCATCGATCCAATAGCCATCTACATACTGACTTGTAACCATATAACCTGACGCGTCGAAGTAGTACCAGCATCCGTCTATCTTGAGCCAGCTTGACTGTGGCCACCATCCGGATTTATCTTCAACCCACCAGCCTGTTGCATTCGACTTCCATGTCAGGTAGTAACGATCATCCCAGGTACCGTCTGACTTGAACCAATATCCCTTGTAATATTCATCACAAGCTATATATCCATCCGGTTTGAAGTAATACCACGCTCCGTCGATCTTCTGCCACTGATCACTCGGATACCAGCCTGAAGTATCCTCGAACCACCATCCAGTAGCGTTGCCCTTCCAGGAACCTGTTGGTGCATACTTCTGACTTCCGTCCTTCTCATACCACTTTCCACCTACCCATTCTTCTGAGTATTTTTTCTCCGGCTTCGGACGTTCCTTCTTAGGTATGGCTTCTATATGTTCCTCACTACAATTCTTACATTTGAAGACCTTGCGACCTTCTGCGTCATAGGTTGGTTCCTTGATAACCTTTCCACCATCCCATACATGTGAATGAGTGGTGTCTGTGGTCCAGTTAGCATAAAGCTCCATATTGGATGTCGGTTTAAATCTGTTAGAAACAGGAACCTTCTCGCCATCTTTATTATAGTAGAACCAGTAGCTGATGTAGTATTCCACATAACCCTTTGTCATATTTGTCGTGGTCTGTCTGTTTGGATAGAACCACTCATATGAATATGCATTTCTTTCTGTTACTGTCTGCTCCAGCCCCCATCCTGACGGATAGTTTGAATGCAGATTTATCTTGTACTGATTGTACTCAACCCAGTCTGCATAAAGCTCTGTAGTACCTGCCGGTGGAAAGATTACAGTATCAGTTTCATACTTTGTTCCATTGCTGGTATGATAAGATGCCACAGCATACTTTCCGGGATTATTGAAATAACTAGGCCTGCTGGAAAGAGAGGTACTATAAGTCTGCTCCGCTTTTGTCTTAATAGTATATCTGCTATCTTTATAACCCCAGTTTTTCGGATAATTTGAATGAAGGTTAAGTGCAGCATCAACAGATTTATACCACTCAGCAGTTAATGTAATATTCTTTGTAACCTTGTAGTTATTTAATTCATCGTTGGAATATGTTTTACTTCCGTCATTCCATCCCTTCAGTACATAGCCTTGTCTAGATATATATGGTCCTCCAGTAAGATAAGAATTAGGCTTATATGACCAGGATAATTCATTGACCTTACCATCATCACCATACATATCTCCACCATTAGCCACAAATTTAACCGTATAGGCTCCCATATACTCTGCTGTAAATGTCACATCAGAAGTAGGAACATAATTCGCCAAAGCATCCGATGTATATAGTTTGTTGTCACCACTACATCTCCAGCCCATAAAAACCTTGTTCAAATCTGACACTGGTGTGCTAACATAATATCCGCCAGAATTTAGGTTTTCTCCTTTTCTTACCGTATTGGTATATTCAGTATTATAATAATACTTCCCATCTTCTTTCCACTTGCTGAAATATCCTTCACTACCTGACTTAAATGTAATATCTACAGCGTCAGCCCAAACACAATCAGCTGTCACATTACTCTTTACATAATAGTCATAGATATAAGCATATTTATCAGGGTTTTTTTCAAATCTTGTATAATCATCGGTATATACCTTTCCGCTTGAATCACCGGATATCTTATAACCATCGATTAGTTTTTTTCCTGTTCCATTCCATTCAAAATACCTGACTGCATTGGATAAACTTAAGCCTTCTCCTACCCTGGACGTAACACTAGGTAAATATTTACTGGTTTCATAGTCATAATAAAGACCGCCATTACCATTCATTGTTACAGTATATGGCCTGCTAGTAATATGAGTACCAAAATACGCACTGGCAACTACCATCTGGTTACCGGAATCAATAACAGTTGCTCCTAAATATTCCCAATACTCATAAAAATTCACATCAGAATTTCTGGTTCCTTCAATTTCCACTACAGTTGAATTATCGATTACAGTTTCTGATTTAGTTTCCCACTTCATCGGACGCTCATAAGTACTAACTGAAAGTTTAAATTCCTCGCCCTCAGCTATCTTCGGTGTGATAGTAAATTTAATCTTGATAGGCATAACATCATTGACATCATATGATTCTTTAACACTCGAAGAAATCTCATACTCCACACCAGATGCTGCATACGCATCCCCCGAAAACTTCGGCACGTTCATCACACTGACAACCAGTATAAATGCCAGCATCATAGCTATGAACCGCCATAACTCTTTTTTTCTCATTTTACCCCTCCTTTTCTTTATAAGACGGCTGTTATTACCGTATCAAAACCGTCCATATAATACATTATGATTTTACCACTTTAAGCGAAAAAAACAATCCTTTATCTTATATATTACAAATGCTATAATATCATATGTTATTTCAAAATCAGGGAGTCAGAAGCATCGTGAGCAGCAAAGCAAAACAGAAAAACATAAAGAAAAAATCGAATTCGTTTACAGAGACTCTGAAGGATAACAGAGTGTATTTGTTATGCATCTTCATTATCATCACTGTATCTCTCATCTGCCTGCTCATCGCAAACAGATATCCCTTCGGTGATCTGCCCGCTATAAAGGGTGACGGAATGGAGCAGCTTTTTACTAAGCATGTTGCAAACATCTCTGAGATAAAAAAACACGGTCTGCCCTACTATTACAACTTTAACTCAGGCGGATTCTACAGTATGTTCGCCTATAGGATATATGATATCACTCATCCCTGGCTCATTTTTAAATACTTTTTTACCGGTAAATCCCTGATCCTTTTGGATTATACATGTTCTTTATTCCTGAATCTGATCATATCTGGAATAATGATAATTTTCTATCTTACGCATAGACATGGAAGTCGTTTTGATAAGCAGGATATGCGCCTGGTACCGATTGCCCTGGCTTATACATTTTGCTCATTCAATCTGATCATGTTTTCCTATGAGCTTTTTAAGTACGCCTGTTTCCTTCCGCTTCTCATTCTCGGAATGGAACAGCTCGTATATAAAAACAAAAAGGTTCTTTATATATGCATCCTGATTATCACTATGCTATATAACCCTTATCCCGCTTTCATACTTTGTGAATTTCTGGCACTGTATTTTCTTACTATGCACTTTGAAAGCATCAGCGCTTTTTTTAAGAGTGCACTAAGATTTATCGCAACTTCAATTATTTCTGCCGGACTCGCAGCCTTCTATCTGGTGCCCGTTTATACGCTTACCAAAGACTCAGCATATACAGCTTCAGATCAGGCTTCAGCCTCACTTTCTGTTTTCTTCAGGAATTTTCTGTCAGCCTTTTCCAACTACAGAATGTTTAACAAAATGGATGCTGTAAGCTCTGATAAGGGACAGGCTGCTGTTTACTGTGGAATGATCATGCTCGCAGTTATTCCGCTCTTTATTCTTTGCAAGAGGATAACCCTGAGTGAACGCATCCGAAGAACAGTGCTTCTTGCCATACTTGTTTTTGCATTTAACAACGAGCCTTTCAACTATATACTTCACGGTTTTCATTTCCAGACCATGGTGCCGAACAGATTCGCCATGTTCTTTGTATTCCTTTTGATTCAGATGCTGTCAGATGTAATCCTTAATTCAGATGAAATCAAAAAAAGTCTGATACTTTGTTGCACATCTGTTCCTGCATGTATCTTCATCATTTTGTATGTCATAAATAAGAATATTCCGAAAGCATCTGTCGCGGTATCGATTACATTTCTGGTTATATACTGTGTTGTTTCACTTGCCTGCATCGTGTCGAGGATTAAAATCACATGGATGTTCAGATGCATCCTGTTCATTACCGCATTTGAGATTCTTATGAACTGTCTGTATACCTTCCCGAGCCAGATGAAGGGTGACTCTGTAATTATCAGTGATTCCGAGAAAATAGATCAGATTGCCGATAGAAATCCGGAGATGAAGGACTTCTATAACCTGACAGAATTCATGGGAAGCTCGGCCACTTATTACAATATCGGAAATATGACTGATATCAGCACTTTAACATTTTTTAATTCTGACACCACTTCAGGCATGATAGACAGAGCCAGATGCTATAATCTCTCTGCCGGTGCAAACAATCTGAATTACTACGGCGGAAACCCTCTGGCCAACATGATGCTGGGAGTCAGATTCCATATCAGCGATGGACCCGGCCTTTCTCCATATACGCTCTACGGAGAAAAGGACACCTATGAAAATCTCCACGTATATGAAAATCCAAATTATATATCCTTCGGCTTTGTGGTAACAAACAAAGAAGCGGCCGACATTAGCATCTCGGATTATGGTAGTCCGATCGAATATCAAAACAGTCTGGCCAAAGCTTTGGGCGGTACTGATATATATGTAGATATCCCTTTTGATTATGAGATTTCGCCTGATCAAGCTGAATATAGTGGAAAAATGTATAAGTCTGTTTTATTCAGACCGGACGCCGGCGTCAAAGGAAACGCATATACCTATGCCGGAAATGAGATATACTACGTTGGAAGTCTGAATGGTAACGGTCAGGAGTTATTTTTTAATTTTACACTGGATGAACTAAGCGACATGGATGACAAACCGAAGCTGGTTATTCTAGATGCCTCCGCCCTCGGTTCGCTGCACGATACTCTGTCTAAGAACTGTATGAGCAGTGTAGAGTATAAAGATAATAAGATCACCGGAAGCATTGATACAGCTATCGATGGAACGCTTTATTTATCCCTCCCTTACTCTGATAACTGGAAGGTTTATATCGACAAAAAAGAGGTAAGCACCTCAGAATTTCTAGGTGGAATCGGAATACCTATCACAAGCGGTTCGCATGAAATAAACATAGATTATCAGATACCGGGCGAGCTTGCCGGAGTAATCATAAGCTTGGCCACACTGCTTCTTCTGATTGGAGTATGCATTATAAATAGACATAAAAAATAAGTGCCGATTACGGCACTTATTTTTTATGTCTTACGACCTGGCACTGTCTGCATCAAATCCGCTCCACGGATTTGCATGGTTTGCAAAGCAAACCATGGTTGCGCCTTGCGCAACATGTCCTCACTGTCGTTCGGATGCCAGATCTTACGATCTGGCACTGTCTTCACAGTATATACATCTATATACTCTCTTTTCGGGATCGGTGAGTTTGAAGATGTGCGGGATGTTCGGTTCTATTGCAGTGATGCATCTCGGGTTTTTACATTTCTGGATGTTCACCAGCTTTGTAGGAAGCGCAACCTTCTTTTTCTCAACTGTCACCCCATCCTTGATAATACAAACTGTAACACCTGGGTCTATGTAACCGATCACATCGAAGTTTATATCATATTCAGCCATATCAACCTTGATGATATCCTTCTTGCCCATCTTACCGGACTTAACATTCTGCATCATAGCAACACTGCAGTCCAGCTTATCAAGACCGAGATCATAGTAGAGGCGCATTGCATTTCCTGCAGTTATATGATCAAGAACTATTCCGTTCTGTATACTATCTATCTTCATAACAATTCCTTCCTTCCAATTAGATAATTCAGACTATTCTTTCCACGGAACGAGTCCGGTCAGTTTACATATCAGAGCCATTCTTACAAACTTGCCGTACTTAACCTGACGGAAATAGCAGGCTCTCGGATCATCATCAACTGATGGCGATATCTCATTTACTCTGGGAAGCGGATGGAGAATTATCATATCTTCCTTCGCAAGCTTCATCTTCTTTCTATCGAGAATGTAGGTATCCTTCAAACGTACGTAATCAGCCTCGTTGAAGAAACGTTCTCTCTGAACTCTTGTCATATAGAGGATATCTACTTTTCCGATATTTTCTTCAAGAGATTCAACCTCTTCATACTCGAGACCTGCCGGTTCGATTACTTCTGAAATGATATAATCCGGAACCCTCAACTCCTTAGGAGATATAAGAACAAACTTTATCCCTTTATATCTGGACATCGCCTTTATAAGACTGTGAACAGTACGACCAAACTTTAAGTCACCGCAAAGGCCGATTATCATATTATCCAGTCTTCCTTTTTCTTTTCTTATTGTAATAAGATCCGTAAGTGTCTGAGTCGGATGATTGTGACCACCATCTCCGGCGTTTATGATAGGAACCGGCGAAAACATTGACGCAAGCTTTGGAGCACCTTCATTCGGATGTCTCATTGCAATTACATCCGCAAAACATCCTACTGTTCTTACTGTATCCTCTACAGACTCTCCCTTAGAAACAGATGAGTCCGTCGCTGAAGAAAAGCCGATTACATTTCCACCGAGATCCAGCATTGCCGACTCAAAGCTGAGTCTTGTTCTTGTGGAAGGCTCATAAAAAAGTGTAGCTATTTTCTTCCCCTTGGCAATCTCGGCGTACTTCTCAGGATTTTCAAATATCTCTTCACCGAGTTCAAGCACTTCGTCCAGTTCATCCATTGATAAGTCCATCGGATCAATTAAATGTTTCATATAAATCTTTCTCCTATATAAATTCCCTTTTGCATAAAGATAAATGACGGTCAGCATCACCCATGTGATGCATCGCGTCATTTAATTTGTAAATTTTTTAACATTTTGTAAGCAGATAGTACATAACAGCCTTTTCAGCGTGGCGTCTGTTTTCTGCCTCATCAAGTATAGTTTCCATATGCTTTTTCTCAACGCTTTCGGAAATCTCAAAACCGACATGCATAGGCATGTCATGGAATACGAGAGCATCACTTCCTTCAAGGAATTCATCGTTGATCTGATATGGCATCATCTTCGCCAGAGTCTCTTCCTTCTGCTTCTGATATGCAGGATTGTTGAAGAACTCCATATCAACCCATGTATCTGTATAAATGATATTCATCTTCTTTGCATACTCATGAGCTTCTTCCATCGACATAGCCGGATCAAGTTCTTTGTAGAATCCTGTTGCCTTAGCAGTCTCATAGAAGTCATCACCACAAGCAGTATTGTTTACAAGTGGTGTAAGTCCATAAAGAGTTCCCTTCTGCATCTTTGCAAAGAATTCAACGAGTGAATTGAATACATTATTCTTAGCACCGATGTACATGAAGTTAACATTCAGATTACCGAACTTCTCGATAACAGTAAGCGCATCCGCCAGTATCTGACATGGATGATAAGAACTGTCACAGCCATTGATAAACGGAACTGTAACATTTTCTCCGAAGAGCTCAACTGTTTCATTTTTAACAAGACGTGCCATAATGATATCTACATTTCTGCACACGTATTTTATCTCAGAAATAGGCTCGCCAAGAACGAAATTTGAATCCTCCCAAAGCTGATTGAAGTAGCTTCCACCCAGCTCAGTGATTCCTGTTGCAAACGAGAGAAATGTTCTTGTTGAAGTTTTTTCAAACAGAGAATAAAGCTTCTTTCCCTCAAGCGCATGCGCATACTTCTCAGGATTTTTCTTCATGTCCTGCGCTATTTCAAGTATCTCCATAAGCTCCTCTGCCGAGAAGTTTTTAAAGTTAAGCATATTTTTCATATTGAATTCCTCGCTGTCATTATATTCTATGATTTGTGTATCTGATTAAAGATAACTCGCCAGCTTTTCAGCCATATCTGTATGCTCCCAAGGAACATCGATGTCCGTACGACCAAAGTGTCCATATGCAGCTGTCTGCTTATAAATCGGGCGACGAAGGTCAAGC
Source organism: Lachnospiraceae bacterium UBA3850 (assembly GCA_002392655.1). Taxonomy (GTDB): domain Bacteria; phylum Bacillota; class Clostridia; order Lachnospirales; family Lachnospiraceae; genus Eubacterium_Q. Next base: position 4,310 of record DGHK01000030.1, on the reverse strand, counting down.
ATCTTGATGATTCCTGCAGGTCTTAAGTCAAAGTTTTCTCTCACGATTTCTACTATCTTCTCATCGCTTATTTTTCCTGTGCCAAATGTATCCACCATGATTGAAGTAGGTCTTGCAACGCCGATTGCGTATGAAAGCTGAAGCTCACATTTGTCTGCAAGTCCTGCCGCCACGATATTCTTAGCTACATATCTAGCTGCATAGGATGCAGATCTGTCAACCTTTGTAGGATCCTTTCCTGAGAATGCACCGCCGCCGTGACGAGCATATCCACCGTAGGTATCTACTATTATCTTACGTCCTGTAAGGCCGGAATCTCCGTGAGGTCCACCTATAACGAAACGTCCGGTTGGGTTGATAAAATATTTAGTATTTTCATCTATCATATCCTGTGGAAGCACAGCGTCAAAAACATATTTACGTATATCCTCATGAATCTGCTCCTGAGTCACTTCCTCACTATGCTGAGTCGAAAGAACTACCGTATCAATTCTTGCAGGCTTTCCATCCTCGTCATACTCAACAGTAACCTGTGTCTTACCATCCGGTCTGAGATACGGAAGCGTTCCATCCTTTCTGACCTCGGAAAGCTTAAGTGATAATTTATGTGCCATAGATATCGGATACGGCATGAACTCCGGAGTCTCGTTTGTGGCATATCCAAACATAAGCCCCTGATCTCCGGCTCCTATTGCCTCAATCTCCTCATCGGACATATTGTTTTCTCTTGCCTCAAGAGCTTTATCTACACCCATTGCGATATCTGCTGACTGTTCATCAATAGCCACAATAACTCCGCAGGTATCACAGTCAAATCCATATTTGGCTCTGTCATATCCGATTTCTCTTACTGTATTTCTGACAACCCTCTGAATATCTACATAGGCCTCAGTAGTTATCTCACCCATAACAAAAACCATTCCTGTTGTACATGTCGTCTCACATGCCACTCGGCTGTTTGGATCCTGTTTTATCATCTCGTCAAGTATCGCATCTGATATCTGATCACATATTTTGTCCGGATGCCCTTCAGTAACTGATTCCGAAGTAAAAAATCTACGTTCCATTTATTAGTACCTCATATATAAATAATGTTTAATATCTCACAAGTAAACATTATAACGAATTATAGCGATTTTGTCACTTAGTAAATATGAGTCAAAAAGAAACGCCCCATTGACTTATTTTTGTCCAAAATGATATAATGATTTAGTTAATCTTATCAGAAGGAGAGTAGTTGAAATGGTTAAGGATGATTGCATATTCTGCGCTCTTGCAAACGGAGCAATTCCAACAAACAAAATATATGAAGACGATGATTTTACTGTAATTCTAGATGCGTCACCTGCAAATAAAGGACACGCTCTTATACTTCCAAAACAGCACTATGACAATCTGTTCGAGATAGATGATGCTGTAAGCGCCAAGGTTCTCCCTCTTGCTAAGAAGATTGCCACAGCGCTCAAGGAAGAGTTCGGATGTGACGGAGTAAATGTTGTGCAGAACAACGGTACCGCTGCAGGACAGACAGTTTTCCACTTCCACGTTCATATAATACCGAGATATGATAATGACGGTTGCAATATCGGATGGCCACAGAAGGAAGTAAATAACGAAGAACAGTCTGAGCTGGCTGCAAAGCTCAGCGCAAGATTAAAATAAACAAATCGACAGGGGCTACGGAGGTTTATTATGGCTATTACAGCAGAACTTATCAAATATAAAGAGAAAAATGCTATTTCGCTTACTGCAGGTAAGTATAGTGCGATTATTGCACCTTTCCTCGGAAGTAATATCATCAAAATGACAGATAATGAAAATGATGTCAGCTTCTTCAGAAACGATGAAAGTCTATCTATAGAAGAACTGAAGCAAAGCGCTGAGGTGTATGGTTTCCCTACACTCTTCTATCCTAACAGACTCAGAGACGGAATACTGAAAGCAAGCGATGCTACTTATACTTTTCCTATCGTTGATAAGGAAGGAAACAACGCGCTTCATGGTTTCCTCCACAAAAGAGAACATAGCGTAGTTGATGTAAGAGTCGAAGGAAGCAGTGCCGTAGCCAGAACTGAATACGTATATAATTCAAAGGATCCTTTCTTTGAAACATTCCCTGTAAGCTTCAAAGCCGAGTATACATTTAAGCTTTCTGAAGAAGGAATGTACTACGAGTTTACTATTACAAACACATCAGACAAGCAGCTACCTTATGGAGTCTGCAATCATACTACTATAAACGGTCCTTTCACCAAGGATGGTGATCCGTTTGATACAAGAATGTTTGTAACCATCGGTGATAAATGGCCTCTCAACCAGAGAAATCTGCCAACCTGTGATTTCATATCTCTTGATAATCACGACAGACAGTATCTCACAGGTTCTATGATACCTGTAAAACATATTATCAATAACGATGTATATAACTGTGAAACCTATGATGTTGACGGACTTCCATTCAGAGGAGCAATAATGACCGATCTGAAGACCGGCATTGAAATACGTTACGAGGTTGATGATAACTTCAAATTCTGGGTTATCTGGAACGATGGAGGTGAGAAGGGGTACTTCTGTCCTGAACCATCTACATGGATGATCGATGCACCAAACCTTCCTCTCCCCGGAGAAGAATCAGGCTATGAGGAGCTGGATCCGGGAAAGAGCAAGACTGTTAGAGAAAGAATCTTCAGCCTAAAAAAATAATTCGCAAAGTTACTTTTTTACAAACAAATGGTACGGTTCTGACATGGAACCGTACCATTTTTTAATTAATGTTAAGTTTAGTCTGTCTTCTTTGTTTTCCTTTTATAGCCCACAATAACCACTGCCATTAGTGATACTATCATTATAAGCACTGCCGCTGTAACAGGTGATGTATCTCCTGTTGCCGGAGTCTTACGCACTGGTGGATTCTGTGCCGGCGGATTCTCGGCTGTTGCTTCCTTTTGAGCTCCAGGCTCCTTGTTTGAACCACCTGTAGTCTGTGGTGTTTCCGGTGTCGTTTCCTTCGAAGGAGTCTCAGGTGTTACATCCTTCTTTTCAGGAGTCTCAGGTGTATCATTCTTCTTTTCTGGTTCTTCCGGAATATCATCCTTTACAGGATTTTCTACCAGATCAAGGATGTATGCGTTGTCGTTTCCGACCTGTACCGTAGCTGTGCTTCCACCATTAACAACCTTGCCCGGTCCACCCTTTGAACTTTGAGCTCCTTCAAGAACTTTAACAGTGACTGTTACTTTACCGCTCTTTCCTGCATCAACACCAACGATTGTCCATGTGACTGTTCCGCCACCACCTGTAGTAGAATCTGCTCCAGATATTATTCCCGAATCTGAAGCATTTACAAGTTTTACATTTGCATCGAGCAGATCCTTTATCACTACATCTGCTGCTGACCCCTTATAGTTCTTGTAGGTGATTTCGTATGTGATCTCATCACCTACTTTTACTTCTCCGAGCACTCCATTACCTTCATAAGGAACAATTTCCTTTTTACTTGGCGGATCCGGAACAGGATTTTCAACTAATTCTAAGCTCTGCTCAGTTTCATTTCCAATTTGTACTGTTGCTGTGCTTCCTCCGTTTACTACCTTTCCGGGTCCCTGCTTGCTGCTAAGTGCTCCCTCGAGAACTTTCACCTTAAGAGTTACTTTTCCTTCTGTTAATCTCAGAACATCAGCAAGCTTCCATGTAACTGTATGTGTAGCAGCATCATATGTTCCTTTATCTGATGCTTCAACAAACTCTACATTTTCGTCAAGTTGATCCTTTATAGTAACATCAGCTGCTATTGTTTTGTAGTTCTTATAGCTGATTTCATATGTGATCTCGTCGCCTACATTTACCGGTCCCAGTTCTCCATTACCGGTGTAAGGATCTATCTCCTTCTTGTGTGGATCCTCCGGTGTATATTCATTAACAGGATTTTCTACCTCGTTAAGCTCGTAAGCCTTATCGTTTCCGACCTTAACTGTCGCTGTACTTCCTCCGTTTACTACCTTTCCGGGTCCCTGCTTGCTGCTAAGTGCTCCCTCAAGAACTCTGACTTTCAGTTCAACCATTCCTTCTGTAAGCTTTGGTACACTTGTCAGGTTCCATGTTACTGTATGTGTTCCCGCATCATATGTACCATTTGTTGCACTGACAAACTCTACGTTTTTATCAAGTTTATCTGAAATAGCTACATCTGCTGCCGAACCCTTATAGTTCTTGTAGCTTATCTTATAAGTGATCTCATCTCCAACGTTCACATCACCAAGAACTCCGGTTCCTGCATAAGGTGCTGTCTCTTCCTTCTTTGGTGCATCAGG
>DGHK01000005.1 GCA_002392655.1 Lachnospiraceae bacterium UBA3850 | reverse complement strand
CCCATGGCGCGCGAACGAAAAATGGCACCCCCTGTCGAAAGGGGTGCCATATATTATTTTAGTAGCATACGCCGCTATCCCGGAAAACAGGCTGAAAATCATAGCCATGGCCAGAATAGAAGCAAGCATCCTTTGACTTACAATTATAGCTTAATTAGTTAGCAAATACAAATTTGGAGCCATCTGCTATATGCTCTTTGTCGTCTACCCACTCAAGTGAATAGTCGTCATTCACCTTTATAGAACCTGTTCCATCTGTGTATTCTACTTCCTCTTTATCTATGACACCTTCATCCTTGAAGGTAACAACCTTCTTCTCGCAGTCAGTATAATTAACTGTGTTAGTCGCGGTATCAAACTTTCCGACCATATTCCATTCAGCATATTCAAATGCACTTGAGCCCCAGGTTACATTTATCTTGGCTTCATCTGTACCCTGAGCTTCAATGGTCATAGTTGCACGATCACAGCCGTACTTTCCGATGATATTCATAACAGGATTCTGTCCATCGCTTTCAGCACCCTCACTGTCTCCTTCAGTTGCCTCTCTATCAGCATACATCTGAGCTGCTAATGCTGAAAGATCCAGACCATTCAGGTCATCTCCGGTTGCACCGAGACTATAGTTTATACCAACCTCAACATCAAACCAGGTAATCAGCATATCCTTTGCAGCACCATCTTCAGAGAAAACGTATAGCTTTGCAGGTATATTTCCATCACCCCAGTTAGAGAGTGTCACATCCTCCTCTGCAGTCCAATCATAATACATACCTGAGATATCTTCTTCCTTACCACCCACCTCGGCTCTGGCAGTGAAATCTGTATCATCTCTCTCAAAATCGAGCTGCACCATAGGTTCCTTGGTTTCTTCGCTCTCCATAATACTCCACTTTACATCCTCAGCATCCTCAGGAGCCTTGAAGAGTCTTGGGATTGTAGCGACAGCTTCATCCTCTGTTATAGCCTTCCATGGATTTGCTACCTGGTCTCCACCTACTGCCTCTTCAGTAGTAGTCACAGCCTGAGTTGTAGCTTCTGTTGTTGCCTCAGTTGTTTTTTCCTCCTTGCCGCATCCTGTTGCAAGGGCAAGCATCATTACAGATGCTAAAACTACATATGTCTTTTTCATAACTCATTCCTCCATTAAAATAAACATTTATTTGATTTTCTGTTAAATCTACTTTATCACTCCAATTGTCACAGCAATGTCACATCACGGAAAGTACCTGGCACCTTTTTGAAAAAAGGTGCCAGGTACCATATTGGAAAAAGGTGCCATATACAATTTAATAGCAAACTCCGTCTTCGCTGATCCACCATCCGTCTACGTACTGGCTTGTTACCATGTAGCCTGATGCATCGAAGTAGTACCAGTAGCCGTCTATCTTGAGCCAGCTGCTTGCAGGCCACCAGCCCGAGATATCCTCTACCCACCATCCGGTTGAATTCTGTTTCCAGCTAAGCAGATACTGTGAATCCCATGAACCGTCACTGTTGAACCAGTAACCGTTATAGTATTCATTTGATGCCATATATCCATCCGGCTTGAAGAAGTACCATATACCATCTATCTTCTGCCACTGATTTGTTGGATACCAGCCATCTGTGTCTTCAACCCACCAACCGGTTGCATTACTCTTCCATGAAAGTGTTCCCGGATAAGTCTGGGTACCATCTTCGTTGTACCACTTGCCATTAATCCACTCATTAGAGTAGTTAGTTTTCTCTGAAGCTTTCTTAGCCTTAGCAACTGAATCTTCAGCCGCTGTGAGCTTCTTTACGATTGAAGCATCAACCAGCTTCTTCTGATCTGCTGTAAGTGCATCATAAGCTGCTCTTGCTGCCTTGACTGCAGCCTCGTCAGATACTCCGGCATTGTTCGGAAGCTTACTGATCTTGGAGATGACTTCATCTGCTGCCTTCTTGTCAGCTTCTTCCTTCTTTTTCTCCTCTTCCTTCTTCTTTTCCTTATTCTTAGCCTCAGCAAGTACATCCTCTGCGAACTTTAATTTACCTTCTGCATCGTTCACTGAATTAGCTACTTCCTTCTGTGCGTCTGTGAGCTTATCGTATGCTGCTCTTGCTGCCTTAATTGCTGTTTCATCAGATGTCTGAATGTTATCAGGAAGATCATTTATCTTCTCGTTAGCATCAATATAGTTCTTAATAGCTGTATCAGCCTTTGTAAGCTTAGCAGTGTCATCATCACTAATCAGCTTCTTCTGAGCATCGTTAAGCTTATCATACTTTTCTTTTGCCTCAGCAACAGCCTCTGCAGCTTCCTTATCCTCCGATGTCATATCTTCCGGCTTTGAAGTAATATCCTTTTCTACAGACTCTATTATTTCTTTAACAGCCTTAGGAGTAACGATAGTCCATAATGTCTCATTACTGAAATTACTTTTAATCTTATACTGAGCTTTGAACTCATCCTTAATGGTAAAGCTTACATATGTTTCATACTCATCAGCATCTTCATTTATCTCAGTTTTCTCATTATCCTCATAATGGTAATCAACTAATTTAGCATATTTTTCGTTATCAATTTGATATAACAGTGTTTTTTTGGTTCCATCATATTCGAAGGAGTGCGTATCCCTGTCATATCCTTCTCCAACAAACTTACCATTTAAATCAGCAGGCGTTAACGTTGTTCTCTTATCTTCACCCAAATAGATTTCAAACGAATTATCTCTATCTTCATTGTGAAAAATCACCCATTGTTCGCCATCATAATGATAGTACCGAACATCGTAAGTAACCTTCAGATGTAATGTATCACCTACTATGTCAATGGCATCCATATTGACATTAAGCTTTGCTGTATGCTTATCATCAGATATCTCATAACTAAAGCCTTTCTTCGGCTCTATTGTCTTATCGCCATTCTTCACTTCGATAGTTTTGATAATTATGTCTCTCTTTTGACTTCCTGCAAAATCATCCGGATAACCATATGATCCGATATAGAAATCCTTCTCATACAGCTGTTCTCCTTGATCATCTGTTAACCTCGCATTAAATGGCTCATCACTTACCTTTGATGCAGAGCCATCTTTAGAATTATAGGTTGCTCCCTCCTCGGTAACAAATGCTACATTTGAAAAGTCAGCATTGATGTCAACAGTTTGACCATTGTCATATACCAGCCTATAATCTCCAGGTGTATTTATCAAAATTGAATACACACCGTCAGTAGTCTCTTTACTTATTTTAGAGCCATCTGTACAAGCTGCTCCATCAGCAGTCACAAGACTTAGCTTACTTGCATCTATAATAGGAGTCAGAGTATCCTCACTCAGCGTTGCCAATGATACGATGCTATCATTTTTAACGTCAACTCCCCAATCCTTGCCGTAGGAATCAGCATTTTCATTAAAAGTATTATTCTCAGAATATGATATAACAAAGCCTACAGCCGCAGGTCTGACGCTTATATGGAATTCATCCTTCCATGGATGCTCCTGGCTGCCACGGGTCACTTCTACTTCAATAGCAAGTGGCTTGTTTGTCGGTGAGAAAGTAACCTTTGTTAAACTATTATTTGCAAGGTCCTCCTTGCTGAAGTGAGTTTTGTCTGCTTTAATTCCATCATCAAGATGAAGATCTACGCATTGAATGTCAAATATCTCACCCTCACTCCAATTATGTGCCAGGAATAATTCATTTTCTTTTGTTCCGTCAATTAATCCCTCATAGCTTCTGGTCGAAACCAAAGTATTCGGATCGAGTACAGAACTTGTAGTATAGAGTCCAAGCTGAGGCATTCGTACATTTAACTTAAACTCATGAACTAAACTCTCATACTTCATCTCTATATAATATATGCCAACTACATTGGTATTAAGTCTGAATACTCCATTAGGAGTCGGCTTCATAGAACCCATAGAGTCATATTCTTTAGATATAGAACATACACTAGGATCTGTTACTGGATCTTTCTTATAATCCAGTATCCTTATTTCTACATCTTCATTATCTGGGAATCTAACCTGGGTTACTCCTTTATCATCTTTATATAATTCACCGATAGAAATGAACTTTTCATCTAATATTTCCGCAGTTATTTCGCTACTATAATCATTTATTTCAGTTCTTGGAGTCGGTCCTCCTTCTCCCCAGTCAGCATCCGCTATCTTCCAGCCTTCCTGTTTCTCCTCGAGATTAAGTCCATATACATCAGGTTCAGGTCCATCCTTAGTCGAAAAAGCGAATTCAACCACATTATCATATCTTCCGGTAGTATCATCCTTAATTGTGAATTGCCATGCACCTTCTTTATATGGCCAGTTTTGTGGATCGCAAGAAGAAAAAATATCTTCATTTTTAACAGTAGCTACGGCATAATCATCATTGTAACGATCATCGTTCTTCATGTCATCACTTGCTATAACATAATAAGTTTCACCAGGCTTATACTGTAAATGATCTCCTAATTGACCAACAAGTGATTTTTCACTGGCTGTTTTATTATCATATATTCCAAGTCTTGGTAAATGTCCACTAAACTTTAAGGAATAGGTTTCTTCACCCTTTTTATAGTTTATTGAATAATCCTGAAGCGATAAGGAGGATATCCTGTAAACTCCGTCAGGTAGATCATATTCAACCTCTTCATGCTTAGAGTCATCCCATTTCGTGCCCTTGTTATCGATAGTCGCATCACATTTAGATCCATCTGCGTTCGTAATTGATATCTTATCGGCATCAGCAACAGGTGTTATCTCACCATCAGCACTCCAGCCAAGAGAGACATACTGATCATTTGTCATCTCTCCCCACTGTTCTTTATTAAACCAGTCTTTGTTCTTACAGAATTCAAACTCGTCATTTTTATTCCTTTCAGCACCTGCAATTACAAAGCCATCTTTGCTCAGTCTGAAATGGAAGCGTGCATTTCTTGTTTCATCATGCTCGCCACCCTGTTCTTCAATAGTATATGTATACGTAATTTCCGTTTCAAAATCTGTATAATTAAGACTTTTACCTACCGGTAATTCAAACGACCATTTCCATTCAGCGCCTTCAACATCTTCAACATAAAATGGCACAGGAACCGGCTCCTGTTCTCCATTACTATTCCAGATGGTGCAAACCACATTATTTATATCTAACGCAGTAGCACCCGGAACATTGAATCCCAAATAATAATTAGATGCTTTATCATATGGGTAATAGATATCCTTATCACCACTGCTGATAATATCATCTATCTTACAATCCACTGATGAATACATAGCAGCCTGAGGCATCTCAGTAATAATAGTGACATAAGAATTACCATAATAAACTCGGTATTCACCTATTTCATTTATTCTTATACTTACAAATCCATAGTCAGTCTCAACATCCTCTTGCTGGGCATCATCCCATGTATAAAACGGACTAATCGATACCTTATCTCCGGCATCTACTTCCTGTTCATTTACTACTTCTTTAATTGTAAGATCATTTCTTTCTTCCTTGGTAATAGCCTCAAGCTTATCTCCATTCCTAAATCCAAAGAAAAGCCTCTCATCAGCCATCACTGAGATATGTTCTTCTTCTCTAACTTCTTCCAGACTAGTTGGTGCGATCGGCAAATTTGTCTCCTGATCCCACCCCTGGTCTCTACCGACCAAAAGCTTTCTGCTATCTCCCTCAGCTCTTGCTGTGATTCCGGTACACAAGCTCAGAACCATAGCTATAGCGAGAAGATATGCAAGCATTCTTCTTTTTACTCTACCCATTAAAATACCTCCTTACTTATATTTTCACGATCATTATTCGCATATTGCTCAACATATAAATCAAACTAATTTTCTGCGATTAATAATAATATTTTATCATAATTACATATTTGTCACAATGAAAACAGCGTGAATAATTCAAAAAAATACCCACTCACTTCTGCTCCTCGGAATCGACAAATTTGATAGAGCCGGCTGACTTGTCTCGATCTTTATATATCTGCTCAGCAACAGAACGTATATCAAGGCCGCCCAAATCATCACCAACCGTCGAGAGACTGTAGTTCACACTAACCGTGGGATCAAACCAGGTAACCATCATAACTCTGGCAGCATCATTTTCCACGAATGAGTAGGACTTAGCTTTTTGATTTCCATTGCCCCAGTTAGCTAGAGTTATATCATCCGTTTCAGTCCACTGATAATAGTTTCCGGAGATATCTGCCTCTTCCGTTCCAACCTGAGCTCTGGCAGTATAATCAACTGAGTTCTGCGTGAAAACAAGCTGAACCATCGGTGTTGTTGTTTCACCACTTTCCATGACACTCCATTTTACATTCTGAGCGCCCTCAGGTGCAGCAAAAAGCCTGGGACATGTGATTGCCGCCTCCTCCTCTGTTATATCTCTCCATGGATTTGCCAGCTGAGTTCCACCAACAGGCTCTTCAGAAGTTGACTCCGTTGCAGCCTCTGTTACAGCCTCTGTTGTGGTAGATGTTTTTTTCTCTGCTTTATCATCACTTCCGCAGCCGGTAACCAGAACAATCATCAGAACTGATGCAAGTATCGCACTGTTTTTCTTCATAACAGTTTCCTCCTAACACTTTACTAACATTTATATTTTAACATTTACTATTACATTTCACTACTCAGAAATAAAAAAGGGGTGCGCCTTTCGGCGCACCTCGAGCTTGTCAGTATTATTTAACTGTAATATCTCCTGTATCTGTGCTTATCTTCATTGTCAGGCCATCTCCCTCGCTTGCATTAGCGTTATATTTGTTGCCCTGATTACTTCCGTTTACTGTTATATCTCCTGTATCTGAGTCCATAGATACGTTGTAGGCTTCTATCTTGGTTCCTTCTATTTTGATATCACCCGTATCACTCTCTATATCTACTCCTGCCATAGTCATATCCTTCATACTGATATCGCCTGTATCTGTAGTCAGCTTCACATCACCAAGTGTAACTCCGCTGAAGCTCACATCACCTGTATCTGTATCAAGCGTCAGTCCACCGAGATTTGAATTATTAACCTTCACATCACCTGTATCTGTTTCGATATCAGACTTCTCTGTTACCGTATCCGCTATGATCAGGTCTCCTGTATTTGAGACGATTATTATATCTGAGAGTGTTTTTTCTTCAGGTACTGTAAGAACCATCTTGCATTTTCCACTACTTCCAAATGTTAAAGTAAGTCCTTTTTTGTTTTTCTGCTTAATTGTAAGCTTTCCGTTTTCAACTGCATAAGTTGGTATCAGTTTCTCCTTACTGCACTCATAGTGAAGCTTATAGGAATCACCCTTCTTAATCTCCACATCCATGATCTCACCATCTATCTGTAAGGAAGAAAAAGCCTCCAGATCAACATCCTTTACTATATGCTCATCTTTTCCGCCAAATAGCCCAAACAAACTTTCTTCACCACTTATGTACCCGCCTAAAAAACGAATGCTTCCCCATATGATACAAAGTATTGTAACTAACGAAATGATTATTAAGTACGTCCTTTTTTTCATCTTTCTATCCTCTTTCTGCTATTACTTTTTAAGTGCTCCCTCAAGTACTGCATGTACAACTGCTGCTATAGGCCATATAATCCATGTGATTCCCCAATTAAATGTAAGAAAGCTCCATATAAGGAATATACATGTGACTGTCTGCCAATATACAGACATAACAGTTTCTGCTTCAGGTGATATATATTCATCCTGCTTTACAACATTTTTCTTGGATTTACTCTTAACCATTAATCTGTCCTCAAGCAGGATCAGCTTCTCATACGAATTCTTTACCATGGTTGAACGAACTATCAGAAATACTCCGATTGCCACAAAGACAAACAGCGCCGCGCCGCCAAGTTCGTCCGTATGAATACCATCTATATCTATCTCATCCATGACAGCAGCGGGTATAACACTCATTATGAAGCATGCAACACCTATAGCAACTGCAATGGCATGTGATATTTTCTTCTTCTCAAATAATTCTTTGAAGTATGGCTTTGAAGAAGGTTCAAGCATGCAAAGCTCTTTATCGAGATAATCCCATTTTCCAGTAATAGCAGCACTTATAACTATGAGTATTACGCCTATTGATACCATTGAAAACATCCCTGCCACTCCGATTGCATCCGGCCAATCAAACGCTTCCATCATTATAGGAGGTATAACGCTCATTATACAAAATGCTATTCCTATCGACTTAATAAGTGCATTCTTCTTTCTGGCACTGATATACTTCTCAGCCTCATCCTCAGTAATGATCCTTCTATCTACATCATCAGCTGCTTCTCTTACGACACTGTCTATTCCCAGCTCATCAGCCAGCTCTTCGAGATTTCCGAACTCAGAGATAACTCTTCCGACCGCTTCGTTATCACTCAGCCCCTCTTCCTTAAGCTCTATGTATTTATCCTCCATCATTTGCATAAGCTCACTCTTGGCTCTTAATACTTCTGTTGAACCGGGAAGCCCTACAAACATATTTTCCAGATAAGTCTTTATTGTATCCATTTCAAACCCCTTTCAATCTGATGACTCCGTTTAATCAGTCACCTTTTTCAGATTCTTTTCTATAAAGTTCTCAATAACTTCTTTCGTCAGATTCCACTCTTCACATTTTTCTTCATAATACTTTTTACCTGAATCGGTGATTCTATAATATGTTCTTTTCTTTCCACCGGTCCCCTCTGCCGAATAAGATTCAACATATCCATTCTTTTCCATTCTCGTAAATGCAGAATAAAGCGTTGTTTCCTTGATCAGATACTTCTCATCTGAAAGACTCTTTATCTGTTTTGATATCTCGTAGCCATATGAATCCTCACTTAAAAGCAGAAACAGGATCATGGTATCATTATATCCTCTAATAACATCACTGCTGATACCTGTGTTCATCCGAACCTACCTCCTTTACTTCATTTGTCGTAGGTACGTCTGTCGTTGCTATGTCTGTCGTTGCTACGACTGCCGTACTACATCTGTCGTAGTAAAAATAGCACAGTATAAAAATGTTGTCAATACCTTTTTTTAAATTTATAATAGAATTTGAGGTGAAATGAATATGAAAAGAAGAGTTGTCGCTGCATTTCTCTCTGATATTTATCAGGATATGGTTAAAGAAACGCAATACGGAACTATTAGAGAAGCTAAAAAACAAAACGTTAAGCTTCTGTTTTTCGCGAGCTTCAGCGATAACTTCAGCAATACCGAGTATACACGTCTTTCGAATTATGATATAGGCGACTCCGCCATATATAAGCTTCCGAACCTCAATAACTTTGACGGACTTATCACCTATGACAGCTATATGCCTGATCTGTTTCTCCCTACTATTGAAGAAATCAAGAAGGATTCGCCTATCCCTGTTGTGACTCTCGGAGATGTATCCGAATATTCGCACAATGTCATTAACGATCAAGACCGTTCTATGGTTGAGCTTATCGAACATTTGATCCTTAAACATGATTGTACAGATCTGGTTCATGTTGCAGGGAATCTCGACCTGTCATTTTGCGTAGATCGTCTAAATCTTTTCAAGAAAACACTTAAAAAGCATGATCTGGATTGTTCAGATGACAGAATCTATCAGGGTAATCTGTGGTATGACTGTGCACAAGATGTAGTTAAACAGATTCTTGATTCATATAAGACAAATCCGGAGAGGCTTCTTCCCGACGCCATAGTTTGTGCAAATGACTATATGGCTATCGGTATAATAAAAGAACTTGAGTATCGTGGATATGAGGTTCCTAACGATGTTATCGTTACAGGTTATGACGATGTTATCCAGACCAAATATAACGTTCCGTCAGTTACTACGTCCGCACAACCCTTTGACACAGTTGGCGGTGACGGAATAAAGGTATTGGCAAAACTCTGGAACAATGAGGAGGTTCCTCACATAACCAAGGAGCCCGGAGTTCTGAGGCTTCGTAAATCCTGTGGATGTCTGCCTCAAAACGAATACCAGCATGATCAGCTCAGCGAATCCTATTCTCAAATAATCAATAGTCTCGGGCAGTTATCGAGATCCAGCACCAATCTGATTCTTAGTGTGTCGTCAGCCACAAGTGATGTTGATGTTTTTGATGAGATTGAAGCAAACTGCTGCCGCGATACAGGATTCAGCAACGCTGTTCTATGTCTGATAAATGACTGGGATAAAAAAAGAGTAATCACATCTAACAGCGAGTTCAATGAATCAAGCTTTGAAGTTGTATGTGGTTTATATAATGGCCGTTCTATAAGAAGAGGCCCGATTCCTAAGGGACAGCTGCTTCCTGATATAATGATGAATGATCCAGAGGCTTACTACCTCGTTCCTATCCATCATATGCAGTACTTTATGGGATATTTTATCATCTCACCTGATCTTAGGAATCTGTCACAGTCCAACATAAAGTCATGGTTTATAAACATCAGTACTATGCTGGAAAACTGGCGTGTAAGAAGAAATTACATGGAAAGTGTAGAAAACCTGAGAAGGCTCTACATAACTGATATGCTAACCGGCCTTTTCAATCGACGAGGCTATGCATTACATTTTGAGGATTATTATAACGAGTGTCTGAATGGTAAAACTGGACTTGCAGTTTTTCTAATCGATATGGACAATATGAAAATGATCAATGACAATTTCGGACACGAAGAAGGCGACTATTGTCTGTGCACCATAGGAAACTCATTAAAAAAAGCCGCTACAAGAGGCGAGATCTGTATAAGATCAGGCGGAGATGAATTTGTAGTTCTGGCAAAGAACTATGATGAGAAAATGGTTAAAGAATACACTGAGAAGTTCCGAAAATATATAGAAGACACATATAAAAATGATAAGAAGGATTTTGAAATAGTTGTGAGCATCGGATGCTACATCAAAATCCCCGAAAAAAGTGATTCCGGTATCACGGACATATCAGAGTTATATCTCAGGGAAGCCGACAAGCTCATGTATGTTGAAAAACAGGCACACAAGAAAACCGGTAAATAGAGTAAAGAATAGGCGCTGCCGATGCAGCGCCTTTTTTATACCTCTATCCTTTAGCCAGAGTACCACGTTCATTATTTAATGGGCGTGGGTGAATGGCCTGCTCATTGATTTTGGATATACTGTTTAACTACATCCAAGGTGTTCACTCCTACTGTTGAAATAAAATAATTGTCACTCCAAAAGAGTGGTTTCCAATACCATTTCTTTAATAGTTCCCCATAGTCCCTTCTGGTAAATCTTGCAGTTTTAGTCTTAATGATATTTATAAACTCTTGTGGTTTCATATCAGTTCCTGTTT
>DGHK01000002.1:7842-34578 GCA_002392655.1 Lachnospiraceae bacterium UBA3850 | reverse complement strand
ACATTTCTCCAGTACTGATAAAACTCATACGGAGTAGTCTTCTCAGGATCAAGCCATACCGCACCATTTGCAGTTTTACCCATCTTCTTTCCTTCAGAATTAAGAAGAAGCGTTATAGTCATAGCCTGAGCATCCTCTTTGCCAAGCTTTCTTCTGATAAGCTCACGTCCACCAAGCATGTTGGACCACTGATCATCACCACCAAACTCGAGATTGCATCCATATTCCTCATAGAGCTTCAGGAAGTCATAGCTCTGCATAAGCATATAGTTAAACTCAAGGAAGGTAAGTCCCTCTTCGCTGGCAAGTCTCTGCTTATAGCACTCAGCGCGAAGCATGTTATTAACCTTGAACATAGATCCGATATCACGGATGAATTCGATATAGTTCAGGTCTCTCAGCCAGTCTGCATTATTTACCATCATGGCTTTGCCTTCACCGAACTCGATAAAACGGCTCATCTGCTTCTTGAAGCATTCGCAGTTATGATCGATCATCTCAGTCGTCATCATCTTCCTGAGGTCTGTTCTTCCGGACGGATCTCCGATCATTCCTGTTCCGCCGCCGACAAGTGCGATAGGCCTGTTTCCTGCCATCTGAAGTCTCTTCATCAGGCAAAGTGCCATGAAATGTCCTACATGAAGCGAATCAGCTGTAGGATCAAAGCCTATATAAAATGTAGCCTTACCGTTATTGATAAGGTCTCTTACTCCTTCTTCATCAGTAACCTGAGCAATAAGCCCTCTTTCAAGTAATTCCTCGTAAATCTGCATCACAATTTCTCCTTTTGTCACAATCTTACATATTATAACATTTTATTCTTATATTTTCCATACCCCTGGTCTCTGTATCTGAGATGTCCGACTCCTGCAGCGACTATAACGAAGAAAAGTGGAGCTGTTATAGGCTGATTGAGATTGACTATACTCTGCGCAAAATATGATACACCTCCTGCCAGGCAGGCTATCGCTATCGGATCACCCTTGAGTCTTTTTAACATATATACAAATGATGTGAAAACAAATCCAAGATACGATACTACTCCGAAAAGTCCCGTAGTTACAAGATACTGAAGCAGCTCATTATGAGCATTATCATACTTCTTACCCGTAACTGAAACCATCTCAGAATAAAACTGCTTCATTTGCGCGGCTATAGTTTCATTTCCATGACCGAAAAGCTTATGCAAAGGATCAGCATCTTCAAATATATTCCAGCATCTTCTCCATATATATCCACGGAAGGTTCCCCACTTATCGTTAAAAACAAATAACGAATTCTGAGTACTGATTCCATATATGATAACAAACAAAACACCTACGACAAATACTATCGAAAAGACAATCAAAAACTTCTTATTCTGTATGCTTTTATACAGCTCATATTTCGTCTGTCTGAAAACAAGGGTTGCCACGAGTATGACACTGACTATAAACAGAAGCATCATCATGATACTCGGATTCTCAATTATCTCAGCAAGTCCATTTATATGCTTCTGGCTTCCACTATAAGTCTTGTTCAGGTATGACATAATCGTCAGTCCGAACACCAGAAGAAGCACACCGAAGATATATTCCGTGAATCTCTTATTCATGATTGCTACATAGAACAGAACAAGAAATGCCGCAGCAGTTCCGAGATAAACATTATCGCTCTTCGCAGGAAGAATAGCCGCTCCGCTCATAACTAGCAGACTGCCGGCAACAATCCTCGCCCACAACTTCTTACTGAAGATAAATACCGCAGCAAAAATAGGCAGGACTATACATATATAAGCTCCATACGTGTTGATATTACCAAATGTAGATATGAACATCTCCTTCTGCCTCTTTACAACCGTAAGTCTGAGCTCAAAAGGATCGCGGCCAAAATGCTGAAGATATGCAATTATGAAAGCAAGCGCCGCAGTGGCAGATAGAGAAATAAATACAAGCTGAGATATACAGGACTGCCTGCACAGTATGATCACCACAAGAGTTATGACTATAACAAGAGCAAGTCCGAAGCATCTTCCTGTCTCACCGGTCCATGAACCCTTCTTGTTTTCTGACATAAACCATGCAAATGTATTGGCCAGAAGAAAAAGTGTTATCCAAAGCTCCGGCATCGCAAGCTTGTTCTTATCCCATACAAAAAGCTTCTCACCTTTATTAAAATAACGGATCATCGAAAACTCAACGCCATATGCCATTACTGCAAGTATCACAAGTGCTATACCGGAATAAGTAAATAGCTTAGCTCTAGTAGCAGTAATATTAAAATATTTGTTGTCCATGTAAAAGCAAAATACAGAGCTGATAAATATGAGATACGCTATTATAACTATATCTATCGGTCTGTTAACTCTGTATTTGTCGAAAGAATTTGTATTATTTTTTGTGCTCATTAATTAAGTCCTCTAATTCAGCTCCACGCTTTACTTTCATAAAATGATTCGAGTACCTCCCCATCAAGCTTACCCTCATCAACCATACTCCTAAGAATATTGAATGCTTTCTCCGCAGGCATAGGATGCTTATAAGGTCTGTCCTCAGCAGTAAGCGCGTCATAAACATCCACAATAGTAAGAATTCTGACCTCCCACGGAATCGCTTCAGCAGTAACATGATTCGGATAACCGCTTCCGTCCAAATACTCGTGATGCATTCCTGCCCAATCAGGAACAGTTTCAAAGGCTCCACTGAACTGCATCTTGGTCAGCATACTATGAGTATGTTCAACATGAGACTGTATGATTGCTCTCTCACCCTCGGTAAGTGTACCCCTGTCAAGCGACAGAGATTCCTTCTCATATTCATCCAGAAGATCTATATAATCTCCGGAAGGAGACAGAACCTTCTCATCAAAAAGCTTCTTTACCTCTTCCTTTTGTTTATCATTTATATAACCCAGACCATTTATACTCTCGATAAGCTCTCTTATCTCCTCTAAACGGTCTATCTTCTCGTCTGCCTCTTTACTATACTCAGGTGTTCGAAGTCCCCTGATTTCTTCACAAAGCTTAGCAACCTCTATTCTATGATAAACATCGTCCTCCTTATCACCAAGCCTTGTAGGCTTATCCATAATCTCAAGAGGAATTACAAGTTTACCTATATCATGAAGCCATACACTTGCAATAAGAGGATATCTGGTTTCCGAATGACTATTATCGCCATTTTCCTCAAGCCAGTCAAGATATTTCATCATATACTTAACCATATTCTTTGTATGATTTGCATTATAAGGGGATCTCGCCTCTATGGCATCGATCATTACCTCAACGAAGTCATCAACGAAATCCATCAGTTTTTCGGTAAGTATCCTGTTCTGCTTATTAAGCTCAAACAGTTCGGTCACATCACTTATAACCGCTACAACAGCAGCATCCTCATTCGAATCACGAAGAAAAGTCATAGCAAGACGCAGATACTTGACACCACTTGAAACATGATAAGCTACGGTTTTGCTTACTCTCTCTTTTGTGTAAACCGAGTCAATTATGCACTGGAAAAACTCATCATTCTTACTGTTTTCCATCATAAGAGAGGCTACGGACCTATTACACAAAGTATCCGTATCAAGCTCCAGTATCCTGGCAGCGTTCTTATTATCGAGCCTGATCTTACCATCAAAGCCTATGATCATAACACCGTCAAACATGTTATCTATAATATTCTTATAAACACCGTCTCCACTATAATAACTATCTTTATTATGCTCCATACAAAACCTCTATTCCCAAAATGAATCTAGATCATTCTTAAGAATCTCAAGATAAAATAAACAGCTAAAATGACTACTACTATGGATATAATAGCAACTACATATGCAAATCCATCAGTAAAGGACTGATTCTCCGGCGGAACATTCCAGTTAGGATTATCAAAATGTATCTTCTGCGGATTTCCATCAACATAGCTTTGCTCACTCGTATCAACAGAATACTCCTCAACACTATGAACCCCGTCAATTCCGGAATCATTATAAAACAGCCCGTTGGTATCAGGACCTATAACACCTTCTTCATTTCCATTATATTGTTCATCCGACATTAGACATATGCTCCTTCCATAAGAAAAACGCCTATACCAATTATATATTTCGCATTGTTAAACTGTCAACTGATGCGGCAGAGATATAATGCTTATAATTCCTCTTCATTTATTATGAGCGAACCATCCTCACCACTTTGGCTTATTACGAAAAATCTGTCCTTGCCATTTTCATCAGCATAGATGAATCCATTATTTGGCATATCCCCCGGAAAATTCATTCCGGCATAAATTGGTGTATCGGCTGTAAATGTATCCAGTTTATAACATTCCGTAGGAACAAACTTATAACTGCCGTTGTTATCCTCCATAGTCACAGTCACTATCCTGAAATTCTTAACCTCTTTACTTGTTTTTATCAGGATATGCGCCGTGAATTCATCAACATAAGCCGGCTCATATACTATGCATGAATCAGTAGGTTCTTTATCCTCATATTTAACACTGATCGGACACTCCCCGGTTTCAGAGCCGGATTCTTTTGTTTCCATGTCCTCTGTATTTAAACCCTTATACTCACGAATCGGTTTCCAGTCAAGCTTCTTATATTCTATCCCTTCATCCTTCGACCAGAAATCATTTCCACTGACATCAAGAATCTCGGAATTTTCCTTATCCCACTCTCCGGTCTTGTTATGATAATAAACTATATTATCATCAGCTGTTCCTTCACTGAAATAAAAATCATCCCAGATAAGAGAGGTACCATCCTCACTTATATGACAGATACCATAAGCACTGCTCATAGCACCGGCCGAACCATAATAATGAAATGTACTTTCATCGATTGGCTGGAAAGTATTTCTTCCCCAGCCTTCAAGGAACCTTACTGGCTTTCCATCCTTACAGGTATAACCCTCAAATATATAACTGTCATCTTCTACATCATCAGGTTCATACGATGCATTTTCTCCTACCAGAAGCTCCGGCACTCCATCACCGCTTATATCCTTGATCATATAATGAAGTCTGTCAAAAAGATCAACGTTAGTTCCGAACATTACTGCTTCAATTGTACCTGTAGATATATAATTATATTCTTCAGTACCATCACAGCCCTTGTTCACAGCTTCAACCACCTCATCAAGTATAGGCGCATAAACAGCCTCATAGTCAATTTCAGACTTTGCCTCTTCTGTTTTTTCTTCCTCAGTTACTTCTTCAGTTACCGCTTCAGCTGTAGCATCATTCTCTGTCTGATTGCTTACTTCAGTACTGGCGGCTGTAGTTTCTTCAGCCTCAGTCTTATTATCCTCTGTCTTATTTCCACAGCCGGAAAACAAAATAAGCATCATTGCAGCTGCCAGTCCGGCAGATATTCTTTTCCTATACATTTTCATATAAATACTACCTTTCAATTTTTACTAAATTATAACATGAATCATAAATAAGTAGCCTACTTCGATTTCGTCCCCATAAGAAAGCATAACACAGGTATATGATAAGCCATCTCAGAACAGACAAATGTAACTATGTATGAACATATAATCGGGACAAAAAACATAAGGACGGTACTGCTTCCCAATAGTCCTGAAAACCATCCCTGGAATAACACAACCCAGACGAAGTGAATACTGAATACAAGAAATGATCTACTTGAAAAAACCGAAAAGCCTTATTCGTCACATCCAGCCTTCTCTCTCCTATCCCTATCAGGGCAAGTATGATAAACCACTCAGCAAAGGCTTTTGCAATTATATTCCATATTCCAAAGTCTTTACCAGACCAGATGAACATATATACATTTACCACACACGCTATCAGCCCAACAGCCAGCGTTATATATCTATATCGAGCCGCCTTATCAATCACCCTGTCATCAGACAGAACAAAGTAGCCGATTAAAAATAAATATAGATATTCAACAAAGCTTTTTCCACCTATGGATAAGATATCATATAAGAACGGAAGCGGGATAACAAACAGACATACCACCGGAAATGAAAGCACTTTACCATTCATTTCCTTACTACCTTCGTTATCCTTACCATCATTATTACCCCTGTCTGCTTTCACAAAGTTAACCAGGCAGATAATTCCTATGCCAACCAACGAGATCACAAAAAGAAAATATAAAAACCAGAACTGACCTACATTGAATCCACCATCAAACCCCGCTAGGTCAGTCCACCTCGTAAAGAATACCTTATAATGAGCAAAGAATCCTCCCTGATAGCCGTAATTATTCTTATCCCCAAGATATGAAAGTATAGGACAAAAGAAAAGCGTACCGAAAATAAATGGAACCAGAAGTCTCTTAATTCTTTCAGCCACAAACTGTCCATATGTTCTTTTTTTAAGAGCATATCTCGTACTCATTCCCGCAAGTAGAAACATAATCGGCATGTAATAAGGACTCAGGAAAACAGTCATACTGCTTATAGCCTTATTAGGTGTAAAGCAGATATAGTTCATCTCTCCCCAAACATTAAACGCCTGCGCAGCATGATAGGGAATGAGCAGGAATATCACTATCCATCTTAAGTTGTCGATAAACCATTTTCTCATAGAATTTATATCTCTCATGATGTATATGCAGAATTAAGAATAGCCGAAATAAACAGCTTGATATCATCTATATCACTCTGAACCTTTGCCATTTCCTCATCTACATTCACATTACCTATAGTAGTCTTCGAGTCAAATGCATTGTTATCAGGCTCATTAAAAGCAAGCACCACACTATTACCCACCACATTTATGGCAATACTCTGATACTGAGAATCAAGTTTTTGCAATCTCTCCATCACCTGAGGAGTCAGCAAATAAAATGCATCGTGTGGAACCGGCGAAAAAACATCAAATTCATCATTGAACTGTATACCCTCAAGTTCTACTTTGAGTTGCTTTGAATCTTTTTTACTGATACCACGATATTTAAAGCTTTTACTATATAGCATCACCGACGAAACAACCTTATCAGGGAAATTTAGGAAAATCATTCTTCCTTTGAAATAAGTCGTAGTATATGTCTTATCATCTGATTTATCTACATCCCAAACGTTAACATCAGCCATCTCAAAAGGAACGCCCATATAAGATGCTCTGATATAATCCTCGGAATAAAACCTATTTCCCATCCTGCATAGCTGACAGTTCTGAACTACTTCCCTAGTAAAACCATTTGATGGTTCATAGATGACATCTTCAAAATTCCTTTCCAAAGGTTCACGTACAAATGCTTCCTTGTACAGTACCTTCATCTCGTCCTGAGCCTTTTTAAGCTTCGAGTAGGCGAAAAAAATAACAGCTAAACCTATAGGTGGAATAAGCAAACAAAATGCTCCTATCATTACCAGTCGCATCGACTTTGCAACCTGCGTTCTCTGTTCCTCAAGCTTCTTTAACGCATCCGATGTACCGTAATTATTCTCATTCAAATCACTCATATAAAATCCCCTGCTCGCATATTCTAATACTAACCATTAGCAACACATACGTTGATGATAACATATCTCACAACCCATTACTATAATAAGTAAGAAGAAGTCAGTGGCTTTAAGGTCCTCTTGCACAAAAAGAATAGGACCTAAAAATAGAACCGCTATATTCATCAGGGAGATGAGGAGGCAGCGTATAAGAAATAGTCCAGTGGACTATTTCTAGCTGGCTCGGCTCAAACTATGTTTGAGCCTGACCGACGCCTTGCCTCGCAAGGCGGAGACCGAGCCAAGAAGCATCATAGATGCTTCTTGATTCTGCTTCGCAGAATTGCTGTGCTTCGCACAGCGCTTCCTCACTACGTTCGGATTCTCGATTTTTCAAATCGAGAACTATCTTGAACTTTGAGTTCAAGTCCTCCCATTAAAGAACATAACATAAAAAAAGCCCCTATATTTCTTAGGGAGATGAGGATTTGACGTTAAGAAAAAGGTCCGGTGGACCTTTTTTAGTCAAATCGGGCACAATCTATGATTGTGCCTGACCGACGCCTTGCTTTGCAAGGCGGAGACCCTTGAACTCTGAGTTCAAGGGTCCTCCGGCTTGCAATAACAAAAGCAGGTACATTGTACCTGCTTTTGTTATTTCGTGCGGGAGATGAGACTTGAACTCACACGTCGTTGCCAACACTAGATCCTTAGTCTAGCCTGTCTGCCAATTCCAGCACTCCCGCTTATGTAAGTCGTGCTATCTCAACACGACTTGCATATATTATCACTTATAAAAAGTTTTGTCAACAGCTTTTCGCTATTTTTTTCAGCTTTTTTCAGATTGATTTTTTATCGCAAATGCTTATGCAAGAGCTGCCTTAGCAACCTCAACAAGCTTTGTGAATCCTTCAGGATCAGCGATAGCTATCTCTGAAAGCATCTTACGATTCATATCAACACCTGCAGTCTTAAGACCGTGCATAAGCTGGCTGTATGATATATCGTTCTGTCTAGCAGCTGCGTTGATACGAGCAATCCAGAGCTTACGGAAGTCTCTCTTACGCTCCTTACGTCCTGCGAATGCAGAAGCATCAGCTCTCATTACAGACTGCTTAGCTACTCTATACTGCTTACTTCTTGCGCCACGATATCCCTTCGCAGCCTTAAGTACTTTGTTATGTCTCTTCTTGGCATTAGCGCCACCTTTAATTCTTGCCATTATTTTATCCTCCTAATCAAACTATTCTTCAATTCAAATCTTAGAGATATGGAAGAATCTTCTTCATGTTCTTCTCATTTGTCTTATCAGTCATTGTTGCCTTTCTAAGACCTCTCTTACGCTTTGTAGTCTTCTTTGTAAGGATATGACTCTTATTAGCTTTATTTCTCTTAAGCTTTCCGGTTCCTGTTACCTTGAAGCGCTTTGCAGCAGCTCTTTTTGTCTTTAACTTTGGCATAGTTATTTCCTCCTCTTATCTGATCGGGTGACAAATGTCCCGACGTTGTTATATAACATAAGCTTCTTCGCCATGCGTAGAATGTCAAATGTCTTATTTATTTGCTTTTGCCGCAAGGAACATAGTCATGCTCCTTCCTTCGAACTTAGCCTGCTTATCAACTACTGATACATCAGCAAGCTTCTCTGCAAAATCATCAAGAATTGATTTATTCTGATTTACATACGCAAGCTCACGACCTCTGAATCTCAGAGTAACCTTGACTCTGTTTCCTTTTTCAAGGAACTTTCTAGCCTGATTAACCTTGGTATTTAAATCATTATCATCTATATTCGGAGACAAACGAACTTCCTTGATCTCAACGACCTTCTGTTTCTTCTTCGCCTCTTTCTCCTTACGGGATATCTCATAACGGAATTTTCCGTAATCTATGATCTTACAAACCGGAGGCTTAGCATTTGGTGATACGCGCACCAGATCAAGTCCTGCCTCATCAGCGGCATCTCTTGCTTCCTTAATGCTCATAACTCCCAACTGATTTCCTTCAGCTCCGATAACTCTTACTTCCTTGTCCCGAATCTGTTCATTAATTAAATAGTCTATTGCTTTACCCTCCATGAATAAAAAAAGTGGATACCAGTCAGAGATATCCACATAACATACTTCACCCAGATAGACACACAAACAAATGCACGTCCATCAAAAAAGAAATATTCGACCCGGCTACTTGCTCGTAACCCAGGTGAGAGTGGATACTCTACTTTGTTTTTCTCCGTGCTTTATCAGCACACTCGATTATGTTACAACAAGAGTGCCGTCTTTGTCAAGCACAAATTCTTTACTGTTTCTCTATATCAACTTCTGCTCTTCAGCTCTTCGTAGAGCTGAGCTATGCTTTTTCTAAATACAGGATGAATGATATGAGGCGCTATCTCAACCATAGGCTTAAGTACAAATTCTCTGTTCTGCATCTCAGGATGAGGTATGATCAGATTATCTGTATTAATTATCATATCATCAAACATTATGATATCGATATCAAGAGTTCTCGGTCCCCAGTGTATGATCCTCTCTCTTCCGGCTTCGTTTTCGATATCACATATAACAGAGAGAAACTCATCCGGATCCAGATAAGTCTCCAGCTCGATAACACCATTTAAAAAGTTCGGCTGTTCAACAGGGCCATAAGGCTCAGTCTCTATAATAGAAGATATCTTCTTTATCTCAACGCTGGTATCCCTGTCTATCTCTTCAATTGCCATATCGAGATAACCTTCTCTGTCACCTAAGTTCGAGCCTATGCTGAGAAAAACTCTATGCCTTGACCTGGTAAGCTCAACATAGATATTCTCAAAGTCCGCATCTACTGGAGCATCAGGCTTACTTACCTTAACAGTAAGTGTCTGAATCATAGGAAACTGAGTCATCACCGCCTCGAGCACCTGCTCGGCAGCAGCCTCTATCGTGTCATTAATCGTCTCAGTGAAGGATGATATAATCGTCTCAGTGACAAGCGCATAGTTAACAGTCTTATCTATTTTGTCCGAGGTCCCTGCGCCCTTCAGATTTAACTCCATAGTTACAGTTATATAGAAGAACTGTCCTTCCTTCTTCTCCTTCTCCAAAACTCCGTGATGTGCAAATACCTTTAAATTCTCAATTACTATTTTATCCATATCACACCTTTATATAATCATTCTTCTTTTCAGGTGGCCAGTTACACTCTTCATACGCCTTGCAGCTAAAGCAGTCTCTTGATAATTTGTCCGCTCTGTAGAGCACCCCTGCAAGAGTTCCCTTCTCGTCAGGATATGTACCATGCAGCCTAATAGCATCACATATGATTTCAGTCTCCTCTTCACTGAAACCGGCATTCAGAAGGATAGGCCTTGCAACATAAGGTCCTGCAATCCGGTGATCCATTTCCTTCTCATATTCAGAAAATCTCCCGATATCATGAAGGAGTGACGCGGCATAGACAAACTCTTTTGATATATCCAGTCCCTCTTCAAGCACCATTATATACGCAATCCTCGCGACTGACATCAGATGGTCATAGCCATGGCCACAGAATATCCTGTACTTCTCTATCTCATTTATCTCTTTTATACGTTTAATAAAGCTCTCATCTTTAATTATTTTATCGATTCTATGCATCTTATCATTTTTCCGGTTATAGACAGCGTTCCGCATATAACCAATTCCTTTTTCCTCTTTTTCGCCATATCGATTGCTCTTTCCAAAGCCGCCTCGTAGGAGATTTTACAGCTCTCTGCATGAACTCCGGCTGAAGTAAACTCCCGCGCCAGCTCATCACAATCAAGAGCCCTTGGATTATCCGACTCAACGCATATGACATAATCAGCCGTTGGAGCAAGGATTTCAACCATCCTTTTATACTCCTTATCCCTTAGAACACCTATTATATAGATGAATACATCATTTGTAAAATACTTCTCCAGACTCTCTCTCAGTTTAAGCCACGCATCTTCGTTATGAGCTCCGTCAACAACAATAACAGGATTCTTCTTATATACACTGAAGCGTCCTTCCCATTTAGTTTTTCGAAGTCCTCTTTTTATATATTCAGCAAAATGTAATCTATCAATATTTAAAGCCTCATTATCCCCCAAGAACTCATCGTAAAACAAAAACAAAGTATCAATAGCTGTTACGGCATTTAATATCTGATGACTGCCTCCTATTTGGAGCTGATAGTCATTTCCTTTATATATGAAGCTGCTTCCATATGCATCATCCTCTACAATACTGAGACTTTCCACATTCACTTCAGTAAGTCTGACATCATTCTCGCGGGCATACTCTCTTATAACATCACACGCCTCATCCACCTGAGGATATGACACAAGCACGCTTCCTTTTCTTACTATTCCGAGCTTCTGCTTGGCAATCTCACTTATTGTAGCACCTAGTATCTGCATATGATCCATGCTTATCGAAGCTATGACATTTATCACATCACCTTCTATAACATTTGTAGCATCCAGCAGTCCGCCCATTCCGCACTCTATGAGCATTACGTCAACATTCCAGCGCTTAAACAGAAGAAATGTCGCGGCAGTTTCAATCTCAAATGCAGTAGGACTATCCATACCTTCATCAGTCATCTCCAAAACCTTTTCAGCCACCTCAGTGATAACAAATGAAACATCCTCTTCAGTTGCCCATTCTTTGTTTAGCCTCCATCTCTCTCTGTAATCAAAAATTGTCGGTGAGATATACCTGCCCACACTTAAGCCTGCCTCTATCAAAGTCTCCTCGACATACGAAAGTATACTTCCCTTACCATTTGTTCCTGCTATATGTATGGCTGGAATGCCCTTCTCGGGGTTGCCAAGTCTTCTGAGCAGTTCACGTATACTTTCCAGTCCGAAAACACTTCCAAGTTTTTCTTTTTCAGCTATATAATCTGAAACCTCTTTATAAGTCAATCTTCTTCTCCTGATTTTAGTTTTCAATAAAAAAATCCGCAGACATATTATAGCATATAATCTGCGGATCGGTCTTTAATAATATTCAGCAGTAGACTGTTCTTCCTCTGTCAGATACTGATGGAAGGTAGGAGTATTATCATCCACCGGACATATCTCATAGCCTTCACGTATAAGAGTCTCGATAAGTCCAGGCAAAGCATCAACTGTATTATGATGTCCTTCCTGATCATGCATAAGAAGTACTGAATCCCCTTCATTAGAACGGATAAAGTCCATAGCACTTGCATTCATACTGTCTGGAGACAGATATGGATTCTTTGCGTCATAATTCTCTGCATTCCAGTCTATGTAAGTATAGCCCATTCTCTCTAAATAATGGATACCCTTATCCTTTGAAAAACCACATATTCCATAAGAGCTTCCACCCGGGAATCTGTAGTACTTCGAATCAATTCCGGTAACCATTTTTATCCAGTCATGTACGCCCTTAACATCACTCTTAAAGGATGCAATGCTTTTATATATCTTGTTATATACATGGCTGGCAGAATGCATTCCTATGACATGCCCTGCATCAGCTATATTCTTCAGATACTGTTCATTATCAGGATTCTTCACAACAAAGAAGGTTGCTTTTACACCATATCTATCCAGTATCTCAAGTATCTCAGGTGTGTTGCTTGATGGACCATCATCAAATGTGAGATAAACCTTCTTGCCATTCGGCTCTCCAGGTATAAGCTCCTCCTTAGCTTCTTCAGCATCTGTAACGCTCGCATCAGTCTCAGTTGCTGCTATAGCGTCCCCACCTTGTTCATCTGCACCATTATCAGTCAGATGATTAACCTCACGCGGTCCAATCTCCGGAGCAAGCGTTTCGGTTTTTTCCGACACATCAGGCTGCTCAACCTCTGTCTCAGCTACTTCACTGCTGATCTCATTATCTGATTTAGTAGCAGAAAAAACTAATTCCTGACTTTTCTGATCAACCTTGTCAGTCTTCTTTACAAGTAAAAATGTAATAACAGTCGGACAAACAAGAGCAAAAATAATCGCCGATAAAAGTATTATATTATATTTAGTAATCCTTCTGAGGTATTTCATTTATAATACTCCCTTACAAATAACAAAAGGCCAACTATAACACAACATATAGTTGGCCAGTGCATTTCGTATTATACATTTATGGCAGATTTATATCAAGACTAATTCTTCACAAAAATAATCAAATACAGTCTTGTTTGTTGTATATTTTTTAATCAAGATTTACTATCTCTTAACAGAGAAGTATTCTTCCCTCTTTCCGATCATCTGATCATACTGGTCATACATCTTCTGAACAGAATTTTCAAGGAGATAATAATGCATACAATAAGGAATAAGCAGCACAAACAGCATAACTATAAGCGGAAGCAGCATCATCGCTCCTTTTATAACAAATGCAAGTATCGAAAGCACCGTACAAACTGCAACCAGACAGAATACGATGAGATGAACCAGTCTCTCGTGTGCAAAGAATGCAATCTGTGTCAGATGGTGTTCTATCTCCTTGTCCCAGTCTCTTTCATCAGCTCCACTTGCCAGTATACCATCTATATATTCAAGATATGCCAGAATCCTTTTTTTCATTTTTCAACTTCTCCTTAGTATTCTTTCTAAGTTCAAGAGCTATATCAGGTCTGTCAGTAATGATTGCAGTAATATTTTTTGAAAGAAGCTTCTTTATCATCTTCCTATCATTAACTGTCCAAACATAAACTGGATATCCCGCCTTTTTCATTCTTCGTATAAAGCCCAGCCTCAGACATCTGTAATATGGGCTTACAAAATCAGCCTTACAAGCCTTAAGTCTTCTGGCCGGAAATATACTATTCAGGCTCTTCTTAAGCTTTGCATTTTCGCCTCCAACAAGAAGCCCAGTCTCAATATCCGGATCTATCTTCTTGATAGCATATGGAACCTTATCTACAAAGGATTTTACAGAATATTCGGAGGTATCAGCATATTTTTTAAGCTCCCTTACAAGCTTCTTCTCGTATCCATGCTCCTTCACCTCGATATCCATAAATATCTTCCCATGACAAAGTTCAAGAACCTCTCTGAAAAGCGGCACATGAAGTCCCCTGTTAGCTGCCTCCTTTTCGATGTTACTGTAGGTCTGCCACGCAATAGGTGTATCAGCAAAATTCTTATCATGATAGACAATCAGAACCTTGTCCTTTGTCTGTCTGACATCAAACTCCACCATGTCCGCCCCAATTTCAATAGCTTTTCCGAATGATTCGATCGTGTTATCCTGACCAACCAATCCGGACGCACCCCTATGCGCTATTACTTTAACCATATAAAACCTCTCATAAATAAAAGTATTTCAAAACCGAATGAATCATATCACTTAATCACGCATTTTGCAATAAACAGAATACTTTGTTATAATAAGCTACAGTCTTTTTTTAAGAATACGGAGGAAATGTTTTGAATAACGATAATATAAATAACGACAACAATAATAACGATAATAACAATAATGAATACGAAAACTATTGTTATATGTGCCGCAGACCGGAGTCTGTTACAGGCAAGCTGATAAACTTTTCACAGAATGTATATATCTGCCCGGACTGTCTACAGAAAACACTGGATCAGTTATCTAACAGCCCTATTCTCGACATATCTAACATGCCGGGCTTTAATAATTTCAACATGTTTACACCAAATATGGATATTCCGAATTCCCAGAAGGTAAAAAAGAGACACAGACCCGGAACCAATCCTGATGGTACTGCTGCTACCGGTCCTGGTGGAAGACCCGGTCCCGGAGCAAAACCCGGATCTTCCAATGAGGAAGAAGCAAAAACTCTCACTCTCAAGGATATCCCTGCACCTCACGAGATAAAGAAGCTTCTCGACAGAGATGTAGTCGGACAGGAATACGCGAAGAAGGTTATGTCTGTCGCAGTTTATAACCACTATAAACGAGTACTCTCCGACACGACCGGAATAGATGACGATGTTGAAATCGAGAAATCAAATATGCTTATGATCGGACCAACAGGTTCCGGTAAAACATATATGGTTAAAAATATAGCCAAGATACTTGATGTTCCGCTCGCAATCACTGATGCTACTTCTCTTACAGAAGCAGGTTATATAGGTGATGACGTTGAGAGCGTTCTTTCAAAGCTTCTGGCTGCAGCTGATAACGATGTTGAGAAAGCCGAGCACGGAATCGTATTTATCGATGAGATCGATAAGATTGCCAAAAAGCAGGAAACTCGTTCCCGTGACGTAAGCGGTGAAGCTGTTCAGCAGGGGCTTCTCAAAATCCTTGAAGGTTCAGAGGTCGAGGTTCCTATCGGAACAGGAAGTAAAAATGCTATGACACCTACTACTATGATGAACACGAGCGGAATACTCTTCATCTGTGGCGGAGCATTTCCTGACCTTGAAGAAATAATAAAAACAAGAATCACCGAACAGTCATCCATAGGCTTCGGAGCAAGTCTGAGAGATGAGCTTGAAAAGGATCCAAAGCTGCTTTCAAAGGTAACTCCCGAAGATCTCAGAAACTTCGGAATGATTCCGGAGTTTATCGGAAGACTTCCGGTTATCTTCACTCTCGACAATCTGGATAAGGATATGTATATAAACATCCTGAGGGAGCCAAGAAACTCAATCATCAAACAGTATCAGAAGCTTCTTAAGCTTGACGAAGTGCAGCTGCTTTTTGATGAAGATGCATATGAAGAGATAGCCAACATAGCAGCCGAAAGAAAAACCGGTGCCAGAGCACTGAGATCAATCATAGAAAACCTGCTTCTGGATATCATGTACCAGGTACCAAAGGATGATAACATCGGTACGGTAATAATAACCGGAGACTATGTTAAAGGAACAGGTTCACCTGTTATAAAACTGAGAGGCACAGAAGAATAAATCAAATATCATAATTAATTTATAGCGCAAAATAACTCCCGATGAATAATCGGGAGTTACTTTTATTAAACTACATTTTGAATACAATTTTTATTTTATATTAAAGATTGAAAGAACCCTCTACTCCGTCAGCTGTGAAGTAAACGATATTGTTCTCTGGCTGATAGTAAACGTTAAGTTCCTTGATAGTCTTCTTACCGCTTTCCTTCTTTGCCTGAGCTACGATATCAGCTGTGTTAACCTGTCCGCCAGCGTACTCAACTACTACAGACTCAGTAACCTTAGCAGCTGCCTTCTTTGCAGGTGCCTTCTTTGCTGTTGTTGCCTTCTTTGCTGGAGCCTTAGCTGTCTCCTTCTTTGCAGGTGTAGCTGCCTTCTTTGCTGGAGCCTTAGCTGTCTCCTTCTTTGCAGGTGCCTTAGCTGTCTCCTTCTTTGCAGGTGCAGCTGCCTTCTTTGCAGGTGCTTTCTTTGCAGGAGCCTTCTTAGCTGGAGCTGCCTTCTTCTCAGCTGCCTTAACTTCCTTCTTTACTTCTTCCTTCTTCTCAACTACTGCCTTAACTTCTTCCTTCTTAGAAGCTGTAGCTGCAGCTGCCTTCTCAGCGAGATCTTTAACGCTTGCTTTCTTAACTGCCATTTTCTTTTCCTCCATTTTTTAAATAGAAAAATATAAAATAATGTTTACCCAAGATGTAATATGAAAATTCTGTCTTTTTTACAGTGATACATTTTAATATTATTCATAGATATTTGCAACTATTTTGAAAAATTTCTCCATATTCAACAACCAAAGTCTTTATAGTAAATATCTATTGGTTATTTTTCACATCAAAAAACAGTCACTGTAGACAGTTCTTCTTCAAACACTTTTAACGTTGCCATTACATCCGGACCATTAACATCAACCTTTTCTGACAGCATATCTCGCACAGAATTATCCGCTCCATACTCATAAGATTTATCAAGGAATGATCTGTCGATATCAAAATCATCTACGAGTCTGTAAAGAATCTCTCTTGTTTCTTCATTCTCATAAAGAACTTTTATCGAGGTTTTCTGACTGTAAGAATATGCAGATTTCCATCTTCCGAGAACTCTCTTTTCACCTACGATTTCCGTAGCACTTTTTCCGAGATAGATATCATACAAACCTTCCTCGGCTTCCCATCTGTCAAGATCCATATCGAAGGATGCAAAGTCCTTTTTCGTCAGATGAAACTTAACTGTCTCGCTTTCACCCGGAGCAAGCTTCACCTTCTTAAACGCCTTCAGCTCTCTCTCAGGTTTTCTGATAGTAGAATATACATCACTTATATAGAGTTGAACAACCTCGGAACCAGTCATGTCTCCGGTGTTCTTTACAGTAACACTTACATCAAGTTCTCCGTCAAATATATTCGACGAAAGCTCCATCTCATCATAAGAAAAGTCTGTATAGGAAAGGCCATATCCAAATGGATATGATACCTCCAGTTGCTTAGTATTATAATATCTGTAACCTACATAGATATCCTCACCATACATGAGATTATTACCATCCACATGGAAGTTTATATATGTAGGCAGATCCTCTTCCCGCTTTGGAAATGATACAGGGAGTCGTCCGCTTGGAGACACTTCTCCGGAAAGAATTTTTGCAAGTGCTCTGCTGCCCATTGTGCCCGGAAGGAAGCAGCATATGATACCATCAACTTCATCCTTAAACTCTTCTACCAAAACTGGAGCCGCAATATTCAGTATGACACCAATCTTTATATTCTTATTATATGCCCTTAGGGATTTAACCTCCCTTATCACACTATCTATTCTTTTTCTTTCTTCTACAGGAAGAGACATAGAATCCATATCATTTCCTTCTCTTCCATTACTTCTTACTACTATAAGAACTGTATCGGTTTTTTTATCAATAACATCCAGCCTCAGCTTAAAGTCCTTCTCAGCTTTTTTCAGCTCATCTGAAAGGCTAAATCTTCTGGATGTATGAACACCTGCACTTCCGACACCACAGTCATTAAGAAAACCACCGTTCTCTACAAATAGACTTACCTCATTCTTAAGAGGATAAATACCTTCATTCTTAAGCATGACTATTCCTTCAAGTGCAGCATCAAGTGCCGCCTTTGATGATGCCTTCTGAAGCTTATACTGAGAGTCTGTCTTAAGTTCTGAATCACTAAACCTGTCACGGAGTCTCAAAACTCTCTCTACAGCTATGTCCAAAGTCTCTTCGTCCAAAGTTCCATTCTCGACAGCATCTATTAAAGCTTCAGGACTATGTGGGCCGGGCATTATCAGATCATTACCGGCAGAAACAGCCTTCACGTCATCGCGCACAGCTCCGTAATCCGACATAACAGCACCCTTAAAGCCCTTCTTATCCCTAAGTCTCTTCGTAAGAAGCTCATAATTTTCTGTACACCTTACTCCGTTTATGGAGTTATAAGCACTCATAACAGTAGCAACATCCTCTTCAACACATGCGTCAAAGGCAGGAAGATAAAGCTCTTCAAGTGCTCTTTTTGATATAATCTCATTTACATCTCTTCTGTTCGATTCCTGATTATTGGCTGCATAGTGCTTAACATTCGCAGCGACACCCCTGCTCTGTACTCCGATAACCATATTACGAGCAAGTTGCCCGGTAAGATATGGATCCTCCGAATAAGCTTCAAAAGATCGTCCTGCTCTCGGATCTCTCATGAGATTTACAAAAGGAGTTCCATAGATCATATTTACCTTATATACAAGCGCCTCATCAGCTAGCGCTTTTCCGACTTCCTCTATGACCTCCTCGTTCCAGGTTGATCCCATCAGAAGACCACTCGGAAAGCATGTCGGAGGATATAGTTCACCCAGTACACTTCTGCTCTCCAATCTGTCCATCAGCCAGTCATAAAGTTCAAGCTCATCTTCATCAAATATTTCTTCTTCTGGCTCAGTCTCGTCTGAAACACCATCTGAAGAAAGCTCACTCTTCTTCTCCTGAAGATACATATCAAAAAAGCGTTCTGTCACTTTATTTATTATGTCATCGTCATCAACACATTTGCCTTCTTTCATACAGAAGGACTGAATCAGCTGTTCGAAGTTAAGTCCGGCCGAACCATCAATCGAAAGAAACTCATCTATTCCTTTTTCAGGAAGCTTCCCAAGCTCCAGAAATTTCTCCCCAACAAGGAGATGCGCTTTCTCTTCAAGAGAAAGCGACTCTAACAATAAAGATATATTCATAACCCCTCGTACCTGTTATTCTCCTTTTGTCTCTTCTTTTGTCTTTTCTTCAGAAGCAGCTTCAGTTTTTTCTTCTTTTCTGGCTTCTTCCATCTGTTCCTTCTGGTTCTGCTGCTTATGAATATTATCTATATCCTCTGTTGTTCCGCCACCGGTATCCTCAGGGTCTCTAAACTCACCCTTCTTAACCAGTCGCATAAATGCATTTACAACATCAGGTGTAAGCTGTGTTCCGGATGCATCCCTTATAATAGAAACAGCTTTATCGAAGTTCATTCTCTTTCTATAAGGACGATCAGAATACATAGCATCAAATGTATCTGCAACGGCAATTATCTGAGCGACTCTCGGAATCTCCCCGGCAACAAGTCCCCTCGGATATCCCTTTCCATCCGGACGCTCATGATGAGCTCCTGCACCAATTGCAAGCTCAGGCATAATACTTATATCCTTTAGAACCTTATAGCCCTGTGCAGCATGCGACTTGATGATATTGAACTCTCTGTCAGTCAGCTTACCCGGTTTATTAAGAACTTCAGGTGGTATACCGATTTTACCGATATCATGGAGAAGAGCGATATTATAATACTTCTCAACCGTCTCTTCATCATATCCAAGTTCCTTTGTAAGCATAGCAGTATACTCAGCTACTCTCTTTGAATGACCATTAGTATACTTGTCCTTCATATCGATAGTCTTCGCAAATGCTTCAATCATCTCTCTGATGAAGAGTTTATTCTCGTTCTGCTTCTTCAAAAGGACCTGTGTCTTTCTTCTTACATAAAGCATAACAAGACCAGCGAAAAGTCCCAGCAGGAGGAATACCGAAAAAACTCTAAACCAAGCCTTCTCATATACCGCCTTCTTTTTTACAATCTTAATTGACAGCTCCTTTTCACTGAGATCCATAGGATTCCTGATTTTCATTATGAAATGATATGTGCCGCCATCCAGATTTGTATAATCAACAGGCTCGAGATCACTTCTCTCAACTGTCGTTTTGTCTGAATCAAATCCATCAAGCCAGTAAGTAACCTGAGGGTTTTGAAGCGAATATGTATAAACATAACTATAAATAGTCAGCCTCTTTGCACTGGAAGGAATCGTTATTGAACCATCATAATTTGCATAGATGAACTTTCCGTCTACTTCAACAAAAGGAACAGCCATCTTCGTATTATTTACATTTTCAAAATCTTCATATATGTTGACCTTTGCAACACCTGTAGAACAGGACATATAGAGATTTCCGGCTTCATCGAGCTCACTGTAGGAGTTCGCAGTAGTTACTCCGGGAAGTCCGTTATCTATACTGAAGAATACAGGATTTATCTCCTCATTTGCCAGAAGTTCCTCAACAGTAGCAACATATACACCATTACTGCTGAGTATCCACATATGCTCCGTATTATCCTCATATAGATCGAAGTTGTTGGAATAAGGGAAGTGCTTGATAGTTGTTATTTTGTAGTCCTTCATATAAGAGATGGAATTACTTGTAACAATCCAGTAGAGATCTCTCTTCACATCCTTTTTTATTCTCATTACAACTTCAGAGCTGAGTCCCTCAGGTGTTCCGATATTCTGAACCTTATGATCAGATATAACATATATACCATTACCATCAGAGCCCACTATCATATCACCGTTTTCACCTTCAGCGATAGTAAGTATCTCTGTATTGGAAAGACCTGATGTATCATCATACACATCCGTCAGTTTGCCGTCCTTAATGATAACAAGTCCACCACTACTTGCAACCATTATAGCTCCGTCTGAACGCTCTACTACAGTTCTTATTCTGTTTGAAGGCATTCCGTCCGCATCAGTAAAGCATGTAACTTCACCATCATCATAAAGAACAAGTCCCTTATCACTGTAGGTGGAGAACCATAAACGATTCTGAGAATCTCTTACTATAGACCTGATTCTTACACCCTTTAAAAATGACACCAGATTCTTGGCATCAGAATCATAACCCTTCAGACTTTTGATATCTACTTTATTTACAATTCCTTTTTTATTTATGACTGCCAGTCCGGCATCCTCCCCTATAAAGAGCATGTCGTTATACTTACAGGTAGCATTTACAACCTCATTACTCATATCATACTTCTCATTGATATCAGTAAATCTGTTAGGAACAATCTTCATGACGCCCTGTCTGGAAGAAGTGAACCACAGGTTTCCTTCATAATCTGCAAGTACATGATCTATGGAATTGTTCATAGGTATATTTTCAAGTACCTTGAAGCCCTCACTATTAAGAAGTCCTATTCCGTTATCTGCACACACCCATATCTGATGCTCTATGCACTCAACAGAATTGACATATGTAAGAGGTGATACGTCGATTTCCTTCAGGCTTTTTTCATCATCAAGCTTACCATGATAAAGAGACGACTGCTCTGTTCCGAGATATACATATCCTGGATTAACTGGATCCGCAAGAACTGAGGTGATAGCACCGATTCCCATAGAGTTTCCGTCATAAAATCCTGTGACCTTCTGGTTCTCCATAGTAAAAACAGCTCCATCGAGTGTCTCGCCATATATGATTCCGTTATCATCCTTCCTTAGCTCACATATATATAGTTCATTTAACTGTGCCTCATCTATAGAATGCAGCACATCATTTGTATCTACCATACCCAGTCCATGAGTAGTAGCTACAAATATATTGCCATCATCATCCTCAACAAAAGAACGGATTGACGATGACTTAAGTCCTTCCACGTCACTAAAGGAATGAATCTCACCCTTCTCCATATAGAAGACACCGCTGTCATTTGTGCCGATCCAGAGACGTTCTCTTGAATCAACATAAAGACTTACAACACTTGCTACTCCTGTAGTAGAATCTATTCTGTCAAATGTATTGCCATCGTATCTGATAAGACCACTATAGCTTCCTATCCAGAGAAAGCCTTCCTTAGTCTCTGCAATTGTATTTGATTCCGAAGTCGGAAGTCCGTTTGTATTCGTATATAGAACTGCTGCATATCCATCCCCTGCTCCAGTAGGATCGACCGCTATATCATCATTGTCCGTACCTGAGATAGTTTCTGCATATGATGAAATTTTGGAATAATTTATTACGGCAAAAAATAAAATAAACGCAAGAAACAGTCCTGACAATGTCAGACCTGTTCCTATGCGTTTTGATCTGCTATCATGATAAAATAAACGTAACAAAGTACCACCTCATATAATGTAAGAATAGAATTTATAACAAGAATCATTATATCATAACAAAAACAATAATTCTATAATTCTATCAGTTCTTTAGTCGACTTTGCCAGACTCTCACAACCATCCTCAGTAATCAGTATCATATCCTCTATCCTGACACCAAATCGTCCCGGAAGATATATACCGGGTTCATCAGTTTCAATCATTCCGGGCTTTATGATTGATGTATCTCTCGTATTAAAAGCCGGACTCTCATGGATATAAAGACCAACACCATGTCCCAGACCATGGCCGAAATAATCTCCATAGCCCTGAGCCTTTATATAGTCTCTCGCTATCCTGTCTACGTCCTTACACATCATGCCAGGTTTCAGATTATCAAGTACTGAAAGCTGGGCACTGAGAACTATGTTATATATCTGCTTCATATCATCGGATGCATTTCCCAGACATACAGTTCTAGTCATATCAGAACAATAACCCTGATATACACAGCCAAAATCCATGGTTATAAACTCACCGGACTCCAGCCTCTTGTCAGATGGAATCGCATGCGGCATAGATGAATTAACTCCGGATGCGGCTATAGTATCAAACGACAGTCCCTCAGCACCATGCTTCTTCATGCTGTACTCTATCTCCGCCGCAACCTCCAGCTCCGTCATACCGGGTCTCAGAATCCCAAGTATATCATCAAATGCCATATCTCCGATATGCTCTGCTTCCCTAAGCAGCTCTATCTCCTCCGTAGACTTGATCTGTCTGGGAATAAGCAGTGTATCATTTATCGGAACAAGTGATATATCACCTGTGCAAAGCTTCTCACTGAATTTTGTAAACATCAGGAAGCTTATAGATTCATTTTCAAAACCAATCTTTTGTATTCCCTCATCATTTATATAATCCATAAGCAGAGCAAATATACTTACATCTGCACCATACTGCAAAACCTTAAAGTCATTGAAGCATTCCTTCTCGGCCGCTTCGGTATATCTGGAATCTGTTATAAGTATCCTGCTTCCCTGTTTTGTCAGAAGTGCCGTTCCTTCTCCTCCTCTGAAGCCGGTATAATACCGCAGATTATAAGGATCCGTAATCAGTATGGCGTCCACACCTGCACATTTTATAAGTTCATTCATATCTACTAACATAATTAGTTTACACCCACTATTTACTTTCGTTTATATATATACTTACTCTTTCCTGGATAACCTTACAGGTTTCGTCAAGAGACTTATTACCTCCAAAGTAATTAGCCGCCTCTTCCT
Source organism: Lachnospiraceae bacterium UBA3850 (assembly GCA_002392655.1). Taxonomy (GTDB): domain Bacteria; phylum Bacillota; class Clostridia; order Lachnospirales; family Lachnospiraceae; genus Eubacterium_Q. The sequence goes on along the minus strand of DGHK01000002.1, from coordinate 10,637 downwards.
CTATGATACTGTATATTTTAGTATCCTTTTGAAGCATTCTGTCAGCTGAATCAATTATGGATCTGAACTCCTTTCTGTCCTCCTCATCAAATGCATGAGAAACATAGGATATGTCATCACGATTTACAGTCATTCCATCCATAGACATATATTCTTTTCCATACTTATCCTTACCGGAATCCGTGGCAGACATTACTTTCACCATCTCTTCATATACATCCTCACGAAGCGGCGCCAACGCAACTATTATAAGAACTATAATAGCCATAAATTCGCCAGGGGTTAGATAAAACTACTTACTTTTTTCATAACCTTCCTCTTTCATGTAAACAATCATCCTTATACAAATACTCATGATGAATATATAATTACATGCTATTAGTATATAATAGAGTTCGTAATTGTCAAATATTCTTGATCAATCATAACATTATAATACTTTGTAACTAAAAAGCCAAAATGTTATAATAACCATAAGCTGATAAGGGAGGAATCTTAGATGAGTAAGTTATATATATTAGTTGGAGTTCCTGCTTCAGGTAAATCAACTATAAGCAAACACCTGATAAGTGAAGGCTGCACCGTCTACTCTACCGACGCAATTAGATGCGAGCTCTTCGGTGATGAAAAGCTGACTTATACTGATGAATGGCTTAAAAAGAACGGCTATAACGGAAGTGATGATCATCTCGAGAAGTATGACTATGCAAATATAATTATATACAGGATGTTTTTCGAGAGAATAAGTAAAAGCTTAAGCGAAGGCCTTGATGTTATAGCAGATGCAACCAACATCTCAAAATATTCAAGAAGCCGTCTAATAAAAGCCTGCGGCGAGAATGCTTCTGAAATCCACGCCATAGTGATTGCAACTCCACTAGATATATGTATCAGGCAGAATATAGCAAGAGGTGAAAAACTAACCGAAAAAGCTCTGAGATGGATTGCCGATAATTACGAAGAGCCAACAGCCGACGAAGGTTTTGACAGCATACGTTTTATTGGAGATAAGAATAGTATAGATTATGGAATAAAGTATAATAAACTGAATAATAAATAAACAAATAGGAGGAAATCCACTGCGTGTGAATTTCCTCCTGGATTTTTTTAGTATAACAAAGATTTACTGACCCATCTGAGCAGCAACCTCTGCTGCGAAGTCTTCGTTCTTCTTCTCAAGACCTTCACCTGTCTCAAAACGGATGAACTTCTTGATTTCGAACTTGCAACCATTGTCCTTAGCAACCTTAGCTATATACTGACTAACATTTTCCTTATCCTCAGCCTTAACATAAGCCTGATCCATAAGGCAAATCTCCTTAAGGTGCTTTGAGAAACGTCCTTCTACAAGGCCACCGAAGATCTTGTTTTCAAGATACTCAGCCTTATGATCAGCTGCGATATCTCTAAGTACCTGCATACCCTCATCAGAAATGAAGTTATACCAGAACTTGTTAGTCTTCTGCTCTTCGTAAGCAGCCTTATCCTCATCATTCCACTTACTTGTGTCAATAGCTTCCTGAATAACTGCATTAAGGATTGGCTTTGGAAGTGTAGCAGGATCTGCAAGTGAGCTGTCGATAACGATATCCCTCTCCTTTGTGAGAGTCTCAGCTGAGATTTCCTCTCTCTTTACGTATGAAGGATTCATAGCAGCAATCTGCATAGCTATGTTCTTCATAGCTTCCTTAATTGCATCACTGTTATTATCTGTATCAGCCTCTACAAGAACACCGATCTTTCCACCCATATGGATATAAGATACTACAAGGTCTCCTGTAAGCTTCTCAAAACGACGAATAGTAAGGTTCTCACCGATTTTAGCAACCATAGCCTTATGATACTCTTCTACTGTTGAAGCAGCATCGATATCTGACTTAGCAGCCATAAATGCTGCCATATCAGCATAATCATTGTTGTTTATCTGTGTAGCAAGACCATTTACATATGTCTGGAATACTTCGTTCTTAGCAACAAAGTCAGTCTCTGAGTTAACCTCGATGATTGTAGCTGTCTTCTCATCATCTGAAAGAACTGTAGCAACGATACCCTCAGCTGCGATTCTTCCAGCCTTCTTCTCAGCTGTAGCAAGACCCTTCTTACGAAGGAACTCAACTGCTCCATCAAAGTCGCCATCTGTCTCTGTAAGAGCTTTCTTACAATCCATCATTCCGGCGCCTGTCATCTCTCTAAGTTTCTTTACATCTGCTGCTGTAATAGCCATTATATATACCTCCTGTTTATTTCACTTATTATTCAGCGTCTGCTGTCTCTTCAGCTACAGCCTCTGCAGCCTCCTCAGCTTCCTCTGTCTCAGCCTCTGTTGCTCCCTCATTTGCTTCGATAACTGCATCAGCAAGCTTTGAAACAATAAGCTTTACTGCACGGATAGCATCATCATTACCTGGGATAACAAAGTCAAGATCATCTGGATCACAGTTTGTATCTGCAATACCGATAAGTGGAATTCCAAGAGCATGAGCCTCCTGAACGCAGATTCTTTCCTTATGTGGATCAACTACGAAGATGATATCAGGAAGCTTCTTCATCTCTTCGATACCGCCGAGGTTCTTCTCGAGCTTCTCCATCTGCTTCTTGATATTAACAACTTCCTTCTTAGGAAGTACGTCAAATGTACCATCCTCTTCCATTGTCTTATACTTCTTAAGTGTCTCGATTCTTGACTGGATAGTCTTGAAGTTTGTGAGCATTCCACCAAGCCATCTCTGGTTAACGAAATACATACCACATCTCTCAGCCTCTGTCTGGATTGAATCCTGAGCCTGCTTCTTTGT
>DGHK01000002.1:0-7800 GCA_002392655.1 Lachnospiraceae bacterium UBA3850 | reverse complement strand
CCTGCTTCTTTGTACCTACGAAAAGAACAGTACCACCATTTGCAACTGTATCAAATACAGCCTTGTAAGCCTCGTCCATCTTGCCTACTGTCTTCTGAAGATCGATGATATGGATTCCATTACGCTCTGTGTAAATGAACTCATCCATCTTAGGGTTCCATCTTCTTGTCTGGTGACCGAAGTGAACACCTGCCTCAAGTAACTGTTTCATTGAAATAACGCTCATTTTTATACCTCCTAGGTTCTTCTTCTGTGGACTCATTTTAAACACGATAAACCGCAGGATCGGACTATCCGACTGAGCTAATGCGGCACCAAACGTTTAAATCCACATGTATATTTTGTCACGGTACAGACCATGCGTTCTACATAATAACATAACAAAACCCCTATTGCAAGGGGTTTTGTAACTAAAATCATATGTTTAGTAGCATATTGTCTTTGCTATCTCTTCTTCAGATGCACCAACCTTTATTTCAAAATCACCTGTCTGGATTCTTGATGCATATCCGTTATCAATAAGCCATGTATTATATGTATTGGCATCCTTTACTACTCCTGCCTCAGCAAGCATAGCTGAAACATCCTCAGAACCCATACCGGATCTTATGGTGATAGATACCTTTCCATCCTTTGGCTTCTCCTCTTCTGTATCAGCCTCAGTTGTAGCTTCTGTAGTCGCCTCGGTGGTAGCCTCCGTTGTTGCCTCTGTAGTAACTTCAGTAGTTGCTTCTGTGGTTGCTTCGGTCGTTTCCTCTGTAGTAGCTTCCGTTGTTGCTTCGGTTGTTTCCTCTGTAGTAGCTTCCGTTGTTGCCTCTGTAGTAGCTTCCGTAGTAACCTCTGCCTTCGCTTCTGTAGTCTTCTCAGACTTATTATCTTTCTTGGTATAACCCATAGTACAAACTGCAGCATACATAATTATCGCACCTATGATAATACCAATACCTATTCCTCTAAGTAAGTATTTCCTATTCATAGTTTACTCTCCCTGCTGCTTATCTATAATTGTTTTTACTTCACCAACGCTGATCTTCAGCACCTTGGATATCTCTATGATACTGAAACCTGCGTTGAACATATCCATTATATTACCTACTGTATCGCCCTCAGCAAGATTGATACCCTCAGACTTAAGCATCTCATCCAGGCCTTCCTTTTCTGCAGGAGCAGCCTTTGCAGGAGCTTTTTCTTCTGCCTTTTCTTCTGCAGGTGCTTCCTCAACAGTCTTCTCTTCTACAGCAGCTTCCTCTGCAGGTGCTTCCTCTGCAGGTGCTTCTTCTGTGGCAGCTTCCTCTGCAGGCTTATTCTTCTTATTCTTCTTTCTCTTATTCTTCTTTTTCGATGACTTTGGCTTTTCCTCTGCCGGCGCCTCTTCTACGGGAGCTTCTTCTGCAGGTGCTTCCTCAACAGATGCTTCCTCAGCCGGAGCTTCCTCTGTAGGAGCTTCCTCTGCTGGAGCCTCCTCTGCGGGTGCTTCCTCTGTAGGAGCTTCCTCAACAGGTGTCTCTTCTGCTGGAGTTTCTTCTACAGGAATTTCTTCTACAGGAGTTTCTTCTGCTGCTTCCTCTTCAGGAGCAAACTCGATTACATCTTCCTCTTTTTTACTTTCAGCTTCTTGCTTTGCCTTCTCTATTAGCTCACTTTGATCAGCAGGAATCCCTCTGTCAAGAAGCTTCTCTACCTCAATCTTCTTCTGGTCAAGCTGAGCAGTCAGTTCAGTTATCTCATCCTTAAGCTTATGAAGCCCTTCCTTATACTCATCCACAATTCCAAGAGAAGTCTTGAGATCCTTCTCCTTATCAGTTACCTTCTTAAAGAGCTCATTAACATCAGCCTTATTCTTATCCAAATCAGCTGATACTTCATTATAATAATCCTCAAGCTTCTTTGTATTCTCAGCAGCTCTGTCGTCAATCCTTCCGCTGAATTCATCTATCTTGCTGACTATGGTCTTTTCATTCTTCTTGAGACCATCATTTACCATATCCTTGATATTATTACTTACTATATCCTTTACAGACTTCTTGCTGTATTCCTTTACATAGTTATCAGTCAGCTTGTTGAGATGTTTCTTGTCCGCATCAGTGAGTTCAGCCTTCAAGTTAGGATTTACGCTCTCCTCAGCATTTTGGTCAGATGTCATAACACAGCTGACAATAATAGCTATAATACCAATTACAAGCAGGATAATTACAACCAGATTCATATCTATCTCCTCAATTCATATAGTTTTTTCGCCGAATAAATATTACCCATCAGTCTTCTTCTGGCAGACTCTCAGTATATCCACACTCTGCCTCAGAACATACTATCTTCTTACCTCTTATGACCATGTACTTGCCACACTTAGGACATGGCTTACTTACCAGTCTGTTCCATGACATAAAGTCACACTCCGGGTAATTAATACAGCCATAGAAAGGTCTTCCCTTACGAGTTATCCTCTTCACCATATCACTGCCACACTTAGGACACTGAACTCCGATTCTCTCGTAATATGGCTTAGTGTTACGGCAGTTCGGGAAGTTCGGGCATGCCAGGAACTTACCATAGGAACCGTACTTTATGACCATATGAGCCCCGCAGTTTTCACAAACCTCATCGGTTTCTTCATCTGCTATCTTAATCTTCTCAAGGTTCTCAGAAGCATGCTTGATCTCATTCTCAAGATCAGGATAGAAGTTTCTGACTACGACCTTCCAATCTATGTTACCATCTCCTATGCTATCAAGCAAGGATTCCATATTTGCAGTAAATTCAACATCAACTATCTCCGGAAATGCTGTCTCCATGACGTTGTTGACAGCTTGTCCGAGCTCTGTTATATACAGATTCTTCTTTTCTTTTGTTATGTATCTTCTCGCAAGAAGAAGTGATATGGTAGGCGCATACGTAGACGGTCTTCCGATACCATTGTCCTCCATAGTCTTAACAAGAAGTGATTCCGTATAATGTGCAGGAGGTTCAGTGAAATGTTGTTTCGCCGTAACTTCTTCACACTCAAGCTTATCACCCTTGCTGATACCCTTCAGATTAGGTTTATTCTTTTCCTTATCCTCTTCAGTGCTATATACATTCTGATAGCCCGCAAAGCTCAGAGTACTGCTTGACGCCTTGAGAGTCTCCCCTGAAGCATCAACTGTAACAGAAAAGATACTGTACTGAGCCGGTTTCATACGGCTTGCTACAAATCTCTCATATATAAGCTTATAGAGCTTATACTGCTCTGCAGTAACCTTGGCCTTGATTGAGGCCGGTGTACGTGTAACATCAGTAGGTCTTATAGCCTCATGAGCATCCTGGATATTCTTCTTGCTGTCAGCCTGCTTTACCTCTCCCTCGGCCACATATTCCTCGCCGAACTGTGTTTTGATATATTCACGAACTCTTGCATCAGCTTCATCAGATATACGTGTGGAATCAGTTCTTAGGTAGGTTATGAGACCTACCGTTCCCTGTCCTTTTATCTCAACTCCTTCATATAACTGCTGAGCGACTCTCATAGTCTTTGAAGTAGTAAAATTAATTCTGCTTGAAGCAGTCTGTTGAAGCGTGCTCGTTGTAAAAGGAAGTGGTGCCTTCTTTGTCCTTGATGATTCCTTGATATCACTAACAACAAAATCACCCTTCTCGATTTTATTCTTTACAGCCTCGGCTTCCTTGCCGTTTTCTATCTCTCCCTTAAGTTCGAAGTCCACTGCCTTCTTCTGTCCGGGAACTTTAATCAGAGCATTTATTGTCCAGTACTCTTTTGGTATAAACGCTTCTATCTCCTTTTCCCTGTCAGATATCATCTTGAGAGTAACCGACTGAACTCTTCCTGCAGAAAGGGATTTCTTGCCCAGCTTCTCCCAAAGCAGTGGGCTTATCTCATAACCCACAAGTCTGTCTACAACTCTGCGGGCCTGCTGTGCATCTACCAGATTCATATCGATCTTACGCGCATTTTTCATTGAATTCTTTACAGCTTCCTTTGTTATCTCATTAAAGGATATTCTCTTGAAAGCTTTATCTTCAAGCTTAAGCGCAATAGCCAGATGATATGATATGGCCTCACCTTCACGGTCAGGGTCAGTTGCAAGATATACAAAATCAGACTTTTTTGCAGCCTTTTTAAGTGTACTGAGCAGTTCTCCTTTTCCGCGGATAGTTATATAGTGAGGTTCGAAATCATTTTCCTTGTCTATACCCATATTACTTCTGGGAAGATCTCTTACATGTCCCTCAGAAGCAATCACTTCGTAGTTTTTCCCCAAAAACTTTTTAATTGTCTTCGCCTTGGTAGGCGACTCAACAATAACAAGATTCTTTGCCATCTTTTCCTCCGGATAAATAAAAATTCTCCAACTGATTCGATACTATACACCAAAACATTTTTATTAGCAACAATTTTGTTTTTTCAGCATATAGAAGCTGTGATCGACGGTTGTGATCAGATCACGCCGTTCCAGACTTCTTAGTATAGTCAGTGTTTCGCTTATATTCATGTTGTTATTTCGAATCAAATCATCCAGAAATACAGGTTCAAACCCGAGATATCCAAGTATAGTTTTCTCTTTTTCTGTTAGAGGCTCACAAAGTTCACCCATTACATCTGCCCGGGTTGCTTTTTTTCTTCTATTTATATCTATGCCCAGCATATCCTTTATGATATCACTCGGGCTATCCACCAGATTCGCGCCTTGTTTTATCAGATTATTGGTACCCTTGGACATGATATCCGTCGTCCTTCCTGGAATTGCATAAATAGTTCTACCCTGTTCCAGTGCACGGTCCACGGTGATAAGTGTCCCACTCCTGAGAGATGCTTCTATTACAAGCACCCCATCCGAAAGTCCGCTGATTATCCTGTTCCTTGCAGGAAAATGTAGTGATATATGTGCCGTTTTCGGCATATACTCAGAAAGAACCAGCTGGCTCTCACACATTTCCAAATATATATCAATATTTGTTCGCGGATAGCATATATCAACTCCTCCGCCCAGCACTGCTATAGTTCCGCCTCTGGCCTTAAGAGCCGCCCTGTGTGCTTTTCCATCAACTCCGTATGCCATTCCGCTCACAACTGTTATTCCTCTAAAGGAAAGCTCCTTTGCAAACTCCTCGGTCATGATCATCCCATACTGTGAAACCTTTCGACTCCCGATAATAGCTATGATATGCTCCCTCTCTGCAAGGCTTATATCCCCACGATAATACAAGGAAAGCGGTCTGTCAGATAACTTCAAAAGTCTCTTGGGATATTTATCATCCACCGGGGTAACACAGTTTATAGAGGTCTCCTTCATACTTTTTCTCAGGCTTTTATCCCAGGCTATCACATCCTCATTTACTATCTCCAGTTCAGTTTCTTCCTTTAAAAGTTTTTTTTCAGTCAGGCGTCTCAGTACATCCCTATCCTCATACAGATTCTTATAAATCTCGTCAGCGGAGCCGAAAAGCCTAAACAGCTTGTCTATATCTGACTGTCTGAGGGTGGTCAGATGGCCTAACCACATATATGCTTCTCGTTCTAGCATAATGCACCTCCCTTCGACTCAGTTTCATTTCTAAAGAATACAGCCTCCTCTATATCTTTTGGAAGAATCTCCTCTCGATCCTCTATGTCCGCTATAGTCCTGACCAGCCTCAGCATCCTGTAATAGCTTCTTGCACTCATCTGAGTACTTTCATATATATCCTTCAGCTGAGCATGCATATGCTTATCTATCTTAACGTATTCAGCTATCCTGCTCTGAGGAATCTCTGAATTAAAGCTGAAGCTTTCTCTTCTGTATCTTATATCCTGTCTCTTTCTGGCAACGGTTATTATCTCCCTTGCCTCTCTGCTGGACATACCGTCTTCTTCTCCGAACAGATCATCCAGCCTTACTGGTCTTACATCAACTCTTATATCAATTCTGTCCATGATCGGATGACTGATCTTGTTCTGATATCTGATGATCTCGCCCATAGTACATCTGCATTTATTCATATCCGGATAGAAACCACAAGGACAGTTGTTTCTAGCTGAAACCAGCATAAATCTGGAAGGAAATGTATAAACGCCCTTTATCCTTGATATGGTAACCTTCCTATCCTCCATCGGCTGCCTGAGCGACTCTATAACATTTCTCTTATATTCAGGAAATTCGTCCAGAAAAAGAACACCTCCGTTGGCGAGACTTACCTCACCAGGCTTCGCATTTGCGCCACCACCCAAAAGTGCTATCTCAGTTATACTCTGTCCCGGACTTCTGAATGGCCGTCTGCTGATCAGTTCATTTCCACCATCAAGCAGATTTGCAACGCTGTATATCTTCGTCATCTCCATCTTCTCTTCATAGGACATCTCAGGCATAATGCCCGGGATACACTTTGCGATCATGGACTTACCCGAACCTGCCGCTCCTGTCATTATCAGGTTATGAAACCCGGCAACAGCTATAATAAGGCCTCTCTTAAGTACTTCCTGTCCTTTAACATCAGCGAGATCGGGATAGTTATTTTCTGTAACCTCAATATCATAGGTTTTTTTCGGCGGAATATAGCTATTCGGCCAACAGCCACAGGCTAGATTATCCATCAGATCAAACAGATGACGAACAGGGATGATATCTATATCCTTTACATAGGCTGCCTCAGAAGCATTTTCCTCAGGAATTACAACCCGCTTCACACCCTGTTTTTTTGCATAATCAACAACAGGAAGCACACCATTTACGCGGATTATGCTCCCATCAAGACCCAATTCTCCTATAAATAAGGTTTCACTGATCTGCTTATTAAATTCTTCATGTTCGGGAATTGCCCCCATGGACATAAGGGTGCCGATTGCAATGGCAAGATCATAATTAGTGCCATCCTTTCTGACATCCGCGGGGGATAGATTGATAGTTATCTTCTTTGACGGCAGAAAATAACCGATGTTTTTCAGTGCGGCTCTCACTCTGTCTCCTGCTTCTTTAACAGAAGATGCGAGATAACCCACCAGACTCAGGCCGGGAAGACCGGTGCTTATATCAGTCTCCACTGTAACAAGCACTGCATCTATACCGAGGGCCGCACCACTCAGTACCTTACTGTACATACACACCTCTTCCTGCCTCTTAAATGCGTGTAAGCACAGTCTAAACCTGTGTGGAAATATAGTCAAGAGAAAGGTTCTCTTTTAATAAAATACATCTGACACAAACCCGAAATATCTTCAAAAAGTATGTGTCAGATGTATAATGTTAGTCTCCTCTATGATAATCCTAGTAATTGAAGTACACCAGATCATCTGCAGCAGGGCCGGTTTTGGATACGCTATCAACGCGTATAACAGGTCCCTCGCCCTGGAATTCAGGATAATATTCTTTATCAATAGTTCCTTCCACTATTATCCAGTCTCTGTCCTGAAGTGTCTTTGCACCGCTATAGTAAGCCTTGAAGCCTATAAATGCTATATCGTTTGCACAACAGGTCATAGCAAATCTTCCCGGAACGAAAGCGTCGTCTCCATACTCAGAAGGTCTGTGAGCCTGTGCTTTGAACTTTATCTTCTTTCCGACATATTTATCAGGAGCTTCTGCCGCATCTATATAGAACAGCCCAAAGTCCTCTTCTCCAAGCTCAATCATATCCTTATCAAGATCATACGGAAGTACAACCTCGTCATTATTCTGAATAGGCTTTCCATCCATATCCTCGAATATAACCTGCGCTCTTCTGTTTACTGCACGTATGCTTCTTCTATACTCAGCAGTTTTCGTATTCTCATCACAACGATTGAAAATGATCATATCAGCATTTCTAAGCTGATCCATCATTATCTTCTTC
>DGHK01000037.1:17911-35865 GCA_002392655.1 Lachnospiraceae bacterium UBA3850 | reverse complement strand
TAACCTCATTTGGATTAGTCTCAATGTTAGATTACTACACCGAAAGGTGTCTCACTTGTTAAGTTGATTGAACCGCCGTGTACGGAACCGTACGCACGGTGGTGTGAGAGGTCGAAAATTTCTCAACTAGAGAAATTTTCTCCTACTCGATTTTTTTACAGTGTCACTTATATGATAAATAGTGTACTGACTTCTAGTAGCTTACTCCGTTTACGTAGAGCTCATATCCGTTCAGGTTGATAGTTCCATCGCTACTCAGACTGTCGATATAGGATGTATCGGTCAGGTTCCAGGTTGAGTCGCTGCTTATAGTAACATTTACTTCACCTTCTTCTCCATCTGGATTTATAGCGCCGTTAAATGTGGAACCGTCTGAAAGATTCATATCCAGAGAAGAATCTTCGTCTACGATTATATCGCCATCTATGGTCTGATCACTTGCATTAAGAGTTACATTTCCGCCATTCTCGCCTTCTGTTCCCCAGCCGGCTGCTTCTGCTCTCAAGAAGACTCCGTCTTCATCTTCGTTGGTTATCTCAACGTCTGTCAAGTTGATGGTTGCCTCGGTGTTGTTAACAAAGAATACATCGCCGTTCTTGTTTGTGAGCGATCCGCCTTCCATCGTGAAGCTTGCTGTGCCTTCATCGGCATCGCCGGACATGGACTGGTATATCATAACTGCCTGATAATAGTCAGACTTATCGCTGTTTTTAGTGTTGTTGTCAGCGGTAAGGTCTACATTCTTAAGAGTAACTGAATTCTGTCCTTCAACTACAACGCCCTGAGAAGCTGTTGATGTAAGAGTTGCATCATTTACAGTTATATCAGCGGTTGAATATATAACCGGTGAACCGGTTCCGTCTGTTGTATAAGTTCCCTTGGTTACTGTTACTGTACCACCGCCTCTGTCTGATCTGATGGCTGCGGATGAATTGCCTGTTGTATGGATTGTCAGGTTGTTCGCAATCATCGTGCCGCCGCCGGTTGTCATCAGTCCGCCGGAGCAGTTTCCGGTGGTAGTAATTGTTGAATCTGAGATATTTACTGTTGTTCCGCTTCCGTATGAGAATACTGCATTAGCGTGTGTACCATTTGTTGAAACGGTGATATCATTCAGTGTCAGGTTCGCACCGTTTTTAGCGTATATAGCTGAATTCTTTCCGTAAAAGTCTGATTCATCACCTGAGGAGTCTCCGGTTTTTTCAACTTTTATATTTGAGTATTCAGCTGTTTTTCCGTCTTCTTCAATGGCGTGTTCTCCGTCGGTGCTGTTTGTATAGGATGTACCGTCAGAGCTTATCACTGTGGAGGCTGTTCCGGATTCATCTGCCGAACCACTGTCTGATCCACTCCCCGGTGCTCCACCTGGTGCTCCACCTGGCGCTCCACTCGGTGCTTCGCTCGGTGCTTCGCTCGGTCCTCGATCCGATGCTCCACCCTGAGTTTCGCTCGGAGCACTTCCCGATGAGTGTTTTGAAGATTTGCCGGATTTTTCTTTTTTGTCCTTCTTTTCTTTCTTGCTATTTTTTTCTGTGCTTTCTGAGGTTATTTCTGTAGCTTCACTAGCTTCGCTAACTTCACTTACTTCAGCTGACTCAGTTTCTTCAACAGAAGAAGCAGATGCTTCTGTCTGAGTTTTGCTGTTTGTTTCTGTGCCCTTTGTATTCCCGCATGCTGAGAGACTTATAAGCATCGCAGATGCGAGCAGAATAGAATACATTTTCATAATCTTTTTAGATGTTTTCTTCATAATGATCACTCCTTTCGTTTCGGTTTGTTCTTGCTATGGTTAGAGTATAGAAAAGGGTTATTAAATGAAGATTAAAAAATGAATATTCTTGAAAATGTGCCATTTTTCTTGCTGTTCTTTTTTGTTTTGATTGAGAACAAGTACAAAAAATGTTAAAATCCAATATGGTTTAATGATATTTATAGAAGAGGCGGTTCAAGTTGATGGTACCTGGCACCTTTTGGCAAAAAGGTGCCAGGTACCAAAACGCAAAAAGGTGCCAGGTACCAAAACGCAAAAAGGTACCGTGTACCAATAATTGGGGAGAAGGGTATATGATTACAAAAAAAGCGTATGCAAAGGTAAACTTAAGCCTTGATATAGTAGGCTTCAGAGAGGACGGTTATCATCTGGTGAGGATGGTGATGCAGTCGCTTGATATTTATGATGAGCTTGAATTCAGGAAAATTGATAGGCCTGAGATAAGGGTGTTTCTGAAAAATGAAGAGGCTGTTCAGGAGAGGGCGGCTATGGCGGATGGTGCTGATGCTTCGGGTGAGTCTACTCTCGGTTCTGTCCCGCTTGATGAGAATAACCTCATCTACAAGGTTGCAAAGCTTCTTTTTGATAAGTATATATGGAAGAAATCGCCTGATTCAGGTGTAGAGATAACTCTGTCCAAGAATATCCCCATTGCTGCGGGAATGGCAGGGGGAAGCAGTGATGCTGCTGCAACGTTCAGAGGTATGAATGAGCTCTTTGAGCTGAACCTCATGGATAAAGAGCTTATGGAAATGGCAACTCCTCTCGGGGCAGACATCCCTTATTGCATAATGGGCGGAACTGCGCTTTCAGAGGGAATCGGCGAGGTTCTGACCAGACTGCCAAATCTTCCGGAGTGCACCTTCCTGGTCGCGAAGCCTCCGATTTCGGTTTCAACGGGTGAGGCCTATGGAGGATATGACGGTGTGATTGCCGAATATGAAAAGGATCCGAAAAGCTTCAGAGATTTTCACCATCCGGATGTGGATGGACAGGTCGATAAAATCTATGCAGGAAATCTGAAGGGAGTAGCAGATCGGTTTGGAAATGTACTTGAATACGTTACTGCGAAAAATCACCCAGAAATCAAGGAGCTTGAACAAATTATGAAGGACGGCGGTGCGATTAATTCCGTGATGAGCGGAAGCGGCCCGACTGTATTTGCTATCTTCGATTCACGGGAGAAGGCAGAGAGAGTAAAGTACGAGATAGAAGAAAAAGGACTGGCGAATCAGACATTTGTTACAATACCCGTGTTTTAAGGAGAGATAGGTATAAATGAGCAGAGGAATATTTATAACAATGGAAGGCCCGGACGGATCCGGAAAGTCTACACAGATTGCGCTCTTGAAGGAATATCTGGAGAAGGAGGGCTATGATGTTATCATAACAAGGGAACCTGGCGGAACTAAGATCAGCGAGAATATCCGCGAGGTCATACTGAATCCGGATTATAAGGAAATGTCATCTGTAACGGAGATGCTCCTATATGCAAGTGCCAGAGCTCAGCTGATCGCGGAGGTCATCGGACCGGCTATTGATTCAGGCAAGGCTGTTATAAGCGACCGTTTTGTGGATTCATCACTGGTATATCAGGGAATGGCTCGTGGATTGGGAGTCGAAAAGGTTTATGAGATAAACAAAGTTGCAATAGGAGACTATATGCCTGATGTTACATTTATGCTGGATCTTCCTGCAGAGGTGGGAATAAGCAGAAAGAAGGACCAGAAGGAACTCGACAGAATGGAACAGGAGAGCCTGGACTTCCACAGGAGTGTCGCAGAGGGCTACAGAAGTATGGCCGAGAGATTCCCGGAAAGAATAAAAACCATAGATGCGACTTTACCAATAGAAGAGATATGTGGTATTATAAAGGGTAGGGTAAAAGAGCTTTTGGATGCCCATATGTAGTTTGCAGATATAGCGTCCCGATTGGAAGAAAGAAGAGGTGGCTTGATATGGATTTTAAAAACATAATCGGTCATGAGGATATAATCAGTCGCTTCAGAAGCAGTATCGAAGCTGACCGTGTAAGTCATGCATATATCATTTCCGGAGAAGAGGGGAGTGGAAGAAACACTCTCGCTTATTGTTTTGCGAAAACTCTTCAGTGCGAGACGGGTGCTACGGAATCTTGCGGACAGTGTAAGTCCTGCAAGCAGGCTGAAAGTGGTAATCATCCGGATATCATATATATAACCGCTGAGGATTCAAACAATATCAAGGTAGATAAGATTCGCGAGGAGCTGGTAGGTACGATGGAGATCAAGCCTTACAGCAGCCGTTACAAGATATATATCATAAAAGAAGGCGAGAAGATGGCATCTGATGCACAGAGTGCTCTTCTCAAAACCATAGAGGAACCGCCTGAGTATGGTATAGTTATTATTATAACAACTCAGCCGGAGAAGCTTCTTCCTACTATCAGGTCCAGGTGTGTGAGCATACAGACAAAGCCTGTTAAGGAAACTGATATACATGATTATCTGATTCAGAATTGCGGTGTTTCAGAGGATAGAGCTCGATTTGCCATCGAGTACTCACAGGGAAATCTCGGCAAGGCTATTAAGCTGGCGACCAATGAGGAATATGAGAATCTTGTCGGACTTGTGGTAGATCTGATGTCTAACATATTTGAGATGGATATGGAGGATATAACTTCGACTATCAAACAGGCTGAGAACTACAAGATGAACATTAATGATTTTCTTGACCTTATGATGATGTGGTACAGGGATATACTTGTGCTGAAGGTAACCGGAAATCCGGACAAGATACATTTTAATGATCACTATACTGTCATCAGGGATCAGGCGAACTATCTGTCCTTCAACGAGCTTGAGGCAAAATCAAGAGCGATAATCTCCGCTAAGGAGAGACTTGATGCTAAGGCCAAGTTCGAAGATATAATGCGACTACTTATTATGACTTTAAAAGAGGTGTAGAATGAAGGAAGTGATTGGCGTTAGGTTCAGGCCTAACGGTAAGATATACTTTTTTGATCCGCTGGACTACCATGTTCAGCTGGGTATGGACGTTGTTGTTGAGACTGCACGTGGAGTGGAGTTTGGCAAATGTGTTCTCGGCCGAAGAGGAATCGATGACCCCAAGAGGATAAACGGACTCAGACCGATAATCCGCATAGCTACAGATGATGACCGTAAAAAATATGAGGCAAATATAGAGAAATCAAAGCAGGCATTTGTAAAGTGCGGCGAGAAGATCAAAGAGCATGGACTGGATATGAAGCTGATTTCAGCGGAGTATACATTTGACGGAGGCAAGGTGCTTTTCTACTTTACAGCAGATGGAAGAGTTGATTTCCGTGAGCTGGTCAGAGATCTGGCCTCCGTGTTTAAGACAAGGATTGAGCTGAGACAGATCGGTGTAAGAGACGAGGCGAAGATATCAGGTGGTATCGGAATGTGCGGCAGAGAGCTCTGCTGCCACAGCTATCTCTCAGAGTTTATACCGGTTTCCATCAAGATGGCGAAGGAACAGAATCTGTCCCTAAATCCGACAAAGATATCGGGTGTCTGCGGAAGACTGATGTGTTGCCTTAAGTATGAGCAGGAGGCTTATGAATATCTGAATTCCAAGATGCCGGGCGTTGGTGATTCCATAACTGCACTGGATGGTGTAACCGGAAAGGTAGATTCAGTAAATGTTATGCGTCAGACTGTAAGGATCATAGTTACAGATGAGGAAGGCAACAAGGATGCCGTGGAATACAAGGTTGAGGATCTGAAGTTCAAGCCTCGAAAGAGACATGATAAGAAGGATCATGCACCGAAGAGCAAGGAAGAGAAGGAGCTGGAAGCTCTTGAGGCTCTTGAAGTAAAGGATAGCAAATCCAAGCTGAACGATGACTGATGAGGTGAGTCATGGCTGACGAAAGCACACTCATAAAAGAAAACGAGAGAATAGATGATCTGGAGATAAATGGGTTCCGTATTATACAGAACCCATTTTGCTTCTGTTTCGGAATGGATGCTGTACTGCTGGCAAACTTTGCGGGAATAGCACCGAGAGCTGATGTCATAGATCTGGGAACGGGAACAGGGATAGTTCCGTTACTGCTTGCGGCTAAAGGAAAAGGCCGAAGCTGGGCTGGGCTCGAGATACAGCATGAGATGGCTGATATGGCCGAACGGAGTATCAAGCTTAACGGTGTATCAGATAGCTGCCGGATAATAAAAGGAGATCTGAGAGAGGTAAGGACACTTTTTAAGCCCGGCTCCTTTGGCGCGGTTACATCAAATCCGCCTTATATGAAGGAAAGCACGGGATTAAAAAGCAAGAATGACTCGGTTTATATCTCCAGACACGAGGTTATGGCAACACTGGAGGATGTTATTTCGGCGGCAGCATATCTGCTTAAAACCTCCGGAAGCTTTACTATGGTGCACAGACCGACGAGACTTCCTGAAATCATGGAGCTGATGGTAAAGTACAGGCTTGAGCCAAAGAGACTGCAGCTGGTGCAACCAAAGATTGATAAGGAACCGAATATGGTACTTATAGAAGGAGTAAAGGAAGCAGGAAGAGAACTGAGGACGCTTCCGACACTTGTTGTTTATGACGAAAACGGAGAGTATACTCCGGAACTTCTCAGATATTATGGGAAGATAGACTGAGTGACTAGGCATATACTTATAGTTGGAGAGAAAATATGCAGGATGATAATAAATCCGGAATTTTATATCTGGTTGCAACCCCGATAGGAAACCTCGAGGACATGACATATCGTGCTGTCAGAATTCTTAAAGAGGTAGATATTATTGCGGCTGAGGATACGAGGAACAGCATAAAGCTTCTGAATCATTTTGAGATAAAAACTCCGATGACCAGCTACCACGAGTTCAACAGATATGATAAGGCTGATCAGCTGGTGGGTGAACTACTTGGTGGAAAGGATGTAGCTGTTATAACGGATGCGGGAACTCCCGGAATCTCTGATCCTGGAGAGGTTTTGGTTGAGAAATGTTATGAACAGGGAATTACGGTTATTCCTGTTCCGGGTGCAGTCGCAGCAATCAATGCTTTAATTGCATCAGGACAGAAGACCAGAAGATTTTGCTTCGAAGCATTTCTTCCTCATGATAAGAAGGATAGAAGGTCAGTGCTTGAGTCTCTGGAAAAAGAGACCAGGACTATTATACTTTACGAAGCTCCTCACAGACTAAAGGAAACTCTGGGTGAGTTGGCCGAATGTCTCGGAGAGGACAGGGGAATCACACTTTGCAAGGAGCTTACCAAAAAGCATGAGAGCTTTATGAAGACAAATCTGGGACAGCTCATAAGCTTTTTCAAAGAAGAAGAGAACAGCCCGAGGGGTGAATATGTTCTGGTCATAGAAGGTCGGTCTGAAGAGTCCATACTTGAGGAAGAGAAAGCAAAGTGGGAGGATATATCAATAAAGGATCATCTGCTGAGCTACATAGAGCAGGGGATGAGCAAAAAAGAGGCGGTCAAGCAGGTAACACAGGACAGAGGAATAAGTCGTCGTGAGGTGTATGCCGTGTCAGTTGAACTCGAGGTAAAATAGTGTTACTTGGTTTATAAATAATACAAATAATATAAAAAAGGTTTGTGTTGGCTAACTAACAATCTGTGTAGTATACTGCAAGCGGATGTTAAAGTATGTAACCATAAGGAGGATAAGACTATGGCATATGTAATTACAGATTCATGCATCTCATGCGGAACTTGCGCAGGAAACTGCCCTGTTGGTGCTATTTCAGAGGGAGATGGACAGTTCACTATCGACGCTGATACATGCATCTCTTGTGGCGCTTGTGCAGGAAACTGCCCTGTTAGTGCAATCGAAGAGGGCTAATAGTTAATCGAGATAATAAAAATAAGTCATATGGGGGCGAATCCCGTATGACTTATTTTTTTATTGTGTTTTGGGTACACATTTAGTTCGTAAAGTTTGTATCCTCAAATATTGTTTATTTGAATTATTGTTTATATATTTGTCTGTGATGTTATAATCGGGGGTGTTGCCTAAGCAGGCTTAAATCTCGCATGATGTGAGATTATGATAACAGATGGGTAAAATGTTATCAAGTGTGAACTTTAAATTTCCTCTTTACGTATAAAAAATTTGTGCTACAATTACATAAATATATGTATTGGAGAAATATATGAAGATAGAGAGACTCAGTGAAAACCAGATGCGCTTCACAGTGTGGAGACAGGAACTGGAAGACAATGATATAGATATATCTGATATTGCCGGAAACAAGTCGGGAAAAGCTGATGAGCTTCTCAAGATGCTTATGAATCGTGCAAAGGATGAGTTTGGATTTGAAACCGAGAGTGCTCCTCTGGTGGTTGAAGCTATGCAGGTCGATCAGGAATGTATGGTATTTTTGGTGACCAAGCTTGAGGAGGGTGCTGAGATTGATCCTAAGTATGAATATATCCAGAAGCTGAAGGAAGGTCTGAAACAGAACATCAATCTGCTTTCTCCTTCGAAGGAGCCGACGGTAGAGGGCTTTATAGAAAGACCTGCAGAGAAAGAAAAAAAAGATAACATACTTCCGTATGTTATCTATACATTTACTGATATAGAGAAGCTCATAACCGTTGCAAAGAAGACGGAAAACTTCTATAGAAGTAACAACACTCTGTATATAACACCAGACGATGTTACATACTTCCTGGTTGCATCACATAATAACAATACAGATGGCGAGTTCAGGCTTCTCTGCAGACAGCTGAGAGAATTCGGAAAGCCATATGATTTTAATTATGCAACAAAGTATTATATGGATGAACACTATCGACTGGTTATAAGGGACAGTGCTCTTCAGGTGCTTGCAGAGTTGAAATGATTCTAAAGAGCATCATACAGCTTGAGTCTTCGTACGTGTCTCTCGTCATTTGAGAAGGCGGTATCTACAAATGTATCTACAATCATCAGCGCGAGGCCGGGACCTACAACTCTTGCTCCGAGACAGAGTATATTGGCATTGTTATGTTCTCTGGTTGCCTGTGCTGAAAATACATCATGACATAAAGCGGCTCTTATGCCGCTTACTTTATTTGCAGCCATTGACATACCGATTCCCGTACCGCAGACAAGTATTCCCTTATCTGCAGAGCCATCGATGATGGCGTCTGTAACCTTCTTGGCATATATAGGGTAGTCGCAGGATGCTTCGCTGTCGCATCCAATGTCTGTAACCTCAAAACCTCTTTCTCTAAGATGGTCTATGATTTCGAGCTTGAGAGTGTATCCGCCGTGATCTGAACCTATGTAAATCATATAATTCCTCCTGTTAATTCTTAGCTTTATACTTCTATTATCTTATGACCTGCTGCTTTAAGCAGTCTGTTCATTATAGCTCCGCCCAGTTCGTAGTTCTCAAAGCTCTCACTGTAGATAAACTCTGCTTTTGCAGCGTCACATTCTCTGAGTGAAGCGTAGAGCCTTGCGGAAACTGTCACGCCGTCAGTAGTATTTCCTACTGGGATTACATCTGCTTCGTTATAGAAACTACAGTGCTCCTCCGGAGCCAGTACTCTGACTACATGTCCCTCGGCTTTTTTTTCGTTATATAGTTCGTTGATTTTCTTTGCAACTGCTTCGGTATTTTTGTCTCGTCCCTGAGCAGTTTCTACTATATATAATTCACCTGAAGGTGCGTAATGTGTATACTTCATTCCGGGTGCTTTTGGTCTCAGATTTGAGTCCGCCTCGATGATAGCGGGATCAATTCTTACCTCTCCGATAATAGCCTCCAGATTTTTCTTCGTAATAAAGCCCGGCCTGAGTATGGTTGGAATTTCTGATGTCAGATCCACAATAGTGGATTCAATTCCTATTCCGACAGGACCGCCGTCGATTATAGCCTCTATTCTTCCGTTCAGATCATCTGCTACGTGTTTGGCTGTCGTGGGCGAAGGTCTGCCTGAGCTGTTAGCTGACGGCGCGGCTATATATATTCCACTCTTTTTTATAAGAGAAAGTGCAGCCGGATGTGAAGGGAGACGGATAGCTACTGTATCCAGTCCGCCGGTGGTCTGCTTCGGAACTACCTCTGATTTAGGAAGTATTATAGTCAGTGGTCCGGGCCAGAAGGCTTCCATAAGAGTCTTTGCGGTGTCCGGAACATTTTCTGCTAGCTCATATACCGAATTCGGGTCACATATATGGACAATGAGCGGGTTATCAGATGGCCTGCCCTTTGCGCTGTAAATGGCCTGAGCGGCAGTGGGGGAGAGTGCATTTCCTCCGAGCCCATACACGGTTTCCGTTGGGAATGCGACAAGCTTGTCCTCCTTAAGCAGCTCTGCAGCAAAGGAGATATCTTCATCTGAGTCTGTAAGTATATGTGTGTTAATGCTCATCTCTATAGTTCTCCACTTTATCAGTCGCGGCTCATGGTGTCGTTAAGTACCTTATTAAATATAAGGTCATGAGCCTCTTTTTCGTATGTATCGTCCAGCGGTTCAAGCTCTGCCTCGCCGTATTTATGTTCCAGTGTGGTCTTTATCAGAAAGTCTGCAAACACCGGATTCTTCGGGAGAATCGGGCCGTGACTGTAGGAACCGAATACATTTTTATAATGTACTCCCTCGGTTTTATCCTCGCCGTTGTTCCCGTATCCGCTGAGGATGGTGCCAAGAGGATTTGTTCTTCTTCCCAGATATGTTCTTCCGCTGTGGTTCTCAAATCCGACGATATCAGTTCCACCGCCGGACTTTGTTGTGTGAAATGCATAGTTACCTATCATTCTCACATCGCCGCCCACTGTATGGAAGTCAATGGCTCCGAGAAATTCCATCTTCTCGCCTTCTTTTGTCTCATAGTAGTGGCCCATCATCTGATAGCCTCCGCATATGCAGAGAAATGTCTTGCCGTCTTCAATCGCTGACTTTATGGAACTTCCCTTTCCGGATCTGAGATCTCGGAGTAGAACCTCCTGCTCAAAATCCTGACCGCCTCCTATAAAGAAGAGGTCGTATCCGGACAGGCTGTCATTGTCAGTGAGCTTAATCTCACTGATTTCGCAGTTTATATGACGCCACTTCATTCTTTTTTCAAGGCACATAGTATTTCCTCTGTCTCCGTACAGGTTAAGTACCTCGGGGTAGAGGTGTGCTATTTTGATTATTCTATCTGACATAGTATATCCTCTGATTATTTATTCTTCTGATCCTTCCAGAACTCCTTCTTTCCGGTTGCCTGGCTGACAACAGCTCTGAGACTCAGCATGGAAGTATAGTTCGGAAGCACGAAAACAGGGAGCTCATGGCTCGTCATCTCTTCGAGGAGCTCACTTTCTTTCTCAATCAGCTTGATCTTGGATTCATCAGCTCCTGCATATTTGAGTCTGATACGCATATCAGTTGCTCTTGTACCAGATACATAGATGAACTTGCAGTGTGGGTCATTTGCAACCAGCTCGTGGTCTGCATCCCATATCCATGATATATCGTGACCGTCTGCAGTCTTATCGTTGAGACAGAATACTGCTACATAGTCCTCGTTTACAGATGACAGGTAAGAAAGTGACTGGTTGCATCCTGCCGGATTCTTGACCAGGATCATCTGAATTTCTACATTATTATAATTGAAGGTTTCCATTCGACCAAAGCTGGAGTTTACATTTGCAAGAGAGGAGGTTATGGCCTGTCTCTTCCAGCCGGCACACTCATAGGCAGCGATGGCTGCGATACCATTATATATATTGTAGAGAGCCGGAAGACCGATGTGTATCTTCTCAGAATCTGTCTTCTGCATCTTGTTGTTATGGAACTGGACTGTTATATCGCTTCCCTTTGCAGCTATCTTATCTATAGAAGTAACTTCGGTAAAAGGCTTGATTCTCTTATAACCACATTTTGGACATCTGAAACCGCCCAGATGAGCATAGGTATGATAGTCATATACATACTCGGCACCGCATTTGATACAGTACTTTGCATCAGACAGGGAATCTGATGAGGAATCAGCTGAGCCTGCGTCGGTACTTATACCATAATAATATACCGGGTTCGGAACGTCTGTTCCAAGTGATGCGGTGAGAGAACAATCTGCATTGAGACAGAGAATAGTCTTCGGAACAAGTGCGATACCCTTCTTGATCTCTTCCAGGGTATGCATAACCTCGCCGTATCTGTCCAACTGATCGCGGAATAGATTTGTTACTACTATAGCTCTTGGTTTGATAAGCGGTACGACCTTCTTGAGTGCTCCTTCGTCACATTCGACGATGGCATATCTTTTCTTAGGCTTTCCTGTGAGCTTGGCCTGCGCTGTGAACTCTGCTGTGATTCCTGTAAGAAGGTTTGCTCCTGAGATATTTGAGAGTGGTTCGATACCGCTTTCCTGAAGTGAATTCCTGAGCATGCTACAGGTTGTTGTCTTGCCGTTTGTACCGGTTACAACAATGATTTTCATTCCTCTGGATACGACTTCAAGAATCTTCTTATCAAAAAGCATGGCAGAACGACCGGGTAAAGTTGTTCCGCCACGATGAAGTATTCTTAAGAAAAATCTCGTTAACCGACAGGCGGCTACAGAGAGGAATATTTTGAATGGATTATGTTTTTTCATTGACATTTCTCCGTGTTTCTACTATATATATTAGATAAGGTATCACAAATGAGTACCGATGTAAAGGCGACTTTTATATTGACAAGACGCCTGTTTAGTGTTATTATAATCGCGTAACACATTTGTAACAAATTAACTGTAAATGTAAAAAAATTGTAACAAAGCACAAGATATTGTGTTGATCAGAACCATAGGAGGTTACATAATGTATAAACCAAGTAAGAGAGTTTTAGCGACATGCCTGGTAGCAGCTATGTGTACTTCAACGTTCGGAGTTCAGAAAATAGCTGAAGCAGGACAGACTTATGACTCATCTAATGTGGGAATTGCAAACAAAGTAAACGATTATTTGGAAAATGGTGAAAGCAGTGATCCTGTTGCTGATCTTACAGGAGGAAGCGTAACTACAGAGCAGATAAGAAAGGAACAGGCAGAGGCAGCCGCAGCTACAGAGGCTGACGCAGAGGCAGCAGCTGCAGAGTCCAGCGAAACAGACGCATCTCCAACAGACGCAAAGGTATACACACAGTTTAAGGATAGAGCAGTTGTAACTGCAGATAGCAAGGTTAACATCAGAACTGAGGCAGACGGAGAGTCTGAGGTTGTCGGAGTACTCGACAGAGGCGGTATCTGCTTAGTTGATGAAATCGGAGCTGAGTGGACCAAGATTGAATCAGGAACCTGCGTAGGTTATATCAAGAACGATTATCTCGCTTATGGAGATGATGCCGGAACTTGGTGTGAGAACAACGGAATCACAAGAAGAGCTAAAGTTGATACTGCAACTCTTAAGGTTCGTGAGACAAAGGACGAAACAAGTGATTGCGTAACACTTTTACCAGAGGGCGAAGAGTACTATGTATACAGTACAAGTAGTGATGGTGAGTGGACTGAGGTTTCAGTTGATGATGATATCAGAGGATTCGTTAAGAGCGAATATGTAACAGTAGAATTTGAAAATCCAAGAGCTGTTTCAGTAGAGGAACAGGCAGAGGCCGACAGAAAGGCTAAGGAAGAGGCTGACAAGGCATGGCTTCAGTATCTTGCAGAGCAGGAAGCAGCAGCTCAGGCAGCACAGCAGCAGGCACAGCAGCCAGCAGCTGATCAGCAGGCACAGCCAGCACAGCAGCAGGCGCAGCAGCAAGCACAGCCAGCACAGCAGCAGGCACAGCCAGCACAGCAGCAGGCACAGCCAGAGCAGCAGCAGGCACAGCCAGCACAGCAGCCGGCAGCTCAGGAGACACAGCCGGAGCAGACACAGCCGGAACAGCCTGCAACTGAGGCACCTACAGAAGCTGCAACAGAAGCTCCTACAGAGGCACCTGCACCAGCAGCACCTGCCGGATCTACAGGAATTGATCTTGCAAACTATGCATGTTCATATGTTGGAGTTATCCCTTACATCTGGGGTGGCGCTAGCCTCTCATCAGGTGTTGACTGTTCAGGATTTACTATGTGTATCTATGCACAGTATGGATATTCACTTCCACACAATGCAGCAGCTCAGTCAGGATATGGTACAGAAGTAAGTTTATCAGACCTTCAGGCAGGAGACCTTCTCTTCTACGGTAACGGAGGCGGAATCGGACACGTAGCTATCTACATCGGTGGTGGTTCAGTTGTTCATGCTTCTAATTCAAGAGATGGTATCAAGATTTCATCTTATAACTACAGAACACCTGTTAAGGCTATCAGACTTATAGGACAATAAATCGTAAGGTTTCAGCCCATCGGGATTATCCCGGTGGGCTTTTTTTAAGCTAGTATCCTGCAGTAAACAATTCAGGCAGTAAATAAAATAGATAGTAAATAAAATAGATAGTAAATAAAATAGATGGAATATGTTACAAACATGTAAAATCCCGGTTTATTGTACAACATGTACAAAAGAAAGTGACGCCGGTTGACAATTAGTTACATAATAATTATGTGGCGCTGTTGATAAACACATCCAAAACCCCTTTATTTCATTGTTATTAACAAAGTTATCAACATTACCAACATAAAAACAGTATACATAAGTTGTGTTTGATTTGAACTGAAAAAAAATAAATTTCGTTATTTCTAACAAAGTTGTAACATTTTTGAAAAAAATAAGCCGAATAATAGGCTCCGATTCGTTGCCAGATAATATGTGATGTGATATACTTAACTCAAGTTTATCAGTGATAAACTACACTAGCGAGAAGGAGATCAATACTATGAATTACATGATTAGCGGAAAAAATATTGATGTAACTGAGGGGTTAAAACAGGCTATATATGATAAGCTTGGAAGGTTAGAGAAGTTCTTTACAGAAGATACTAAAGCACAGGTTACTCTGTCTGTAGAAAAGGAGAGACAGAAGATAGAGGTAACCATCCCTATGAAGGGACATATCATTCGTGCAGAGCAGGTTAGTGATGATATGTATGTTTCTATTGATATGGTAGCAGAAATCATAGAAAGACAGGTGGTTAGATATAAAAAGAAGATCATAGATCAGAATCAGGATGCCGCTTACTTCCAGGACAGATTCCTTGAGGAGGAAGATGTAGAAGAGTTCGATGATATTCAGATCATCAGAAGTAAGAAATTTGCTGTTAAGCCTATGTATCCTGAAGATGCATGTGTACAGATGGAGCTTCTCGGACACAGCTTTTTCGTGTTCAGAAATGCTGAAACAGATGAAGTAAATGTTGTCTACAAGAGAAAAGGCAATACATACGGTCTTATTGAGCCAGAGTTCTAAATCTAAGGAATCAGGAGAAGAAGGTTGTTGATATGAAGTATTGTACGAATTGCGGAAAACAGATAGATGACAGTGTAAGCTTCTGTCCTTTCTGCGGAACATCACAAGGTGAACAGGAAACAACATTATTGCTTCCTATGGTTGTATCTCAGCCGGGAATGCAGCAGCAGGATTATTCACAGCAGGGCTTCACTCCGGTAGGCATGCAGGGAGGCTATGGCCAGCCTGGAATGCAGCAGGGCTTCAGCCAGGCAGGAATGCAGGGAGGCTATGGTCAGCCTGGAATGCAGCAAGGCTTTAATCAGGCAGGAATGCAGGGAGGCTATGGTCAGCCTGGAATGCAGCAGGGGTTCAATCAAGCAGGAATGCAGGGAGGTTTCGTACAGTCGGCCTATGGTCAGCAGACGTATATGCCGAAGAATGCAGCATATAAGAAACCGGGATTTTTCTCAAAGATTCCTAAACCACTTCTCATAATAGTTCCTATAGTTGTAGTTGCACTTGTGGTTCTCATCATATTCTTTGCAACGAGAAGAGGTGCTTCTAATTACAAGGCGGCCATTGAAGATTATTTCGATGCTTTAGCATCAGGAGATCCTGAGAAGGTTGTTGATGTGATGATGCCTGCTTCGGTTGAAGATCAGTTCTATGATGCACTTGAGAATGGTGATGTCAGCGGATTCAGATATGACACACTTGAGGAAGCTATCGAGAATGATCTGGATGAGTATTTGGATTCAGAAATAGAGTTCAGATCAATCCATATAGAGGATAAAGAAAAAATCAGTAAGAGTGAGCTTAGGTCTTATGTAAAATCTATGAAACGTGAAACAGGTGTAGATATGAACATGACTGCAGCTTACGAGGTTGATGTTGAATATCAGTATAGAGAACGCGGCGACAAGAGATGGGAAAGTGAAGAGGATTACTTCGTCGTTTATGAAATTGACGGAAGATGGTATGTTTCGGGTGATTTATTCTGATTCAGATAATTTAAGTAATTAATTGAGAGATCCGGTTTTATGCCGGATCTCTTTTTTACTCTATAATATAAAAAAGCTTGATAGAATGGGGCTTTAATGGTATAGTAGATAAATGGCTTTTTAGGAATATGATATGGAGGATTTAAGATGTCACTTGTTGATAAAATATTTGGTACATATAGTGACCGCGAGCTGAAGAAGATTGACACGCTTGTTGATCAGGTTATGGCTCTTGAGGACAAATATAGTAGCGAAGACTTCACTGATGACATGCTTAGAGCTAAGACTGATGAGTTTAAGGCTGCACTTGCAGATGGCAAGACACTGGATGATATCCTTGTTGATGCATTTGCAGTTGTAAGAGAGGCTGCATGGAGAGTTCTTGGCATGCGACCTTATAGGGTTCAGGTTATCGGTGGTATAGTTCTTCATCAGGGAAGACTTGCGGAGATGCGTACAGGTGAAGGTAAAACACTTGTTTCTACCATGCCTGCTTACCTGAATGCTCTTGAAGGAAAGGGCGTACATATAGTAACAGTCAATGATTATCTGGCACAGCGTGACTCGGAGTGGATGGGAAGAGTACATGAATTCCTGGGACTCACTGTTGCTGCCGTTCTCAACAGCTCTACAAGAGAAGAGAGACAGAAGGCATATAAGTCAGATATTACATATATTACAAATAATGAGCTTGGATTTGATTATCTGAGAGATAACATGGTTACCTACAAGGAACAGCTTGTTCAGCGTGGCCTTCACTATGCTATCATCGATGAGATTGATTCCATCCTTATTGACGAGGCGAGAACACCGCTTATCATCTCCGGTCGTGGCGGTAAGCCGACGGAGCTTTATAAGATATGTGATAATCTCGCAAGAAGAATGACCAGAGGTACTGCTTCAACTGAGATTACTAAAGCTCAGGCACTTCTCGGTGAGCAGGTTGAGGAGGATGGAGATTATCTCGTAAATGAGAAGGATAACTTCATCGTATTCACTGAGCAGGGTATTAAGCAGATTGAGAATTATCTGGATATAACAAATCTTACAGAACCGGAGCACATCGATGAATACCATTGTATGCTTCAGGCAGTAAGAGCACATGCGCTCATGCATAGAGATAAGGATTATATCGTTAAGGATAATGAAGTCCTTATCGTAGATGAGTTCACAGGACGTGTTATGCCGGGACGAAGATTCAGTGATGGTCTTCACCAGGCTCTTGAAGCAAAGGAAAATGTAAAGGTTAACAGAGAGAACAAAACTCTTGCAACTATCACATTCCAGAACTTCTTTAATAAGTATGATAAGAAGGCAGGTATGTCAGGTACAGCCCAGACAGAGGAGACTGAGTTCCGTGAGATCTACGGAATGGACGTTGTTGTTATTCCTCCGAATAAGCCTGTCATCAGAAAGGATCTCGAGGATTCCCTCTATGATTCTAAGGAGAATAAACTTAAAGCTATCGTAAATGCAGTTGTTGAGGCAAATCAGAGAAAACAGCCTGTGCTTGTTGGTACAGCTAACATCGAGGCTTCTGAGATACTCAGTAAGATGCTTACAAAGCGAGGAATCAAGCATAACGTACTGAATGCTAAGTTCCACGACAAGGAAGCTGAGATAGTAGCTGATGCAGGACGTGTAGGTGCAGTTACTATTGCAACAAACATGGCAGGTCGTGGTACCGATATCGTTCTCGGTGGTAACCCTGAGAAGATGGCAGAGAAGATACTTAAGGAGCAGGGACTTACTCTGGAAGAGGCTTCTGATGCTGAGATCAAGGCGGCTCTTAAGGAAGCAAAGAAGATATCTGAGGAAGAGTCTGTAACCGTTAAGGAACTGGGTGGTCTGAAGGTTATCGGTACTGAGAGACATGAGTCAAGACGTATAGATAA
>DGHK01000037.1:0-17847 GCA_002392655.1 Lachnospiraceae bacterium UBA3850 | reverse complement strand
GGACGTCAGGGAGACCCGGGTGAATCCAAGTTCTATCTCTCTATAGAGGATGATCTTCTCAGACTTTTCGGTGCTGAGAGAACTATGGGCGCACTTAAGAGACTCAGTAATAAAGAAACCGGTGAAATCATCGAAAATAAGATGGTTACAAGAAGTATCGCTACTGCACAGAAGAGGATTGAGTCCAATCACTATGGTATCAGAAAGAACCTTCTTGAGTTTGACCAGGTTAATAACGAGCAGCGTGAGGTTATCTACGAGGAGAGAAGAAAGGTTCTCGACGGCGAGGATATGCACGATACAGTTCGTGAGATGATAAGTGAGACAGTAGGTAAGTTTGTAGATAAGTTCGTATCTTCTGAGATTGAGCCAGATGAGTGGGATGTTGAGTCTCTTTCTGAAGAACTGAGGGGTACTATGCCACCACAGAGAGAGAAGTATGTTCCGACGCCAAATGATAAAGAGAAGAAAAACGGCGATGCAGAAGCATTTAAAGAAAGAATACAGACAGAGGTTTTGGATTCCTTCGAGAAGTTCTGTGATCAGGTTTATGAGAGCAAGGAGCTTCTTCAGGAGTTTGAGCGTAAGATGATCATGCAGGCTGTTGATGAGAGATGGATGGAGCAGATTGATGACATGGAACAGCTCCGTCAGGGTATCGGACTTCAGGGATATGGTAACAGAGATCCTGTAGTTGAGTATAAGCTTGCTGGCTATGATATGTTTAACGAGATGATTAGCTCCATAAGGGAGAGAGTGGCATTTAATATGACACATTATATCCCTAAGCCAAAGGAAGAGGCTGTTCGTGAGCAGGTTGCTAAGGAAACAGGAACCAATAAGGATGATTCTCTGAAGAAGGGACCGAAGGTTAACAAGACCAAGAAGATAGGACGTAATGATCTGTGTCCTTGTGGTTCCGGAAAGAAGTATAAGAATTGTCATCTGCCACTTGGCGGATGGGATGGCCCTGTAAAATAATCCCATATATGGAAGGTTTGTATCGTGCTGGAGCTTGATGAGTATAAACTGGAACTGCAGAAGTTCAGACAGCCTCTGGAGGAAGTGAGAGATTCACTTGATATTGAGGCTAAGGAAAACAGAATAGCTGAGCTGGACAAGGCGATGGCTGAGCCGGGCTTCTGGGACGATGTCGAGAGATCCGGACAGATCATGAAAGAGATAAAGGGTCTGAAGGGAACTATAGAGAGCTATAATCAGATCAGACAGGACTTTGAAGATCTGGAGACTATGATAGAGATGGCCCAGGAGGAAAATGATGAGGAGCTTATCACTGAAACAGGCGAGATGCTTCGCAGCTTTTCTAAGCGTTTTGAGGATTTTCGTATAGAAACGCTTCTTTCGGGTGAGTTTGATTCTAATGATTGTACAGTAAAGATAAATGCCGGAACCGGTGGAACAGAGGCTTGTGACTGGACCAGTATGGTATATCGTATGTATACCAGATGGGCAGAGAGACATGGCTTTGAGGTTACTGTCCTAGATCTTTTGGATGGTGATGAAGCCGGTATAAAAACAGTTACATTTCAGGTTTCAGGCTACCATGCTTATGGTTATATGAAGTCAGAGCACGGAGTTCACAGACTGGTCAGAATATCGCCGTTTAATGCGAATGGTAAGAGACAGACTTCGTTTTGTGCTGTTGAGGTCCTTCCTGTTATTGATGATTCGATAGAGATTGAGGTCGCTGACGATGATATAAGAATTGATACTTACAGAGCCAGCGGTGCCGGAGGTCAGCATATAAACAAGACCTCATCAGCAATACGTATCACACACATACCGACAGGTATTGTAGTACAGTGCCAGAATGAGAGAAGTCAGCATCAGAATAAGGATCAGGCAATGAAGATGCTCAAGTCCAAGCTGTATCTTCTGAAGGAACAGGAGAATGCAGAGAAGATGTCGGGCATCAAGGGCGAGGCCTTTGAAAATGGATTTGGAAGCCATATAAGATCGTATTTCCTTCAGCCATATACACTGGTTAAGGATTCGAGAACAGCCTGTGAGACAGGTGATGCATACAGGGTACTGGATGGAGATATAGATTCTTTTATCAATGCATATCTTGTGTGGATTGCAACCGATGAAGAACAGTAAGAAAGAGGATATAGATATGATCAATGTAGCAATTCTTGGATATGGAACAGTTGGTTCAGGTGTATTCAAGATTATCAACGAAAACAACTCTCATATCTCCCGTCGTGCGGGTGATGAGGTGAAGGTCAAGTATGTACTGGATTTAAGAGACTTCCCAGGGGATCCTGTGGAGGATATTTTGGTGCATGATGTTGACATCATCATGGAAGATAAGGATGTAGATGTTGTTGTAGAGGTAATGGGCGGAGTTGAGCCTGCATATACATTTGTAAAAAGAGCTCTGGAGGCAGGCAAGAGTGCATGTACTTCAAATAAGGAGCTTGTTGCAAAGCATGGCGCTGAGCTTCTCGCTCTCGCACAGGAAAAAAGTGTTAACTTCTTTTTCGAGGCATCTGTCGGCGGTGGTATACCGATTATCCGTCCGCTTATTGAGTGCCTGACAGTTGATCATATTGAAGAGATACAGGGTATTATGAATGGTACCACAAATTACATCCTGACCAAGATGGAGGATGAGGGTGCTGATTTTGATACAGTACTTAAGGATGCTCAGGACAAGGGTTACGCCGAGAGAAATCCTGAGGCTGATATAGAGGGTTATGATGCCTGCAGAAAAATAGCTATTCTTGCTTCACTTGCTTATGAGAAGCAGGTGGATTTTGAGGATATCTATACAGAGGGTATCACGAAGATAACCACAAAGGATTTTGATTATATGAAGAAGATAGGCGCTTCCATCAAGCTGCTTGGAATAGCAGGTAAGTCTGATGGTAAGAGATATGCTATCGTTGCTCCTTTTGTTGTTTATGATGATAACCCACTTTACAATGTAAAGGATGTTTTCAACGCAATACTTGTAAAGGGTGATATGCTCGGTGATGTTATGTTCTATGGAAAGGGCGCAGGAAGTCTGCCTACCGCCAGTGCAGTTGTTTCAGATGTAATTGATGCCGTTAAGAGACATGGTTACACAGCCAAGATTCATTGGAGCAGTGAGAAGAGAGATATAGTAGGTGCAGATAGTATCGCTACACAGTATTTTGTAAGGATAAGTGGAGATGCGGATGCACTTAAGAATAAAATTGAAGGAAGCTTTGGACAGGTTGAATTCATTGAGTCTGAAGGTAACGGCGAGATAGCATTTATCACGAAGGTGCTTTCGGGAGCTGAGTTTGACAAGGCTGCTGCCGCATTTGATGTAGTAAGCCGTATCAGAGTTAGTAAGTGATTTGGGGGAGATTTTTTTAGGAGGCATGACAAATGCTAATAGTTAAGAAATTCGGTGGTACTTCGGTGGGAAACAGAGACCGCATATTTAATGTGGCGAACCGATGCATCGAGGATTACAAGAAGGGAAATGATGTCGTAGTTGTTCTTTCTGCTATGGGCAAGTATACAGATGTCCTGATTGATATGGCAAAGGAGATCAATCCTAATCCTCCAAAGCGAGAGATGGATATGATCCTTACGACTGGAGAGCAGCAGTCAGTTGCACTTATGTCGATGGCAATGGCATCGATGGGTATTCCTGCAGTTTCACTCAATGCTTATCAGGTGGCAATGCATACAACGAGTGCTTACGGAAATGCGAGAGTAAAAAGAATTGATACAGAGAGAATCTCAACCGAGCTTGAGCAGCACAAGATAGTTATCGTAACCGGTTTCCAGGGAGTAAATAAGTTTGATGATTATACAACTCTCGGAAGAGGTGGTTCTGACACCACGGCAGTAGCTATAGCAGCTGCACTTCATGCAGACAAATGTGAGATTTATACCGACGTTGACGGAGTATATACCGCGGACCCGAGGAAGGTTCCCGGAGCACGTAAGCTGGATCAGGTGACCTACGATGAGATGCTTGAGCTTGCAACACTTGGAGCGGGAGTTCTTCACAACCGTTCTGTGGAGCTGGCAAAGAAATATGGAGTTCGCATGGTAGTACGTTCAAGCCTGAATACAAATGAAGGAACCGTCGTAAGGGAGGGAAGTAAGATGGAAAAAATGATAGTTAGCGGAGTTGCAGCTGATCCTGATGCAGCCAGAGTCGCAGTTGTAGGTCTCAAGGATGAGCCGGGAGTTGCATTTAAGCTGTTTAACGCTCTTGCAAAACAGAATATAAATATAGATATGATACTCCAGTCCATAGGTCGTCACGGAAAGAAGGATATATCATTTACTTGTACGGATGATGAGGCAGATACAGCAAAAACAATCATCGAGGAGATAATGGACTTCGAGGAGATTGACGTAGATAAGAATGTTGCAAAGGTTTCCATAGTTGGTGCCGGTATGCAGAGTCATCCGGGAGTTGCAGCAAAGATGTTCGAGGCTCTTTATGATGCAAACATAAACATAAGAATGATTTCTACATCAGAGATAAGAGTTACAGTTCTTATAAATGAGAAGAATGTTGAGAGAGCCATGAATGCTATTCATGACAAGTTCAATCTTGGAGATGAGTAAAGAAAATCAGTCATTACTAAGTCCCTGCAGATAAGCAAGAAGCAGGGACTTTTTATGTTGTGTTAAATCCTGAAAACCGGATAACATCTCCTGTTCATCAGGGGTAAGCTCTCCGTATCTCAGAGGGACAGCTTCGAAGTTGAAGAATTCGGAGAGTGATATCCTGAAGGCTCCGCATATCTTAATGAGTGTAGGTATAGTAGGGTATGCATTTCTCTGAAAGATGCTGTTTATACTGGAATTTGGTATGCCGGCTTCCTTAGACAGACGATATGGCGTCCAGTCCTTTGCATCAAGCAGCTGCCTTATCCTGTTTATGATCTGATCCTCGTTCATCTCAGCTCTCCTGTAGATTATTTTAATCAATTGATAAAATCTTCAATATGTCACGCTAAGCTAATTATAGGGGAAACAGGGGCTATCACATAGAACTAGTATGCGTTGCTAGAGTAGCGAAATGGAACGACAAAGCGCTGTAAGATGCTGCTCGTTTGGTACTATCCAGACTTTGACAGTGCAGGGTGTATAGCATATAATAAGGGTTAGTGTGAAAAAAAAGGATTTGGTGCTATGGCAGATAGGAATAAGACTAAAAAAATAATAGTGGTAGTTTTATCGTGTCTCATTTTATGTGCGTTTACCGTTCTTATGCTGGTCATATTTAATAAGGACGGAAATGAGGAGAGGATAACAACAGAGTCTACGACTAAGGCACTAATTACGATGGAACCGGTTACAGAGTCAACTACGGAAGTAGAGGAGTTTGTGACGGAGGAGCTTACGGAGGCGGTTGAGAAAGCTACACCGGAGGCTGAGCAAACAACCGAAACAACCGAGGCTTCGACGGAAAAGAGTACACCGACTAATGATTATTCAAATCTCTTTAGGGCTGATCTGCCGGATATGGAGAAGCCTGTGTTCCTGATAAAGCCCGGAACCATTACCATCGCCAGGGGAGATGTCTTTGATATCAATGAACATGTCGGATATGCAGATGATGTGGATAGAGAGGTGGATATCACTTTAGACGGAAGTGTCGATACATCAACGCTTGGCACAACAAGCCTTCAGATAAGTCTGAAGGATGATGCGGGAAATGTAACCAGTGACAAGGTCAGTGTTGAAGTTACAGAAACAGGCCCAGCTCCTAAAGAAACACCGGAGCTTACGGATTTCAGTGAGTTCAAGAGTAAGTATGGAAAAGAGGGCGTAAGCCTCGGAATAGATATTTCCAGATGGCAAAAAGAGATTGATTTTAACAAGGTCAAGGCGGCCGGATGTGATTTTGTTATTATGAGAATTGGCGGTTATGATGACGGCGAACATTATACTGATAGATACTATCTCAAAAATATAAAGAATGCAAAGGCTGCCGGACTAAAGATCGGTATATACTGGCATGCTGAGGAAAGCACCAAGGATGAGGTTATAGCAAGCACCAAGTATCTGCTGAATGTTTTGGATGGCGAGAAGCTGGACTTCCCAATTGCCTATGACTGGGAGGATTTTGAGCATTTCCAGAAATATAAGATGAATATACAGGATCTGAATGACTGTTATCATGTCTTCGAAGGTGAACTGGCGGCTGCGGGTTATGAGACCTGCATCTATGGAAGTAAGAACTTCATGTATTCAATCTGGAAGGATAAAGGGGAACAGCCTGTATGGCTGGCACACTATACATCTAACACAGATTATACCGGTAAGTATTATATGTGGCAGCAGACCAGCACCGGAAAAATAGATGGAATAACTACACCGTGTGATTTCAATGTACTGTATGAAAGTGAATAATTATCAGGGCTTTGGCTATATGAAAAACAAGGCTGCAAAATGATATGAGTTATACAAAGGGGGATGAAAGAGATGGCAAAGATGATGGATTATAAGAGAAGCGACTATATAAACTGGGATCAGTATTTTATGGGAATAGCACTTCTGTCAGCAGAACGAAGCAAGGATCCGAGTACACAGGTTGGTGCCTGCATAGTCGGCGAGGATAACAGGATCATGTCTGTAGGCTACAACGGAATGCCTCAGGGCTGTGATGATGACGATATGCCATGGGGGAGAGATGGTGCGGCACTTGATAGCAAGTATATCTTCGTATGTCATGCTGAGTTAAATGCAATCCTGAACTACAGAGGTAATTCAAATCTCAAGGGCGCAAAGGTTTATGTTACACTGTTCCCTTGTAATGAATGTGCAAAAGCGATAATCCAGAGCGGTATTGCGGAGATTATTTATCTCTCAGATAAATACGCCGATACGGAAAGTACTATCGCTTCAAAGCATATGTTTGACCTGGTAGGAATCAAGTACAGAAAGTATGAGCCGCTTGGACGTGACATCGTGCTTTCAATCTGATATGAGAGATTAAGAGATGATAGAGAAAATTGATACCTTCAGTCGTGAAGACACATATGAATATGCAAAGAGCCTGGGGGAAAAAGCCTCCGCAGGGGATATATACTGTCTCAGCGGAGATCTGGGAGTCGGCAAGACCGTTTTTGCTCAGGGCTTTGGCGCAGGGCTTGGAATCAGTGAACCGATGTCCAGTCCTACATTTACCATACTTCAGGAATACACGGAGGGAAGACTTCCGCTGTATCACTATGATGTTTATCGGGTGGGGGATGTGGATGAGATGGAGGAGACCGGATTCTATGAGTATGCCGGAGGAGAGGGCGTAACGCTTATCGAATGGGCAGAGCTGATAGAGGATATTATTCCTGAGGATGCGGTGTGGATCACTATAAAAAAGGACCTGGAGAGAGGCTTTGATTACAGAACAATCGAGGTAAACAGGTAGGATATCATAAAAAATAAGCATAAGAACAGTTGCGCATATGCTGGATCAGGTGGTAAAATTGAAGATACTTGGAATAGATAGTTCCGGGATGGTGGCATCGGTCGCCATAGTGGACGAAGACATAGTTATAGCTGAATATACGATGAATCACAAGAGGACCCATTCGGAGACTCTGCTTCCTATGATCGACGAGATAGTCAGAACATCGGAGATAAAGCTGGAGGAACTGGATGCTATAGCCATTGCATCGGGACCGGGTTCTTTTACGGGACTCAGGATCGGAGCGGCAACCGCGAAGGGACTTGCGCTTGCGATTAATAAGCCTATTATTCCGGTTAAGACCTGTGAGGGGCTTGCCTTCAATATGTGGGGAGCGGATGGAGTTATCTGTCCTATCATTGATGCAAGGCGAAGTCAGGTTTATACAGGACTGTATACGGTGATGGGGAATGTCGACGTCATTATGGATCAGGAGCCTATGGATATACATGAGCTCGTTAAGAAGGTGAATTCGGTCTGCGGGGGTGTAGACGGATCACCGAAGCAGATTACATTTCTCGGGGACGGAGTTCCTATCTATGAAAGTGTCATATGGGATCAGATAGAGGTTCCATGCAAGATGGCACCTGCTTCAATGAACAGGCAGCGTGGTGCTTCGATAGCCGCCTATGGGGAGCTGCTATTTAAAGAAAGACGGTACGTGGATGCCGATGATTTTGCACCTGAGTATCTCAGAAAATCGCAGGCGGAACGAGTAAGAGAGGAAAAAGGACAGTAAAGGGAGGACAGAAGTTAAAATGAGAAGACATATCAGAAAAGCCTTGTCAATTGTATGCTGCTTTGGAATGATACTTTGCGGCGGCGAGGCAGGCATAGTAAATGCCGAGCAAAATGGTGTGTATGCAAATGAGCAGAATAATAAGAACGAGAAGGTCGAGAAAAAGGGCTGGGTATATAACGATTCAAGATTTGGACTTTCATATTATGAAAACAATAAGCCGGTTACGGGTTGGAAAACTATCGATGGAGTAAAGTTCTACTTTGATGAAAAGGGAATACTTTTGACCGGATATCAGACGATAGATTCGAAGCCATATTATCTGGGAGGCTTTAGCTATAATGATATTATGGATAAGAAGGTAACAGAGAATGAGAAGGGACTTCTCAAGATAACTACCGGTCAGACCGGAGCAAGCGGACTCGTGTTTGTTGAGGATGATCTGAGTCTGGCTACAGGCTGGAAAGAGGTAGAAGGCATCTATTATTACTTCGGTACTGACGGAATGAATACTACAGGCTGGAAGGAAATTGACGGCAAGTGGTACTATTTCGGAGAGAGAGAGGATGCTTACGGTGCATATACAAATGGCTGGAAGGATGGATACTGGCTTGATGAAAACGGATGCTGGTCATATCCTTCGAAGATAACCTGGTACAAGGACAGCTGGGGATGGTACATCTGGGATGAGTCCGGATGGTATCCTACAAGCAGCTGGCAGAAGATAGATGGTAAATGGTACTACTTTGATGAGTGGGGCTATATGGTAAGAAGCAGCTGGAGAAACATCGGAGGAGTATATTACTACTTCAACTTTGACGGAACTCTTCAGTGCAATGCAGTTACCCGCGACGGTGAGGAAACCGGACAGTGGATTGATGGCTACTGGGTAGATCATAACGGTGCATGGACAGGATATACAGGTTCATGGTACTGGGATGGAACAGGATATCAGCTGTGGGATAACACAGGCTGGTATGCAAAGGATACAACACAGATAGTTGATAATTATTATATAGATTTTGATTCACAGGGCTACGCTGTTTATTATGGAGAGAGACTCACTAAAGTTCCTCCTATGGGCGGAACAGGTTCTGCAACAAAGAACGGCGTTGTTCAGTATGCTTCAAGAGTTCTTGGATTCCCATATGTTTATGGTGGCCAGACACTTGCAGGAACTGACTGTTCAGGCTTTACCATGCTTTCATGGAAGAGTGCTGGAGTGAATATGCCACATAATGCAGGAATGCAGTATACAACCTATCAGAGTCATGAAGTATGGATATCTGATGTTCAGCCTGGAGATCTTCTCTTCTATATGTCAGGTGATACAGCAAATGATTACGGCACAGGTATAGGACATGTAGCACTCTACATCGGAAACGGTGAAACACTTGAGGCAGGACATCAGACAAGCGGACGCAGATGGTATGCAGACAAGGCTGCATATGTAATGAAGTAACATTCCGGTAAAAATGTATGAATGTGTTTGAGGAAATAGCCCGTATCGAGAAGGATGTTTTTTCCGATGCCTGGGATCTGAAAAGTCTGGAGGACAGTTTTGAATATGATTATAATCACCTGCTGGTTGAGAAAAAGGATGGCAGGGTCATGGGTTATGTCATTTATTCGGATGTTCAGGGAGATGCGGAGATCCTGCGTATAGCGGTGGATAAGAGATACCGCAGACAGCAGGTGGCCTCAAAGCTGATGCAGAGTATGCTGGATGATCTGATAGAGTCAGGAGCTGAGAGAGTAAGTCTTGAGGTCAGGGCTCATAACATATCAGCAGTTTCATTATATAAAAAATTCGGATTCGTAAGTTTATTTGTCAGGACAAATTACTATCACGAACCCGAAGATGATGCTTTGATATTTCAGAAAATATTATGATTTTTTCTTTTCGATAAAACCATAATCATCAAGTGTTTTTATATATTTGCAGAGCCTCGGATAAAGAGGCTCTGCTTTTTCTTTGAAGTGTTCCTTCACAAGGATTCCGATGTCATAGACACTTCGGTCTCCATCTATCAGCGGCCATATAAAGCTGCCCATTTCTTCGAGATGGAGCTGAGATACTTTGGGCTTCTTAAGAAGCTTCTGTGCTATTCGATTGAAAATGCCACGGTTTTCTATATAGATAGTGACATTTCCATCTGCATCCTTATCCCAGTTATATTTTTTGTTTTGTTCATATATTACATCCAGGAAATTCATTTCTCATCCTTATTATCCGTGCTGACTTTCTCATCCTTTTTCATAGCGAAGTGATACGTTAGGAATGATACAAGTGCCAGAACTACCAGTGCACCGATCCATCCGGTATCAAGCTTTGATGACAGATCAATCTTAGACTCTAATCCGACTACTGCAAGTACGGCAAGGACTATTCCTACGAGACCTTCTCCGGCTATCATACCTGAGCAGAAGAGTACACCCTTACCTGCATCTCCTTCACTTGCTCCTTTCTTTTTGTCTACGATCCATTTGATGATACCACCTGCCATGATAGGTGTTGAAAGCTCAAGTGGAAGGTAAAGTCCGATAGCTACAGGAAGTACAGGGATGCCAAGTATCTCAACAGTGATGGCTGCAAATGCACCGATCGATATCATTCCCCAAGGAAGATTTCCGTGCATAACACCCTCAACGATCATCTTCATAAGTGTTGCCTGTGGAGCTGAGATATTGGAAGAACCGAAGCCCCACGCATTATCCAAAAGTATAAGTGCTCCGCCGATTGCAAGTGCCGAAACTACAGCTCCGATAAGTTCTCCAATTTGCTGCTTCTTTGGTGTTGCACCCAGTATGAATCCCGTCTTCAGATCCTGTGATGTATCTCCAGCCATAGCTGCGATGATACAGATGATGGAACCAATGGCGATAGAACCTATCATTCCTTCGGAACCGGTTGTTCCTGTCATTTTAAGTGCAAATGTTGAAACCAGAAGTGTTGCTATGGCCATACCTGAGATAGGGTTGTTACTACTTCCTATGAGACCTACCATACGTGATGCTACAGTTCCAAAGAAGAAACCAAAGATAACAACCAGTATAGCGCCAACAAAAGAAACAGGAATACTAGGAATGAGCCAGATGGCAAGTACGCATATAACGATTCCGATAATTACGAACTTCATACTCAGATCTCTTTCGGTTCTTTTTGTTCCGCCCTTGTTGTTTTTCATAGATTTCATAGAAGCTTTAAATGTAGTAGCAATAAGCGGAAGTGACTTGATCAGACTGAGAAGTCCTCCGGCTGCCACCATTCCGGCACCTATATATCTGATATAGTTTGCCCATATCACATCTGCTCCGCCATTTGCATATAAGGTGGAGATGGTTTCTGTTCCAGGATAAACTATGGTATCAGCTCCAAATGTTACGATGGCCGGTATAAGCACGAACCATCCGAGGATACCACCGGCAAAGAGGTAAGCTGATATCTTCAGACCGCATATGTATCCAACACCCACAAGTGCCGGAAATATCTCAGTTGAAAAGGCTGTTTTTATGGATTTAATAGGAGCTACGACTGTTCCTGGAATTACCTTTAGTCCGTCTACAAGGAATTTGATAACTGCTGAAATTCCCATTCCGGCAAAAACTGCCTTGGCATTGGAACCGCCGTGTTCTCCTGCCAGAAGAACCTCTGCGCAGGCTGTTCCCTCAGGATAAGGGAGAACGCCATGTTCCTTGACAATAAGTGCATTTCTAAGTGGAATCATAAAGAGGACACCCAGAATTCCTCCACAAAGGGAGATGAGTGAGATAGTTAAAAGGCTTGGCTTTTCAGTAATGCCTTCCTTTGCCCAGAGGAAAAGTGCCGGCAGGGTAAATATCGCACCTGCTGCCAGTGACTCACCTGCTGACCCTATGGTCTGAACCATGTTGCTTTCAAGGATGGAGTCCTTTTTCATGACTATTCTGATTACTCCCATAGATATAACGGCTGCAGGTATGGAAGCTGAGATAGTCATTCCGACCCTGAGTCCCAGGTATGCATTTGCAGCACCGAAGATAATCGCAAGTAGTATACCCATAGTAATGGAAGTGAATGTAAATTCCGGCGTTACCTTGTCAGCCGGAATATATGGTTTGAATTCCTGATTGTTATCGTTCATTATAAAACCTCATTTCTTTATAAGTCTCTGGATGTAATCTCAGATTCATCCTCTACTATTATCATATATGCTCCGTTTTTTAATTCCTTCAGAAGTTTGACCATGTTTTCTTCGGTCAGGCTGACACATCCGGAGGTATTCCAAGTGCTTTTACTCTTGCAGTGAAGGAATATCGCTGAGCCGATTCCATAGGTTGTAGGATTTACGTTGAAGCCTATATTTACAGCATATTTATACTGGTAATAGTCTGTGAGATGCTCGCCGTATACCGGTGTAGGACTTTCTAGCCATTGATTATACGTATCCTTTTCAGCTGAAAGATACGAATTTGGTGTTATGGGATAGTAGCTCATATTTGTTCCCGGGTTTTCTGCCTTGCCGAAGGCATACAGCAGTTTGAAGGAGCCTTTCGGAGTAGTTTTGTCTCCCATGTGTCTCTCCTCCGGGAAGTGAAAACCGTATGTTCCGTGTCCACAGTACATAGTCTCGCCTGAAGTCCAGCTGCCGTCCTTCTGCTTCTGCCAGAGTGACAGTTCATGATCGATGACTAGAACTATCTGATCTGTTTTCTGTGCAGTCTTGGAATTTTTGATAAGCTTATCAATAGAATTCGGGTTCTCCCATTTTCCGTCCTTATTTAGTTTATAGCCGTCTATTTCGGTATCATGTGCCATGGCACCGGTGTCTGTCATATAATACCACTCCCTACCGGACTTGATCCATTCAGAACATACTGCGTATCCTGCTGAGTTGAAATAATACCATTCGTGGTCTATCCTAAGCCAATCATTCTTCGGATACCATATACCGGATTGGAACCACCAGCCATTTTTGTTTTGATACCATTTACCGTACCAATCCGGAGCATACCAGCCATCAGAGTCAAGCCAGTATCCGTCGACATATTCGTTTTTGGCGTAGGTGCCATCACCGTTATCGTACCACCATCTGCCATTTGCCTGGATCCACTGTCCTGCATTTTTATCTGAATCTGTCGTGCTTTTTTCTTCCTTTTCATCTTCGGCGGCATATACTTCAGACTGTGCGTCGGTATATGTGCCAAGTGGGATGGAAAAGGTAAAAAGACCGGTTAGCAGGTAGGTTATACACTTAATAGTAGATTTTTTACTTCGATCAGACATATATAAACCTCCAAAAGAGCCTGTCCTCTTATTGTAAAGTGTGAGTGCTGTGATGTCAAACTATTCATTTACACTTTAAACAGACGACTTAACGTGTTATACTGCATAAATGGAATAAATCATAGTTTACGATATATGTAGGAGAACGAATGAGTAGATATATCCTGGGAATAGAAACCTCCTGTGATGAAACTGCAGCTTCAGTTGTGGCAGATGGCAGAAAGGTCATATCAAATGTAATATATACGCAGATTCCTACACACACCTTGTATGGCGGTGTGGTTCCGGAAATTGCTTCACGTGAACATGTCCTGAAGATAAATCAGGTAATTAAGAAGGCGATGGAGGATGCGAAGCTGGACTGGTCTGATCTGGATGCGATAGCTGTGACCTATGGCCCCGGACTAGTGGGACCGCTTCTTATAGGTGTAAGCACAGCGAAGGCACTTGCTTATGCGAAGGGAATTCCCCTTGTCGGAGTGAACCATATAGAGGGCCACATATGTGCGAATTATCTATATGAAAGAGGTGGTCAGGATGAGGTAGGTGTTGCTCCGCCTTATATGTGTCTGGTTGCTTCGGGCGGTCATTCTCATATCGTTCGTGTTGATGATTTTACAAAATATACTATAATAGGAAGGACTCATGATGATGCGGCGGGAGAAGCCTTCGACAAGGTAGCCCGTGCCATCGGGCTTGGATATCCGGGTGGACCGAAGGTGGATAAGCTGGCCAGAGAGGGAAATCCTGATGCAATAGATTTTCCGAGAGCGAGTGTAGGAGACTCGCCTTATGACTTTTCTTTTAGTGGTATCAAGTCAGCAGTCCTGAACTATCTGAATGGAGCTGAAATGAAGGGTGAGGAAGTAAACAAGGCGGACGTGGCTGCATCCTTCCAGCAGGCGGTCATCGATGTTCTTGCTGATCATACAGTTCAGGCGGCAATTGATCATGGTATGAAAACAGTTGCTCTAGCAGGTGGTGTTGCGGCTAACTCACTACTAAGAGAAACAATGAAGGAAAGAGCTGAGTTAAAGGGAATTTCCTTCCACTGTCCGGAGCTTATATACTGCACGGATAATGGAGCTATGATAGCTTCTGCAGGATATTTTGAATATGAAGAGGGACGACGTGCAGATCTATATCTCAACGCTGTTCCGAACTTGAAAATAGGTGAACGTTAATTATTGATCAGTCCGTATGTTATCGATAATATGGGGGAAATTGTATGGTTAGTGCGATAGTGCTTGCAGCAGGCAAGGGAAGCAGAATGAAAAGCGATAAGGCTAAGCAGTTTATGGATATAAATTCTAAGCCGTTGCTTTATTACAGTTTAAAGGTTTTTGATGCCAGTGTTGTGGATGAGATTGTTCTTGTTACCAGGAGCAGTGATATTGATTATGTCCGTGAGGAGATAGTTGAGAAGTACGGTTTCCAGAAGGTAAGAAAGATCGTGGCCGGTGGAAAAGAGAGGTTCAACTCAGTAAGCCGTGGCATAAAGGCCTGCGATAAAAGAAACAAGATAATAATGATTCATGATGCAGCCAGACCATGCGTTACAAATCGTATGATACTTGACTCTATATCAGGTGCCAGAAGATATAAGGCATGTACAGTGGCTATGCCTGTTAAGGATACTATCAAGATTGTGGATGAAGAAGGCTTCGGCATAGATACTCCGGACAGACGTACACTTTACCAGATACAGACTCCGCAGACATTTGACAGAGAAACACTGGAAGAAGCCTACGAGCGGCTACGGATAAGCGGTGACACTGATATAACGGACGATACAATGATTGTTGAGAGGTACCTCGATATAAAATCTAAAATGATTGAGGGAAGCTACGAGAATATAAAAGTAACAACACCTGA
The DNA here is from genome assembly GCA_002392655.1 of Lachnospiraceae bacterium UBA3850. Lineage (GTDB taxonomy): Bacteria > Bacillota > Clostridia > Lachnospirales > Lachnospiraceae > Eubacterium_Q. Next base: position 2,532 of record DGHK01000037.1, on the reverse strand, counting down.
TGATATAGCTCTTGCTGAGATATATCTCAGGTAGATGAAGAGGAAGGTTTAATGATGAAAATGAGACTCAGGTTAAGAAAAAATATAGCAGCTTTTTTAGTCTGTGTTTTCCTGCTTTCATTAACTGGCTGCGGTTCCGGAAACGCAAAGGCTCCGGGTATTAGTATGAAAGAAGGGTCTACACAGTTTGCGACAAGTGATCCAACACAGCAGGCAAGTACTGAGAAACCAACTGAGGAAGAACCTGAATATGAATATGCTGAGGGAGAAAATGAGGAGTTCCAGAAATTTCTTAAGGAATACCGTGATGATGTGGTGACTCAGGACTCAACAAATTTTAACTCTATGATCTATGATGAGGAAAAATTCGGATTGGAAAAACCGGAAGCAACTCTCGGTGATGCTGATTATAGCGAAGCAGGAATAGAGAAGGCGAAAAAAGAGCTTGAAGAAAATACTAATAAGCTTCTTAAGTTTGAAAATGAACCTCTGAATGAGGATGAGAGATTTACTTACCGTTGCCTAAAGGACGAATTTGAAAGGGATAAGATATTTATAGATAACATATATCTCTATGATCCGTTCTCACCGGGAGGCGGCAATCAGGAGGCTCTTCCATCAGCATTGATAGACTATCGTTTTGATAATAAGGAAGATATTGATGATTATATAGAGCTCATGAGACAGACGAGGAAGTATTTTAATGATCTCATTAGCTTCGAAAAAACAAAGTCCGAAAAAGGATTCTTCATGAGTGATAGTAATGCGGACAGAGTTATAGAGCAGTGCGATACATTTATGAAGGATAAGGATGATCATTTTGTGCTGGAGTCCTTTGATCTCAAGATTGATGAAGTGGACTTTTTGACAGACGATGAAGTGGCAGAATATAAGAAGCTGAACAAGGAAGTGTTCCTGGATTCAGTTATCGGAGCATATCAGGATCTGAAGGATGCATTCACAGAACTTAAAGGAACCGGAAAGAATGATAAGGGTATCTGCTACTTTGAAGGCGGAAAAGAATATTATGAGAAGTATATATTCCCTACAAGAAGCGGCTCTGACAAAACAGTTGAAGAGGAAGCTTTAGCTCTTGAAACTCGTATGGATGATATAATGATGGAGATAGCGTCACTATACTATTCATATGGTGAAGACTATAATGAGTTTGAGGAAAAAAGAACCGAAAAAACTCTTTTCTCTGTTTATGAAGGTATGTCTGCTGAGGACATACTGGATATGCTTCAGAAGGATTACAGTGATGACTATCCGGTGGGGAACGAGAGTATTCCGTTTAAGGTAGACTATATGGGTGAAAAACGTGGTAAGATCAGTGAAACCACTGCTGCATACTACAATTTATGCCCAATTGATAATCCTGAGTATAATCATATATGTGTAAACTCTACCAATAATGATAATGATGAAATGATCCTCACTCTTTCTCATGAGGGATTTCCGGGACACATGCTTCAGACGACATATTTCCGTAAATCGAATCCGAATCCTGCCAGAAGTGTTGCCTTCAATCTGGGCTACATAGAGGGATGGGCTGTATATGCATCATATGACACATTGGATAAGGTTGATTTTATGGGCAAAGAAGAAAATGCTGCTCTTTATGCAAAGGGTTCCAGGTTATATACAGAATATGTATATCTGATAGAAGGCCGTATGGATATAGGTGTTAATTACGAAGGCTGGAGTAAAGAAGACGTTAATAAGTATATGGAAGAAAAAGGTCTTGTTCCGAATGAGGACACAGATCCTATTGGTGTATATGCATCAGATCCCGGAGTACTTCTCAGCTATTCGGCAGGATACCTAGAGATGCTTGAGCAGAGGCAGAAAGCAGAGGCAGAACTTGGAGATAAGTTTGATGCTAAGGAATTTAACAAAGCAGTCCTTGATGTAGGTCCATGCCAGTACAAGTTCCTGTCAGAAAAGATAGATGAGTATATCGAAGAGAATAAGTAAAACCTTTTATAAAGTAATAAGTGATGCTTGACTTATTATCCAAGAAAAATTATACTATTAGGCGTTGATGTTAGTTATTCTTAACTGGTATCAACGCCTTTTATAAGTACTGTTCGGTGAAAGAATATTTTCATTAAGTAATATAATTCAAGGAGGAATATAAAATGGCAAATGTTGATTTAACAAAGTACGGAATCACAGGCACAACTGAGATAATCCACAATCCTTCATTTGAGGATCTTTATAAGTATGAGATGGATCCTTCACTTGAGGGTTATGACAAGGGTGTTGAGACAGAGCTTGGAGCTGTTAATGTTATGACCGGTATCTACACAGGTCGTTCACCTAAGGATAAGTACATCGTTATGGATGAGAACTCAAAGGACACTGTATGGTGGACAACAGAGGGATATCCAAATGATAACCATCCAATGGAGCAGAGTACATGGGAGGTTCTTAAGGAGCTTGCAAAGAAGGAGCTTTCAAACAAGAAGCTTTTCGTAGTAGATGCATTCTGTGGTGCTAACGAAGATACAAGAATGGCAGTTCGTTTCA
>DGHK01000033.1 GCA_002392655.1 Lachnospiraceae bacterium UBA3850 | reverse complement strand
ATAAAGTAGATTAAAGTATAGATTTTGGGATTGTTATAGATTGCTATAATAAGTTAAAAAAAGAGTTATAGATACGGGGCTTATAGTTTTCATGAGGAGTGCTTGGAATGGAAAGGCCAGAGTTTGATAGCATCAAGGATTTTGAAGAATTTAATAAATATTACTGGTACCGCGAGGAACTAATCAAGATATGTAAGGCTCATGGTCTTAAAGCTGATGGCAGTAAGATAGAATTATATAAGGTGATAGAAGCTTATTTTGCCGGAGAAAAGATATTGCCTCAGAGCAAGAAGAATAAGAATCCTAGAGCCAGTCGGAAGAAGGTTGTAAAGGAGCTTACTCTGGATACCGGACTTATAGAATGTGGATTTACATTCGGTCCGAGATTCAGGGATTTCTTCTCTGAGCAGACAGGAGAAGAAAGATTCAAGTTCAATGTAGATATGGTGGCAACTGCAAAGGCAGTTAAAGAAACGAGTGATGAGTCATTTACACTAGGTGATCTGCTAGATATTTACTATGGAAAGAAAACTTATGCAAAGTATGATAAGTCGATGCTTCAGTGGAATAAGTTTGTACATGATTTCTGTTCAGATGAAGCGACTTTAATTTTTGGTGAACGACTTAAAGCAGCGGCGGCTCTATGGAAAATAGTAAGAGAATCTGATAAGCCCAAAGAGTATTCGAATGAATTGTTTAAGAAATATAAAGATGAAATATTTGCAAGAAATTGCACGAGTAATGCTGTCTATCCTCTTTCGATAGCGGAAGGTTTTCAGGATGGAAATGTATTCTTTTCTGATGACTCCAAGGCTGCTTTGTTTTGGCATTACTGTGGCTTTGCGTATTTATCAGGTAGCGTAGAGGAATCATTTCTTGAGAAGATATATCAGAATTATTTTGTGGGAACTTTAGACAGAAGATTTGTACTCATAACAGATGATTCGAAGGTGATAGACTTCTTCTCAAATAAAGATGATATTGTTACCGACAAAAGAGTGGAGTATCGCTTTGGAGATTTAATGCAGAATCTTCCGGAATGTAAATACAAAGTAGAGCCGATAACGGAATCAAATTACGACAGGATACATGGAAATATTGTTCCTACATTTTCCTGGTCGAGTAAAGAACAGTTCCTCAAAAATGGATTCGGATTTGTTGTACTTGATGGAGACAAAGTTATAGCAGTTGCATTTTCAGCTGCAGTTAGTTCAGATGAGGTGGATATAGGTGTCGAGACAGATGAAAACTACCGTCATCAGGGCCTGGCGAAGGTAGTTGCTGACAAGATGTGTCGAGAGATAATATCCCAGGGAAAGAAGCCTGTATGGGCTCATGCTATAGCAAATGAAGGTTCGAAATATGCTGCACTTGGTGTTGGATTCACTAATGACAGAGTAAATACAGTAATTAAAAAATGAATGGAAAGAATTTAATGAACTGAGGAAAAATATATACGGATTAGGTATAGTCCATTATAATAGACACATCTTAAAGTCTTTGGAAAATTTCGAGTATAGCGTTGCGAATAAATTTAATTGGTGCTAAAATATAATCGAAAATTATCAAAGACTGTTACAAATATGGAGTTATTATGGAATACACTAGAGCTAAATATGTAGACCGGCTTGTTGAAAGAAAACAAAACGGCCTGATCAAAGTGATAACCGGAGCAAGACGTTCAGGGAAATCATATCTAATGAATGAATTGTATTATAAGTGTCTTTTGGCTAGTGGTGTGCCAAGTGCCAATATTATCAGGTTCGCTTTTGATGCCGATGAGGATATCGATCTGCTTGATTCGTATTTTCCTGATGAAGAGACAAAACTTAAACAGAAAAATGGGATCTATTATATAAATGCCAAGAAGTTCAGGGCATATATAAAGGACAGGACCAATGATAAAGATGATTTCTATCTGTTACTTGATGAGGTTCAGCTTCTGGATAATTTTATTGGCACCTTGAATGGTTTTTTACGTCATAAGAACTTAGATGTTTATGTTACAGGTTCAAATTCAAGATTTCTTTCGTCGGACATAGCTACAGAGTTTAAGGGCAGAGGTACAATTGTACATGTTTTACCGCTCTCTTTTTCTGAATATATGCAAGGGCAGACCATAAGTCCGCAGGAGGTATGGAAAGAGTATATTATAACCGGTGGAATTCCACTTGTTGCGCAGATGGTGGGAAGTGATGAAAAAATATCCTATTTAAAGTCTTTATGCGAGGAAACATATCTTAAAGATATAATAGCCCATAATAAAATAAAAAAGAAAACAGAGCTGGCTGATACATTTAACATCATAGCTTCAACGATTGGTTCACCGGTAAACGTGAGTAAAATCACGAACACTTTTAAAAGTGTTATGGGAAAAGAAATAACTGATGACACGATTGGAAAATTTCTTGGATATTTTGAGGATGCATTCGTTATATCAAAAGCCAGCAAGTACAATATAAAAGGCAGAAAATATATTGGGGCTCCATTCAAGTTATACTTTGAAGACATCGGGGTAAGGAATGCCAGACTGAACTTCCGACAGATTGAAGAGACTCATATTATGGAAAACATCATATACAACGAACTTAGGTACAGAGGTTTTAATATTGATGTTGGTGAAGTAAACGTCAGCGAGAAGACCGAAAGGGTAGATGTAAATGGAAAGTCTATATATGCACAGAAAGCACTGGAAGTGGATTTCATAGCATCTAAAGGAGATATAAAATACTATATTCAATCAGCACTTTCGATGGATGATGCTGATAAACAGTTGCAGGAAAAGAGAAGTCTTTATTATATTGATGATTCCTTTAAAAAGATAGTTGTAGCAAAAACGGGATTAAAGCCTTCTTATGATGAAAAGGGGATTATGATTATTGATCTGTTTGACTTTCTTATGGATAACGTTGAGCTATGACTTTTATTCCGGAAGCTAACTTGGCAAAACAACTTATTTGTATAATAGAAGTAGCAAAAAAGCAACTAATGATTTATTGAGACAAATGCCGCTGTTTTGTACACTGATAGCGGAGGTGATGAGAAATGGTTTTTTCAGAAAAACTACAGATACTTAGAAAGAATAAAGGATATACTCAAGAGGCCCTTGCGGATAAGCTTGGTGTTTCAAGACAAGCGGTGGCAAAATGGGAATCCGGACAGATTTATCCGGACATTTCCAATCTTATTCAAATCAGTGACCTTATGAGTGTCAGTGTAGATTATTTGGTTAAGGATCAGGATTGCGCTGTGAATATTAAGTCAAAGTCGGATACTGATCTAGATGAATTGATAGCATTCAGACTGGAAGCAAATATCAATACCTACGCAGCATTTAAGAATGAAGTTGATGCCACCAGACTTACATCTCACGATTTCAGATATGAGAATGGCAAATATATTTATCACGATACGTATGTAGGTGGAGAAGAATTTGCAGGAGAAGAAGTGGTTTGGAAAGATGGACAGGCTGTTTATGCCATGAATTATATGGGACGGGTATTAGCAGATGGCTTTAGTGGTAACTTCTTGAAAGAAGCATTGAGAGCTGCGGATGTGAAGATGCCATACAGGGGACCGGAAATATTCCAATCAGGTGAATATACATACAGATGTAAAGTAACTGGAGATTTCACTTGGTTTCAGGGATATGAAGAGATATATCAGGGTGATCAAAAGGTATATGAATGCGTATTTCATGGTGGTTTACTGAAATAGCGATCGAAATTATTATGCTGAAAAAATAGACCACCAAGCGTTGCTGTAAAATTTATCTACTAATTATGTTGCAAAAGTATATTGTATGTATTACAATCAAATTCTAGAAATTGATTGTTATAATACAAATAAGGAGGTGCGATATGCCCAATATTATGCCTATATCTGAATTGAGAAATTACACAAAGGTTGTGAATAATGTTAGATATGGAAACCGAGTTTATTTAACAAAAAATGGATATGATCAAGTAACTATGATTAATTCCAAAGAACTTGATGAAATAGAGAAAGAACTTGCTTTATATCGCTTCATGCTTGAGATGGAAAAGGGCGAAAGATCAATTTTGGAAGTCGGTACTATTTCAGCAGAAGATTTGAAGAAGGAGCTTGAAATCGAATAATGAATAAACTTGAATATTCTGATCTGGCAAAAAGAAAAATGATAAAACTTAAGAAATGGCTTACAGAACACTATGATTTGGATACGGCAAAGAGTATTCTTTCTGAGATGATGGCTGATGCCGATAGATTAAAAGAGTATGAAAAAAGCGGAACTAATATAGCTGAAACTTATGGGATAGAAACTGATTATTGGTATCTTTTTACACATCAGCATTATTTACTGTATCGATTCGAACCAGGTAAGGTGACTGTAGTTCAGATGTTTAATGAAAAAGAAGATTTTATGATGAAACTGTTTGGAATATCCGGGCGTACTCAGGAGTCAATAGATTACTGGGGAGAATAAATACATGAAAATCAGTCAATACATGTTCGATTTTTTTGAAATAAGGAGAAATACAGAAATATACAGACCGTTAACTGAAAACGAGATTTTACAGAAGCTGGCGGTGTCAAGGACACACGCTGAACAGGGGCTATACAGAGATGCAGATGACGTTTTGGCGGCCGTGAGGGTTAAGTATGGATTATGATAAAATTGGTATATAATTATATTCCAGCATAATGTGTTAAAGAAAGTATAGGAAAAAACCATGTCGGTGTATGAATTGTTGGAACAGGTTAAAGATAGAGACTCTTTTTTGATTTTTCTTGAAAGTCTGGCTAAAGATTATGACGAAAATCATGATGAGTGGGAAAATTGGACGATATCAGACTATCTTGAAAGAATTTCTGCGTGGATAAAAGACAGCGATGAAAACTTTGAAACTATTGATTTCAAAAAGATGGCTGAAATATTTTATGTAGGGAAGATTTACGAGTAAATATAAGTAAAATGGATGAAGAGGAGCGATACTATATCGTATGGGACGAAGCAACACTTCCAATAGTTTTATGTTCGGGGAAATATATAAACGAATGTTGGGATGATGTTATGGCTGTCGCTTTTGATACATATTTTGTATCAAAATCAACCCGGAAAGTTATAGGGGTAAGACATTAATATCAAGGTTATGTTTCCCGTTTAGTTAAATAAATCCAGAATAAAGTGTTATTGGGGAGAAACCTGAAATAGATGAGTGTATTAAAGAAAAACAGACGCACAATTAATGTTGAAGATGTTCAATATGTTTGGTATATATGTCCGGATGAAGATAGTCCGTATAATATATTACATATTTTTACAGAGGACAAAAGCATTGTTCTGGCTGTTCCGTTGGAAGTTGAAAATCATTACATTATAAGTAAAGGTCGTATTTTTCAAAAGAAGAAAACAAGTGGTACATGGGAAAGATATCAATTACCAATGAAAATGGAGAATGTGATAACTCCCGCTCTTGTAGCATCAATTATAAGATGGTCTGTAGATGGAAATGAGGCAGAGTCTGTGAACTGGGATGGAAAATCATATCCCCTATAAAACATTAAACCGGAAGATAATCTCACAAAGGAGCTTCAGCCCAAGTAGGAATGAAGCTCCTTTTTTTAAATTTCACAATATGTAGCAAATGGATACAAAACGGAAATATAATGGATAGAAATGCTTGACTTCGACCTATCATATCTCTTATAATGGAAACAAAGATGATAGATTGAGGAAAAGGAGGACGCGGTATGACGGTTGATGAAATGATTAAACTTAAGAAAGAACTTGGTTTCTCGTATCAATATATCTCTGAAAAATCCGGAGTTCCACTTGGTACTGTTCAGAAGATATTTGGTGGTTTCACTGAAAGTCCAAGATACAGTACGCTGAAAGCTCTCAGTTCTGTTTTTGAAGACATGAATATGGATAAAGATATGGTGATGGAGACTAGTCATTTTAATGCAGGTATTTCGGCTATAAAAATTGACTCATATGAGAATAAGACCTTGGAGGATTACCTTGCTCTGCCTGAGGGGACGAGGATAGAACTAATTGATGGTGTTTTCTATAATATGGCTGCGCCAACATTTGTACATCAGCGAATAGGTGCGATTATTTGTTCGATTTTTGAGAACTTTATAGATGAAAATGGTGGACCTTGCATTCCGTCTGTCGCACCTACTGATGTGCAACTAGACTGTGATGATAAGACGATGGTTCAACCGGATGTTCTTGTGGTATGTGACAGAGACAAGATTATAAAGGCCCGTGTAGTTGGAGCCCCTGATTTGATAGTAGAGGTTCTTTCGCCAAGCAATTGGTATATGGATGTTATACGAAAGAAGAACAAATACCAAAATGCGGGAGTTAGGGAATATTGGATAGTCCTTCCAGATGATAAGAAAGTACTTGTGTATAATTTTGAAAAATCATCTGATCCGGTCGAATATACCTTTGAAGATAAGGTTCCGGTTACAATTTGGGATGGCAAATGTGTAGTAGACTTCAAAACTATCTATAGTAAGATAGAGTTTTTATATGAATAGTAACGATTAGTTTATTATACCAGGGGATATCCCCTGGTATTTTTATATTGACAAAACTACCGAACGGTAGTAATATACCAAACAAGCGGTAGTGCATACTCTTGTATTTGGTGATAGAAAGGCAAGATATCATGAATGATAGAAAGAATGAAATAATTAAGGCGACACTTGAGCTTGCGGCAGCAAGTGGTCTGGGTACAGTTTCTATGCAGCAGATAGCAAGTAAGGTTGGTATCACAAAGGCATCTCTCTATAATCATTTTTCTTCAAGGGATGAGATAGTTGAAGAAATGTATGTTGTCCTCAGAGATATGTCAAAAAAGAAGGCATCCGTGGGTGGCATAGATTACGACAAGCTGGGACCTGACGCATCTCTGAAGGATATACTGATGGGAGCGGTCAGTTCTTACCGAAGTATTGTAAATGATCCGGATATGTTTCTTTTCTACAAGATTATCATGTCTGAAAGAACCATAAGTAAGGTTGCAGCTGAGATAATGGCGAGAGAAACTGAAACCATGATAAATGCAACAAAGAGTTTGTTCTATGCGCTTGAAGTAAAGAAGATAGCACATTTTGATGATCCTGATGCGGCAGCTTTTTCATTTGCGATGGCTGTTCACTCAATGCTTGATTACGAATCAGACTTAAAATTTGCTGGACTTAAAGCAAAACCGAAAATGATGAGTGGATATATTGAGGAGTTCTGTAGGATATATGGTGCAAAGTAAAAAGGGGAAAATAAAATGAGTAATGTAGATAATAAAAAGAAACTGATCAACTGGCTTGGGTTTATAGGAATCATCCAACTGATTTCTTATACAGCAGCGATAATTTTTTCTCCAATGGCATTTCCGGGTTATGACTGGAAATCTATGGCTGCCAGCGACCTATCTGCAATGGATGCACCTTCAAGAATGCTATGGGATCAGCTGTCTGCTTTTTACAATGTTGGAAGTGTTGTATGTTCCACATGCGTGTCGATATATGTTTCTGATAAGAAAGTATCGACGAAGCTATTTAGACTTGGAATTTACCTATTCACTATTATGAACTGGATATCCAATGTTGGATATAAGATGTTCCCGCTTAGCGATTCAGGTAAGGAGATAGCAGGCTTCCAGGAGATAATGCATATGGTAATAACTGCTGCTGTAGTGCTTCTTTCTATTGTATCGCTGGTTCTTTTGATAATAGTCGGATGTAAGAAGAAAAAAATGCGAGGTATAGGAATATGGGCAATAGTAGCACTGTTAACTATGTTTGTTGGTGCCATCGGAAGTGGCGCGGTGCCGAAGGAGTACTTCGGTATCTTCGAAAGATTTAGTACATTTTCAGCAGTTGGCTTTAATGCAGTTCTGGGAGTGTATTTATTCAAAGGTTTTAATAATCAGGAAAGCTAGATATATGAAGATAACCCCGGTCGCATAGGCCGGGGCTTTTGCTTTCTTAGAGGTTATTTTAATGTAGGATCCTCAGAGGAATGACCTTTTCTGTATCTTCCATAAAGTATACCATCATCGACAAATTTATCCATGTCAGAAACCCATACCGGAAAAGATCCTGTCTCTATAGCTGTCTGTCCGTTCAGCATACCTGTGTGGAAGGACAGATGCCTGAACTGTCGAAGTACTAGCTCCATTCTTGTATAGATACAGTTCTCCGGCTTTTCATAAAGCATATCATCTGTAAGTGAGTCTAAGTATTCAAGAGTCTTTTCTTCTATCTGATCCAGGTAACTCAGCAGATCCTCGTCGGAAAGAACGACACCGGTTGGGTTATCCGGATTATCCATTCCTTCTTCGTGAAATGGAGGTTCGTCATATACAAAAGGATTTATAAACCATTTATCTGCAGAATGAAGAGCGTGATATGCCCATCTCCAGCAAGGGGCGCCGCAGCAAAGTGCATCTCTGTCATATGTCTGTATTGAAGTACGGATATTTAAGAAGTTTGGTCTTACAGTTTCTTTGATAATCATACATAATTCGTTCATTTAATAGTCCTCCTTATTTTCTCCTGTTGTGTTATTCTTGATTTATATGTATAATAGCATCAAATCAAATATCAGTAAAATTGAAATAAGTGAAGGATATGTTCAGAAATAATGAATTGTGTTTTGGCGTCGATAAACATTTGTTTGATATAAAAGGAGAAGAGCATGACTATTACACAGTTAAGTACGTTTTTGGAAATAGCAAAAAAGAATAGCTTTTCTGCTGCAGCAAATAGCCTTGGTTATGCGCAGTCTACTGTAACCATGCAGATCAAGCAGTTAGAGGATGAGCTTGGATGTCCGCTTTTTGAGAGGCTTGGAAAAACAATTACACTTACATCAGCGGGGGAAAGACTTGTCAGCTATGCAGAGAGAATTCTGCAGCTTGAGAGAGAGATACATTTGGAGGTTTCAGATGAAGAAAATACAGCAGGTGTATTAAAGCTGGGAGTTTCTGAAACTTTATGTATAAGCCGTCTTCCGAAGATTTTGATGGAATATAAAAAGAGCTTTCCGCAGATGGAAATAAGGGTACAGTTTATTAATCATGAGGACATTGCCGCGCGGCTTGCAAGCGGAGAACTTGATATGGTTTATACGCTTAATCCACTCATAGAAGATGAATCGATAAATGTTGTCTACAAGAAAAAAGAAACACTGGGCTTCTATTCATCGCCTGACTTTTCTATGGTAAAAAGCAGAATAAGCGAGGCGGACTTGGAGGGAGTTCCACTCCTTCTGACTGATCATGATTGTAATTTCAGGCATATGCTGGTTGCTGATCTTATGGAATGCGGAGTCACTCCACAGATAGAAGTTGAAACAAGCAGCAAGGAAGTATTAAAACAGTTTGCAAAGAATGGGCACGGTATTACATTTATACCGGATATGGCTGCTGAGAAGGAAATAAGTGAGGGTACGCTTAGAAGACTTACTTGGAAAGGAAATGTTTTTCGTATATACTCACAGGTGATTGTCCATAAGGATAAGCATATGAATAAGGCCATAAGCAGCCTGATTCAGTTGATTAAGACAGATGGTAAAAATAGGTAATTATTTGAGAAGCAGCGATGGTAAACTAAAATGATAGGTCAGACTACAAAAAGCTATGATAAAGAACAAGCGAATAAGAAAATTAATAAAAAAAGCATTTTTACCAGTGTAGTGTTTGTAACGCTGGGTGCAATGGTTTCATGCTTTTTGTGGGGAAGTGCGTATCCGATGATCAAGCTTGGATATGAAGAGTTTGAAATCAGCTCAGATATGACGGCCACGCAAATCCTTTTCGCCGGGATAAGGTTTACATTGGCCGGTATCCTGGCTGTATTGATTGGATGTATAATCAGAAGGAAGCTGCTTCTGCCAAAGAAAAGCAGTATCCCGATGATTTTGAAACTCTCGATTTTTCAGACCATCGGTCAGTACTTCTTCTTTTATGTCGGACTTGCACATACTACCGGAGTCAGGGCGTCAATAATACAAGGGACAAATGTATTTGCCGTTCTTGTAGTAGCAAGCATTATTTTCAGACAGGAGAAGCTGACAGTAGGAAAGGGCGCCGGATGTATAATAGGTTTCCTAGGTGTACTTCTTGTAAGTCTTTACAAAGGAAGTCTGGGAACCGGAGATATAATCAGAGGAGACCTCTTCATTATTATATCTACAGTGGCATATGCATTTTCTTCTGTGCTCTTAAAGGATTATACAAAAAAAGAAGATCCCGTAGTTCTGAGTGGCTATCAGTTTATCATAGGTGGACTGATAATGACGATAGCCGGACTACTTATGGGTGGACGTCTTGAAAAGGTGACCGGGCGTGGCGTCGCTGATTTATTCTACCTTGCATTTGTGTCCGCAGTTGCTTACACTATATGGGGTATCCTTATGAAGCATAATCCGGTTTCTAGGATTTCGGTATATGGCTTTCTGACGCCGATTTTCGGTGTCATCACATCTATTATACTGTTAGATGAAGGTGCAGGTTTTGGACTACCTCACTTGATAGCGCTTGTGCTTGTATGTGCAGGAATAATAGTTGTAAATCTTGATAGTAAATCAGGAGGTTAAGATATGAATACAGGAGAGCTTCTTGAAAAGCTAAAGGAAATGGCAATTGCGGATGGTGAGTTGAGAAAGAAACTGCTTGCAACAAAGGGTTCAGAGACCGCACTGGCGGACTTTTGCAGGATCAGTACTGAGGCAGGAGTTCCTTTAAATAAGATGGATATGATAGAGTTCGGAGAGTCTTCTTATGCAGCCATGCGAAGAAGCACAAATGGTGGTGGTGAGAATGCACCGCTTCTTCAGTGGGAAGATGATGCCTACGAGATGTTTATGATGGAGCTTGAGATGATAACCGGAGGAAATCTGCATGAATGAATCGGTAAAAAATAATATAACACTAATTGGAATGCCCGCTTCGGGGAAGAGCACGGTTGGTGTAATACTTGCGAAAATACTCGGCCTTAGCTTTGTTGATACAGACCTGGTGATCCAGCAAAGAGAAGGGGCGCTTCTTTGTGACATCATAAGTGAACGTGGATTAGAAGGCTTTCTCAAAGCTGAAGAGTCGGCTGTTTTATCAATCAGCCCATCGAATACCGTGATTGCAACCGGTGGAAGTGTTGTATATAGTGAGGCCGGAATGGAATACCTGAAGAGTCTCGGAAAGGTCGTCTATCTCAAGGTTGAGAAGGAAGATCTGTTTAAACGTCTTCATAATATCAAGCAAAGAGGCGTGGTTCTCAGTCCGGGTGAAACGCTGGATGAGATGTACGCGACACGAAGTGTGCTCTATGAAAAGTATGCAGATATAGTAATAGACGAGACAAATGCATCTGTTGAAGAGACAGTTGAAATGATACGAGAGTTAATGAAATGAAAAAACTAATACCTGAATGGATAAGAATAATTATAGGGCTGTTTGTTTTTGCTTTCGGAGTACATCTGACTATATTTGCAAACATAGGACTCGCACCCTGGGATTGCCTGGGAATGGGAATCTCCTATCACACGCCACTGAACTATGGATTATCCATGACACTAATAGCATTAACTGTTCTTGGAATAGATGTGCTTCTTAAAGAAAAAATAGGTTTTGGTACAATTATAGATGCCTTACTTACAGGAAATTTTGTTCAATTTTTTAATTCCTTTAATCCCTTTAAGCTAAATGATAAGCTATGGCTGGGGATTATTATTATGATAATTGGCTTTGTATTTATGGCTCTTGGAATGGAGATATATATGAAAAGCGAGCAGTGTTGTGGCCCGAGAGATGCCCTTCTGGTCGGACTTGGAAAAAGGATGCCAAAGGTTCCTATAGGAATCGTAGAGGTTATTCTTTGGGGTGTGGTCCTTCTTTTTGGATGGCTTCTCGGAGGACCTGTTGGAATTGGAACGCTTATCAGTACATTTGGCGCGGGGGTTGTAATGCAATTTGTATATACGCTTATTAGATTTGAGCCAAGAGACTTGAAACATCGAGGAGTAATCGAAACAATTAGATCCATAAAGCAAACTGATACAAAAGCACATAAAGTAATATGACATAAAAGCCACTTGACAGAGATTGTTAAGTGGTTTATATTAACAACATAAGTTAGAGGTGTCTAACTCAAGTTTATAGGAATAAGTTTAAAAGACTAAGTTTATATAATGGTAAATAAGGCGGTGATAATATGAGTGGAAATATTTTATTAGGTTTAATGATCCCGTTTCTGGGAACGAGCCTTGGCTCTGCCGCAGTTTTCTTGATGAAGAAACAGATGAACAGGAAGATAGAACGTGCACTTATGGGATTTGCATCAGGCGTGATGGTTGCTGCCTCGATCTGGAGTCTTCTTGTTCCTGCTATGGAACAATCAAAGGATATGAAAAGACTCGCATTTCTTCCGGCCTTCTTGGGATTTTGGGCAGGAATAGTATTTCTCTTAGTGCTTGACTGTGTTATACCTCACCTTCATCTGAATTCAGAAGTGGCAGAGGGTCCAAAGAGTAAGCTGCACAAGGCAACTATGATGGTGCTTGCGGTTACACTTCACAATATCCCTGAAGGAATGGCAGTAGGAGTTATATATGCTGCATTCAGATCAGGAAATTCCAATATATCGGCTGGTGCAGCACTTGCACTTTCGCTTGGAATTGCGATACAGAACTTTCCTGAAGGAGCGATAATTTCCATGCCGCTTGCAGCGGAAGGACATAGCAAGAAAAAGGCGTTCATATATGGAGTTTTATCGGGAGCGGTTGAACCGGTCTTTGGCTTTCTTACTATTCTGGCGGTAGGATTTATAGTTCCGGCAATGCCTTATCTACTCAGCTTTGCAGCAGGTGCGATGCTTTATGTTGTAGTTGAGGAGCTGATACCTGAGATGTCAGAGGGCGAGCATTCGAACATTGGTGTTATGATGTTTGCTGTTGGATTTACAATGATGATGGCGCTTGATGTAGCACTGGGATAGACTGGAACAAATCATAGAATAAAGACCGGAACAATTCAAAAAAACAGTTGACAAGATAACACTGTTATGTATATAATTCAAAAAAACATAACAGCGTTATGTAGTATTTTATGGATGTGTAGTATGGATAATGATAAGGAAACAAAAAAGAAGCTTCTTGAATGTGCTATGAAGGAGTTCTCTGAAAAGGGATATATGAAGGCTTCCATAAGAAATATATGCAAGGAAGCAGGAGTAACAACAGGTGCTTTGTATTTCTTCTTTAAGGATAAGGAGGATCTTTTCGGAAATCTTGTAGCAGATACATTAAACGGGCTTAACAATATAATTGAACAGCATTTTATAGAGGAGGCAATAGCGACGGAGTCTCTTTCCGGTGGTGATATAAGTATTGCGGCTCTTGCGGAAGCCCAGGGCTTTGATGATGATATGGCTATAGCCAGGGAAGTAATCCGGTATCTGTTTAAGCATAAAGAAGTAATAGAGCTGCTTCTTACAAAAGCTCAAGGCTCCTGCTATGAGAATCTTCCGGATCAGATGGTGGATAAGGTTGAAGTACATTATACGAAAATGTACATTGCGATGAAGGGTTATAATTCTAAGAAGGAACTGACTAAGGAAGATAAGTTCATCATTCATTGGATGTCACATGATCAGATCGATATATTTATTCATATAGCTACTCATTGCAGGAGTGCAAAAGAAGGAGAGAAGCAGATGAAGAATATGATGGCATACATGATAGGCGGCTGGTATGGAGTAATAAACAGCAAATAGTAAACCGATAATTAAAAAATATAAATAATAAAAAAAATGGCTTGGAGTAATCCAAGCCAATAAATAGCACATAAACATAACGCTGTTATGTGAGCATATCTGCATATAAAATAGGAGGAAGTGAAATGTTTGTTGAAGTATCCAACATCAAGAAAAGCTACGGAGAAGGCGGAAGCTATGTACAGGTTCTAAAGGGAGTATCTGTAGGGGTAGAAAAAGGAGAGATGTGTGTAATCCAGGGAACCTCCGGTTCCGGAAAATCCACTCTTCTAAACTGCATAGGCGGCCTGGACGAAGTAGATAGTGGTTCCATAAAAATAGACGGAAAAGAAATAGTAGGACTTAAGGGTGAGAAGCTATCAGACTACAGAAGAGCTACACACGGATTTATCTTTCAGTTCTACAATCTGATTCCAAACCTGACAGTTAGAGAAAACATCCAGGTATGCGAATATCTGACCAAGGAACCGCTGGATATGAATGAGCTTCTTGATGTGCTCGGACTTACAGAGCATCAGAACAAGTTCCCATCGCAGCTATCAGGTGGACAGCAGCAGAGATGTGCTATAG
>DGHK01000022.1 GCA_002392655.1 Lachnospiraceae bacterium UBA3850 | reverse complement strand
CAGCCATTCTTTTAAGAGCCTTCATATCCGTTCCGATAACAGCAGGAACTGGCGTTGCAACAAGCGCAGAGAACTTAGCTCCCAGCTGCTCATGTGCTCTCGACAGCTTTTCTATAAGCTTATCATCACGTCCCATTATCGCATCCATATCACGGAGTCCGGCACTGAATACCGCACTCTTATTTTTAAACCACCTAGGCTCATCAAAGCCACATATATTTCCGGCACAGCCGCCGGCATC
Source organism: Lachnospiraceae bacterium UBA3850 (assembly GCA_002392655.1). Taxonomy (GTDB): domain Bacteria; phylum Bacillota; class Clostridia; order Lachnospirales; family Lachnospiraceae; genus Eubacterium_Q. The sequence goes on along the minus strand of DGHK01000022.1, from coordinate 17,414 downwards.
ACATATAACTATTATTCCTCCAAGCTCATACAGAACTCCGCAGGCACCGGACTGATCAGGTGCGAACGGTGAGAGGTATTTGAGTAGTTTTTTCATACTATTTTTCCTTTATTTTTACTTACTCTTCCGACAGCACTGAGTCAAGGCCTTCAAACAGCTTTATAACAGCGTCATATCCAAACGGCTGATTATCGTCACACCACTCTATTCCCGGAACCTCCGGATGGTAGTACTTAACATCTGAGCCGATGTAAATATCCGGCGCTCCTCCTATTTCATAATTCATCATAGTCGGAGACAGGTTCGAATAAACCTTCGTGTCAGGACTAAGTTCAGATAGTCTCTTCAGGAATCTGAAATTAAGCTCTCCAACTGTTGCAAAAATCTCCTTAACCTTGAAGCCTTCCTCTACCAGCATAAGCGACATTTCGATTGGATCCCCATTTTGTATCTCTCCCACTGAGAAGGAAAGTGCTCCGTACTTTTCCTTGAAATCATCTATCGTTTTTCTGGCCTTCTGATAGTAGTCTTCATCCTTTATCTCAGCCCCCAGAGCCTGTCCGAGGAGCTTGTACTGATTATGTATCTTATCTGTCCTATAGAGTCTCAGAAGCTCTATAAAAGGTATCCCCAGCCGCTCCTGCATATCCTGTGCAGCAGCTCTCGCCTCAGGATTTAAGACCAGACTGAAGTTTGCATTTGACAGCTCGTGATACTCCTCCATCGTTTTACATCTGGCGAGCTCATGGATGTTTTTGATACCGATTCCCTTCATCAGCTCATAAAGCTCTGAGCTATCAAAAAGCGGAGTGAAATATCCCATTATATTCATATCCACAGAGCTTCTCTTCTCTCTTTTTTCAAGCAGAGAATAAACGCTCGTTCTTACTGCCGCCATAGGAGGAAGCCTCTTCTCTCTGGTCAGCGCATACATATAGCATGCAACTGCAGGAACGCCTGTCTTCTCAGTTACCTTGCGGCAAACTCTCTCCATATCAGTTCCGAGAAGTGCATCGACGCATGTGATACAAATCATTATCGCAGAAGGCTTTTTGTTCTCCGCCTCACTTGGCATGCTGAGTGATGCAAGCACCTCCTCTGCAGCCTGCGGTATTTTGGTCAGATGCCTTCCGGTCACGATATCCGTATCATCTAACATCAAAAAGAAGAAACGATTTCTGTACTGAGGCTCCACTCTGAAAAGCGAAGTATTTCTTCCGCAGCAACCGGGAGACACAAGAAGCATCACCGATTCAGGCACTGCAAGTCCTGCCCTCTTTACTCCAAAGCCTTTCGCTCCGGGAGAATTAAAATAAAGTGTTGCAGGCGAACTGTATATCAGATGATCAGAACTCTTCATTTCACCTGGAAGCCCTTCAAGTCCCAGCTTTGCTAATTCTTTAGTTGTCTTGTAAAATGCATCTGTCATTTTTCATCCTCTTCAATAAGCATCTTTGCGAGCTCTATAAATCTCCTGCTTACCTCTAGTGTCGGATCACCTTCAATTACAGTCTTACCCATATCCTCATAGTGGATGATATCGTTTGTTCTCGGTATATCAGCCACTATCTCAAGTCCGGACTTTTCGGCAAAGGCACGAACCTTCTCCTCCTCGCCCTCAACGGCGCGGCGGTTCATAACAATTCCACGAACCTTTGCGTAGCTCCTGTCTTCAAAATTCTTTACAGCTGTGTTGATGTTATTTGCCGCATAAAGCGCCATCTTCTCTCCGGATGTTACTATAAGAACCTTCTCTGCATAGCCCTCTCTAATAGGTGCAGCAAAGCCTCCGCATACTACATCTCCGAGCACATCATAGAGAACCGCGTCAGGTTTATATTTCTTAAAAAGCTCCAGCTCCTCCAAAAGTGAAAATGTAGTTATTATTCCACGTCCTGCGCAGCCAAGTCCCGGTGTCGGACCACCCGTCTCTATACAGACTACTCCGCCGTAACCTTCCTTAGTTATCTGATCTAATGAGGTCGGTTCCTCATCAAACTCTCTCATATAATTCATTACCGGAGTTACCGGATTTCCGCTCAGGAGATTTGCAGTTGAATCTGCCTTCGGATCACACCCAATCTGTATTACTTTTTTTCCAAGTGATGCAAGAGCTGCCGAAAGGTTCGAAGTCACGGTTGACTTACCTATTCCGCCCTTACCGTATATTGCTATTTTTATCATATTCTCCTCCCAAAGAAGATCATTCAACAAGAAATCCTTAACTCAAAACTGAAGCAAGCTCAGTATCAATCAGACCTCTTTCTTCTCTCATAAAGCATCTGCCTGAAAATGCAGCATGCGGAAGTCTGATAAACTTCTTCCCTCTGCATATAGGCTCGAAAAGCGGATCAGCAATCACAATCTCAGCCTTTGATATTTCCATCTCCAGCTCGTCCTCCTCAGTACAGGATATATCATCCGGAGTATTAAGTACTGACATATCTCCGTCTCCCACACTTTCAAGCACTCTAACTTTTGTTCCATTCTCATGATAAAGAGCTGCTGCAAGTGATGCAGCTGTTACACTTTCTCCGACAACCACTACTTTTGCATCCTCTCCCGAATGCATCTTTGATGCGATTACACTCTCACCCTGCTCAGCTGCTTTCTTCAGCTCCTCTGAAAGGATCCTTGCAAAAGCTTTACCATACGGAGTACCAATCACATACGGGATTTTATATTCTTCGTAGAGGTAATCCGCGAGTGGTTTTCCGATGGATGAAACTACAAGATTTACATTTGCATCCGAAAGTCTCTCTATTTCTTCTATATTTGAAGTATCGGTATCTGCAGGATGCATTCCAACATATGAATTCACCTCAAACCCATTTTGCTTTAGCCAATCATGCATCGCTTCGGTGGTCCTCTGAAGAGGAAAATCCAGTGGAGTAAGTCCGAGGATATTTACCTTAGGGGCTGCACCTTCTGAAGCAGGAGACCACAGCTTTTCTCTGGTAAATCTCCTCGCGAGCTCTTCAAATGCATTTCCTGCGCCTGTTATATAGCTCTGCATGGCATTGGTCTTTACCTCAAAGGATGGGATGCCCGTACGAGACTCTACCTCATAGGCGATAGCCTGCATGTCAACTCCGACCATAGCCGGAAGAGCCGATGCACAGATAGCCACAAATTTAGGTCTTAATTCCTCAGCGGCGAGAACCAGATCATCTACAAACTTCTCATCATTTCCCATCACAGCATCATTTTCCGTAAGCCCGGAGATATACATCATGCTGTCCATGTCATACCACCTTGGTTCATCGTGCGTTGTATATGTTGAATTGCAGCCGGAGGCATCATGAATCACGGACATTCCTCCGTACTCAAAAAGTGCGGAGCAAAATCCCGATGTATCGGCAGCATATATAGATATGATTCTTGCAGTCTGATTCATACCATCATCCTCTTACTTAATCTTTCTTCTTGTATCCGCCTGAGCTTATACTTAACACATCATGCATACTCTACAGACAGCTCTCACATCCAAAGCCCTTGTGGCTGATTACTTTCTTTGTGTCCTTCGGGTTCTCATATGCATCTATCATCATTTCAGCGAGCTTCCTTACAGCACTGTAGCCATACATTCCACCACCCTCAACGATGTCGACAAAATAGGAGGTGTTTACAAAGTATGCCGCCTTTTGTCCGATGGCCAGCGTTTTAACTACTGCACCTTCGTCGTCATTATTCCCATTTGCAGCAAATCTCATAGACGGCTCGTTAGTCGGATAAACTTCTATATCCGGTTTTAGCTCTCTCAGCCTTTCAAACGAATCTCTCTCATCAGCCGGGAAGCCATCGCTGTAAAGCCTGGTCACATTGAAACCATGTTTTGTAAGAAGCTCTGCAAGTTCTATGATATAAGGAAATGCAGTATAGTCGATCATAATTGGTGTATCACCTATAACCGCGCGCGCCTTATCAAGCGCCCCATACGCTTCTCTCTTTGACTTATCCAAAAATGCCTGTACAGCGTCATTCTCATCTTCTGAACTATTATCCAGTCCCAGCTTTTTACCCAGTGTCACTAAATCCGCATCAAGCTTCTCCTCATCAAATCTGATAAGCATTCTCTCCCACTTATTATCAAATCTTCTTTCCATCTGCCTGCAGGCCGCATCAGCAACTGCGAGATATGATATCATAAGCGGTGCCGTACCGAGCTTCAGATAATCCTCGTAGGTTTCACAGTCGGCTATATCCCAGATACGTTTTCCTGACATTTTAATAAGCTCACATACGTCCGACTCTTTATCAAATGGAAGATTACTTCCGACAAGCGCAACCAGATCATCATCCACCTCCTGCTTCTTCACAGCCTCGTAAAGACTGATCTTCATCATAGCATCCGGTGACATGGTCTTTCTCATGGTCGGGATCATATAGCATTCAACAAAGCTGATACCAGGATACATAGCTGATAGTTCATCTGTTATCATCTGGAAATCACAGCCCTCAAACATATGCATACAGCTTAGATATATAAGTATACATTTCGGAAGCTTAAGAGATGTGTCCTCTTTGGATTCGATTCTTTCCTTAAGTTTCTCAATGATGTGAGCCGTTCCCTCAATTACTCGTTTTTCCATCTCTCCGTTCCACATATCACTCTCACGAAGGGCAACCCACGACATACGCTCCATATCATTCATCTCAGCCGCTGTTAGTATTACACCTCTCAGACAGCCCTGTGCACAGACATAAACCTGATGTGATTCAGGTATCAGCATTCCTGTGTGAACGATATTCCACACACCACGGGCAGGAGCATTGTACTGAAGTCCCTCATAAAACGGACTCGGGAAATCGAGTTCTGAAAGCTTCAGTGCCTTCGGTATTCTGTTTTCATCAGTACTAAGCTTCTTAATCATTTATATATTCCTATCAATCACTAGATCTTATTTCTCATAAAACATTTTACTCTTCAAAATCACTTACGATTCTGTCAGCAAGCCTCAGCAGTTTCTCGCAGATATCACTTTCCGGGAAGAGCTCTACTACTGTCTTTCCTGCAGCCTCTGCCTTTTCAAAAAGCGGACTTCTGGGGATGACAGAAAGAACTTCCGTCTCAAAATCCTTTGCAAGTGTTTCTGCATTCTCCTCTTCATTTTCCACACCTCTGCAGTTAAGGATTATTCCGCCAAGCTTTGCATAATCACGCTTCTTGAAATTCTCAACTGCCATAGCTATGTTTGCCGCAGCGTATATAGCCATCTTCTCTCCGGAGGTAACGATATAAACCTTGTCTGCATAGCCCTTTCTCATCGGCATTGTAAAGCCTCCGCAGACTACATCACCAAGGACATCATATATAACAACATCCGGCTTATATACCTCATAGGCACCCTTACTTTCAAGTGACTCAAGTGCATTTATTATTCCTCGGCCTGCACAGCCAAGTCCAGGTACAGGTCCACCTGCTTCGACGCAAAGGACTCCGGCAGTACTTTCCTTTACCATATCCTCGAGTGTAAAAGGCTTCCCACTTCTTACGAGATCCAGCACAGTTGTTATCTTCTCCTTCGGACAGAGAAGTGACGTAGAGTCTGCCTTCGGGTCGCAGCCTATCTGCATAACCGTAAGACCTCTCTTCGCAAAAGCCGCACTTAAGTTTGAAGACAGTGTGGATTTTCCTATTCCACCTTTTCCATATATCGCAAATTTGATCATATCTTTTTGTGGTCTCCTCTCGAAATTACGACCTTATATCCAATCGACTCCATTCTTCGTTCTATGCATCCGCGGCATTCGCTCGAGCTGTCTCCTGTGCATATCTTGTTATCGTAAAGCATATACTTATCTCTTACCTGAACAGGTGAAAGATTCGGCATGATTACATTTGCACCGGCAAGCACGCCCTGCTCACGTCCATTAGGTCTGATGGTTCCGAGTGCTGTCGTTGCCGGGATAAGTGCCATCGGAAGCATGAGTCTGCAAAGGCTTATCATAAAGAGTGTTGTCTCATATGAGCCCTTCGGCTCGTCTCTGAATGGTGTATCGCTGTGTGGCAGGAACGGTCCCAGCCCAATCATCTCAGGCTCGAACTCACCCATGTATATCATATCATCCGCAAGGCACTCACTTGTCTGATACGGCGAACCTATCATCACCCCGCAGCCCACCTGATAGCCGAGCGACTTAAGATCTTTCAGACATCTCATTCGGTTCTGCCATGACATGCTTTCCGGATGAAGTTTTTTATAATGCTCCTCATTTGCGGTCTCATGTCTAAGCAGATATCTGTCAGCTCCGGCATCCCTATAAGCCTTGTAATCCTCATATGTTTTTTCTCCGATAGAAAGCGTCACAGCACAGTCAGGAAACTCCTCTTTTATCCTCTTCACTATCCGACAGATCATTTCAGTTGTGAAGTGTGGATCCTCACCGCTCTGCAGAACAAATGTTCTGAAGCCGTACCTATATCCATCCCTGCAGCACTCCATGATGTCATCTTCGTCCAGTCTGTATCTGTCGATATTTTTATTTCCTGCACGAAGACCACAATATAGGCAATTGTTTGGACATACATTTGAAAACTCAACTATTCCTCGGATATATACATCCTTGCCATATACAGCATCAGCGACAGCGCGGGCCTTTTCAGCCGCATAAATACTGTCCTCTTCTGTGTATGATTCGAAGAGCTGTTTCCACTCATCTCTGGTGAGACTTTTCTTATCATGAAGTTTATCGATTAATTGTTTGTTACTGCTCATTAAATCACTGCTTTCTATTAGTCTGATGAGTTAATGCATTCGTCAAACAAGTCTACATCAACTCATTAATAACAAAAATGCTACTGCATTCCTGACATAGCAAGAGCACAGTAGCCGGTAGTCTACTTTCGTTCCACATGCTTTCATCTCATGGGGCAATGCCCGTTTCGACGTCAGGTTGGTTCTATATGTATGCCTTATTATACATTATTACAGCTAACTTGTTAAGAATTATTTTTTACCCATATATCGGTTTTATACTTCTCTCAAGTATTCCCTTCATATATGCAATCGCAGTTCCGTAATTTGTAAACGGAACACCAGCGTCTATTGCACATTTCATACGGTATGTCATCTCACGCTGGCTGAGCATACAACCGCCGCAATGGATGATGAGCGAATACTCTTCAAGGTTTTCAGGAAACTCCGTTCCGGAGCTTGTCTCAATCACGATATCCCGACCGGTTCTTTTACGGAGCCAGTTCGGAAGCTTTACAGTTCCGATATCACCACACTGTCTGTGATGCGTGCAGCCCTCGCTGATAAGAACCTTATCGCCATCCTTGAGTTCATCTATGGTTCTCGCTCCCTTTACAGCCGTATCAAGGAAGCCCTTGTATCTCGCCATCAGGATTGAAAAGGATGTAAGCTTTATATCCTCCGGAACATCTTTGCTCACTTTTTCAAATGCCTGACTGTCCGTTATAACGAGATCAGGCTTTATGCCTCCATCTATCATCTGCTTAAGCAGCTGAGGAAGCTCAGTCTCTCTTGTAGTGATTGCGTATGCACCACTCTCTAGTATGTCTCTTATTGCCTGCTGCTGAGGCAGTATCAGTCTGCCCTTTGGAGCCGACTCATCGATAGGAATAACAAGAACGATCCTTTGCTCTGGGGAAATGATATCTCCCACGAGACGAACCATCTCTCCATCATCCGGTCTCAGAAAACCGATAGCTTTTTTCAGTTCTTCTATATTCGTCTTTTCAGTAGCGCTGGTATAAAGAGTGCTCCCCTTACTACCGTGCTTACCGCTTCCTTCGATTACAGATACATCCACGAGGTCTGCTTTATTTCTTACAACGATATAAGGAATTCCTTTTGCTTTGAACAGCTCTATCAGTTCAAGCTCCGACTCATCTATCTCCAGACTCGCATCTGTAACCAGAACTGCTATGTCCGTTTTATTAAGTATCTGCTTGGTCTTCTTAACTCTCAGCTCTCCCAGCTCTCCGCTGTCATCATAGCCCGGTGTATCCGTTATAAGAACAGGTCCAAGAGGAAGCAGCTCCATAGCCTTTGTTACAGGATCCGTTGTCGTTCCCTTTGTATCAGAAACCACTGCCAGCTGCTGGTTTGTAACTGCATTTACCAGACTGGACTTTCCTGCATTTCTTTTTCCAAAAAAGCTTATCCTAAGCCTCTCACCCGACGGTGTATCATTTAAACTCATATCTTCCTCCTAAAACTATCCTTTAAAAAACTGCACTCCCCGACATACGAAGAGTGCAGCATATTTAACCTTTAGAGTAAACTGTTTTAGCTGTTACTCCCTTTATTCTGCCGATCTTACCGGCCAGGGTATTTATAATATCCTGCGTTGCATCGATAGCTACGCTTATGATACATATCCCCTTCTGTTTGTATGGAATTCCCATACGACCGATTATATAATCAGCATACTCATGAAGCAAGGCATTTAATTCTGTAACTGAATCATTATCATTTATGATTATTGCAATGACTGCAGGTCTTGTGTCCATCTAAGCCTCCATTACTCGTCAGCGTTATTCTTTATCTCAGCCTGAGCAACATCATTCGGAGCCTGCTCATATCTGGCAAACTCATATGAGAATGTTCCGCTTCCTCTTGTCATTGAATAAAGGCTTGTGTCATATTCATAAAGTCCGAGATAAGGTATATCAGCAACTATCTCCTGATATCCGCCATCCAGAGGATTCATTCCGAGTATTCTTGCACGACGCTTATTCAGATCACCCATTATAGCTCCTGCGAACTGCTCTTCTGCAAGAACTGTGAGTGTTGCGATAGGCTCAAGAAGGACAGGACCCGCATCCATAAATCCTTTCTTAAATGCCTGTTCTGTAGCAACCTTGAATGCAAGCTCTGATGAGTCAACCGCATGATAGCTACCATCGTAGAGAGTGACCTTTACTCCTGTAACAGGATACTTAGCAAGAGGACCACTCTTAACTGATTCCATGATTCCCTTCTCTACTGCCGGGAAGTAATTCTTCGGAACTGCTCCACCTACTACTGTCTCTTCAAATACATATGACTCTTCCATATTTCCGGAAGGCTCCATAATAATCTTGACATGTCCATACTGTCCATGTCCACCGGACTGCTTCTTATACTTATACTCTGTATCAGACTTCTTAGTGATAGTCTCCTTGAAGCTGATCCTTGGCTTATCAAGCTCTATGGAAACCTTGTACTTATCGAGAAGCACACTCTGTACAACCTCAAGATGTACCTGGCTAATTCCGTAGAGGAGTGTCTGAGAGTTATCGCTGTCATTTACATACTGAAGTGTAAGATCTTCCATAAGAAGCTTACTGAGTGCCTGTGAAACCTTGTCCTCATCGCCCTTATTAACAGTTCTATACTGTCTGTAAACATAAGGCTTTGAAATAGGTGTACGGATGTAGGTTATAGGATTCTTCTTTGTTGACAGAGAATCTGTTGTCTGACTTGCTGATAGCTTTGCAAGTGCACCGATATCTCCTGCGTGAAGCTCGCTGACCTCTTCCGCCTTGTTTCCTACGAGAACGTAGAGCTTTCCGAGTCTCTCTTCTGTATCACGGTGATAGTTAAAGAGTGTATCGTCCGGCTTCAGAACTCCGGAATTAACCTTTATAAGTGAATACTTACCGATATATGGATCGGCGATAGTCTTGAATATATATGCTGACTTTGGCTTCGAGAAGTCATAGTTAGCTTCAAATACTGTATTATCAACTGTGTTGATTCCTGCACATTTACAGGTATCAGGACTTGGAAGATACTTAATGATATCTGCCATAAGAGTAAACATACCTCTTGCCTGAGTATTTGAACCCATCAGTACAGGTACTACGGAACCATCATGTACGCCAACACGAAGTGCTGAACGGATCTCATCCTCTGAGAACTCATCTCCTTCAAAGAATCTCTCAAGAAATTCTTCGCTGGTTTCAGCAACAGCCTCAACCAGAGCATCACGACAGATAGTCAGATTCTCCTGTGAGTAATCAGGAACATCAAACTTATCAACTGTTCCCTTGTCGTTCCAACGTTTAGCCTTCTGCTGGATAACGTTTACATATCCTACAAACTGCTCATTTTCTCTAATTGGAAGATGGAAAGGTGCTATTCTTTTTCCGTACATATTCTGAAGTTCCTGTACGATTTCTCTGTAGCTTGCCTTGTCATCATCCATATTGGTTACAAAACAGATTCTCGGAAGCTTTCTCTTCTCACAGAAATCCCATGCACGCTTTGTACCGACCTCTATTCCCTCTTTACCGGAAATAACAATGATTGCTGCATCAGCAACTGATAAAGCTTCCTCTGCCTCTCCTACGAAGTCATGGTAACCGGGAGTATCAAGGATATTAACCTTATAGCCTTCCCATTCAACAGGAATGACGGAAGTCTTGATTGAACATTTACGCTTAATCTCTTCCTTCTCAAAATCGCTGATTGTATTACCCGCATCTGTGCTTCCCATACGAGTGATCATCCCCGAGAGATAAGCTATAGCTTCAGCAAGTGAAGTCTTTCCGCTTCCTGCATGTCCCAAAAGAGCAACATTACGGATCTTGTCCGTAGTAAATACCTTCATGTAAACACCTCCAATATTTTAGTCAAGTTGTAAACCCGTCTTCAATTATACCATAGATAGCTGAGAATATCATCTTGAAATTATTATCTACGAAAAAAACACACGCACTGAATTTGCGTGTGTTTACTCATGATTCTTCTACGTAAAAGTCCTCTCCGGATTCAAGACAAATAGCGGCTAAACGCCCCGTCGGATGGCAGGCTCCGCAGTCGATTGCTATATGATTATTCTTTCTGAAAATGTATCCCGGCCTGTCATTTTGATCTATATATTGAGTTGGCGTATGTCCGGTTATCACATACTTATCATCAAAGTACGGAACATCATAATCCGGCCTGGTCCAAACGATCTCATCTATCGAATAATCCTCCAGCTTCTTGTCCTTCGAGAAGTTACCTAACCCACCGTGAACAAGTATAAACTTGTCATCATTTATTTCCAGAGTCTCGAACAGTCTGAACTCGCCTATATAATCAAGCACCACTTCCCTGTCCTCAGGTGAAAGCCTCCTAAATTCAGCTAAAGTTGTCTCACATCCGTTATTGGTCCAGTCAAGGAATGCATAAAACAACGTCGGATCCTTCGATACATCGATAATGAACTGATCCGTTATCTCATTCAAAAGAAACCTGAGACAAGGCAGCGCCATTACCTCATGATTACCCATGATTGGAATGATGTTCGGATATTTCATCATCTCCATCAGGATCTTAATTGGCTCAGGTCCTCTGTCAACCACATCTCCAAGAACATACAGAGTGTCCTCATCAGAGAAATGCAGTTTCTCAAGCATCTTCATGAATTTTCCATATTCGCCGTGTATGTCGGATAATACGTATGTGCTCATTTGGTTCCTTTAAACTCTCCATCTCCCGAATAAACTTTCCACCTCTTTTTTAATAATATCATAGCTCCAGCTTTACATCCAAGCCCTTATCAGCACCATGTTGATCAGAGACTGATATACTGGCATATTTTAGGTATGGGTGTGTTTTTAGAAATCCTACAATCACCGGCTCCCAATCAAAATTAATTGAAGTAATTCTAAATGTCAGTTTATTATCCTTCCAAAGTCTCACCTTGAACCAATTATGGTTATAAGAATAGAGAATAGCCTTTTTTGAAGATTCCGATTTTGTGACCTTCCATTCTTCGCAATTCTTTTTATCTACTTCTGAGCCATACTTCGAAACTATATCTACTACGCTTTCAAATTCAAATGACTCCGAAGGATGAGCATATACATCTATACAGTTGCCCATTTTATCTAATAACCAAGCTTCACCAAATGAATCCATATTGATCTCCTTCAGGTTTTATCTACCAACATAAATCATCATAAATATATGCCAGATCAGCAAATGCTTTGTTTTGTAACTCTTTCTTTATAATATACAAATCCGATGTGTTACCTGCTTCATCCACCGCTCTTATAAGTTCAACTAAATCATCAAACTCATCTGCCACCGAGTTAACCAGACTTTTCCATTTTCTCCAGTCATCATCAGTCGCTTGATATAGCGGACTCTTATCTGAAATAACACAATTACCAATTGCAGGCGTATTCTTAATAAACGTTCTAAGATAGTCCCTGATAATAACCGAAAGATACAAATCCATCCGCCACTGAGCTTCATCCGGAATATCTACGATTTTGAAATCCTTACAGTCTTCTTTGTTATAAAACTTTGCAATTCCTATATTCATATCCTTAGCTTTATTCATATAAATATTATTCCTCGTCTTCATCATGTTTTTCTTTTTCTTTATAAAGATTTGTCTCATCCTCGTTTAGTCCATTATTCTTCTCGTTCTTTCTATATCACATAGTAGACGGTATGATGAGACAAAAACGTCACATAAAAAAAGGACTGTTGCCAGTCCTTAATTATTCTGCAAATTTCTGATACTACAAGCCTCTAATAATACTCAAATAATCCTGTCTTTGATCTGTTACCGCATAAATAATTACTTGTTTCTTATCTTCATCAATCTTATAGAAAATCAGATCCATTTTAGTTATCAAAACTTTATAACCTTGACGTCTTAATATATTATATCTCGGAGACTCACCAATATATGGATTATTACCAATCTCCATAATAGCCTTTTCAAGTTCATCTAGTTTTTCTTCAGCCACTTTATTACCAAAGTTCTCTGCAACATATAAAATGATCTTTCTGATAAGAGAATCCGCTGTGTCAGTACGTATTACATCATACTTCAAATCACGCTTCCTCCCTTAGCATTTTTCTTAAATCATCAAATGTGTCTTTTATCGGAGCCGTTCTTCCATACTTAACATCCTCATCTGATTCAGTAAGTATCTCCAATAATTCAATTCTCGATTTCATCCTCTTATACTCTTCATATGACAAAGAAACGGTATCGCCTCTACCATTTACCGTAATAATCACAGCCTCATTATTCTCTCTACACTGTTTAGATATTTCATTATAGTGATTTCTCAAATCTGCTGATGGCCTAATGCTTTCCTGAATCGCCAGCATATCATCACCTCCTCGGATTATATAGACATATTATATCATAATATGCCTATATGGCAATAATAATGTTATAAATGTCTGCATAGCATCTTCTATAAAATTATAGCTAGTAAAATCTCTAATACTCTCGTCCCCCTCTCATATGGTACAAAGTATTTATCAAACTCACCAAAGAATCTGCCACCGTTCATACTTCCCTCCATTTTTATTCTTCTGAGCATTTCTAAACGCCTCATCATTTATTCTCAATCTTTCTTCAACCGCTTCATCTGGCATATCAATACCGAACTCCCGGCACATTTCTCTAAAAACCAGAAAATTTGGTGTATAGTATGGGTTCTTCCACACATCATCATCACTTCTTCCCGACATGAGCATTAAGGCAGCTGCACACCCCGTACTCCGAGAACCGCCCTTGGAGCAGCAAATATATAAATCAGTAATATTTTCCGGAAGACTATGAATAAACTTTATAATCGTCCTGGCGTGTTCGCTCGTAAATGCACCATATAGTTCTGTATCCTCAACATCTTGGATATCCACAACAAGTTTTCGTATTTTTATTCTTTTTAGCGCAGGTGGAGTTCGTGTTGTAAGAGTTATCATTGCGCAATTCTCCAAAGGAATATCAAAAACGGTCTCTGATATTGCAGTAACTGCCAGAATATGAATCACATATTTATTTATATACTCATTCATTTTTTACTTCCTATTGCACATACATATAATGATCATTTTTACTAACGTACGTTTCCGGTTCAAAAGGATCATGGTCATTGATATGACTCTTTCTCATAAATTGAAACCCGTTCAATTCAGTATCATCTGAATAAAATGATATAAGATGATCAAAATAAACTATACAATCATCTTCTCTACGTCTTTCCCATACCTCTATCATTCCACCATTCGAAGTCATAGTTTCCAGATAGTATAAAGCTTCTTCTATATCAGCATACATACCAACCGGTAAATATTTATTTTTTCCAATAATTCTATTGTCCTCATATCGTTCCCACAAATACATGACAATATCATCATCACTACCATCTGCACCTTCTATCCAAGATTTAGCAATACTAAGGTCACCATTCGCATTCCGAAAAGAATGTTCATATGTATTCATGAGTACCTGTCTCATTTTATCTATATTATCTTCAGTAGAATTCCATTCAATAACTTTTCCTATAAGCTCACCAAAAATATCTTCTTTTTCGGAAAGTAGTTTAACTATTTTCTCTTTCTCATTTAAGGATAATTTAGACTTGCAGATTGTTTTCTTAAAGTCATTCTTGTAAAGTTTCTCCCCACTATTCTCCAATATGAGATCCATCATTTCCCCTAAGGTATCCTTATAACCAGCTAACACCTCCAGATCAACGACATCACCATGAAACAATTTGGTGCCACTTTTGTCCTTATCATTTCTATCGCCCATTATATATGACTGCAGATCCTCAATCCTGTTAATAACCTTAATATCTCCACTTTTAGTGTTATATATAGAACACTTTTTACCACACCCGAGAAATGCCAGCATTGATACAAATACATCAATATCATTTCCATCCCAGGCAAAAAAACCTTCATCACATTCCTCAGCCATAGTACAATCAATTAAAGGATCAAGACTGTATTCATACTGTCTACGAAGAAACATCCTATAAGGCCATTCCCCCAAATTCTTTCTAGGCCACTCATCATACTCATCAGAATTTCTCATAAAAACTATTGTCACATTTTTGTAGTCTTTATCAAATAAATACTTCTGCATCTCATAATCTCCGTAATTATAATCAGATACGAAAATGTCTGATTGAGCCGAAATGTATTCGTCTATTTTATGAGTTATTATGTTTTCTCTACCACAGGACATCCAAGCACCATTACAAAATACTTTCATACATATCTCCTCCAGCACTTTTATCTCATTGTTAAAACCAAATACTTTTTTAAAATCTCAGGCTCGTCAATTTGAACATATATTTCAGAATCTCTATCAAATTCAAAAATCCATCGATTATCTGAAATGGGATATAATCCCGAATAGATTTCTTCAATAACTGCATACTTATATATGGTCTCATTTATATCACATGCATTTGCCTCAACATCTTCAATAGCCTCTTCCTTTTCGAAATAGAAGCCAACTACATCAGTATCACCGCATGTCACAAGCCCTGAAGGAATTAATGTAGTTGTTCCATCATCTTCAACATGTTCATAAACCTTTTCTTCTAATTTAGTACAGACCATAATCATATATATTGGTTTATTCAGAATTGACATTATAAACACCTCTTTAATCTATTTACTCAGCCATCACTTTATTCTTTTCTAACCCTCATGTTATCCAGCAACACCTAAGCACTTTTCCGTAATGCCGATATCTGCTCCAAATCCTTGTATGAAATTGTTTTCTTCTCATATAGCGCTTCAACAACAGCTTCCAGAAACTCCCTATTCTGAATAAGAAGTTGCTTGACTTTTTTATAATAACGAGACACCTCAAGTCCTGTTGCTCTATCTAAGTTAGAAAAAACAGTTTCTGCAGTTTCATTTCCATGACACCACGAATCAAAATCATACGAAGTATGGTCGTCAAGAATCCTACGAACTGCATTAAACGCATCATGCATATCTCTGTTTGCCCCCATATCGATCTCACCTGTGATCACTTCCACCGAAGCTTTTCCACCCAAAGCAATCATTATTTGTTTTTCCAATCCTTCAAACAGATAATCTTCTTCCTCATCGGGCATATACGAAGTAAATCCTTCAGCTTTCGAGCCAAACCCGCAACTGATAGATGCGAAATCAACAGAACCCGGATATAGTATTTCTGAAATCACGACATGGCCTGCCTCATGAACAGCTATCCTTTTCTGAATCGCCATTGGAATAGTTTTATCATTCGACTTCATGCCATAAAATGTTCTAAGAATGGACTGTATCAAATCAGTCTGACTAATAAGCTCATGTCCTTCAAATCCGGCATGCAATCCAGCATCATTAACTACCTTTTCAAGACTTGCGCAGGAATATCCCCTTGCAAACCTTGCTAATTCCATAGTATCAACATCCCTCTCAACACGTTTATCTTTTAAATAATACGAAATAATCTTTTCTGAGTCTTCAGCTTCCGGAACATTCAAACTAAAAACCCAGTCAAATCTTCCACTCCTCAGAAGGGAATCAGGCATAATATGCAAATCGTTCGTAGTAGCTATAACAAAAACATCTTTGTTCCTAACATCATCTATGCAGGATTGAATCGTAACGTATTCTTCTGCATTGCGATGAAAAGAATCCTCGTTTGCAAACTTATCCATATCATCGAGAAGGATAATAGATGGTGTATTATTTGCTGCCTCGTCAAACGTCTCCCTTATAAAATCTACAAAAACACCATCAGCTTTATTCTTCCTGATCAAAAAGCTTTTTCGACCGCTTTCTGCAACAAATTCCTTCGCAAGTAGCGTCTTCCCAACGCCAGGTTCTCCATCTAACAAGATTCCCTTTGGTATTGTAACCCCGAGTTTTCTGTATTTTTCAACCTCAAGCATGGCATCCAACGCCATATTCAATTGCTCCTTAACTGCTTCATATCCAATGACATTCTCAAATCTACCCATTTCTTTTCCACCTTTCGCAAGATTACCAATCAATATGACTTCTCTTCTTTGTTCTTTCTATATCACATTGTAGACGGTATGATGAGACAAAAACGTCACATAAAAAAGGACTGTTGCCAGTCCTTAATTGTTCTGCAAATTTCTGATACTACAAGCCTCTAATAATACTCAAATAATCCTGTCTTTGATCTGTTACCGCATAAATAATTACTTGTTTCTTATCTTCATCAATTTTATAGAAAATCAGATCCATTTTAGTTATCAAAACTTTATAACCTTGACGTCTTAATATATTATATCTCGGAGACTCACCAATATATGGATTATTGCCAATCTCCATAATAGCCTTTTCAAGTTCATCTAGTTTTTCTTCAGCCACTTTATTACCAAAGTTCTCTGCCACATATAAAATGATCTTTCTGATAAGAGAATCCGCTGTATCAGTACGTATTACTTCATACTTCAAATCACACATCCTCCCGTAGCATTTTTCTTAAATCATCAAATGTATCTTTTATCGGAGCAGTTCTTCCGTACTTTACATCTTCATCTGATTCAGCAAGAATTTCCAATAATTCAATTCTCGCTTTCATTCTCTTATATTCATCATATGCTAAAGAAACTGTATCTCCCCTACCATTTACTGTAATAATTACAGCTTCATTATTCTCTCTACATTGTTTAGATATTTCATTATAATGATTTC
>DGHK01000035.1:784-33645 GCA_002392655.1 Lachnospiraceae bacterium UBA3850 | reverse complement strand
GTGTATACATATACACTTGATAAGCTTGATGCAGGAAATTATCAGATAACAGAGTCAACAAAGGATATCACAGGAAAGACTGTAGCTGTAACATACTCAGTAGATGGAACAGCAGGAACAGAAGGAAGTGATATCGCGGTAGCTGATGATACAACAAAGAATGTTGCATTTGAGGATGATTATACAAATATCACCGGTAGTGTATCAGTTACAAAGGTGAAGGCAGCTGATAGTGATGCATTCCCAGATGCTGACCAGACATTTGACTTTACAATTACACTTACATACCCTGCAGGCACAACTGATGCTCAGAAGAGAGCAGTTGCTGTTGAGGTACCAGCACAGCTAAGTGGTGATAGTACAGTAGCATCAGCAAAGCTGAAGGTTGGCGAGACACTTAAGGTTAAGAATCTTCCGGATGGAACATCTTATGTAATAGCTGAGGATACAACTACATTACCTGCAAATTACACTGCAGAAACTACTGCCGGACTTAGTGGAACAATTAATGTTAAGGCTGCAGCTACTAAGGATGTAGCAGTTAACTTTGAGAATAAGTATACTAAGCCGACAGAGTACGGAAAGCTTGTTATAAAGAAGACTTTAGCAGGCATAACAAACCTTAATCTACTTGAGCCTATTACATTTACTATCACTCCTGATGCTGATGGAGTAAGCAGTGTTACACTGGATAAGGATTTTGCAACCAATAATTGGACTCAGAACGGTGATGTTTATACATATGAGATCGATGGTCTGGTTGTAGGAACTAAGTATACTGTTGAAGAGACAGCAAATGGTGCCGGAACGACATACAATTGCACAACAGAACCATCAAGTGCAAAGGTAGAAGATGTTGAAATAGTTAAAACACCTGATGCTACTGCTGAGTTCACAAATACATACTCAGAGAAGAAAACTTCTATCACACTTAAGAAGACAGTAGTAAATAATGATGGAATTACAGTTCCAACAAGCTTTGGAATATCTGTAAGAATCGGAGATAGAGGACAGTACATACAGGATGTAAATGGTACAATTGGAAATGATGAGTACTTCTTCCAGGTAACTCCTGGAACCGATGTGGTTATTAATAACCTTCCGATTGGAAGAGAGTTTTCATTCAGAGAAGATGAGATGGCTGCTAAGCAGGGAATTGGTAACTATGCAACTCTTGATGTAAATGGCACATACAGAATAACAACTGATGCTGATGCTTCAAAGAATGTAGCATCTTATACCAATACTTATAAGAAGCTTGCACCACAGTCACTTACAGTATCAAAGACAATAACAGGTGGAGCTAATACAACTGATCCATTCAGCTTTACAGTAAGTGCTGATGTTGCCGGAGCAACTAAGTATCTCCAGGCTGATGGAACACTTGGTGATGATCCTTATACATTTACAGTTGTATCAGGAACACCAACAGTTATAACTATTGACGAATCCGCAGTTGGAAATACATTTACAGTTACTGAGGATACAGCAACTGTTCCGGCTATTACCGGATACATGTTTGATGCAAACGACAGTACAGTAAGTGGAACAGCAGAGGTTACAGCAACAACAAGCGGTTTAGTAGAGCTGATAAATGATTATGATCTTCTTAAGAAGACTGTAAACTTCAGCAAGGTTGATGCAACTAACTCAAAGGAAATCGAAGGAGCTGAGCTGACACTCTACGGCGTAGATGGTGCAGGAAAGCTTACAAAGATTACAAGCTGGAAGTCATCAGCAACAGAGGTTTACAAGTTCGAGCTTACCGAAGGAAATTATGCTATAGAAGAAACTATCGCGCCTGAGGGATATGAGAAGAAGACAAGCCTTGTTAAGTTTAGTCTGTCATTTGATGGAAACGGTACACCTGTACTTAAGGTAACAGAGGGTCCTGGAAAGTATGATGAAGCAAATGATCGTATAGTATTCGAGGATGATCCTATCAAGGTTTCAACCGGAAAGCTTTCAGTTCACGTTGTTGAAGAGAAGACCGGACGCGACGTACCTGGAGCAGAGGTTGAGGTTGAATATCCGGACGGATCTAAGAAGATCTTTACAACAAATGACAAGGGCGAGATCGTTGATGAGAATGGTAAGACACCTATCGATGTCCCTTCCGGAAAATATAAGGTAACAGTAGTTAAGGTACCTGATGGTTACGAAGTAACAACAGGTGAGACCGGTACAGTAGATGTTCCTGAGAATGGTGAGGCACGCCATGAGGCTAAGATCATCCCTAAGACAGGTGGTCTTACAATCACAGTTCTTGAGGAAGGAACAAACAGAGTAGTGCCGGGAGCAACAGTTGAGATAGAGGCACCGGACGGAACTACATTCCCAGACGGTTCTAAGAAGATTGTTGTTACAACAGATAAGGACGGTAAGATTACAACCTACATTGATAAGAACGGCAAGACAGTAGATCTTACAAAGGGACTTACACCTGGAGATTACAAGGTAACAGTAACTAAAGTTCCTGA
This sequence comes from Lachnospiraceae bacterium UBA3850, assembly GCA_002392655.1. GTDB lineage: Bacteria > Bacillota > Clostridia > Lachnospirales > Lachnospiraceae > Eubacterium_Q. The sequence goes on along the minus strand of DGHK01000035.1, from coordinate 31,165 downwards.
TGGATATAAGGTTACAACTGGCCAGACGAAGATAGTTACAGTTAAGAAGGGTGAGGTAGCAGAGCATATAGCACTTATAGCTACAAATGATGCTACACCTAGTACATCTGATACACCTAGTACACCTTCAAAGGATACAAATGTACCTGGTACGTCTACAACACCTAATCCACAGAAGGCTACAACAGTTACAACAGTAAATACAGGCGACAGCATGAATGTTGTACCTATCATAGTTGTCATGGTTCTTTCACTTGCAGGAGTGGTATTCGTTATCATCCGTAAGAGAAGGTCAAGATAACAAAGAATAACAAAATAAGAAGCTGCAGGGCTTATGCTCTGCAGCTTTTTTTACGGCTGTTCTGATTAATTACCAATCAGAGATGCGATTATATTTACCGCTTTCTCGATTCGTTCAAGTGGAATTGATGAATAATTGACCATGAATGAATGAGGAGATACAGCTGCGATTTTTATGCTTTTTTCTTTGCACAGCTGTATGAGTTCTTTGTCTTTTATGTTGAGTCTCAAATTGATTATAAAATGTAATCCGGATTGTTCTTCTCTGATTTCGGAAACATCGGCAAGTGGTCCGGATTTTATTGTTTTAAGTAGTATATCGCGCTTTTTCTTTGATGTGGTACGCATGCGATTGATATGTTTTTCGTAGTATCCCTCAGTTATAAACCTTGCTAGTGTAAGCTGCTCAAAGGTTGAAACAGGACAGGAATAGAAGGAGAGTCTTTCGTAGTATTCTTTCATAAGGTGGTCAGGCAAAACCATATAGCTTATACGAATAGTAGATGCAAGGCTCTTTGTAAATGTATTCATATAGATAACTCGTTCGTTTTTATCCGTGCTTAGAAGTGATGGGATAGGTAGCCCTGAGAGTCTGAACTCGCTATCGTAATCGTCTTCGATGATGTAACGTGCATTTGATGGCTTGTCATTATCATATGCCCAGTTTAGGAGCTGATAACGTCGGTTGACGGGCATGGTTATTCCTGTAGGAAAATGGTGCGATGGAGTGATGTGAACGATATCTATGTTCTTTTCTTCTAGAATTGAAGGAATTATTCCTTGATCATCTATAGGTATTTTTTCAACCTTTATTCCATTTGATATAAGAGTTTTATATATTTTTTCATAACCGGGGTCTTCGGTTCCGTAGAGCTTATCATAGCCAAGCAGCTGAATAAGAAGAGGATAGATAGTTTCGGTTCCGGCACCTACTATGATGTTATTAGGGTTAACGTCTATTCCGCGAAATGCATTTAGATAGTCAGATATCGCTGCTCTTAATTCGTATATTCCGTTTGAAGGGGAATTCTCCATCAGCTTGCTTTGTTCTTCTGACAGTATACGCCTGTGGATTTTTGCCCATGTGGCGAATGGAAAACTGGCTGGATCAGTTGCATTTGAAGTAAAGTCTGCATAGTAAACAGCAGGCTTTTTTTCATTAATTAATCCTGTTTGGTTTTTCTTTTTATATGTGTCTTTTGATGACTGAATACCCATAGACTGTTTTGCAACGGGGTATTCTATTACTTCACTCACAAAGTAACCACGTCTTGGCTTTGAATAGATATATCCTTCAGACAGAAGCTGATTGTATGTGTTTTCAACTGTCATAACGCTTATCGATAAATGATCAGCCAGATTTCTTTTTGAAGGAAGGATAGAATCAGCCTTTAGTCTGTTTTCTAGAATATCATCTCGGATCAGCTGGTACAACTGTTCATATAGCGGTGTTTTTGATTTTTCACTTAGTGAATAGGATAGCATGACATTTCCTCCTTGATACTAATTCATCAGCACTAATATTCTAACTGACCTTATTAAAAATGTCAAAATTGACTATTTAAAGAATGTCAGAGATGTGAGACAATACGTGCTATCAATTTGAGATAACGGGCGCATGTTGTCTCATCGTTTTCATAGGAGGTTTTATTATTATGAAAAGAATACTGACAATTCAGGATATCTCTTGTCTGGGAAAGTGCTCAATAACAGTTGCACTTCCAATCATATCAGCTATGGGAGTTGAAACTACCATACTTCCGACAGCAGTGCTGTCAACTCACACGATGTTTCCGGACTTCACTGTAAAGGATCTGACGGATCAGCTAATCCCTATTACTGAGCATTGGAAGAGTCAGAATGTTAAGTTCGATGCGATTTATACAGGTTATCTCGGATCTGCAGAGGAGATAGAGATTGCTAAGAAGATATTTGCGGACTTTGGTGGTGATGACACCCTGATTTTCATTGACCCTGTTATGGCTGATAATGGAAAGCTGTATCCTGCATTTGATCTGGAATATGCTAAGCTGAATGCCGGACTCTGCGGAGAGGCTGATATCATTGTGCCAAATCTTACAGAGGCGTGCTTCATGACTGATACAGAGTATAAGGAGGATTATGATAAGGCTTATATAGATGAGCTCCTTCAGAAACTTACTAAGCTCGGGGCAAAGAAGGTTATTCTTACTGGTATTGCATTTAATGATGGCAAAACTGGCGTGTACGGACTTGATACAGTTACAGGTGAGACAATTGCTTATGAGAATAATCGTATAGATGCTGCATTCCACGGAACAGGAGATATCTTTGCAAGCGTATCTGTTGGTGCACTTACCAGAGGCCTTAGTCTGAACGATGCATTTAAGCTTGCTGCTGATTACACTGCGAAGACTATTCAGGTTACTTTGGATAATCCTGCAAAGCCATGGTATGGAGTTGACTTTGAAGCAACTATACCTGAGCTTGTAGATGAGCTCAGAAAGCTTATAGCATAATCGGGTTTTTATTAATAATACTATATATTAAATATGGTATGTAGAATGAGGTCGCAACGGGCTTGCGACTTCATTTTTTATTTATTTTTTTTCTTGCAACTTGTTTGTTGCTATGTGATAATTATTTAGTTAGATTTTTGGAATCCGCAGGTTTATTTGGGAAAGGATTTAGAATGGGAAAACTGATTTGTGACAATATATCAGAAATTATCTCGGATATTGTGGCTGATTATGAAAAAGGACGTCCTATTGATAAGCAGGATATCTTCGGTCAGCCGGGAAGGGATGATGTCAAGGAGATCATTTATAAGCTTAACAGGATTGTCTATGCCGGTTACTATGTCGACAGGACCTACAGGATATACAACCTCAGTACAACAATTGCGTCTATTACTGAGGATGTAGCATATAACCTTAATAAACAGATAGCGCTTGCCTTGCATTTTGATGAAAGAATGAAGGGCAAGTCTGAAGAGGAGATAAGAACTTTTGCAGAGGATTGCACTGTGCAGTTTATGAAGAAGCTCCCTGAGATAAGAGAGTATCTGGATACGGATATTGAGGCTCTCTATGTGGGTGATCCTGCAGCAGAATCCAAGGATGCGATAATAATAGCTTATCCGGGACTTTTTGCTATTTCTGTACAGAGGTATGCGCATGTTCTGTATCAGCTCGGAATTCCTATACTTCCGCGTGTTATGACTGAGATAGCACACAGCAAGACGGGAATTGATATCAATCCGGGTGCAACTATAGGAAAGTACTTCTTTATCGATCACGGAACCGGAGTTGTAGTCGGAGAGACTACTGTTATCGGAGAAAATGTAAAGATATATCAGGGTGTTACTCTCGGAGCGCTTTCAACAAGAGGCGGAAGAGGGCTCATCGATAAAAAACGTCATCCGACCATTGAGGATAATGTAACTATCTATTCGGGTGCATCTATACTTGGCGGAGATACCGTAATAGGTGAGGGCTCTGTTATCGGAGGTAATGTATTCCTTACAAAGTCTGTTCCTGCAGGAACCAAGGTTCATGTAGCAAATCAGGAGCTGAAGTTTGATGGAAAGGCATTTGAAAAGAATACTAACGAAGATGACAAGCAGTGGTTCTATATTATCTGATGGATGTTAACTAACGATGCTAATAAAAAATGTTAATAGTCTATGATGATAAGTGATAATAAACGATAATAATAAACGATAAAAAAGAAAACGATAAAAGGGAACAAACGATGAAATACTATTTGGAAAGCTTTGGAAAGGTTTTAGAAGAGCAGGCGACTACGCCTGGTGGACTGTCTCAGGAGGAGGCAAAAAATCGTCTGGAAAAATATGGCGAGAATAAGCTCGTAGAGAAAGAAAAGGAAAGTGTCATCAAGAAGTTCTTCAAGGAATTATGTGAGCCGATGACGATTATACTTATCGTTGCTGCTATCATTTCTGCAGTTACGGCTATACTTAGTAATGACAGTATTGCTGATACTGTAATTATTCTTTCGGTAGTTATTGTGAATGCAGTTCTCGGAGTTTATCAGGAGTCAAAGGCTGAGTCTGCAATAGCTGCACTTCAGGAGATGTCAGCAGCCACTTCAAAGGTTATAAGAGGTGGTCAGGTGATGGTAGTTCCGGCTGCTGAACTCGTTCCCGGAGATATAATCACAATGGAAGCGGGAGATGCTGTTCCTGCTGATGCACGTATTATAGAAGCTGCTTCTCTCAAGGTTGAGGAGGCTGCACTTACCGGAGAGTCTGTTCCGTCAGATAAATCCGCAGATAAACTGGAGCTTGGAGGGGCTACGGATATTCCTCTTGGCGACAGAGCCAATATGGTATATATGGGTTCATCTGTTCAGTACGGAAGATGCAAGGCTGTTGTAGTCGGAACAGGTATGGACACAGAGATGGGTAAGATAGCTGATCAGCTGTCTCAGGCAGGTGATGAGGAGACTCCGCTTCAGTTAAAGCTGAAGGAGCTTTCCAAGATCCTTACAGTTATGGTCATCATTATCTGTGTAGTTATATTTGGACTTAATATAGGCAGATGCCTTGTGAACGGAACTCCTCTTACAAGAGATGTGTTCCTTGATACATTTATGATCGCTATTTCACTTGCAGTTGCTGCCATTCCGGAAGGACTCGCCGCAGTTGTTACCGTGCTTCTTTCCCTGGGAGTAACTCGTATGTCAGAGAAGCATGCAATCATCAGAAAGCTGACTGCAGTTGAGACTCTCGGATGTACACAGATCATTTGTTCAGATAAGACAGGTACTCTTACACAGAACAAGATGACTGTTGTTGAGCATGTAAATGTAAGAGACGGCTCCTTTAAGACCGGCGGTGAAGAGAAGAAGGAGATACCTTCAGATGATGGGCGCATTCTTGTTATCGGTATGGCTCTTTGCTGCGATGCTGAGTGGGAGACAGACAAGGCTGTCGGAGAGGCTACAGAGTGTGCGCTTGTTACTGATGCTGCTATGAATGGAATGCCTAAGGGGGTTCTTAAGGATACATATGAACGAATCGGTGAAGCTCCATTTGATTCTCTCAGAAAGATGATGACTACCGTTCATAAGGATCCTGAGAGTGGATTTGTACAGTTCACAAAGGGTGCGCCTGACTGTGTGCTTGCACAGTGTACACATTACCTCAAGGATGGACAGATCCTTGAGCTTACACCTGAAGTAGAAAATGATATTAAGGTCGAGAACAAGAGAATGGCCGATCAGGCCTTAAGAGTACTTGCTCTCGGATATCGTAAATATGACAAGGAGCCTACAGACTATTCGCCGGAGGTTCTCGAGAAGGGACTTATTTATGTGGGTCTTGACGGAATGATCGACCCAATAAGACCTGAGGTAAAAGTTGCTATAGGTGAGTGCCGCAAGGCCGGTATCCGTCCTATTATGATCACAGGTGACCACAGAGATACAGCCGTGGCTATTGCAGGTGAGCTTGGAATATTAAACGGTGTTGATGAAAATGGAAATCCTGTAACCTACGAAGCAATAACAGGTTCAGAGCTTGAAGAGCTCTCTGACGAGTACTTTATGGAGCATGTTGCAGACTACTCTGTTTATGCCAGAGTTCAGCCTGAGCACAAGGTTAGAATTGTAAATGCATGGAAGAAGAAGGGCAAGGTTACTGCAATGACCGGTGACGGTGTTAATGATGCTCCTTCTATCAAGTCAGCTGATATCGGTGTTGGTATGGGTATTACCGGAACTGATGTTACTAAAAATGTTGCTGATATGATTCTTACTGATGACAATTTTGCGACTATTGTTGCTGCAGTGGCAGAGGGACGAAGGATATATGACAATATACGTAAGTCAATTCAGTTCCTTATCTCATCAAACCTTGCTGAGGTAATTGCGATACTTATTGCAACTATACTGAATTTCACTATACTTAAGCCTGCACATCTGCTTTGGATCAATCTTATCACAGACTGCTTCCCGGCACTTGGACTCGGGATGGAAGCAGCAGAGGCTGATACTATGAAGCAACCGCCTAGAGATAAGACTGAAGGTATATTTGCGGGTGGCATGGGACTTGATATCGTTATTCATGGATTTGTTATAGCGTTACTTACAGTAATCTCATATCTGGTAGGTGACTATATGGAGAGCGGTTCATGGACGATCAAGACTTCTGCTGACGGAATGACTATGGCGTTCCTTACACTTTCACTTGTAGAGGTATTCCACAGCTTCAATATGCGTTCAAGAACAGAGTCGATATTTAAGCTGAAGAAACAGAACAAGATACTTTGGGGAACACTTGCACTTGCACTTACACTTACAGTTGTTATTCTATATGTGCCATTTTTGAGAGATAAATTCTCCTTCAGTCCTATCAGCCTGAAGGAATTTGGAGTAGCGGTAGGGATTGCATTTCTCATTATTCCTATTGTTGAGATCACAAAGCTTATTAAGCGTATTCGAGCTAAGAAACAAAAATAAAAGAAAGTTGGGAGATATATGGCTGAACAACTATATACAATTCCTGTAAATGATGCATTTGCTGCGGACTGTGAATGCCCTCTTTGCCTCATGGCTAAGGAGCTGGAGCAAAATGCAATTGAGTTCACTATGGGTCCGAGCTATATGGAGGATGATAATCGTGAGATGACCGATAAGCTGGGATTTTGTCCAAAGCACATCAAAATGATGTATGCGGATAAGAATAAGCTCGGTGTTGCACTGATGCTGAATACCCATATGAACAAGACTAACAAGGAGCTTAGGAGTCTTGCGAATAAGGATAAACCAGTTGCAAAGGGATTTCTTTCAAGAAAGAAGGATAAGTCTCCTGTTGTCAAGTATATCGAAGAGCTTGAGTCAAACTGCTTTGTTTGTCAGAGGATTGTTCCGGTTTTTGAGAGATATGTGCATACTATTTTTCATATGTGGAAGAAGGATCCTGAGTTCAAGGAAAAGCTGAAGAACTCGAAGGGATTTTGTACATATCATTATGGAATCCTTTATGACAAGGGGGCCGAGCATCTGAATCAGAGTCAGTATGATGAGTTCACTAAGGCTCTGAATGATGTTTATTTTGAAAATATGGAACGAGTAAATGGAGATGTTTCGTGGTTTATTGATAAGCATGATTATCGTAATAAAGAAGCAGACTGGAAGAATTCAAAGGATTCGCTTCCGAGAGCGATAGTTAAGACAGAACACACGATACTGGATGAATAAATTGGATTCAATGATTTTTTGGTGCAGCAAGGAGGTTTACATAATTTGTTAGCAGAATCAGTTAAAAAGAATCTTACAGAGTGCATTCTTCCGTTCTGGATGAAGCTGAAGGATGAGGATAATGGTGGTTTTTATGGCGTAGTTGATCCCGAGCTTTCGGTTCATAAGGACGCTGATAAGGGTGTGATCCTGACAAGCAGGATACTCTGGTCCTTCTCCGAAGCTTATCTTACGCTTGGAGATATGAAATATCTTGAGTATGCAAAGCATGCATATGTTTTCTTGAGAGACAGATGCTTTGACAAGGAAAGAGGAGGAGTATACTGGTCAGTTACATTTGACGGAAAACCATCTGATACACAGAAGCATTCATATAATCATTCCTTTGCTATATATGCACTTGCAACCTATTATGAAGCGACAGGTGACGAGGAAGCCCTGAGGCTTGCGCTTGATGTTTACGATGTGATAGAAAACCATTTCACTGATGACGGAGGTTATATAGAGGCTTTAGATATAGACTTTAAGCCTTCCTCAAATGAAAAGCTCTCTGAAAACGGTGTAATGGCTACAAGGACTATGAACACGGCTCTTCATATCATGGAAGCATATACAGTTCTGTTCAAGGTTTTAAAGTATGGGCCTGCGGATACTGAGTATATGGAGTGTGGACTTGAGGACTCAGATGAATATCTGGGTAAGGTCCAGGAGAAGATAGAAAAGGTTTTGGACTGCTTTGCTGATACGATATATCAGGGAAAAGACAGGCTTGAGGTGTTCTTCGATAAAGACTTTAACCCTATCATAGACCTATGGTCATACGGACATGATATAGAGGCTTCGTGGCTGATAGACAGGACACTTGAGGTTCTTGATGATGACTATATAGGTGACAGCCTTCCAAAGCTTAAGAGACTTACGGATCTGCTTGCCGAAACGATTTACAATACCGCAATTTCAGAGGATGGCTCCATGCTTAATGAATGTGAAAAGGGAGTCGTGAATACAAAGAGGATATGGTGGGTACAGGCTGAGGCAATCATAGGCTTCGTTAATTATTATCAGAAGCATGGCGGTGATGATAATCCTGAAGTAAATGGATATTTGAAGGCGGCGGAAGCAGTGTGGGATGTCTGTGATAAATACTTCGTCGATAAAAGAGATGGAGGAGAGTGGTTTAACGAGCTCTTCGAAGACCTTACCCCAGACAGGTCAATGAATATTGTCGATGAATGGAAATGTCCTTACCATACATCCAGAATGTGTATGGAGATTATCAGGAGAATGAGCGCAGAGTGATCTGATAAATGAACACTATAGCGCTTGATATTTTATAAAACGGAGTGGAAAAATTATGAGTAACACAGAAAAAAAAGAGACTGAGCAGACAACTCAGGCAACTCAGAAGGGCTTTAAGGCTTTTCTCAAGAGAAAGGATATCGAGATATCTCTTAAGAGATACGGAATCGATGCCCTTGGAGCAATGGCACAGGGACTATTTTGTTCCCTTCTTATCGGAACTATCATCAATACCATCGGTACACAGTTTGATATAGGCTTTTTAAATAAGCCTGTAGCAGAGGTTGCCGGTGTAAAGTACACAGTGGGTGGTATACCATTTGCGTTGAGTGGACCGGCTATGGCGACCGCCATTGGATATGCACTTAAATGTCCGCCTCTTGTACTCTTTTCGATGATTTCAGTCGGCTTTGCTTCAAATGCTTTGGGCGGAGCGGGAGGCCCTCTTGCGGTTCTGTTTATAGCAATCATTACTGCTGAAATAGGAAAGGCTGTTTCAAAGGAAACAAAGGTAGATATTCTTATAACTCCTCTTGTGACAATAGGAGTAGGTGTTTTCCTTTCCTGGCTGATTGCACCACCTATCGGATCGGCTGCAAGCAAGGTTGGAGACCTCGTTATGTGGGCAACAGAGCTTCAGCCACTGCTTATGGGAATAGTTGTATCTGTAGTTGTGGGAATGGCACTTACCCTGCCGATCTCTTCGGCGGCTATCTGTGCAGCCTTACATCTGGGAGGTCTTGCCGGAGGAGCGGCTGTTGCAGGCTGTTCAGCACAGATGATAGGCTTTGCAATCATATCCTTTAGAGAAAACAAGTGGGGTGGCCTCGTGTCACAGGGTATCGGAACATCTATGCTTCAGATGCCGAATATTGTAAAGAATCCTCGTATCTGGCTGGCGCCGACACTTGCTTCGGCAATTACCGGACCGATAGCAACTTGTCTTTTCCATATGGAGATGAATGGTGAATTCGTATCATCCGGAATGGGTACCTGTGGTTTTGTTGGACAGATAGGAGTTTATACCGGATGGGTTAATGACGTAAGTGCCGGTGCTAAGGATGCAATTACGGCAATGGACTGGGTCGGCCTGGTGCTTATATCGTTTATACTTCCGGCTATACTGTCACTTATTTTTGACCGTATATTCAGAAAACTTGGATGGGTCAAGGATGGAGATATGAAGCTGGCATAGTCTGCAGTCATGAGAGGTATATGATAATGCTTGTCGGCATAGGGGGATTTGTATGTACAAAATAAGCAAAAGACTGTTAAAAAAAGGGGAGATAATAAACAGAGAACCGTATTTCTATTTGTTTGGATTTGAGTATACATTTAAGCTTTCTTCTTTCATTGAATTCGCAAATACATATGTTTCGTGGGTGACTCAGTCGGTAAACAGAAATGTGAAAACCTACGTGAATGATAAGGAGAATTATTTAGTAGTTGTCGGCTTCAATCGGAATTACAAATATGAATTCTGCGAATTCAAAAGAGAAGGAGAAAATATAATATGTCACGGATATTTCTCCAAATGTATGGATAATATGTATGGTGTATACGACGGGGATGAGATGAACAAGCTCGTGACCGGAGTGGAGCAGATGATCATAGCTATAGACCCACTGGCATGGGTCAGGGATATGTGGCTTCCGAGGACTATAGTAGATACTGATAGATCCTTTAAGATCTGGCAGACAGAGTATCCTTCTCATAACATGATTCCTGAAGAGATTAAGAGTAAGGGCTATAGTAATGGCAGAGATTTTGAAGAGAAGTATCTGGCTGACAGACTTATGGAGTACGGACTTCAGGTTTATGGCGGTAGCTGGATGATCTCTCAGACCGGTCCTGTTCCTGAAAACCCTCTTGTAACCTGGAGACATCAGCAGAATGTCCGCAGGAAAGAGGAGGTTGCGAAAAAGGAAGAAGAGAAGCGTCAGAAAGAGGAGAGAAAGAAAAACAAGATATGTGCTTACTGTGGTAATCATGTTGAACCGGGTGCACTGTTCTGTGCTTATTGTGGACAAAAGATCGAGAAAACTCTTGAAGAGAAAAAGGATGAAGAAAAGGTCATTAAAAACTATCCGTTCTTTACCATCGCGGACTGGGTTGAACAAAATGATCCATATCTGTATCCGAATATCGACCAGAACAAAAATATGGTTCCTGAGCAGATGGATGGTCAAACATATGAATTCAAGCTTAAGTACTTTAAGCTGATGCGAATGCTGGAAAGCGAAAAAGGCTTCAGTACATATTGCGAGGATTTTTCCGGTGATAATTACCTATATGTAACAAACTCCAGAATAGCTGTTATAAATCGTAAATATAATAAAAATGATGGCGGTGGCTGGATCGGAACAGGTGGAGTCGGCTTTCTTGTTGCTGAAACTATAAATATCGCGGGAAGTGCGATAAGAGCCGGACAAAGAACCGGAAAAGCTCTTATAGGACATCTGAGGTATGAATGGATATACAAAATCATTTTCAAGAAGAAAACCGGAGTTTTGTCGGACGAAATAGTTGAGCTTTATTATGAGGACTTAAACCATTCGAGATGGGCACTTGTATTATGTGTCAAGCAATCAGTTGTTCAGGCAGATGCCCTGGCAAATGACATTCTTCATAAGCTTTGCTGGTATACTTCGCAGATAAATGATGAGAAAAATGAAAAAAGTGTGGAGTTTCTAAATAAATATCTGAAGCCAAATGAGATGATTCCGTTTAACCCTTCGGAAGGGAAAGGAACAATCAAGATTCCCGAGTATTATTATGCTACGAAGAGCAAACCATATTGTCCTTGGTTTTATTGATAAAATACTGAATTTGTAGTACTATTAAGGTTGGGTTATTCCATCAGATAGATGTTGGTTTTGGCAGATTGATAAAGAGAGTATCAGTAGATATATAAAGAATTATAAAAGGAAATAAGAGGAAAATAGAAGGGAAGATGAAAGCAGTAGGATTTGACAATGACAAATATCTGGATATGCAGTCGAAGCATATCAAAGAAAGAATAGGACAGTTTGGAGGAAAGCTGTATCTGGAGTTTGGAGGAAAGCTGTTTGATGATTATCATGCATCAAGAGTGCTTCCGGGATTTAAACCTGATTCCAAGATAACTATGCTTAAGCAGCTTAAGGATCAGACCGAAATAGTAATAGCTATAAAGGCCGGTGATATAGAGAAGAATAAGGTCAGAGGAGATATCGGCATCACTTATGATATGGATGTCCTAAGACTTATAGATGCATTTACCAATAATGGTCTATATGTCGGCTCAGTTGTGCTGACTCAGTTTTCTGAACAGCCATCAGCTGTTGCTTATGAGAAGAAGCTGAAGGCTTTGGGGCTTAAGGTATATCGTCATTATCCTATAGCGGGATACCCTTCAGATATCCCGATGATCGTCAGTGATGAGGGATATGGAAGAAATGATTATATAGAGACTACTCGTCCGCTGGTTGTAGTTACAGCACCCGGACCTGGAAGTGGCAAGATGGCAACCTGTTTATCTCAGCTCTATCATGAGCAGAAGAGAGGGGTAAAGGCCGGATATGCAAAGTTCGAGACATTCCCTATATGGAATATTCCTCTGAATCATCCTGTCAACCTCGCATATGAGGCTGCAACTGCGGATCTGAATGATGTGAATATGATAGATCCTTTCCATCTTGAAGCATATGGAGAGACAGTTGTTAATTACAACAGAGATGTAGAAGTATTCCCGGTTCTTAAGGCCATGTTCGAGAAGATATCGGGAGAGAGCCCATATAAGTCACCTACTGATATGGGTGTAAATATGGCTGGACACTGCATAGTGGATGACGCAGTCACAAGAGATGCATCAAATCAGGAAATAATCAGGAGATACTATCAGGCACTCTGTGACAGAAGAAAAGGAGAAGGCTCTGATAGTGCTATACAGAAGATAGAGCTTCTGATGAAGAAGGCCGGAATATCGGTTGCTGACAGACCTGTGGTTGCTGCAGCAAATATACGTGCTGAGGAAACCGGAAATCCTGCGGCTGCTATGGAAATGCCGGATGGAAGCATAATAACCGGTAAGACCTCCACACTGCTTGGAGCATCCTCTGCGCTTATCTTGAATGCTCTCAAGGTGCTTGCAGGAATTGATGACAGTATAAAGCTTATATCTCCGCAGAATATAGAGCCTATCATGAGTCTCAAGGTTAATTACCTGGGAAATCATAATCCGCTTCTTCATATAGACGAGATACTGATAGCTCTGTCAATAGAAGCAAATACAAATCCTGAGGCTAAGAAAGCTTATGATCAGCTGACTAACCTTTCGGGACTTGAGGTTCATAGCTCTGTTATTCTATCGCAGGTAGACGTTGGTGTATTTAAAAAGCTGGGCGTGAATCTAACGTGTGAGCCGAGATATCAGAATAAGAAGCTTTTCCATACCTAATACTGTGAACTAAAATTATTCAAAAGTTGACAAATGAGGATGAGCTGTGTTATTGTACAGCGGTTTATCCTAGGAAGCATAGTATTATAAATGTGATTTATATTATAAAACTCATGGAGGATGAACGATGAAAAGTTTAAAAAAGAAGTTAAGCCTGGTACTTGCATCATGTATGGTTTTTAGTTTGGCAGGATGCGGAGACAATAAAAAGAAGAGTAGTGATGACGACTTTGTAAATTACGTGTATGCGAAGGATGATTCGTTTGCTGATGTATCAAATGGAAAAAAGCTTGTTTGGTACGATATGATTGGCGATAATCTCTACTATTGTGTTGATAATGAAAATGATTATCAGGAGCTTCAGGAGGCAGCTATGGATGCCACTGAGGGAGACGCCAGTATAAATGATGCTGTTGAAGAAACCAAAATAAAATATGAGTTTTATAAGTCTGATCTAAATGGAGGAAATGCAGAAAGCCTGGGTGAGTTTGAAACTAAGAGTGGTATGCACTTTGTATCAACATTCCTTACATCACCTAATGGTACTGTTTACTTCTATGATCAGGATAGTGATGGGGATGAATCAAAAAATACTCTATATAAAATCGAAAATGGCAAGTGCGATGAAGTAGGTGACTTCACTCATGTCTGTCAATCAGAAACATCATATCTTTCGGGATTTTTCGCTATGGATGACGGCACATTTGTGGCAGTTTATGGTGATAACATCAAGAGATTTGATGAGGATTTAAAGCAGATATCTGAGCTTCCTCAGGAAAACTATATCGATGGAAGTGCTCTTGATAAGGATAACAACATAGTAGTCAAAACTTTAAAGGAAAGCACAGATCCTGACTCTACAGATACTACAGTACTGCTTTCAGTTTATGATATAGGCAAGAATAGTCTTGGTACTGCACATGAGGTAGATATCAATGGCTACAGTGCTTATCAGTTTACAAAAGGCTTCGGTGATTATGATATCATTATTCGTACTGCCGGATCACTTTATGGCTATAAGTATAGTGATGGTTCACGTGAAAAGCTTGTTGATTTCTATGGATCCAATATCTATGGTGACGGAGCATCGAGATCTATGTTTAAGGATAAAGATGCATTTTACTTCCAGTATGAGGTAGATGACGAGCCTCAAAAGCTTGTTAAGTACAAGAAGGTTGATCCAAAGGATGTTGAGGATAGAGTAGTTCTTACTCTGGCAATTACAGGCGAAAGTAGTAACGTAAAGAAGCTGGTTCGTAAGTTTAACGAATCACAGAGCAAGTATACTGTACAGATTATTGATTATACTGAAGAAAATAATCCTAACAGTAAGCTGGGGGCAGATATATCTGCAGGAAAGGTTCCTGATATCTATATAGTTGAATCAGGAATTGCAAATCAGCCTATCCAGCAGTATGTATCAAAGGGAATGCTTGAGGATCTCGAGCCTTATATCGAGAAGGATCCTGATATGTCAATGAGTGACTTCATTCCTTCTGTAATGGATAGCTTAAGAGTAGATGGAAAGCTTTATAGTATTACATCTCATGTAAGCTTAAATACTTTGATTGGTGATGGTGCAGAGGTCGGAGACGATTCAGGCTGGACAGCTAAACAGTTCAGAGAGTATATCGAATCACAGCCTGAGGGTGCTATGATCTTCGAGGGTACCACAAAGGATTCAGTTCTTTATAATATCATGCTTGGCTGCGGAAATCAGTTTGTTGACTGGGAGAAGGGCGAATGCTACTTTGATTCTGAAGACTTCAAGAATATTCTTCAGATATGCGGAGAATTCCCTGAGGATGAAGAGCTTTATTCGACTGACAATTCAACAGCCGATAATATAAAGAATAAAAAGGCTCTGTTTATAAACACAATTGTATGTCCTGAGGAAATAGAAGCTGCAAATAAGCTTTTCAAGGGCAAGGCATCCTTCAAGGGCTTCCCTGTTAAGGAGGGAAGAGGCTCATACTTCACAACAGCTACAGGCTTTGCGATGTCTGCTAAGTGTGAGGATAAGGATGGTGCCTGGGAGTTTATGAAGACACTTCTTTCTAAGGAGTACGTGGCAGATGAATACATGTATACAGGCCTTATTCCTGTGAGAGAGGATGTCTTCAAGATGAAGATGGATTCTGTTACTACAACAAAAGAGTATAAGGATGAGTTTGGAAATGTTATCAAGCCGAGAGAAGGAATGGATAATCTGTTTGGAGTAGAAATGGAGGCTAAACCATTCTCGGAAGACATCATAAAAAGATACAGAGAGCTGATTGATAATACAAGTATGCTGAATTACTACAATGAAGCAGTCAGCAATATCATCTCAGAGGAGGCTGCTGCATACTTTAATGGTGATAAGTCTATTGATGATGTATGTAAGATCATACAGGATAGAGCTACTACATTTATTAATGAGAATAAGTAAAGCTTATTAAATACAAAACAAAAAGGTTAAGATTATGTCAAAACCGGAAAATTATGAAGCTGAGGCTGAGACCACAGTACTGACTGAAGTAGCTGCGGAAGAGCCAAAGGCTCCAAAAAAGGAAAAGAAAGAAAAAAAGAATAAAGATAAAAAGAGTAAAGATAAAAAGTCGAAAGAAAATGACGGTGAAATACGTTATCAAAAGAAGAAGAGAACCTGGAAGGAGAGGCTTTCAGCCAACCTTTTTGTGGGACCTAGCTTCATAGGTGTAATGATATTCTTTATCGTTCCTTCTTTTGTTGTACTTTATTATGCAAATATCGACAGCATAATCGGAAAGAACTTCGTAGGCTTTAAGAATTTCTCAAGTGTATTAAGTAACAGTTCTTTCCAGGCAGCGGCGAAAAATACTGCACTTTTCTCGTTGCTTGCAGTTCCGCTTGCTATAGTTCTTTCGCTTTTGATGGCACTTTTACTTGAACATAATATCCCGCTTAAGAGTACATTCAGAACATTCTTCCTGAGTCCGCTCATGGTTCCGGTTGCTTCTGTCGTACTCATATGGAGAGTTCTTTTTGAAAACCATGGTGCTATAAATGATGCTATTATGCTTTTCGGTGGTAATCCTATCGATTGGTTTAAGTCTGATTATAGCCAGCTGGTTATTGTAATTCTCTTCCTGTGGAAGAACCTTGGATATAATATGATCCTGTTTATGGCGGCACTAAGTGCAATCCCTAAGGATGTACTTGAGGTTTCTGTGCTGGATGGTGCATCTGCCTGGAAACAGTTCTGGAAGATTAAATTCAGATATATCACTCCGACGATTTTCTTCGTTGGAATTATGTCACTTATAAACTCTTTCAAGGTATTCCGAGAGGTATACCTGCTGACGGGAGATTATCCGTTCAAGTCGCTGTATATGCTGCAGCACTTTATGAACAATACATTTAAATCACTTGATTATCAGAAGCTTTCAGCTGCTGCTATAATCATGTGTGTTGTTATGATAGTAATTATTGGTATTCTCTTTATAGTTGAAAATAAGATGGACGAAGATGTGGAAGGCTAAATGAGTAAAGAAGATATAAAAACATCGGAAAATACAATTGAAGAGAAGGGCTTTGAATTTGAGGGGAATTATATCCGTGACGAGGAAGAGTATGATGAGAATTATGTTCCTATCTTTGATCAGGATGCTCCGGAGAATGAGAAAGCCAAGAAGGAAAAGAAGCCGAAAAAGAAGAAAAAGCGTAAGGGTCTTTTGAAGAAGATAATTCTTACTGTAGTCGCTGCTTTCTTTGCTATATCATTTCTGCTTCCTACTATTCTTACATTTACAAATTCGTTTATGTCAGAACAGGAGATCAATTCCAATTACGGAGTTATTTTCAATAACTACAATGATGAAAATGATGAGGGAGCAAATAAGAAGTATAGGACTGAAACGGTAAACCTTAAGCTTATTCCTGATAAGGTTGTCGGATCACAGTATAGTTCGGTTCTTCTGAAGAGTCCGGATTACCTGATGAAGTTCTGGAATTCAGTTATTCTTACATTTCCTATAATGGTATTCCAGGTTCTGCTCGCGCTCGGTGCTGCGTACTCGTTTGCGAGATTCCGAGGACGAATACGAGAAATTATTTTCTTCGTATACCTGATGATAATGCTTATTCCGTATCAGGTTTCGCTTGTTCCGAACTACATGGTCAACAGTTGGCTGGGACTTCTGGATACCAGATGGAGTATTATACTTCCGGGTATTTTTGCTCCGTTCAGTGTGTATATCCTTACGAAGCATATGCGAAGGATTCCTGAGTCTATTATTGAAGCGGCCAAGCTGGATGGTGCAAATGAGTGGAGAATTTTCTGGAAGATAGCGGTTCCGCTTTGTAAGGGACCGATCGCATCTGTTGCGATTCTGGTATTTATTGATTACTGGAACATGGTAGAACAGCCACTTATTATGATGAGTAATAATGCTTATCATCCGCTTTCGATATTCCTTTCTCAGATCAATAATGGTGAGATAGGACTTGCGTTTGCGGTAGCTACTATATATATGGTTCCACCTATTCTGCTGTTCCTCTATGGCGAGGAGTATCTGGCAGATGGTATCGCATATTCGGGTGGTGTAAAAGGATAGATGGCGTTAGATTAAGGAGACGAATAGTATGAAAGATAAAGAAAAAGATCTGAAAGATAATAATGAGACAACTGAAATCTCCAGGGAAATGGTGGAAAATGAGAAAAAGCTTGATAAGGAGGAGGAACTTAAAAGGCTCAGATTCAGAAAGAAGCTTATCAGAAGAATAGCAATTATCTTTATAATTGCACTTCTGCTTCTTACATTTTTCTCGAATACGATCATGAACTATTCTCTGCCGGAGATATCGACTGTAACAGTAAGCAGGGGTAGTGTGTCTGAGAAGGTGCGTTGCCAGGGAACTGTTGAGGTAAGCAAGGATATCGATGTAACAGTAAGTGGAGAAAGAGTTGTTAAAGAGGTCTTGGTTGAGGACGGCGATGAGGTTAAGGAAGGCGACGTTATCATGACATTTGATGCTTCTGCTAACGATGCTATTGCAGAGGCTGAAAGAGACCTTGAAACTTTAGAAGTAGACTACGAGAAGACAAAGCTTGACAGAAATACTGATGAGTCTGAATCATCAAAGACTCTGACTGAAGCACAGAAGAGCCTTTCTAAAGCACAGGCTGAGCTTGAAATGGCTAAGAGTAATGAGTCGGCTAAGGCAGCAGCTGTAGCTGAACAGGAGTCTGCACAGGCAGCATATGATGCAAAGAAGGTTGAGGTAGAAGGACTTCAGACTCAGGTTGATGCGTATACCAGTATGGAAGGCTATAGTGGTGACGTAGATGTTGATGCGCTTGTTAATCAGCTCGCAACAGCCAAGGAAGAGCTTTTGACTCTTGAGAATACACTTAATGCAAAGAAGGATGCTGTAACAGCCTATGAGGGTGTTAAGTCTGTCGCAGATGCACAGGCGGATGTGGATGATAAAACCGATGCGCTTGCTACAGCACAGGAAAATTATAACAAAGATAAGGCAAGGGAGAGCAGGATGGCACAGTCAAATGCTCTTACTGACCAGCAGACTGAGAAGAAGATTGAAGAACAACGTAAAAAGGTTGAGAAGCTTAAGGCTGCTGATGACACAAAAGAGGTTAAAGCAACAGGTACCGGTATAATTTCCGGAATTACAGCTAAGCCGGGTGATAAGGTCAACAGTGAGTCGGCGCTTGCGAGCATTCAGCTTGCGGACAGCGGATATGAGATGTCATGCTCCATCGACAAAAAGGATGCAATGAAGCTCAAGGTTGGTAACGAGGCTAAGCCTGAGAATGTTTGGGAAGATGATGTAACAGGCGTTGTCAGAAGTATTAAGGCTGATACATCTGATCCTAACCAGAAGAGTATAGTGAAGTTTAATATTAAGGGCTCTGTTCAGGCGGGACAGACACTTCAGCTTGCGGTTGGTGATAAGGCCGGTAAGTATGATACAGTTGTTCCAAATAATGCAATCAAAGAGGATAGTAACGGTAAATTTGTTTACGTTGTAAATGTTAAAGCTACTCCTCTTGGAAACAGATATATAGTTGAAAAGGTTAAGGTTGACGTTATAGCGTCTGATATAAATAGTGCTGCTATTCAGGGTGAAGTAAATGAATATGCAAATATTGTAACCAATTCATCTAAGCCACTTGATAATGGACAGCAGGTAAGATTGTCAGAAAAATAGTAAGTAAAAGTAGCTTCTGATAAACGGGAGATCGGATATAATGGGCGAGAAAATAAAAAACTGGATAAAACATCCGAATAAAAAGTTTGTTATCACCACACTTATAGTGAATGCTATTTTGTGTGTTATTTTGCTGTTTGTTGTTATAATCAATGGTTCTCGTGTAAAGGAGCTTTATAGTGAACAGGCTGCTGCAAGATGGCAGACGAAGGATATGAAATGCGCTGAGGTAAGTGTTTTTTACTCACAGGACGCTGCACTTGGTCCGATGGATATAAATAATATCCGTGGAAAGATTCAGACCAAGCTATCCGGTGATGATTATCTGAGTAAGAAGTCTGATGCCAGAAGCTGGATGGATGCTTATTCGGGTCATACATTTGAAGAACTCAGAAAGGATACAAATACAGTTAAAACCAACGTCTATACTGTCGGCGGTGACTTTTTTATGATACATCCGATTCCTCTTATAGCAGGAAGCTATCTGGATCTGGATAATCCTGATGTTAATCAGATACTTCTTGATGAGGATGTTGCATGGACACTTTTCGGAAGCAGCGATGTTGTTGGAAAGAAGGTCTGGATTGGTTCAACGGTATTCACTGTTATTGGTGTTGTTGAAGGTGCTGAGACTGATCTGGATAAACAGGCACAGGGTGAGTATTATTCGGTTTATGTTCCAATGAAAGCATTTCAGCAGAAGTCGTCATCGTCTGTAAAATCGGCTGAAAATGCTGATAAGGGTGATAATGCCTCGGCTGACAGCGGTGCGGCTGCACTGGGAACACGGGTTGTGTGCTATGAAGTTGTTATGCCAAACCCGATAGAAAACTATGCGTTAAATACACTTGCTGAGGCTGTAGGTATTGAGTTTAAAACCGATGAAGAAAAGGAAAAGGCAAGGTCAATACTTAACTTCGGTGAAAAAGAAATAGTAGATAATACAGCCAGATATTCATTTTTCAATCTCTTAAACAGAGACGCAGCTGAAGAGTATATAGATATGAAAACGAATGATATAGTTTATCCTTATTGGGAGAATATAGCCAGGTATGAGGAGACAAAGCAGAGAAATAGCTTGACTATCATACTTATTCTTCTGATCATACCGATTCTGAGTCTGATATATCTGATAGCTTTTCTGTATATGAACAGAGGCGTTGCTCTTATTCCTTTCAAGGCATTATACAGAAAGTTTGATGAAAAATCAGAGGCCAGAAAGTATAAGCTTATGGAGAAGAAGCAGCAGGAGAGGCTTGAAGAGGAACAGCGAGAGCATGAGTTCCGTATGAGACTGGAGGCTGAGAGGGCAGGCGATGTACAGCAGGGTGGTCAGGCTATGCAAACAGAAGGAGAACAGCAAAACGAACAGACTGACATTTAAGTAAACGGGGTAATTATACGAGGAGAGAGGTATTTGTATATGAGTGCTTATGAAATAACAGTGCTGGGACTCGTACAAGGAATTGGTTTTAGGGGTTTTGTAGCTGAATATGCCGAAAAAAACGGACTGGTAGGAAGTATTAAGAATACCGGTGGCGTTGTCAGGATTTATGTTGAGTGTGATGAGGAAGCCATAGGTAAGCTGTCTTATCACATCAGATATAACTGCCCTAAGGGTGGAAGAGTTGACAAGGTTGATGTAAAACCTGTAGATCATGTAGTTTATGATGAGGAAACTACTGAGATAAAAAAAGGTCTGGAGGAGGCTGCAAGAAGAGTTGCCGAGGTTGAAAAAGCCATCGAAGCGGTAGAGGCTGAGAGACTGGGGGAAACTTCGAAGTCTTCTTCGGGAAAGAGCATAGTTGATAGTATTATTGATTCCGCCAGACACAAGAATGAACATACTGGAAGTGATGGTGAAGATTCCGATAAGAGCGTAGCTTCTTCCGATACAGCTGATGAATCACAAAGTGATGAAGACTCAGATGTTGCGGAGGGAGTTGTTTTAGATGAATTCGGACGCGAGCTTGATGATAATTTCCGAGTTATAAAAAGTGATAATTATGACAATTATGAAGAGGATATCAGGTTCCTGCCGGCAGATATAGCAACCTGTAAGGAGTGTGAAAGGGATGTGCTGGATCCGACGAACAGAAGATACAGATATCCTTTTATCAGCTGTAGTCAGTGTGGGCCGAGATATTCGATAATGAAGGCTATTCCTTATGACAGAGAGAATAGCACTATGGATGGTTTTGCCCTCTGTCAGGATTGTGCTAGAGAGTACAGTGAACCAGGTAATCGTATGAGATTCTCTCAGACTATAGGATGCAAGAATTGTGGACCGAGACTCAGATATTACGAGAATCGCATGGTTGATGAGGTTGCACTCAGTCAGGATGAGATACTGGATAGAACGGTTGAAAGTCTGAAGAATGGTAAGGTTGGTGCGATAAAGGGAGTGGGAGGATTCCATTTTGCTTTTCTACCGACGCTTTCAGAACCTGCAATTAAGCTCAGAGAGTTTAAGGATAATATCAATAATCCGTTTGCCATACTTTTCCCGGATGTTGAGACGGTGAGAAAGTATTGCTTCCTATCGGCGAAGGAAGAGGAGGTTCTTACGTCAGGAGCGAGGCCTGTAGTTCTTCTTGAAAGGAAAGACGCTGCAGATGAGTTTGCGCATGAGGTGCTAATGGGAAGTGATCGCGTGGGAGCCATGCTTCCGAGTGATCCGCTTCAGATAATCCTGTCTCATGAAGTAGGCCCTATTGTAATGACCAGTGGAAACAAGGGAGGAGAGCTGATCATTACCGATGACATGGATATGATCAAGTATCTTCCGAGGGTAGAGGGATCATCTATCAGCACAGGTGAGGTGTCTGCAGTTACATTTGCAAATGATAATATCAATAAAGAGGAAACAACATATACAGGAAAACATGATGAAGATGAAGAAACATTCCTTGATTTTATGTTAACCAATACAAGGGAGATAACTTCTCATCTTGATGATTCGCTTGCTCAGGTTGTGAAAATTCATAGCGGTTCGCGCGTCAAGGAGGTAGTGCAGCTGATTAGAAGAGCTAAGGGATATATTCCTGAACCTATCGTGCTCGAGCATGAGATTCCAAGGGAGACCTTCGGTGCTGGTGGAGATGCCAGATCAGTGTTTGCATTTGGTAAAAAGAATGCGGTCTACATGTCTGAGTATTTCGGATCGCTTTATGATAATGAGGCTGTAGAGGCACGAGCAGGAGCGGTTGACAGACTTCAGGAGCTTCTGAATGTATCACCGAAGCGATTTATCGGAGATATGAGCCCAACCTACTTCACATCTAAGGATGCGGATGAAAGGGCCAAGACGGTTTATCTGGACGGTATTCCTCAGAGACTCGTGCGTGTTCAGCATCATGCATCTCATATTCTTTCAGTTGCGGCTGAGAATGGACTGATAGGAAGACTTCTTGGAGTTTCCTATGATGGTATGGGATATGGTTCTGATGGAACAATCTGGGGCAGTGAGATATTCTCATGTATGTTAAATGAATCCGTAGATGAGGAAGAGGAGCATATAAAGCATCTGGTAAGTGCTAAACCGAAGATTATCAGGACGGGAGCGCTGCTGCCGGTTAAGCTCATCGGAGGAGATCAGAATTCAAGAGATATCAAGTCAACTCTCTGTGGATATTTTAAGGCTGTCGAAGAGAGACAGCTTGTCAGCCACGATGTGATGGACAAAATATTTAGAATTCTCAATATAGATAAGGGGGATTACGGTATAATTTCTGCATGTCTGAGAGCTGATATCAATACATTTTACTCTGCATCTATGGGAAGATTCTTTGATGCAGTAACGGCTCTTTTGGGAGTTAAAAGCAAGAATACTTACGACGGTGAGAGTCCTATAGCTCTGGAGAGTGCAGCATACAGACATCTGAAGACGATCGGAAACTTTGATTATGAACAGGGAGAGTCAGATATCAGGCTGAATGTTCTGGAACCTAAAAATGATGATGAGGTTTACAGGATGGACCAGACAGCCCTTATAGCTGACCTGATTACAAAGGTCGTTGAGATTTACGAGAGTCATCCTGATGAGAATGAACTCAGAATTACCATCGACCGACTGGCTTATGAATTCCATATTGCTGTTGCAACCTCAACTGTATACATATGTGATATGGTCTGCAGCAGGGATTATATACAGCATATAGCTCTTAGTGGAGGAAGTCTCTATAATAGGATTCTTCTGGATGCGATTGCTTCATCACTAGAGAAGCTTGGTTATGGTGTATTCATGAATGCAAAGGTTCCGACAGGAGATGGTGGTATATCGCTGGGACAGATATACGGAGATGCACTGTAGAAAATATTATAAAGTAAATAATTGGTACTTGACATGATACATGTATATATGATAAAGTACTGCACGATGAGCTGCCGTAGACAGCAGGTGTCCGAAAGGACGTAACACTTACGAAGTTACCTGCCGAGGAAGAATCGTGAATTTCAGTTTGTACTGATTTTATTAATTACGAATTCATACCTCTGTCTATGGAAACATGGACAGAGGTTTTTTTATCCCTGTTTTCAGAGATGATATATGTGCAGCCCAAATCTATAAGGAGGTACATAGAATTGGCAAAAGTCGAAGAGAAGACACCTATAGTTCAGGAAATCAAGGATAACCTTGAAGGAGCTAAGTCAGTTGTTCTTGTTGACTACCTTGGAGTAACAGTTGATCAGGATACAAAACTCCGTAGATCACTCAGAGAAGCCGGTGTAGTTTATAAGGTTTACAAGAACACTATGGTGAATCTTGCAATCGAAGGAACAGAGTTCGCTGATCTTGCTAAGGATCTTGAAGGACCTACAGCACTTGCTATCTCTAAAGAGGATGCAACAGCTCCTGCAAGAGTAGTAGCTAAGGCTGCTAAGGATTTCAAGGCATTATCACTTAAGAGTGGTGTTGTTGAAGGCACATACTATGATGAGGCCGGAATCAACGTGATCGCAACTATCCCTTCAAGGGAAGAACTTCTTTCAAAGTTCCTTGGAAGTCTGCAGTCACCTATCACAAACTTTGCTCGTGTTATCAATCAGGTTGCTGAGCAGAAGGCATAGTGCAGGATTTTACGAAGTGAAATCATGCATCTGCGAACGATAGTGAGCAGATTCGCGGATGACGAAGTCAGACGCAAGACTTGCGAAGCAAGGCTTATAATTATCGAGAGATAATTATGAACCGGAGCAGAGGCATATAAAATCGATTAAATAATAATTATGGAGGATTTAAAAATGACAGTAGAAGAGTTAGTAGCTGCTATAGATGAGCTCTCAGTTCTTGAGCTTAACGATCTTGTAAAGGCAGTAGAAGAGAAGTATGGTGTTTCAGCAGCAGCTGGTGTTGTAGTTGCAGCAGCAGGTGGAGACGCAGCTGGAGCAGCAGCTGATAAGGATGAGTTCGATGTAGAGCTTACAGAAGTTGGATCAGAGAAGATTAAGGTTATTAAGGTTGTTCGTGATGTAACAGGTCTTGGACTTAAGGAAGCTAAGGAAGCAGTTGAGAGTGCTCCAAAGGTACTTAAAGAGGCTGTATCTAAGGCAGAGGCTGAGGACATCCAGAAGAAGTTTGAAGAAGTTGGAGCTAAGATTACTCTTAAGTAATTTCATTCAGACTATAATAATTCCGCAAGCGCATGAAATAGTGCGTTTGCGGTTTTTTGCGTTTTTATTATATTTTTTGTATACTGTACTAGTCAGATTATTATACTGAAAAAGGAGGAGACAAAATGAGAAGAGGGGTTATGAATAAAGTAAAGAAAGCTATAGGAGTGGCGCTGGCATCTCTTATAGCAGTTATGGGGTAACTGTAAATGCAGCAGGAATGGCGATTGATTCGGAACCAACAAATGGGTTTGAATGGTCTGAGAAAAATAATAATTCCGGTTACTGGTATGTAAATAATTCTACTGGTGAATGTGTGACTCCGGGTTGGCACGTGCGTTACAGTGAAGAATATGATGGTAAAAAATATCAAGAAGACTTTTATGTAGATTCAAACGGATATGTTAAATCAAACAATTTCTTTTTAGGTGGTTATCAGAGCCAGTCAGCTACCGGTCAGAAAAAATGGGAATGGAAGTCCGATGCAAATGGCTGGTATTATACAAATGGTGATAAGTATCTCTGGTATGATGAAAAAAATGCAAATTTGGAAGAAGGTTCCGGAATGGGTATCTTCAATATAGATGGAACCTCGTACGCTTTTGATTCAGCAGGTTATCTGATTAAGCCTAATACTTGGGTTAAAAAAGGTGGTTTCTGGACCGGCGGCTGGTATTATGTAGGAAATACAGAAGGTGTATGCGTTGACGGCTGGCAGCAGATAGACGGAGAATGGTATTACTTCTACAAAGGATATGACTGGCTTGATGTATACGGAAAAATGCTCACTAATGAATATGTAGATGGTTATTATCTTAAAGAAGATGGAACGATGGGCGAATCAAGAGGCGAGTGGCATCAGGATGAAAAGGGCTGGTGGTTTGGAGATCAGTTCGGATGGTATGCTAAGGGAGAACGGGTAGTCATAGATAGAGTCTGGTATACCTTTGATGAGGATGGATATTTAAAGGATAAATAAAGATTGTATATATTTATCAAATGGCAATTAAAACTATATTATTTCAAGGAAGAATATATTACGGATTATATGAATTATGAAATTATATAGAAGGAGAGGAAGATGAGAGGGAAACGTTTAATAGCAATAATGCTCACTGCAATAATGATTGTATGCACCTTCTGCAGCACAAATGTAAGGGCGGAAGGAAGTGAGGATGTTGATTGGGAGGGAAGCTCATGCACCATAGCCCTGAACGGAAAAAATAAGACGGTTCAGGAGATAAATTATGGTGGCCTGGTAGTGATCAAAGGACCCGGAACACTTGAAGTAGAACACGACATTTTTGTTTGGAATCTGAGAATAGAAGGAGGCGCAAACGTAGTTATCAAAAACGGAAGTTGCGAGATATATCACTCTGCATACATAGACAAAAATGCCTCACTTACGATAAACAGCTATCCAATATTTCATACTGCATATGAATATGCATATAAAGTAGATAGAAACGCTGTCACAGATTTATATGGAACGCTAAATATTAATACAGATTTTCTGGGGATGGGCTTGTACGGAGAACTCAATTCTTATGGAAACCTGAATATATATGATACAAA
This sequence comes from Lachnospiraceae bacterium UBA3850, assembly GCA_002392655.1. Classification (GTDB taxonomy): domain Bacteria; phylum Bacillota; class Clostridia; order Lachnospirales; family Lachnospiraceae; genus Eubacterium_Q. Next base: position 4,545 of record DGHK01000035.1, on the reverse strand, counting down.
TAGTTTGTGTGGAATCAATATCCTTGATGGAAATTTGAATGTATATAGCGGTAACGTAAATATAAATACACCTAATGGCAGCGGAATATTCCAGATAAGGGATGGCAAAAAGCCTACAAACATATATGGCGGAAATGTCAATATCAATACAAGAACAAGCACCATCGATGTGGTCGAACTCAATATGAGTGGTGGAAATATCACTGCTAATTCTAATGTGGCGTTAAACGGCCCAAATATTATAGCTTATAAGATGACATTATCAAGCGGTTTAAATATCACTTCGCCGGCAGGAGCCATAATTAAAAATGTTAAAGGAATGAAATATACATATTATGATAGTTCTGGTTCAACAGATGTCAATATAAATTATGATGCATATAGTATATTGAATTCAAATGGAACCTTCCCGGGACCACAGACCATAATTATAAAAGAAAAAAATGGAGAGAGTTATAATCCTTCTGATCCATATTCAGCAGACAAACCATCGTATTCAAGATATGATAGAGATATATGGTATAGAAGCTCTGTAATACTTGAGATTGGTGAAAAAGAAGATTATTCTCCTTCGGAATTTTGTGGATATTCTTCAACCGGTTCAGTCGAAGGAGCAATGTCACCGGAAGAGAACATTAGTTTTACCCAAGATGCTTCTGGTACTTATTGGGTAACCGGAAAACAAGAGGGAATACAAAATTTCCTTATAGGTATACGTAATAAAGTAGATGGCAGAAATAAAAGTGGAATTCACGAACTCAAATGTTTTGTGGGACTTGAATCTGTATTTAAGGACGCAACAACGTCTTTCTATAAGGATACAGTCACAATCGATTCAGAAGAAGGCGGAACAGCGATTGCTACAGAAGAACTATTAGAGTATTCACTTGATGGTGTTAACTGGTTTAACAGCAATACACTTGTGAGAGATCAGAAAACAGAGACGGGTAAGATATATGCAAAGAGAGGAAGAAAAGTCATTACAGCCTGCGAATATGATATAGTCGAAAAAGAGCAGGAACTGAAAAGTGAAGAAAATATAACTCTAAACATAGGCGATGAATTTAATATCCCTGCAGAATATGACAAAGAGATATTTGATCATGAAAACCTTGATGGAGATGCGATAAGTGTAACCGAAGGATCAATTCTCAAGGCAGAAAAGCCGGGTGAAGCAACATACGAAATATGGACAAGGGATTACGCCGGATATGATGAAGAGGGAAATAGCCTGATTCAGAATACTGGATATGTATATCACGTTACAGTCAAGGATCCAAATGCAAAAGAAGATGAATCCGAAAAGAATAAAGGAAACGGAGATAATGGATCAGGTACTCAGGGGACAGGAGATTCTGAAGATAACAATTCAAACAATAATAATAAGAAAAATCCTGAGTATTCAAATGAATGGGTAGACGGAAAGTGGTACAATGCTGATGGTAAATGTACCTACGACGGAACACTCTCATGGAAGCAGGATGCAGCCGGCTGGTGGGTTGAGGATACAGAAGGCTGGTATCCAAAGAGCCAGTGGCAGAAGATAGACGGAAAGTGGTACTACTTCTGTGCAGATGGCTATATGGACTACAGCGAGTATCGTGACGGCTACTGGCTCGGAGCAGACGGTGCTTGGGATGAAGCATACTCTGGAGGCCATTGGGCAAGTGATGCAACCGGATGGTGGTATGTAGATGCTTCAGGCTGGTATCCAAAGAATCAGTGGGTATGGATCGACGGAAGCTGCTACTATTTCGGTAGCGATGGCTACATGCTTACAAATCAGTATGTAGATGGCTGCTGGGTAGGAGTTGACGGAGCCTGGGTTAAATAATTCTTATATATTTACTTACAAATCTAAAGAGCATTTCTTTTTCGTAAGAGAAAGAGGAGTGCTCTTTTTTGATGTCAATTATCCGATAAATACCGGTCTGATAAAAAATATAAAAACCGCTTGCATTTTTCTCTTGAAAATGTTAAAGTGTTAAATTGTCATTATAGTTTAAAGTGGTAAATTGCGCTTACTATCTGCGCAAGAGTGTTTTTTATGCACAAATATCTGCGAAATAGCCATTTTACGCTAAAAAATGATAATCTAATCGAGAGGTAAATACGTCACATGGAAAACTACAGAATGCGTCCTATTCAATCAGGTAAGAATACTCGTATGAGTTATTCCGCAAAAGATGAAGTTCTCGAAATGCCAAATCTTATCGGAGTTCAGGTTAACTCTTATAAGTGGTTCCTTGAAGAGGGACTTGATGAGGCGTTCAGGGATATCAGTCCGATATCAGACTTCACAGGAAAGCTCAGTCTCGAGTTTGTTGATTACAAGCTGTTTGAAGAGGATAAGAAGTACACCATTGAAGAGTGTAAAGAAAGAGACGCAACATATGCTGCGCCACTGAAGGTAAATGTCCGCCTCATCAACAATGAGACAGGCGAGATCAATCAGCATGAGGTATTTATGGGTGATATGCCGCTCATGACCGAAACTGGTACATTTATCATAAATGGTGCTGAGCGTGTTATCGTCAGCCAGTTAGTTAGATCTCCGGGTATCTACTATACTATAGGTAGAGATAAGACCGGTAAAGCGCTTTACTCATGTCAGGTAATTCCTAACAGAGGTGCATGGCTTGAGTATGAAACCGATGTTAACGACGTATTTTATGTAAAAGTAGATAGAAACAGAAAAGTTCCTGTAACCGTGCTTATACGTTCTCTTGGAATCGGAACAGATGAAGAAATACTGAGCCTTTTCGGCGACGAGCCAAAGCTTCAGGCTTCATTTGCTAAGGATCCATCCAAGACATATGAGGAGGGTATACTTGAGCTGTACAAGAAACTGAGACCGGGTGAGCCTCTTGCGGTTGAGAGTGCAGAGAGTCTTATCAATTCTATGTTCTTTGATCAGAGAAGATATGATCTCGCTCGTGTTGGACGTTTTAAGTTCAATAAGAAGCTCAGCTTCCAGAGCCGTATAACAAACTTCATCCTCGCTGAGGATGTTGTTGATCCGCTTACAGGTGAGATCCTTTTTGCACAGGGTGAGATTATAACCAAGGATGCAAGTAAGGTTATTCAGGACAGCGCAGTTGATCATGTTATTGTTCAGACAGAGACTGCAAATGTAAAAGTTCTTTCTAACAAGATGGTAGATATCGAGCCTTGGATCAAGGATAGACTTCCGGGTGTTACAAAGGAAGAGCTTGGAGTATATGAGAGTGTTTATTATCCTGTACTTGAGGCGCTGCTTAGTGAGTATGAGGATCCTGAAGAGTTAAAGGAAGCAATCATTGCCAATATCAATGAGCTTATTCCTAAGCACATCACAAAGGATGATATCATTGCATCTATCAACTATAATATGCATCTTGAGTATGAGGTTGGTTCAAGTGATGATATCGACCACTTAGGTAACAGACGTATTAAGTCAGTTGGTGAGCTTCTGCAGAACCAGTATCGTATCGGTCTTTCAAGACTTGAGAGAGTTGTAAGAGAGCGTATGCAGACTCAGGATATCGAGACTATCACACCTCAGTCTCTTATCAACATCAAGCCTGTTACTGCAGCAGTTAAGGAGTTCTTTGGTTCATCACAGCTGTCACAGTTCATGGATCAGAACAACCCACTTTCAGAGCTTACACATAAGAGACGTCTTTCAGCTCTTGGTCCCGGTGGTCTTTCAAGAGAAAGAGCCGGATTCGAGGTTCGAGACGTTCACTATACACATTATGGACGTATGTGTCCTATCGAGA
>DGHK01000035.1:0-748 GCA_002392655.1 Lachnospiraceae bacterium UBA3850 | reverse complement strand
TGTGTCCTATCGAGACTCCTGAAGGACCTAACATCGGTCTTATCAACTCTCTGGCTACATACGCTCGTATCAATCAGTATGGATTTATAGAGGCACCTTACAGACGTGTAGATAAGAGTGATCCTGAGAATCCTATTGTTACTGATGAAGTTGTTTATATGACAGCCGATGATGAAGATCAGTACATTGTAGCACAGGCTTCAGAACCATTAGATGAGGAAGGACACTTCATTAATAAGAATGTAGCCGGACGTCGTCGTGAAGAGACATCTGTTTTCCCTAAGAAGAAGGTTGACTTCATGGACGTGTCACCACGTATGGTATTCTCAGTTGCTACATCAATGGTACCTTTCCTTCAGAACGACGATGCTAACCGTGCCCTCATGGGATCTAACATGCAGCGTCAGGCAGTTCCGCTTCTTAAGACAGATGCTCCTGTTGTAGGAACCGGTATGGAAGCAAAGGCTGCTGTTGACTCAGGAGTTACTATCGTTGCTAAGCATGATGGTGTAGTTGAACTCTCATCCAGTGAGAAGATTATCGTTAAATGTGATGATGGCACAACAGATGAGTACAATGTTATCAAGTTCTCTAGAAGTAACCAGGGTAACTGTATGAATCAGAGACCTATCGTCTTCAAGGGAGACAGAGTTAAGGCTGGTGAGGTTATAGCAGATGGTGCTTCAACTTCAAATGGTGAGCTTGCCCTTGGAAAGAACCCGCTTATCGGATTCATGACCTGGGAAGG
>DGHK01000044.1 GCA_002392655.1 Lachnospiraceae bacterium UBA3850 | reverse complement strand
AGCATACTTCCCGTTCCGGGATCTATATACAGAATCATTTAGAACTCCTTTTCAGACTGTTTCTTTCTTTAAACTGTTTCTATACTTTACACCTTTACACTGCTTCAGTCTTTTCAGACTGTTTTTCTCTTCTAAGTTCATCTCTCTTTCTGAAGATTCCAAAGAGATAAACTCCGAGGAAAATCATACTGAGAAGTGTGAGGAGAATCAGATATATAAGTACTGCTCCCCTTATTCCATGATCAATTACTGCTTTATCAGAGAAAAGAAATGCTATTACAGACACTATGATATAGCCACCGAGAATTGCATTCTGATATCTCATAACAGTAAGAAGATTTCCCATCAGTCCTGCAAAACCAAGTAGTCCGCTTCCGAGCATCATGATAAGAAGGTCCGACTTATAAGGTGCCAGATCTACACCATACATAGCTGACAGAACAGGTATTCCGAGCAGCCAGGCTCCGGCGATACATACAACGGTTATTACGATAACAAAAATAACCTGCCTCAGACAATCCATGACATACTTTCTGAGCTTTCCCTCATTCCACAGACAGGATATGCCATAAAGCATAGGATTAAATATAAACAGCACAAGCAGCTGAACAACGAAAACAGGCATAGCTATGAAACCATATATAGCCTGAAGCTCATCATTCAGATGTGCATCTATAGCATTTCTCGGTGCAGCTCCTATATAAAGAGTAAGGAATGAACCTATGCAAAGAGGAAGTGTAACCAGAAGAAGCTTCCACACTCTCGGCATCTTGTATGGTTCTCTCTCAGTACAATACTCTCTTGTGAGGAGCAGAAAAAGCGCCATAAGTAAACTTGTAACTATAGTCGAAACTATAACTGATATCAGGAGACTCCTTGTGACTACAATAAGAACTGCCCAAAGAACTATCGTAATTATCATACGTAGTGCCATAGCCTTTGAAGCCACATCAAGTCTCTCATTCTTCTGATAATCTCCGTAATATACATCCTCAAATGCATCAGGAAGCTTGAAGAGACACATCCAGATGATGATCATCATCTTATTTGTGGAATATTCGTTCTGACCTGCTACAATGAGCACATAAACTATCGAAACTAAAGCCATAGCGATAGTGCTTATAACTCTGGCCATTCGGTACTCTCTGAACTTATATTCTCTTTTAACATCAGAAACCTGGTAGAATCTCGTACCATACTTTCCGATTGACAGGAACAGGTTGCAATCCGTGTTTCCCATAGTATAGATACCGGAAACAACGAGACCGACTGTACGGTTCATGATAATGAGAAGAATAACTGATTGAAATGCAACCAGCATACTTGCAACCATATTCCAGAATACACCTGACTTCTTAACATCCTTACTCTCAGTCAGGAAACGTTTTAACAAAGTCATGGTTTTCTACTCCATCGGTGTTATATACATATTTTCAAGAAGCTCTTCCTTTGGAAGGAACGGAGCCAGGTCCTCAAGCGGAGGACTCACAAGAGTTCCGTCTTCAAGTCTCTTTGTAGAAGACTTAGGTTCAAATATCTGTGTAGTCGTAACAAATATCTCACAGAAAACAGGACCTTCAGTGCTGAGCACTTCATCAACAACAGTCTTCATCTCATCATTTGTATGAGCTGATACATACTTCATTCCAAATGCAGGAATCAGCTTGCTAAAATCAGGGAATGAGAGGTCGTTACTCTCAGGTCCTATTCCAATCTTGCAATGATCCTTAAACAGATTGTTCTGAGTCTGCCTGATAGAATGATATCCATCATTATTTATCATAAACAGCTTAATAGGAAGCTTGTTTGTGACAATAGTCTGAAGCTCCTGAAGATTCATCATGATACTGCCATCGCCCTCAAGACAAACTGTATCCTTGCAATCATTAGCGAGACATGCACCTATAGCAGCAGGTAGTCCGTATCCCATACTTGCTATGGCATTGTTATTAAAGAATCTGGTTCCCTTCTTGATAAACCAGCTCTGATGTCCTGCAACACAACACGTTCCATTACTTGTTACTGTCAGAGAACCTTCCGGAAGATTCCTGCTTATATAGTCAAATGAAGCATATGCATTTGCAAAATCCTTTGATTCATTCCAATGCTTCTCTTGAACAACAGGGTACTTCTCTTTCCATACACGGCACTGCTCGGCCCACTCAGTTCTTGAAGAGGATGCACCTCTCGCATCTATCTCAGCCAAGAGCTTAGTGAGGAAATCCTTTGCGTCTGCATGTACAGGCATCTCAACATGGATAGTATGCTTCTTAAGCTCAGCCGCATCTATATCAACCATAATGACTTCAGCCTCTCTGGCCCATGTGCTGAAGTTATAACCAACTACTCTGATTGGAAGTCTGTTACCTATAGCAAGTACCAGGTCTGCATTCTGAACCGCAAAGTTTCCGGCTCTATCGCCCATATTTCCACCACGTCCACAGTAAAGCGGATGGTCAGTCTCTATCATATCTATAGCATCCCAGTATGTACATACAGGCACACCAAGCTTATCAACTACTTCACGGAATATATCATAACCACCGGAAAGTCTGATTCCGTTACCTGCATAAATAACAGGTCTCTCAGCTGCGAGAAGCTTGTCCAGAACAGTTCTTACTGTATCCTCAGAAACAGGTGCAGGAAGTTCTGCCATATCCTTCTTCTCGTCCTCAGAACCAAAATATCCCGGATAGAGATCATCAGTCTCAATAATCATACCCTGATAGTTTACAGGGATATCCAGCCATACAGGGCCGGGTCTTCCGGTAGTAGCAAGCTTAAATGCTTTCTCAAGAGCATATCTAATAGTAAGGGGATCTTCTATCATGGTTGCGTACTTACACATGCAGTCAACGCTTTTTGTTATATCAAACTCCTGATCACCAACTGCACGAAGATGAGCTCCGTCAGTAAACTGTTCATTGTATCTGGCCGTAGTATCATATCTAACCTGACCTGAAACAACAAACATCGGTATGGAATCCAGCCATCCGCCTACAACACCTGTCAAAGCATTGGTTCCACCGGGACCAGTCGTAACACAAAGAAGCGCAGGCTTGTTGTTCAGCCTGGCATAAGCCTCCGCAGCTATAGCACTTCCCTGCTCATGATGGTTATATGTGCTGTGAAGTCCTTCCTTATGTCCGAAGGCATCATTCAGATGCATCGCACCGCCACCAACCACGGTGAAGCATTCAGTAATTCCATTACTTACTACAAAATCCGCAACATAATCGGCAAGTCTTATCTTCATATCATTTCCCCTTCTTAGAGATGGCGGCCAGATCTGATCTGAACCACCATCTGAATGTCTAAATTTACGCCAAATTTTATTGTAACATATGTATGCAACTTTTTAAAGAAAATCAAATGTAAGCTGGCTCGTCTCAGGCATATCCCCGAGTATACCCAGCTCTGCCATCTTTTCTACAACTGTAGAGGATAACTTCGCCCTACTTCTAAGCTCCTGCTGGGACAGGAATAGTCCATCCTTCGCAGCCTCTTCCATCTGAACAGCGGCACTCTCGCCCATCTTATCGATAGAGAGGAAGCTTGGCATGATCTTGCCATTAACTATCTGGAAGGCCTTTGCCTTGGCTCTGTAAATATCCAGTGGCTCAAACTCAAAGCCTCTTGCATACATCTCCTTAACGATCTTCATATCCTTGAGAAGTCCCTTTTCTGTTGCCGACATCTTGTTCTTATCCATAGCCTTGTATTCCTGCATAACCATATCCAGATGTTCCTCACCCTGACACATGATTTCAAAGGAGAAGGAATCGGCTCTGATACTGAAATATGCAGCATAATAAGCAAGTGGGTAGTATATCTTGTAATAAGCAACTCTCCAGGACATCATAACATAAGCAACAGCATGCGCTTTCGGGAACATGTACTTAATCTGCTCACAGCTCCATATATACCAGTCCTGAACTCCGTGCGCTTCCATCTTCTTCTTGAAGTCCGGCCACTCAGCACATTTGCCCTTTGCAACTGTTCCTTTACGCACTCTCTCCATTATGGTAAATGCATCGCCCGATTCAAGTCCCTGATTAAGGAGATAGACCATTATATCGTCTCGACAGCATATAGCACTCGAAAGTTTACACTTACCCTCCTGGATAAGCTTCTGTGCATTTCCGAGCCAAACGTCAGTTCCGTGCGACAGACCTGCTATTCTTACCAGATCAGAAAAGCTCTGAGGATCTGCATCCACAAGCATCTGCATGGCAAATTCAGTACCAAACTCAGGAACTCCCAGACATCCAAGCGGTATACCGTTTATATCCTCCGGCTTGATACCGAGAGGCTTGGTGCTTTTGAAAAGCTCCATAACATTTTTATCATCAAAAGGAATCGTTTTAACATTTACACCGGTAAGATCCTCCAGTCGTCTGATCATGGTAGGATCATCGTGTCCGAGGATATCAAACTTGAGCAGGTTATGCTCTATGGCATGATACTCAAAATGTGTTGTTATGATATCTACCGTCTGATCATTTGCAGGTCTCTGAACAGGCGTAAAGCTATAAATCTCCTCGTCATCCGGTGTGACTATGATACCACCCGGATGCTGACCAGTAGTTCTCTTTACATCTATACAGCCTCTGGATAGTCTCTCCATCTCCGGCCAGCTCTTATCCAAGCCTCTGTATTTACAGTAGTCCACAGCATACTGCATAGCAGTTTTTTCAGCCACCGTACCTACAGTTCCGGCCTTAAAGGAGTGGTCTCTTCCGAATATCTCTCCGACATAAGCATGAGCTCTCGGCTGATATTCACCGGAGAAGTTAAGATCGATATCAGGCTCCTTATCACCCTTGAATCCAAGGAAGGTCTCAAATGGTATATCGTGCCCTTCTTTATTCAGCTTGCTTCCGCACTTCGGGCATACAGCATCGGGCATGTCACAGCCGCACTCTCCCGCATACTTCTTGACACGGTCAGAATCAAACTCGGCATAAAAACATTTCGGACACAGATAATGTGCCGGAAGCGGATTAACCTCTGTGATACCTGCCATAGTTGCAGCAAATGAAGAACCTACCGATCCTCTCGAGCCTACCAGATATCCGTCATCATTGGACTTCCAAACCAGCTTCTGTGCAACTATATACATAACTGAGTATCCATTACCGATGATGGAATCAAGCTCCTTATCCAGTCTCTTTTGTACTATCTCAGGAGGCTTAGGACCATACATCTCATGCATCTTGTCATAGCAGATGGTACGGAGTATCTGATCGGAGTTTTCAATCCTCGGAGGCGCCTTGTCCGGTCTGACCGGTGACATCTTCTCGCACCATGAGGCAACGAGATTTGTATTGGTAACAACAACCTCATAAGCCTTCTCTTCTCCCAGATAAGAAAACTCTTCAAGCATTTCATCCGTTGTTTTAAAATAAAGCGGTGGCTGGTTCTTCATCTCTTCCTTTACACAGTCAACATGAGTATCTATAAGCCCCAGCTTCTTTTTCTCTTCTATATCATTTAGTATTTCTTCACGTTTCTTCGCAGACAGACGCTTGATACGCGTACTATCGAGAATGATAGCTCTGGACACGGCATCCTCGGGATCAAGGAAATGTACATCTCCCGTAGCACAAACCGGCTTATCATACTTCTCTCCGAGAGCTACTATCTGCCTGTTTATATCCTGCAGATCCTCAACCGTATTGATTCTCTCCATCTTCTCATCCTCAATGAGGAAGCGATTATTTCCAACCGGCTGAATCTCCAGATAATCAAAGAATCTTACTAGTCTCTCTATCTCTTCATCCTCTGCTCCGTCCAGTATAGCCGAGAAGAGTTCTCCGGATGCACACGCAGAACCCACAATAAGCCCCTCTCTATACTTCTCGATAAGTGACATAGGTATACGCGGCCGTCTGTCATAATACTTTATATGTGATTCAGATATAATCCTGTATAGATTGGTTCTTCCGGTCTCATTCTTAAAGAATATGATACCGTGATACGACTTCGCCTTCTTGATGGAATCTACCGATGCACTTCCCAGACGATTCAGATCATCCACAGTCTTGGAACCGGATTCGTTTACCATCTTAAGAAGTCTGATAAATATCTCAGCCGTAACCTCAGCATCATCGCAGGCTCTGTGATGATGTGCATTTGTAAGCTTAAAATAGTTAGTAAGTCTGTCGAGGTTATAACGTCCCAGCTCAGGCAGGAAGATATATGCAAGCGTCATAGTATCCAGTGCCGTAAAATCATAATCCAGTCCTAGTCTCTTGCAATTAACCCTGATAAATGTAGTATCGAACGTTGCATTATGCGCAACAAGCATAGCCCCCTCACAAAACTTAAGAAAACGAGGCATAACCTTATCTATCGTATCCGCATCCTTAACCATATTGTCATTTATGGATGTCAGCTTCTCTATGCTGTATGGTATAGGTTCCTCAGGATTAACAAACTCAGAAAACCTGTCTATTATATTTCCTGCCTTATCCATGCGGACCGCGCCTATCTCAATGATTTTACAAAACTTAAAAGAAAGACCTGTAGTCTCGATATCGAATACTACATAATCACTGTCCAGACTCTGTCCATGACTGTTCATAACAAGTGTTTTTATATCATCGACAAAATATCCCTCAACACCAAAAAGAATCTTGAAATCCTCCGGAGCATCCTTTCTGCCCTTCAGATATTTATTTGCATCCGTAAAGCCATGAACAACTCCGTGATCTGTTATTGCCACAGCCTTATGTCCCCAGTCAAGAGCTCTTTCTACTGCCGCCTCAACACCTGTTACCGCATCCATCTCACTGAATCTGGTATGAAGGTGAAGCTCGACTCTCTTCTCTATGGCTGTATCCTTTCTTCTCTCCCTGAAGTCCACCGTTTTCTTCACACCGTCTATCTTGCTGAGCATAAGCTCCTTAGACCAGGTATCCTTCTCAGGTACACCCTTCATAACAACAAAGGAGTTTTCCTTGAGATCCTCCATTATAGGTCCCATATCGTTATTATGAACAAAAAGCTTGAAGCCGATGGTATCAGTAAAATCAGTTATATAACCCTTGATTATATTCTTCTCATTCTTTATTGGTCTAGTCTCGATACCGAATATCTGTCCCCTTACAACTACAAAGTTAGGAAGCTCTTCAACGATCGAGGATATCTCGACCAGATCGCCTTCAACGTTCTTTCCGTAAAAGCAATCCAGATCATTATAATTTTTCTTCTTATAATCAATAGCAGCCTTGTAGTCTTTTTTCTTAGCTGATTCAGAGCTATGCTTTTTGGGAATCATATCAGAAGTGATAGATACTTCATTTGACTCTGCGTCATAGGTCTCTACCATTTTCTCTTCAAGCTCTCTCTGTCTCTCCAAAGCTTCATTACCACCGCTCTGCTCTGGCTCTTCTATAGGCTGTTCAAGTTCTTCTGGCTCAGACTCAACCTTGACCAGCTTAACGACGGTATTTATTTCCATACCAAATCGATTTATAAAAAGCCTGTTAAAATATTTCTCAATCTCAGGCTTTCTGAGAGCAGACAAGGTTCCTTCTTCCATTTCTATGCTCAGCACATTATCCTTTATATCTACTCGCCCATTCTTTACCAGCGTATAGAAAACCGAGCTTACATCTCTCAGTTCTTCGAACATGCTGTCCTCATAAACTCTGTACAGCTTCGCCAGGTCATACTGATCAGAAAGCAGATATCTCTCAATGATCATGACCTTACTCTTGGAAAACTCTCCAAACACAAAAAGACGGATACTAACTTCCGCCTTTTTGATATTCTTCTTAGCAATCAAATGTTTAGATTCTATATATACATAAAAGGTCTCAGTACTTTTGACAAACTGGACATTGGTGACGTAAACCTCGTCAAAATACATATCTGTTTCCTTGTCCAGCTTGATTCCCCGAAACACTTCTTTAAATTGCTTGTCTCTCATTATCAAGCTCCTTTTTAAGCTCACTCAGAAGAGCCTCCTCAGGTACCTTCCTGAGAATTTCTCCGTGTCTGAATATGAGACCTACGCCATCGCCTCCTGCGATACCGAGATCTGCCTCTCTTGCTTCTCCGGGGCCATTAACTGCACACCCCATAACTGCAACCTTTATGTTCAGGTCGCTGTACTCGCTGATAAGCTTCTCCGTCTTTTCAGCCAGTCCAATCAGATCTATATGTGTTCTTCCGCATGTAGGACAGGAAACCAGTGTTATTCCGCCACTTCCCAGTCCCAATGTCTTAAGTATCAGCTTAGCAGTTTTAACCTCTTCAACAGGATCTCCTGTAAGAGATACTCTGACTGTATCACCGATACCCTCTCCCAGTATGATTCCGAGTCCAACTGAGGATTTGATATTTCCACTCCAGAGAGTTCCTGATTCTGTTATACCAACATGAAGAGGATAGTCTGTTCTCTCAGATATGAGTCTGTGTGTCTTTACAGACATCATAACGTCAGAGGACTTGATACTGATCACGATATTGTTATAATCCTGCTCTTCTATCATTCTTACCTTGTCGAGAGCACTCTCCACTATACCCTCAGCAGTAACCCCACCGTACTTCTCGATAAACTGCTGTTCAAGAGAACCACTGTTTACACCGACTCTGATAGGTATATTTCTGCTTTTTGCCACATCAACAACAGCTCTTAAATTCTCTTCAGAACCGATATTTCCGGGATTGATTCTTATCTTATCAGCACCGTGCTCCATAGCTGAAATAGCAAGCTTATAATTAAAATGTATATCTGCCACAAGCGGAACATGAGTTCTCTCTTTCAGCTTTTCAAATGCTGAGGCTGCTTCAATGGTATTTGCAGTACATCTGACTATATCACAGCCTGCTTCCTCGAGTCTTAAGATCTGCCCTACTGTAGCTTCTATATCAGAGGTTTCCGTGTTAGTCATTGACTGTATAGCTATTCTGTTACCGCCGCCTATTTCAACATTTCCGATCTTAATCTTTCTTGTATTATCTCTATAGCTCATTTCTAACCCCTCCGTATATTCTTCTCATAAACAGTTATTGATTCAGATTGTATTATTTATGAAATACATTTCCGAGATCATTAAAGAATACAAATATCATCAGCAGCATCAAAAGCACAACTCCGACTGCTGTTACAACAGCCTCCTTCTCCTGAGGAACCTTCTTCCCCGATATTGCCTCTATCAGGATAAACAGTATACGACCGCCATCAAGTGCAGGGATCGGAAGCAGATTCATAACTCCTAGGTTTGCACTCAGCAGAACAGCAAAGTTAATGATATTCAGAAGAACCAGCATAAAGCTGTCCCACTTACTCATCTGCATACTGTCGGCGGCATCCTTCGCATTTTCTATAACATCATTCATCGTATTGCTTATTCCAACCGGTCCCATCAGATCGTCCTTGGAAAGCTTTCCGCTGAAAAGCATCTTGAGAGAAGTAATTACTGTTTTTATCTGGAACCTGACTTCGAGCACCGAGTACTTCATCTCATCGACAAAGCCCTTCGACAATCTGCCATGGCTCTCGAATCCAAAATAATACTTTCCCGTCTTCTCATCCTTCTTCTTTGTTAGAGTTACAGTATGCTCCTGACCGTCACGCAGGTAGGTTACCTCAACAGGCTTTTCCGGATCATTTACCATACCAAAAAGAGTTATCTCTCTATAGTTATATATCCTCTGTCCGTCCAGCTTAATTATCTCGTCTCCGGGCTGAATACCGGCCTCAGAAGCTGCACTGTCCTTGGATACACCGGTAAGCACAGTATCATCAATGGTCGAATTATGACAGATGATAATAGCAAGCAGAAAGGCAAGCAGGAAATTAAAAAACGGTCCGGCAAAAAGGATTGATAAACGGGCAAGAACAGACTTTGTGTTAAATGCATTCTCGTCGTCTGACGCTTCTCCCAAGCCTTCCATCAGACAATAGCCTCCTATAGGAAGTCCCCTTACGCTGTATTCAGTTTCTCCTTTTTTCCAGGTCGCGATGGCAGGTCCCATTCCGATTGAAAACTCATTGACCTTAACATGATTCATCTTGGCAAAAATAAAATGTCCGAACTCATGCACAAATACGATCACACCCAGAGTTAGTATAATAGCGATAATATTCATAAAACCTTATATTCCTTAAACTCCATACTTTTCCTTGAGCATTCTATCCGTCCAGTCCCTTGTCTCAAGTATATCCTTCAGACCGGCATCCGGGATGACTTTATGCTCTGACATAGCATACTCTATCATGTCATATATCTCAAGAAAACTTATTCTCCCTGCAAGAAATGCAGCAACAGCATGTTCATTTGCCTCGTTCATAACTGTAGGCATAGAACCACCTATACGACTTGCCTTCTTTGCAAGAGGAATCCCCTTGAAATTCTCATAATCAGGCTGGCATATCTCTATACCGGATATCTTCGTAAAGTCCAGTCTGTCACCTGCCAGATATCTCCTCTCAGGATAGTAAAATGCATACTGGATTGGAAGTTTCATATCCGGAGTTCCAAGCTGTGCAATTATTGCGCCATCTTCATACTCAACGGCAGAATGAATGATACTCTGTGGCTGAATCAGAACCTCTATATCATCAAGGTCTGTATCAAAAAGCCAATGAGCTTCTATAACCTCAAGTCCCTTATTAACCATACTCGCACTATCGATGGTTATTTTTGGTCCCATCGACCAGTTAGGATGCTTAAGTGCCTGTTCAACAGTCACATCCTTCAGTTCCTCATAGGTTCTTCCTCTAAATGGGCCACCTGAAGCAGTCAGAAGAATTCTGGATATTTTATTATCCATCTCACCCTGAAGCTCTCTTCTGTTACCCTGAAGACTCTGGAAGATTGCACTATGCTCACTGTCAACCGGAAGAATCTTTACGCCCTTATCCTTTGCAGCCTTCATAACCAGATGTCCGGCAGTAACAAGAGTCTCCTTATTTGCAAGAGCTATATCCTTACCTGCATCTATAGCAGCGAGTGTAGGTTCTACTCCTATCATTCCGACTATCGCAGTAAGTACCATATCCGCACTGTCTATAGTCGCAACCTCAATGAGTCCCTCCATACCACTGACAACCTTTATATCAGTATCTGCCAGCTTCACTCTCAGAGTCTCTGCATCTTCAGCTTTACTAACAGAAATGAGACATGGCAAGAATTCTCTCGCCTGTCTCTCCAGCAAGTCTATATTTGAGCCACATGACATGGCAACGACCTTCAGATCGTTATTTGCCCTGACTATATCAAGAGCCTGCGTTCCTATCGAACCAGTGGAACCTATTATCGAAATATTCTTCATATTCATCGCTACTTTCTTTTTATATAATTCAATATACATTCATATATACAAATTCTTTTGAGAATTCATTTTGAGACCGTTTTGGGTCTCGGCGCTTAACGATTCACAAGTGCCTATGGCACGCAGTGAGAGTTTAGCGAGCGAAGCGGCCGCTAGGGGTAGCCCGAACCGAGCGGAAGCGTTGTCGAGAAATGAATTGCTCACAAGAATTTGTTTAATGAATAGCATCAGTTATACATAAATAGAACTAGATAATATATAATCGGCGCTGTGAAGATCATGCTGTCGAAGCGGTCGAGCACACCTCCATGTCCCGGAATCAGCTTACTGTAGTCCTTAATGTCATTGTTTCTCTTGATGGCTGATGCCGCAAGGTCCCCGATGACTGCAGGGATTGCACCAAGTGCACCGATGATAAACATATTGAGATAGATATTGCCGGGCATTGTTATATGATTCTTTACTATGCATGCATAGATGATGCCCAGAAGTCCGGCTCCGATAAGTCCTCCGAACAGTCCCTCTACACTCTTCTTAGGACTGAGCTTCGGAGACATCTTATGCTTTCCGAAAAGTCGTCCTACACAATATGCAAGAGTATCATTTCCCCATGAGCAGATGAAAACGAGCACTACAAAATAGTTTCCATCCGGCATCTCACGAACCTTATACAGATATGAAAGCATAACACTTACATAGAAGAATGACATGAACGCTGCCATAATCTCCTTATCGTGATATTCAGGGAATCTGAATACGTAAACTGCAAGGATAGCAAGGAGAAATGTTACCATAAGCGCTATATTGATTCTTCCGAGGCTGAAGCCTTTTATTTCGGTGTCTCTGAACATGAGAACCACATAATAAAAAACAGTCCACAGATATGCTATAACAGCCGGTGATTTCTTCTCTATCTTATAAACCTTACATAGCTCGTATACTCCGATAAGGGAAAGGACAAGAGTGAATACTCCTGTCACATATCCTCCGAAATATAAAACAATTACCGATATAATTACGAGTGCAATTCCACTTAAAAGTCTTGTTACAAACATATCTATACTCCACCAAATCTACGATCTCTGCCATTATAGTAATCAATGGCTTTTTTAAGCTCTTCTTTATTGAAATCAGGCCACAATGTATCACAGAAATAAAACTCTGAATAAGCAAGCTGCCATGGGAGATAATTTGACAACCTTATCTCTCCGCTAGTTCTTATCAGAAGATCCGGATCCGGTATTCCTCCAGTATCCAGACGGCTGGATATCAGATCCTCAGTTATATCATCAACTGAAAGAACACCATCCTTAACATCAGAGGCTATGCTTCTTACGGCTCTTCTGATCTCATCTCGCCCACCATAATTAAGAGCCATATTAAACTGAAGCCCGTCATTATTTTTGGTTGCCTCTTCGAGATCTGAAATAGCCTGTATAATATCAGGGTCCAGTTTTGTTCTGTCACCGATGACCCTTACTCTCATATTATTCCTGTTGGATTTTTCTATGGATTTTTTCAGATAATCCCTGAGAAGATTCATGATTCCCTTTACTTCTTCAACGGATCTCTTCCAGTTTTCAGTGGAAAATACATAAACTGTCAGGTATTTAATACCAAGGTCCCAAGCATCCTCCATTATCTGTTCCGTAGTACTCGCCCCTGCTTTATGCCCAAAACCACGGGGAAGATGGCGCTTTTTTGCCCATCTTCCATTTCCGTCTAGTATGATTGCGACATGCTGAGGTATCTTGTATTCATCAGCCATGCTTCTCTCCTATACTGTCATTATCTCATTTGTCTTGGATTCAACCAGTTTGTCTATATTCTTCACAAACTTGTCTGTTGCCTTCTGGATATCGTCTTCAAGATCTGCAAGCTCATCCTCAGATATATCGCCAGCCTTGTTCTGCTTCTTTGCAGCTTCGTTAGCATCACGTCTTGCATTTCTTACAACTACTTTGGCGTCCTCGCCCTTTTTCTTGATATCCTTTGCAAGTTCCTTACGTCTCTCCTCTGTAAGCTCAGGGAAATTAATGATAACGCTCTTTCCATCGTTGTTAGGATTAACACCAAGATCTGATACCTGTATAGCCTTCTCTATGGCCTTTACAAGTGATGGCTCCCAAGGTGTTATCATAAGAGTTCTTGCCTCGGGAACAGTAACATTTGCTACACTCTGTATATTAGTAGGTGTTCCGTAATACTCAACCTTGAGCTTATCAAGGATATGTGGATTTGCACGACCTGCTCTAATTGTTGCAAAGTCTGCACTAAGTGAATCAATTGCTTTCTGCATCTTTTGTTCAAAATCTGTCATTTTAGTAACCTCCAAAAATTATTATTAGTCTGCTGTTACAAGTGTACCTATCTTCTCCCCTGAAACAGCCTTTATTATTGAGTTCTCTTCATTAAGACCAAACAGAAGCATAGGGAGATGATTCTCCATGGCCAGTACTGCTGACGCCAGATCTATAACTCCGAGCTTCTGATCAACTATATCAGACATCTTCATCTCATCATACTTCTTTGCATCAGGATTCAGCTTCGGATCACTGTCATATACGCCATCTATTGCCTTGGCTGAAAGGATAGCATCACACTCTGTTTCAACAGCTCTGAGCACTGCTGCCATATCTGTTGAGAAGTATGGATGTCCTGTACCACCGGCAAAGAAAACAATCTCGCCTGCTTCCATAGCTTCTATAGCCTTGTCTCTTACATAGAGCTCTGATACATCACCTATGGCATAAGGTGTCATGACACGGCACTTCATACCCTCTCTGCGGAAGCTGTCTGCTGCATATATACAGTTCATAACTGTTGCAAGCATTCCTATCTGGTCTGCCTTTACTCTGTCCATATCATTTGAGCTTCTGCCTCTCCAGAAGTTTCCGCCTCCGATAACGACACCTATCTGTATGCCTTTTTCCTGAGCCTTCTTAACCTCTCCGGCAACTCTTTTTACCTCTGTTTCCGAAAAGCCCTGATGAGCATCTCCTGCAAGGGCCTCTCCGCTAAGTTTTAAAAGTATTCTATCCAGTTTCATATTCACTCCTAATTTTCTTTATTTATATCAAGATCTTCTATCTCTTCATTGAAATACTGATCCAGATCAACCTGTGCATAGGTCTGCTGACACATACCATTTACAATAGCGCCGCTGCTTATCTGTACGGACTTGGACTTTATATTACCGACTATTACAGCTGTAGGTCCAACCTTTACATCCTCCGATACATCGATATCACCCTTTATTGCACCAGATATATCGGCTGATTCAGCACTTATGTTTCCGACAGCAACTGTTCCCTCACTGAGGCGGGCCAGGCCTTTGGAATTAATAGAGCCCTCGATATGTCCGTTATTTACATAGAGATCACCGGCAAATACATCTCCGTTCACGGAACCACCGACTACAAGCTTACCGGAACATCTGATATTTCCTTCAACTCTGCCCAGCATCTCCATATCTCCGTCGATTTCTATATCACCGCTGATAGTGGTTTCTTTTGTAATATATGTAGTGTTTTCGCTGAGGCCTGTCAGCTCCTCTTCACTTTTTATCTCTCTTTCAAGCTCTGCCACTTCTGCCTTCTCCTTCTTCTTTGTTTCCTTTTTCTCCTGCTTTTTCTCAGGTTTATCCTGCTTTAATTCTACCGTATCAGGATTTTCCTTAGGGGCTTCCTTTTTTTCATCTACCGGCTTGTCCATAAGCTTTACCTTCGATGCTTCCTTTGGTGCTTCCTTCTTTGAAGCCTCAGTTTTTTCCTTTGCCGTATCCTTTTTTGAAGCCTTCTCTTTACGTATAACAATATCCGGAAATTCCTCTGTCATTTCCGGTGATATGTTATTAACTGCCTGAGCAAAATCTATTTTTCCACTCTTTCCAAACTTCATATCCAAACCTCCCCAAACAACCTTTATTATTCTAACATATTACAAGCTGATATAAAAGAAGTACTTTTTTAAGTAAAATCCCCTGAAAAGCCACAAAAAGCTATATTATTAACACTTTTTTTTATTTTTGTTAATATTTTGTTCATATTTTAGTTTTATATTTAAATCATAGATTTTTCATAACTCTCTCACCCTATGAATAGTGTATTTAAAAGCACCTCGTTTGACGAGGTGCTTTTTTCATTCTACTATTCTGTTTCTTACCTCGCGGAATTCCTCCACTATTTCTTTGCTTGGTTTCTTTGTCAGAAGCGAGAAAAGAATGATTCCAAGACATGAAAGTATAAATGCCGGAAGTATCGGACTGAGTCCAAACACAACACTTACGGACTGTCTCACTCCATCCACTTTTATAATCGGAGCATATTCAAATATACCTACACCCGCCATTCCGAATATAAGTCCGGCGATGCAGCCGGCACCATTCATTCTCTCCCATACAAGCGACATAAAGACTGTAGGTGATATGGAACATCCGAGAACCGCAACAAACATCATAAGTCCTGATATACTTATATGCCCCAGATACTGTTCTACAAAGAAGATGAGAACTCCAAATATCATAGATACAGATATCAGTGTTTCACGCATAAACTTATGATCCACTCTGACTACATTTCCTCTGTTAATTATATCCTCAAAGAATATAACTGTAATAGAATTGATAAATGCTTCCACTATCGAAATAAGCGCAACCATAATAAGCATGATCAGAAGAATGGACATAACCCTTCCAAGTCCTCCACCTTCGGCCAGCTTATCATAGTACATTTTAAGAAATGAGGATATCGAATTTGTTATCCTCTCAGGATATAGAAATCCTCTCATAATTGCACCCACAAACATGGATATGATGAAAAAGATAACCAGAAATACAAAGGCTGTATTTCTACCCTTTGTTATAACTCTTGATTCTCTCGAAGCGAAAAAGTTTATCAGCATAAACGGCATACCGGTTACCAGAAGTCCCTTTGAGAGAAGTGTCACATAATCATTTGACGCGAGCATTCTTCCATTATGATATAAAACGTTCAGATATTCACTCACGCTTCCGGTTATATCAGTACGCATAGTATTTCTCATGAGCTCTGCTATACTCTGTCTGGTAAACATATAAATACCGAGCATCAGAAAAACAACCAGTACAAATATAGCTTTTATATAAACTGTTTTCGCCATAGAATTATAGCCCATTATTCCACAGTAACAGGATATGATCAGCAGAAATACAAGCGCGAAAACACTTTTATCCACTCCCGTCATAGCATTCAGTATTATAGCTGCCTCTTTTACGATATATCCGGTTATCAGAACAGACAGTATGATGATCTCAACCGCAGAGAACATCCTGATGAATATCGATTTCTCACCAAATCTCCTGCTGAAATATCCCGGAATCGAAACTATGGATTCACTTTTTTTAGAATATCTCATAAGCCTGAAGGACAGGTGATTCCACATAATGAGCACAAAGAAGATAATGCCAAAAAACTCCCAGAATATGCCTATCCCAAAATAATAAACATAAAAAGGGAGTAGAATAACACCTAAAAATCCGGTAAGGGATATGGTAGAAACAAGTCCAAGTCTCAGACCGTTTACATTTCCAAGTGAATATTCATGAAAATCCATTAATCCTTTGTCTCCATCACTATATAATAATCATCGCAGGATATAAGTCCCACGTCATGAGTGAGTTCGTTACTGACTCCTCTCGTTGACTCTGCCTCTATAGACAGCCCTCTTGCTTCATACTTGAAGCCATTCACACTAAGTCCGTCCATCCTATCTCCAAACGGAAGAACAGATACATACTTTCCGAAACTATCCTTAGACGATACAACATGCATCCCTTTTACAACACGGATACGGTTAGTCGTATCCTGTATGACTGCATCTATACCCGCTGCACACGCAAGCTTCAGCAGCCTGATACTTGTAAATGTCTGATCGAGCCTGGTACCCGTACAGCCGAGCATAACTATCCTGTCAGGCTTCATCTCAACAGCCATCCTAAGTGCATGTTCAGTGTCTGTATCATCCTTTATGCAGTCAAGCTCCTCCTTATCAAAGAAACGATCAACTATGATCTTCTCCTGCTCACTTATGGAATCAAAATCCCCAACCGCCTTACTTACGGGGATGTTGTTTTCAAGGAGATATATACATCCTCTGTCAACTCCATATACATACGGACTCTTAAGCTCCTTCCAGACACTTTGAAGTTGCTCACTATCTACGCTTCCGCCTGCAACTATCAAAACATTCATCTGCTTTCTTCCTCTTTAAGTATCCTCAGGAAATCTCCGGCTGACTGCTTTATATTATCTGTGAAAACAGCTGAGCCGGACACTATGACATTTGCACCGGCACGAATTATAGATCTGACATTATCCAGAGTTATTCCTCCGTCAACCTCTATATCAATACTACGTCCGCTATCATCTACCATCTTTTTTACTTCTTTAAGCTTTTCAAAAGAAGACGGAACTATTTCCTGATTTCCAAAACCGGGATATACGCTCATTACAAGCACCATATCTGTGATATACAGGAGATCCTCAAGTACAGATGACGGTGTATCGGGACTGATTGCAATTCCCGCTCTTATTCCGGCAGACCTAATTCTCAGCAGATCCTCCTTCGGATCCTCTGTTGCCTCATAATGCACTGTTATTGCATTTCCTCCGGCCTTGATCATGTCATCCATATATCTGAGAGGATTTTGCACCATCATATGTATATCAAGAAATGCATCAGGAAGAGCCTTTCTCACATACTTAATTACAGGTGCACCAAATGATATATTGGGCACGAACATTCCATCCATAACATCAAGATGTACAGTATCCACTCCAGCTTCGGAAAGCTCAAGAAGCTGTTTCTCCATATGTCCGAAATCTGCCGCCAAAAGCGATGGTGCCAGTATATTCATTACCATTTCCTCCTGCTTTTTGTCTCATTATATATATTCACATAGCTCAGATATCTCGCCTCGGATATCTCTTTTGCTTCTACACTCTTCTTTATATCACAGTCCGGTTCAGCGATATGTATACAGCCCGCGAATCTGCACAGCGTATTTTTATCTTCAAACTCACGCATAAAAAGTCTGATATCCTGTTCATCGTCAACCAGAAGCTCTACCTGACTATAACCCGGAGTATCTATGATATAAGTATCTTCTCCAAAAGGAGCTTCGATAATCTCAGTGTGGCGAGTAGTATTTTTACCCTTACCCAGCTTCTTGCTTATATCCCCTGTCTCCGCATCATACCCCGGCACAAGACTGTTTAACAGTGATGACTTTCCAACTCCTGAAGGTCCGGAAAGCACAGTATATTTACCATTCATTACTGACCTTATCTCTTCAAGACCCTCACCCGTCTTGTTAGAAAGACCTATAACTCTGTAACCTGCAGATTCATATATATCCTTAAGATTCTGCAGAAGTTCAGAAGCATCACTCATCAGATCAGTTTTACTAAGCACGATAGTAACTTCCATCTCCTGCTTCTCCATATTTATAAGAAATCTATCGAGAAGTCCGGTATTAGCAGGCGGATTGGCACATGCAAAAATAACAAGAACCTGATCTACGTTTGCTACGGCCGGCCTCATCAGGCTGTTCTTTCTATCCTCTATATCGATGAGATAAGCAGTCCTGTCATCACTGCTTATCACCTCAATCTCGGCCATATCCCCCACCAGAGGTGTTACCTTGTTTTTCCTAAACAGACCTCTTGCCCTGGTCTCATATAAAACACCAGCGGCATCTACATAGTAGAAGCCGCCGATTCCTTTGATTATTCTTCCTTTTAGCGTCATTTTACTCATTCTCATAGGAAAGTGTCAGTGACTTATTATAGCTTCCGGAAACATCAGAACCATTAGCATCTGTAACTGTAAATGACACAGTACCATTGTTATAGTTAAGACCTCCCAGTGAGCCGCTGACATCGATTGATGCACCACTCTGTGTCGCGCTGTAAACAAGATGGTATCCATCACCATCGTTGATGTAAACATTTACTGTAACTGTTGTCTGTGCAAGTGTCTCATCGTTAGTAGATATATTACCGGAAACATTTCCTTTATAAGTCTTGGACTCAGCTCCGTTGCTGACTACTATATCAACGGTGGTTCCTTCCTTAACCTCTGTCTTGGCACTAACGCTCTGTCTTATTACAAGACCTGCTGCCACATCAGAGTTAAACTCATAGGTTACATTTCCGAGAGTCAGGTTATTAGTCTCGAGAGCTCCCTTTGCAGCTGCTTCGGATAATCCGGAGAGATCAGGAACCTCAACAGTTTTCTCCTCTGCACCCTGACTTACATAAATAACTACAGTATCACCAGCTTTTGCCTTGGTACCTGCTGAAGGATCTGTAGATATAACACAACCCTCTTCAACGGTATCATCAAACTTGTAGGATCTTGTCGGCTTGAAGCCCTGCTTTTGGAGGATATCAAATGCATCGTCCTCGCTGGCGTTCTTAACATCAGCTACCTCAAGCTCCTCAGCTCCGGCACTTACAGTAACAACTATCTCAGCATCCTTTGCTATAGGTGTACCTGGATCAACGTTCTGGCTTATTACATAACCGGCCTTAACATCAAGCGAATTCTCTTCAACAAACTTGTAATTCTTAAATCCGGCTTCCTTGAGATCCTTCTCAGCTGCCTTCTGGCTGAGTCCGA
Organism: Lachnospiraceae bacterium UBA3850; assembly: GCA_002392655.1. Taxonomy (GTDB): domain Bacteria; phylum Bacillota; class Clostridia; order Lachnospirales; family Lachnospiraceae; genus Eubacterium_Q. Next base: position 42,202 of record DGHK01000044.1, on the reverse strand, counting down.
CTACGTCCACCATTTTGACTGTTGCAGCCTCAGTTGATGCTTCTGTTGTTGTCTCTGAAGCCGTAGACTTCTTCTCCTTACTTCCGAAGCCAAACCAGCCCATGGTACTTCCGACAAAAACAAATATTATAACAGCGACTATGATAGCAGCAGCTATACCGCCAATCATTACCGCTTTTTCAAGCTTAGGATCTACATTCTCGTCGTACTCATCCTCATCCTCTACACGAGTAGCAACTCTGTACTGACCTCTTCCGTCAGGATCATCATAAAAATCATCCTCAATCTTCTTGAGTCCGCCTCTTCTCGGCTGAACAGGCTCATCATAGAAATCCTCATCATCCTGTTGATTAAGGAGTGCATCTATACGGCTTCTGTCAGGTCTGACCTCAGAGCTCATAGGCGTCTGAGCAGGCTGCATATTCGGATCTGCATATCCTCTTGCGCCATTCTTAATCTTCTGCATATCTTCAGAAGTAAACTGCTGTGTCGGCGCACCTGCGACTGTATTTGGTGCAACTATTATATCTATATTCGGATTTTCTTTTACTCTGTTAAGATCTGCGATAAGAGCCGCAGCTGTCAGGTATCTCCTCTCCGGCTTCTTCTGAGACGCCTTCATGATTATCTTCTCAAAGCTTGGGAAGATATCAGGGAAGAGCTGTCTCGGCGGAATCATATCATTCTGTATATGCATAAGAGCTATAGCTACATTTGTATCTCCTTCAAATGGAACTCTTCCTGTAACCATCTCATACATAGTGATACCAAGAGAATATATATCACTTCTCTCATCACTGTATCCACCTCTTGCCTGCTCTGGAGATATATAATGAACGGAACCTATACCTGTTGTGGACATAGTTGTAGAAGTAGCAGCCTTGGCTATACCAAAATCTGTTACTTTTATATTTCCGCTCTTAGATACTATTATGTTCTGTGGTTTAATATCACGATGGATAACATGATGCTCGTGAGCTGCTTCAAGTCCGGATGCTATCTGAATAGAAAAATCGATAGCCTGAGCCATGCTCAGTCTTCCATTCAGGTTGATATACTCCTTAAGAGTTATTCCTTCAACAAGCTCCATAACGATGAAGTATCTGCCATCGTCCTCGCATACATCATATACACTTACTATATTTGGATGTGTAAGTCCTGCAGAGGACTGCGCCTCGGCACGAAACTTAGATACGAAATTCTGATCTGAACTGTAGTCTGATTTAAGAACCTTTATAGCCACAAATCTTTTAAGTCTCTCATCCTTGGCTCTGTAAACTGTAGACATTCCACCGGTTCCGACTACATCTATTATTTCATATCTGTCATCTAAAATTGTTCCGGGTTTTAACATCATTTTACCTCTCTATATAGAAACTATTATTACGGAGATATTATCATTTCCGCCATAATAATTAGCTCTGCTGATTAATGAAGATACTGCATCATCTAAAGAAGAATTATCCTGAATGATATCCTTAATTTCATCATCCTCAACCATGTTCGACAGTCCGTCCGAACAAAGAAGTATCTTATCACCTTCAGAGATATTAATCTCAAAGAAGTCAGGCATAGCCTCATCTCTTGAGCCCATAGCTCTCGTGATTATGTTCTTCTCCGGATGATTTCTTCCTTTATTTCTCTCAAGCTGTCCGCTTCTAATAAGTTCCTCTACAAGAGAATGATCCATAGTGATCTGTTTTATATCATCATTTATCTGATACAATCTGCTATCACCTATGTTTGCAACATAAAGCTTCTTATCAACAATAACTGCCGCAACCATAGTAGTGCCCATTCCCATTTTGTCCTTATCCTTGTCGGCCTCCTTAAACAGCTCATTGCTGGAATAAACCAGAGCCCTTCTAAGAAGCGAAATAGGATTGACCACTGTCGATTTTCTGACAAAATCTACAACTACACTAATAGCATACCTCGACGCAAAATCTCCTGCAGCATGTCCACCCATACCATCTGCAACTATATACAGATTCGGAAGGGGGCCTACGGGAGTATCACTTATAAATATGCTATCCTGGTTATTGTTTCTTTTTCTACCTTTATCTGTTCTTCCAGTAGATATCAAACCTAAACACCATACTTTCTTCTTAACTGACCACAGGCAGCATCAATATCTCTGCCCATACCTCTCCTAATAGTAACATTTATTCGATTTTTTTCAAGTATTTTCTTAAATTCATCTATATTTGATGCGGAGCTCGCCTTGAAATCTCTCTCATCGACTGGATTAACGGGAATAAGATTAACATGATATATACCGCTGTGTCCATTGCGAAAACTCCTTTTATTTAAAAGCTTCCCGAGTCTCTCTGCATCCTCCGGCGAGTCGTTTATTTCGTGCATCAGGCTATACTCTATCGTTATCCTGCGTCCGGTTTTATCAAAATAATAATCCGTGGCATCGAGAGTTTCTTCTATACTGTACTTATTTGCTATAGGCATTATGGTACGTCTCAGTTCATCTGTCGGAGCATGAAGCGACAGTGCAAATGTAATTCCCAGCCCTTCATCCGCCAGCCTCTTTATATTCGGAACTATTCCACAGGAGGAGACTGTTATATTTCTGATACTAAGATCATAGCCGTCCTTATCAGATATCAGCTTTATGAATCTTATCAGGTTATCATAGTTCTGAAGCGGTTCGCCCGTACCCATAACTACAACATGGGATATCTCGAAATCGCTGTCCTCTTTTGAAACTATGTTCATTGCCTGATATATCTGTCCCAGCATCTCACCGGCGCTCAGAGCTCTGATACAGCCGCCAATAGTAGACGCACAAAAAGCACAGCCCATGGCACAGCCAGCCTGTGAAGATATGCATATAGAGTTTCCATGATGATACTTCATAAAAACAGTTTCTATCATCTGGCCGTCCTGCATCTCAAAAAGGAACTTCCTTGTTCCGTCGGACTTATCTGTCTGGTGAGTTACATACTTAACGTGAGCTATGTCCCTGTCCAGTTCCTCTCTCATGGACTTAGGTACATTTGTCATATCATCTACTGATTCGACATGCTTTTTATGAAGCCACTCATAAACCTGTTTTGCACGAAACTTAGGCCATCCTTTTTTTACAGAATATTCAGTTAATTCAGTCAGGTATAACCCTCTGATGTCTTCCATATCATTAACCCTTTATAAAAACTTATGCTACATTGCCTCTAGAATGCAATAGTAGAATCCGTCACTTCCATCTATTCCCTGGAGATATGTTTTTTCCTTTATTATCTCAAACATATTACCTTTAATCGAGCCATCCTGCATAGAGGCATCTAAGTCTTCCAGAAATCTTCTCACATTATCACCGTTTTCTGCCGGATTTATAGTGCACGTAGAGAAGCAGATACGGCCACCTTTTTTCACGTACTCAGTTGCATGTTTCAGGATTACGAGTCCCTGTTCTGAAAGAACCTTCATACTTTCCGGATTCATATGATACTTTATATCATTCTTTCTTCCGATTATCCCCAGTCCCGAACATGGAACATCTGCAATAACAACATCAAACTTTTCATCATCAGGAAGTCCGGCTATCCCCTTATCTAGCTGAGTTGCATCACTCACCTCAAGCTGTATCCCCTTAAAATCAAGTCTCTCGGCATTTTCCTTTATCTTCGAGAGCTTGCTTTCCGAGATATCTCTTGAAAGCACAAAGCCGTCCTTTAGCTCACCGGAAGCCTTATCAGCTATACAGGCGAGCTCATATGCAAGAAGAGTTTTTCCACCCGGTGATGCACAGAGATCCAGCACCTTATCTCCGGGCTTTATACCTATATTTTCAACTGCACAAACAGACGTTTCATCCTGAACGATGAAGAGTCCATCTCTATATCCCGGTATTCTTCTTATCGAATCATATCCTTTTATTCTCAGACACCTATCAGTAAGGACTCCATCCGAAACCTCAATTCCGGCTTCCAGAAGCTTCTTACGAAGTCCCTCCTTATCCGTCTTCAGTGAATTGATACGTATAACCGTATCATGTTCTTCATACTGATACTCGAGTATAAGTCTTGCATATTCTTTTCCATATTCTTTAACAAGAAAATCACATAGCCACTTCGGTGTCGAATACCTGGTATCCATTCTGCTGACCAGGAAGCTATCAAACTTTCCCTGTTCCTTCATATCAGCTATGTTCCTCAGCAGGCCATTTACATATCCGGTCAGTCCTTCATATCCCAGCTCCTTGGTCAGCCTTACAGCTTCCGAAACCGCCGCTCTGTCCGGAACAGAGTCCATATATCTGATCTGATATACGCCCATTCTGAGAACTATTCTTATCTCAGTTTTTATTCCGGCAGTTTTACCCTTTTGGGAAAATCTGTCAATCAAAAAATCAAGGGAGATTTCCCTTTCAGTCACTCCCTCGACTATTCTCGTAATAAATGCTCTGTCTCTTTTATCCGAAAACTGCAGCGTACGAAGAGCCGCCTCAAGCAGCTCACTCACATACATATCTTCCTTTTCAATTTTCAAAAGTATATCGTAACATATCCTTCTTGTATTCATCCGACCCGAACCCTGTACCCGTTAAGGAAAGCAACTGTATCCATTGGCTTCTTGCCCTCAGGCTGGAGTTTTTTTATCTTGAGTCCGCCCTCTGAGCATCTGATAACAAAGTACTTTTTAGTGACTTCGCATACCGATCCAACCTGAACTGATTCGTCCTTTACATCTGTAACCTCAGAATCAATTATTTTCAGATTTTTACCATCTAAAGTCATATATGCACATGGCCATGGATAAAGTCCTCTTACCAGTCTCTCAAGCTCTACAGCTGATTTGCTGAAATCGAGCTGTCCCATTGACTTATCAAGCTTTCCGCAGTAGCTGCTTTCACTATCATCCTGCGGAGTTCTGGTAGCACTTCCGTTCTCTATATCTGAAATAGTTTTCACAACCAGTTCAGCCCCGACCTCTGAAAGCCTTACAGCAAGCGTCTCAGCGTTATGTAAACCAATCTCAACTTCTTCCTGACTGATTATATCTCCTGTATCAAGCCCCTTTGCCATATACATAATAGTTATTCCGGTCTTCTCATCGCCATTTATTATACTGGCCTCTATAGGAGATGCACCTCTGTATTTTGGAAGCAGTGAGGCATGTATATTGATACAGCCGTACTTCGGGATATTCAGCACATCCTCCGAAAGTATCTGGCCATATGCTGCAACTACTATTATATCGGGTGCAAGAGCCCTAAGCTCCTCAACCGCAGAACTCTCTCTCAGCTTCTCAGGCTGAAGAACATCCAGCCCCAGTTCCAAAGCAGCCTTCTTAACATCAGAAGGAAGCAATTTCTTGCTTCGTCCCTTCCACGCATCAGGCTGAGTATATACTCCTACTATTTCATGTCCTGCTTCATATATCTTCTTAAGCGGTCGCACGGCAAAATCCGGCGTACCCATATATACAACTCTCATCGACACTTATTCCTCTTCTTCGTAATCCTCGTCAGCTTCCTCGTCCTCTTCCGGCTCTATTGGCTCAACCTTGTACAGTCCGTCAATCGCCAGATCCTTATAGAGTATTCCATCCAGATGATCAAGCTCATGACATATGGCCCTTGCCAAAAGATCCTCGCCCTCAACTGTGATCTCGTTCATATTTCTGTCCAGTGCTTTGCAGATTACATGCTGCGGTCTGGTAACATCGCCCTGAAGTCCCGGGAGACTGAGGCAGCCCTCCGGACCGGTCTGCTCTCCGTCCTCTTCAATTATCTCAGGATTCACAAGCACAAGCGGATTATCCTCCATAGTATCTATAACTACAATTCTTCGAAGAACACCAACCTGAGGCGCAGCAAGACCTACGCCATTTGCCTCATACATAGTTTCAAACATATCATCTATAAGCTGGCTCAGCCTGTCAGTCATCTTCGTAACAGGCTTGCAGACCTTCCTTAAAACCTCATCTCCGTCTTCTCGAATATTTCTGATTGCCATTTTTCTTCTCCTATCTAAATGATCCTCATGGGATTGAAATCATACTGTACCTCTACATCAGAAGCGACTTCACTGTAAGCCTGATATATTCTGTCCACCCTCTCAGTCACGTCAGTCAGTATATCATATTCCAAAGCCTTAATATATATCACTTTTCTGTAAATGTTATTAATTCTGTATATATATGCATCTGTGGGACCGATACAGTCGGGCGCCTCTCCCTCTCCGGCTTCCTTTACCTCATCTATATACTTCCTTATAGCATTTGCTATCTCATCCGAAACCTTTGCTGCACTCTCTTCCTTATCCGAGCTCACAAGAATTGCAAGCATATCATAAAAAGGAGGATAATGCAGAAACTTTCTATAGGATATCTCGTAATCGTAAAACCCCTTGTAGTCCTGAACTGAGGCAGACGTTATCGCATAATGATCAGGCTGATAAGTTTGTATAACAACATGTCCCGGGATATCATCCCTTCCGGCTCTTCCCGAAGCCTGTGTAAGCAGGTCAAATGTTCTCTCAGCCGATTCATAATCTGTATCAAAGAGGCTGAGATCCGCAAGTATATTTCCCACAACGGAAACCCTCGGAAAATCATGTCCCTTGACTATCATCTGTGTTCCGATCAGACAGTCCGCCTGACCTTCCCTGAACTTCCTGATGATAGCACCGTGACTTCCCTTTCTGGTCGTCGTATCCTTATCCATCCTGAGAGTCCTTATATCAGGAAAAAGCTTCTTCACTTCTTCCTCGAGCTTCTCAGTACCTGTTCCATAACCTCCGATAAGCTTCGACTTACACTTCGGACACTCTCTCGGCATCGCCTGTTCATACCCGCAGTAATGACACATAAGCCTAGTCTTACCATGAAGCGCCAGCGAAACATCGCAGTTCGGACACTTTATCGCCTCACCGCAGTTTCTGCAGGAGACAAATGTATTGTAGCCCCTTCTATTTATAAAGAGCATTGCCTGCTCCTTTTTATCAAAGGCCGCTCTCAGCTTATTATAAAGAGCTTCAGATATGATACTTCTGTTTCCCTTCCTCAGTTCATCCCTCAGATCAACTATCTCTACATCAGGAAGTGTAGCACCACCAGCTCTTTCAGTAAGCTCGTACAGCTTATACTCTCCCGTGTCCGCCTTGTAATAGCTCTCTATAGACGGCGTGGCAGAACCAAGAATAACCTTCGCACCCTCGAGCTGAGCTCTTTTTTCTGCGACCTCTCTTGCATGGTACTTAGGAGTCTTCTCACTCTTGTAGGCGGTATCATGCTCCTCATCTATTATAATAAGCCCCAGATTCTGAAAAGGTGCAAAAAGTGCAGAACGCGGTCCTATCATTATATGAGTTTCACCATTCATGGCCTTCATGAATTCGCGGTACTTCTCTCCCTTACTAAGTTGGGAATTTAGTATACAGATGCTGTCTCTGAAATAGCTTCCGAATCTGGCTACAGTCTGATACGTAAGCGCAATTTCGGGAACAAGAACTATAACATCCTGTCCCCTCCTTATAACCTCTTCGGCCATCTTTATATATACTTCGGTCTTTCCACTTCCTGTAATTCCATGAAGAAGATAAACATCCTTTCCCTTTTTGGACTCTTCATCTGCTAATCCCTCTGACACTTTATCCAGATCACTTATGAAATCATCTATTATATCCTGCTGCTGTTTTTCCAGACTATCTATGGGGCTGAATTCCGGTATGTTCTCTCGGATATCTATCTCAGACTTTCTCTCCCTTACCTTCTCCTTGACAGGCATTACGGTCATCAGTGCACTTATCATAGTGCAACCATACCTATCCTTCATCCATCCGGCAAGCTTTATCAGTCTGCTCTCAACACTTACTGAATTCTCCGAAACCTCAATTATGGATTTTATCTTATCTATATCATAGTTTGGCTCATCGGCAAGACCGATAACATATCCGGTTCTTACTTTATCCCCTTTTCCGAAGGGAACCTTTACCACCGTTCCCTCTCCTATAGCATGAACCAATTCCTCCGGTATCTTATATCTAAAAGGTCTGTCAACATTACTCTGCGAAATATCTATTATTATATCCGCATATTTTACTGACATCTTCTTCCTCCAAAATCTCTTTTATCAGGTCACGCTCATCCATATGATGCTTCTTACCCTTAATCTCCTGGTAATCCTCGTGGCCCTTACCTGCAAGGATGATAACATCACCCTCCCTGGCATTCATGATTGCATATCTAATAGCTTCCTTACGGTCGATTATGTCGATATACTCTCCATTTGTTTTATCAATTCCAACTTTTATATCATCTATTATAGCCTGAGGATCCTCATTTCTCGGATTATCACTTGTAATTATAGTGAAATCAGAATAATTACCGGATACCTCTCCCATCTCATATCTTCTGTCCTTTGCCCTGTTTCCGCCGCAGCCGAACAGACTCACTATTCTCTTCGGCTCATACTCTCTGATAGCCTTAAGAAGTGACTCAAGCGCAACTCCGTTGTGAGCATAGTCAATCATAAGCGTAAAGCTGTCAGAGATAGGAATCATCTCCACACGTCCGCGAACCTTGATAAGCTCAAGTATCCTCTGGATTTCGTCAAAGCTTACGCCCATACAGTCGGCAACAACAATTGCTGCCAGCGAATTATAAATACTGAAATCACCCGGCAGATCAACTCTTACATGACCCTCAAGAACGCCCTCCAGGTCATACTCAATTCCGAGTATTCCATTTTCCATATATAGTTTATGGCCAAGTGCTATATAGTCAGCATTATCATTTTTGCCAAATGTAATAGCTTCCGATGTACTGCCTTCTATCATATACTTAGCTTCAGGATCGTCGAGATTATAGATACCTATGTTACAGAGCGAGAAAAGTCTCTTCTTCGAATCTCTGTAATCCTCATAATTCTCATGTTCATTCGGTCCTATGTGATCAGGTGATAGGTTCGTGAAGATACCATAATCGAAATCAACTCCGGCTACTCTGTCAAGCATAAGAGCCTGAGAGGAAACCTCCATTACAACAGCATGGCATCCGTTATCTACCATATCCCTAAACTTCTTATGCAGAACTATAGACTCAGGTGTTGTATTAAGAGAGGAGACTTTCTCCTTTCCATCATCTATCTCAATAGTTCCTATAAGGCCGGTTTTTATATCTGCAAGCTCCAGCATCTCCTTTATCATATAAGAAGTTGTAGTCTTGCCCTTTGTACCTGTTATACCTATTACAGTGAGTTCCTCACATGGATTATCATAGAACTCGGAGCTCATGACTCCCATAGCATAACGTACATCCTCAACGTGAATGATAGTTACCTGATCATCCTCTTCCTTCTGAAGTTCTCCATTTATCAGGATATCATTTTCAAGTATGCAGGCCAGTCTCTCCTCATTTTTTTCAGTTATTATGGCTGCCGCTCCCGTTCTTATTACATCAGGAATAAATTCAGCACCATCAACTCTGGCTCCCGGTATAGCAAAGTAAAGTCCGCCCGGACCAACCTTCCTGGAGTCGTTAGTTATATCTGTTACGTCTGTTGTGTCGTCACCACAGATAATGTCATAATCAAGTTCCCCTAATAATCTTTTTAAGACCATACTCTTCTCCTTCTGATTTTTAAAGAGAATATGCCACGGGGGCACCCGTGACATATTACAGTTTACTCATCATCGCCGACTATCTTGATTTTTCCTTCATAAAGCTCTTCAACGGCTATAGAAAGAGGCTTTTTTCCTTCTGTTCCGTCTACAAGCGGTTCACTTCCGCTAATAAGCTGTCTAGCTCTTTTTGCTGTTGCGAGCACGATAGAATAACGGCTCTGTACTACAGGCTGTTCTCCCGGCTCTACTCCTTCGTTAGCAACCTCCATCAGGTCACTATAAGATGGGTGTATCATATCTCTTTCCTCCTTGTATATTCGCGCCACAAATCTCTATGCATTATGCTTGAGCTGTAAGCTGATTTTTTATGTCTATCATGAATTCTGTTCTGTTTTCCTTCTTACATGATTCGCTGACTACTATAGAATGAATATCATCAACGCATTTGTCAAGTTCATCATTTATAACAATAAACTCATAATTCTCCATGGACTCTGCCTCTTCAGCGGCTCTCTGCATTCTCTTCTTTATAACATCCTCTGTCTCAGAACCTCTATTTACAAGTCTGTCATGAAGCGTCTCAACATCCTTTGTTGAAATAAATATAAGAAGTGCATCCGGATACTGGGACTTGATGCTCATCGCTCCCTGAACCTCGATCTCCAGTATAACATTCTTTCCGGACTTTATCTCATCCTCAACAAACTTTCTGGGTGTTCCGTAAAAGTTCTCAACATACTGTGCCCACTCTATAAGTCCATTATAATCGATCAGAGACTTAAACTCTTCAACTGTCTTGAAGTAGTATTCTCTGCCGTCTACCTCACCCTCTCTCGGAGCTCTGGTTGTTGCTGATATAGATAGGCTATAGTCATACTTTTCAACCAGTTTCTTTACAACTGTGCCCTTGCCTGATCCAGAAAAACCGGAAATAACAATAAGTCTTCCTTTTGACATATAAGCCTCCTATTCTATATTCTGTATCTGCTCACGTATCTTCTCGATACATGTCTTCATATCTATTCCTATGTCAGTAACTGAAAGAGTATCTGACTTTGAAAGCGTAGTATTCGCCTCCCTGTTCATCTCCTGAACAATAAAGTCCATCCTGCGACCTATAGTCTCCGATGCCTCCTCAGTAGCTGAAAGCATATCCTTGAAAGCAGCGATATGGCTATGAAGTCTTACGAGCTCCTCATCTACAGAAACCTTATCAGAATAAATAGTAACTTCCTGAACTATTCTGCTCTCATCTATATTTGCAGTATCAAGAAGCTTTTCAACCTTTTCAGTAAGCTTGGTTCTATACTCTTCTATGATCTTTGGAGCAAGCTCATCAACCTGACAGGTAAGAGCTTCAAGCTCATCCAGCTTTTCCAGAATATCAACTCTCAGGTTCTCGCCTTCTTTAGCGCGGGACTCCATAAACTGTTTTCCTGCGGCATCAAGAACTTTCTCTATGATCTCGTATTCTTCATCCTCTACTTCGAAGCTTTCTTCAACTGTGAGAACATCAGGAAATCTCGCAAGAACAGTAGGCTTATAATCCTCTTCAAGTCCGAAATCCTTCTCCATCTGACGGAAATGATTCATATACTGCTCGGCTATTTCCTTATCATACTTTACTGTATAACCGGAGGATTTAAGGCTGTTATATGTAATAAATACATCAACCTTTCCTCTCTCAACATATTTTTTAACTCTTTTTTTCAGTTCAGGCTCGAACCTGCTGATACTGCGAGGAAGCTTTATGCTTATATCACAGTATCTGTAATTAACTGACTTTATCTCAATGATTACTCGTCTATTCTCATCCGAATACTCGCTTCTTCCGAAGCCTGTCATACTGTAAACCATTTTCTACCTCTATATGTAAATCACATATTTATGCGTACGCATACATAGTGATTATATAATAACCTTATTCATATTTCAATCATTTCTGAATACAAGCGCCGTTGCAGGCGCCGTCCTACCTCTTGTTCGATCTTCTCCATATCCTTCTTTCCTCAGCCTCCTTTATGAGACCATCACGAAAGTCAGGATGAGCTATCGAGATAAGATCCTCCGCTCTCTCCCAGGTTGATTTCCCCTCAAGATTAACAACACCGAACTCCGTTACAATAAAGTAAACCTGACTTCTCGGAGAGGTTATGATATCCCCGTTAAACTGCGGAGTTATGCAGGACCTTCTGTTTCCATCCCTGTCCTTATAAGTTGATGTCATACAGATAAATGCCTTTCCGCCTCTCGACGCAGAAGCTCCGGTAAGAAAGTCCAGCTGACCACCGGTACCGCTTATATGTCTTCCTTCAAAGCTCTCAGACGCAACCTGACCGTAAAGATCCACCGCAACGCATCCATTTATTGAAACCATGTTGTCAATCTGTGCTATGACAAACGGACGGTTAACATACTCAAGAGGAAATGCAGCAATTCCCGGATTATCATCCAGCCATTCATATAGATCCGTAGAACCAACAGCACATCCGAAAACGCCTTTTCCTTTATCTATGCTTTTTCTTTTATTGGTAAGCTTTCCTGAACGGTATAACTCGAGATACGCATCTGTACAAAGCTCAGTATGCATTCCCAGATCCTTTACATCGCTCTCTGATATAAGCGCACCTACTGCATTTGGAATAGCACCGATTCCAAGCTGAAGAGTCGCACCATCTACGATATAAGGAATTATATGATTTGCTATCTTCCAGTCGATATCACGCGGCTGTATCGGAAGGAAATTTTTGAAAGGCTCATGTTCTCCCTCTACAACAATATCGACATCCGATATATGTATCGACTCATTATAACCACCATGAATAGTTGGCATATTTTCATTTACTTCAACAATTACGATACCAGCCTTCTCACAGATGGGGCCGGCTACACCCGTATTTACAGAGAAATTGAAGTATCCATGCTTATCCATCGGTGCAACACTGACCATTACTACATTTACATCAATAAAGAATTCATAATAAGCAGCATTATACTGGAACACCATCGGTATATAATAACAGAGGTTCCTGTCACAGAGCTTCCTCTCATACTGTGAAAAGTGCCAGCTATGATATATAAAATGTTCTCTTGACGGATCACACTCTGCTACCTCAATCGGCCCCGGAATCAGATTACCTCTGATCTTTACATCCTTTAGTTCGTCCCTTCTCTTTGCAAGCGCCCTATCAAGCAGAACGGGCATTCCAAGCGAACTGGTATAGTCAACCCAGTCACCGTTTTTTACAACCCCTACCGCTTCCTCCGGAGTTTTAAGCTTACTCCTATATTCCTTACTATAATCTATTAACATATGTACCCCCCATACATAGATAAAATCCTTATAGATTAACTATATAATAATAGCGACCGATAATTCTATTCCTTTTTAATACCAAGTCTTACAATTAAGTGGATCAAATGTTTTTAAATCTATACCATAATCTCCTTTTACCATATCGTACACAGTATCATAATCTCTCAAAAATTCAACTTTATTATATATTGAACTAACTAATATGTCTTCAGGCTCCCATTTATACATAAAATGTCCTGAGTTTCCTTCAACCTGAACGAATGCATAATGTGACGAATCAGTAAATATAAGACAGATACGGTGACCTATACTGTTTTCATCTCCATTAGTCACTCTTCTATTAGGTGAAAGAGAATAATAGGATCCATATACATTTTCAATCCCATTACCCCTTTGATAAGAGCAGGAAAGAGCAACCGAAGAGAGATTTCTGGTTTTCATTATATCAGCAACCCCATGGCAGCTCCAGCATGTATATCCATCGTTATAATTCTGCTGCCTAATCCAATAGCATGATGCACTAATAAGCTCAGAATCTGTCATATTAGATTTATATTTTAACACATCTGAAAGAATCTTATTTGTATTCGATTTTTCTGTGACTGTCGCAGCAGTCGCCTCGCTGTTTACACTTATTGTGGTAAGTTTTGTATCTTTGTAATAGAAATCAAAGCTTAGTTTGCCCGAATCGCTATGTTGTATCTCCAGATCTATATACTTTTTATATCCTTTTTCTGCCATATATTCGCATCTTATGGCATTAGTATTCATATCTCTTATATTTAAACACATTTCTTCATTATCATCGACATACTTTGCGTATGTTACTGCAACAGGAGCATTAGCGTTTGGGATATACTGCGCATAGCCATTACCAAAATCCCTAAAACCTTCATCCCCATTATATATAACATAAAAATCTTTTGTATCTACTTCTTTTGAAACATATAGATAATAATGAATCGTACCATATCCATTAAGATAATCAACTATTCCCCAGTCATAATCATACCTGTCATTCAGTTTAGAATAGGCTCTTACAAAATCAATACCGTCAACACTTGCGATTTTATCGTATGAATGCTTCATTCGGCTATCAAAACCAAATGGAAAATCATCGTCAGCCACATGACTGTCGCCTGTTGCATACAGTCCCAATGAATTTCCAGAACCACTCTTAAAATCCGGATCCCAATTTCCATTGTCATCTAAATAACAACCATCTATCCAGCAATCCGTAGCCATATAGCCATCCGCTTTAAAGTAGTACCACCTATTATCTATACTAAGCCACTGAGACGTAGGATACCATCCAGCATCCTCAAACCACCATCCATTTGAATCACTACACCAGTGACCATTTGAATATGCAGGATCCCACTCACCGGTTTCACCTAACCAGTAACCCTTCCAATATCCATTAGTTTTCAAATATCCGTTAACTAAAAAATAATACCAGTAGCCATTTATCTCCAACCACTTACTTCTAGGATAATTACCACTCGCGTATTCATACCACCAACCCGTTTCATCACTCTTCCATGTACCATCTACCGCAAAAGCTTCTGAAGAACTAAAAACAAGTACAGAAAAAACAAAAGAAAACGTAAGGATTATAGCGACTAGTTTTTTCAGTTTTTCAATCTTTTTTAGCATATTTTAAACCTCCCATATTTAAAATGATGTAACATATAAAATTATATAAAAACTATTTTCAATTTAATCCACTAAGTGACTTGATTCACCCCTTCGATTTTCGGCTCTGCCATCATCGAATAGTTGGTATGATATATGACATACCCCGGCTTTGCCTGTGGTGGCTTCTTCAGATTCTTTCTCTCTGTGTAGTCTATCTCAACCTTCGGGGCTTCCTTGCCGCTGGAGTAGAATGCAGCAAGTGACGCAGCCTCCTCAAAAACTCTGTCAGGAAGATCCATCAGTCCCTTATCATTTGCCTTCAGCTTAACGATAACATGCGAGCCGGGCATCTGCTTTGCATGGAACCAAATATCCTTACCTTCTGCAAAGCCAAATGTAAGCTCGTCGTTCTGAATATTGTTCTTTCCGACATAGATATCATAACCATCCGAAGAGATAAAATGCAGCGGTTCGCTCGCCTTGATCCTCCTCTCTCCCTTTGAGGATTTTTTCTTTTTGATGATATCAGCCTTTTCAAGCTCCTGTCTCAGCTGAGCGATATCCTCATCACCGGATGCCATATCGAGACTGTGCTTAGCTGAAAGCAGATAATCCAGTTCCTCCTTTGTCTTCTCAAGAAATTCTGTCAGTGCAACAAAGGTTCTCTTCTTTTTATTATACTTGGCAAAATACTTCTGCGAATTCTCCTGTGCTGTAAGGTTCGGATCAAGCGGAATAGTTATCTCCTGATTATCATAATAATTAATGCACGTAAGCTCACTGTCTCCGCCTTTAAGATTGTAGCCATAGGTATTTATTAGCTCTCCGTAAACCTTGTACTTATCTCTGTCCTCAGTATCCTTCATCTGTGAGAGCTGAAGGTCATACTTCTTAGTTGCTCTTTCAATAAGTGTTGTAAGAAGCTTCTTTATATCAGACGATGATGATTTAATCGTAATGCTCTTTTCCTTCTGCTGATAGAATTCACGCAAGAGTCCGCTGATAGTTGCATCCTCAGGACAGCTAAGCTCATCAAATCTTGTAAGCTTAATTGAGTGATAGTCCTTTGCTACTCCATCCACATATGCTATACACGGATTGAAGCTACCTTCCTTAATACATTTTATTATCTCTTCAAAAGCGTCCAGAACTCTTTCCTTCTCATCGCCTGTAAGCTCATTAAATGCTGCTCTGGCATCTATGCGTGATCGATATACTATTTCTTCAGCGATTCCCTTGGAAAAGCCTGTAAATGAGGTGAATATAGCCTTAGAAACATTTGTACTCTTTCCAGCCAGCGTATCAGATAAAACACCTCTGCTGTAATCACTTACTATATCAATCTTCCCCTGTCCTTCCGGAGCCTTATACTCCTGACCCGGATAGAGTATTCTCACTTCCTTATCACTATTGTTTGATACAGCATCACTAAGATCCGGCATAACTCTTTTAACCAGATCGATTATCTTCATATCAGAATCAGTTAGGATGATGTTACTCTGACGCCCCATTATCTCAACTATGAGATGCTTTGTTCCGATATCACCCATCTCATCCATATGCTCAAAAGCAAAATCGAAAACACGATCAAAGCCCGGCTGTATAACACCTACGAAACGACCGTTCCCCAGATGCTTTCTGAGAAGCATACAGAACGCAGGAGCCTGCATCGGTGCAGGTGGAAGGCTGTCCGCTATATAAACAATCGGAAGCGATGCATTGCATGATATATATAGTTTTGTCTGACCCTTATATCCTTTTATTGTAAGCGTAATAACATCAGAAGAAGGCTGCTGAATCTTAAGAACACGTCCCCCTTCGCAGGCCTCCTTTATATCATGTATGATATTGCTTATCACTATTCCGTCGTATGCCACTTTAATTCCTCTTTTTTCTTCAAGTTCTCTTTTTCTTAAAGCTAAGCTAATGCGTGAACTACTCGGCAATTGAATTGCCAGAGCATCTGATGTGCGGAGCTTTCGCTCCGTAGATTCAGGGTGCGTCCATGACACCAATACTGCTTTTTACACAGCTACTTTTGCTACAAATGGATTTTTAACTTCATTTGGATTAAGTTCTACATTTATTTTTTTTGCAGATAAATGTAATTTTAGTATATTGTATGCCCCTACACAGTCTGCATTCCAACTCTTGTCTCCATCCTTATATAACCCTCTTTTTATACGATTGCTCTTTTGAGCAGACTCCTTTGATACTTCTCTGCTCAGTGGACTGGTCTGACTGGTATATGCTTCATTTTGTTTTATCAGAATTATCCCTTTCATTTTCAACTTATACTGTAACATCATATATATCTTTGCAAATGGAAGTGAATGCAGTTTTTGATTTGTTACATTCCCCAAATCATTGTCTTTACGTATGTTTGTGATATCACCAATAACTACCGTATTTATATGATTTTCTACACAATATGAAACTATATATCTGGTAACTTTGTGAAGATAATCATTTATGGAATTATTTTTCTTCTTATGGATTCGTTGTATGTGTTTTGATGACTTGGGATATTTAATTCCTTTTCCACTCTGCAAGGATGACCACTGAGACTGCACACGGGCAATCTCTTTATTAAAATAGTTGCATATAGAAAGATATTTTCTTCCCACAATAAACGTATCTCCATTTGTTGAATCATAACATGTCATAAGATTGTGAAGTCCAAGATCAATAGACAGATATCTGCCATTATCAGGAAGAGGCATTATATCCTCCACCTCATAAACAACTATAATATCGCATTTGTCTCCTTCCGGTGGATATATCTTAATCTGCTTTATGGTATCCGTGTCCTTAAAAACCTTATTTTTAAGATAAATGTAATTATCACTTATACCATATGTTTCAGACATAAGTATCTTAAGTTGCTTTGGAAGAGAAAGACGTACAACATCAGAACCTTTCTCATGAACTATAGCATTCTGCATATATGTTATAACTATAGGAGCCTGTTTGAATCTTGGAGGTCTGGGGTTCTCTATCCCATGTGTTTTCTGGAGAACATAAAATGACTTCCATGACTTATCAAGAAGCTTCAAAACCTCTTGTGCAGTCTGTGACGGAAGTTGTTTATACCACATATCATCTTTATGATATTTTTTCTGATAATACCAGTCCGGATATTCAGATAATCCAAGCTCTTTATAATTCAGCCTCTCATAATTACCTACATTCCAAAGCTTATATGCAGCATAACACATATGACCTATTATATTTGAATAATCATTATTCAGTGATATTTTTGTCCTATGTGATAGAAGCATTAGTCATTCCCCCTTCAATAAGATTTACTTTGGCGTTCTATATATCGTTTGATATTCTCTTCCGATACCGAACCAATTGTTTCGCAATAATAAGAGTGATTCCATAACTGCCCCTTCCATAATTTATCCTTTATTTCCGGGAACTGTTCAAAAAGCTTTCTTCCTGTAATTCCTTTAAGGTACTTGACGATGACCGTTACAGAAAGCTTCGGTGGTGCAGTAATAAAACAATGTACATGGTCACATTCTCCACATTCAAACATTTGAACTGTAAAGCCTTTCTCATCAGCAATATGCTGTACCAGTTCTTTTAAATATGCTTCAACATCAGCAGTAAGAATCTTTCGACGATATTTGACAGACCACACCACATGGTAATTAATGTTACAGACCGAAGTTCTGTAATGTATTAGATTGTTTTTCATACACATAGTATAACATTTTGGTAGATTAATGCATCAACCTTATAGTTCAATCAGGAATAAAATGGCGCTTTCATCTCGGTAATTGAATTACCGAGGATTCCCGCTTAGGTATCCTAAATATATATTAGGGGACAGCTTACAAATATCATTGCTTAACTGTCCCCAATTAATTCTTATTTTTGTTTGTCAGATATCCACTTTTATCGACATATCTTAAATCTCATTATAAAGCTGTTCATAGAGCTTAGCACTCTTATCCCAGCTGTAATCCTGCTCCATTGCTCTCTTAACCATGTTATTCCATGCAGGTCTGTCATCAAAGTATATATGCTTTGAATAATTAATAGTATTGAGAAGCTCTCTGGCATCATAGTTAGCAAAGCTGAAGCCTGTTCCTGTTCCATCATACTCATTATATGGCTCAACCGTATCCTTAAGTCCTCCTGTTTCACGTACAATCGGAAGTGATCCATACTTAAGTGCCATAAGCTGTGTGAGTCCACATGGTTCAAATCTTGATGGAACAAGTATTGCATCACATCCTGCATATATCTTATGTGACAGCTCGTCACTGAAATAGATATTTGCAGAAAGCTTTGCAGGATGGAAGCCTTCATAGTACTTAAACATTTCCTCGTATCTTCTATCACCTGTTCCGAGAACAACCAGCTGAGTTCCATCGGTCATTACTTCGTTCATAATATGGTCGATAAGGTCAAGTCCCTTCTGATCTGTAAGTCTGGAAACGATACCCATCATGTATACATTTTCATCCTCAGGAAGTCCCAGTTCCTTCTGAAGCGCCAGCTTGTTTTTAGCTTTACCCTTTTTATAGGTTCTGGTGTTGTACTTAGCCGCTATTTTTTCATCCTTGGAAGGATTAAATACATCGTAATCGATACCGTTCACAATACCCCAGAGGCTCTGCCAACGTGCCTGAAGAAGTCCGTCAAGGCCTTCTCCGAAGTATGGTGTCTGAATCTCATGAGCATAGGTATTGGAAACTGTTGTGATCTTATCTGCGTATACAAGTCCGCCCTTCAGCATACTTGCATCCTTGTTCATCTCAAGCTTATCAGGTGTGAACAGATAACTCGGAAGTCCTGAATACTCCTGAATGGTTTTGATATCCCACTTACCCTGGAACTGAAGGTTATGAATAGTCATAACTGATTTGATTCCCTGATAAAATGGATTGTTAGCAAAAAGTGTCTTCAGATAAACCGGAACAAGTCCTGCCTGCCAGTCATGACAGTGAACTATATCAGGCCTGAAGCCGATGCTCGGAAGTATTGAAAGTGCAGCCTTGCTGAAGTAACAAAACTTCTCTATATCCCACTTAACATCACCATAGATGTTGAATCCGTTGAAATAATACTCGTTATCGATAAAGTATACCGGAACCCCTTCATACTCCATATACATAACCCCGACATACTGCTGTTTCCAGCCGATGTCCATATGGAAATGTGTGATATACTTCATATTCTTCTTATATTTCTCAGGGAGACACATATAATTAGGAATGATGATTCTCACATCATACTCACTGCGATTAAACTTTTTAGGAAGTGTTCCGACTACATCAGCAAGACCTCCGGTCTTGATAAAAGGAACACATTCTGAAGCAATATAAGCCACTCTTTTCATGCACTGAACCTCCATAAATAAAATCAAAATACCTAAACTTAATTATAACAAAATATTCCTTCTTTGAATAGCAATAATAATACTATTCGCCCAATTATTTTTTACGCATCTCAAGGAACTTTATGATCAGGTCAACGCATCCTCTGATACCAAGTTTTTCAGTATCAAGTGACAAGTCATAATTCTTAACGTCTGTCCATTCACATCCTGTGTACTTGAAGAAATAATCTGCCTTTCTTTCATCAACCTTTGCCAGATAATTACGAAGTTCAGCATCCGGCATATAATGTCTCGACTGTGCTCTCTTAAGCTTAAAACCGATTGGAGCATGTACAAATACATTTACTACATCCGGATCATCCTTAAGTATATAGTTAGCACAGCGTCCGACGATTATACACGATTCTCTTTTTGCAAGCTCCATAATAATCTCAGACTGATAATCATATATATTTTTGATATAGGTCATATCACTATCTGCGATTTTGGTCGTAAGAACATCATCTATTTCAGGAGTCGGGAGGGGATCATGATATATCTCTTTTGCCACATCAAAAAGCGAAGTATCCTTTATTCGTGAATCATCAGCAACATGATCATCAACCATGTTTTCATTCTTTGATACCAGTCTGAACATCTCGCTGTTGTAGCAGTTTACACCAAGCTCCTCTGCCAGTCTGGTTCCTATCTTCTGACCACCCGAGCAGTACTCTCTGGCAATTGTGACTATGAACCTATCCATATGTATCCTCCTGATTAATTATTCTCTAATAATTTGCAAGTAATCAACAACCCATTCGGAAAGTCCGCACTTCGTGCTTTACTCTTCTACGTTTGTATAAACATCCTGTACGTCATCATCTGCATCCAGAAGATCAAGTATTCTATCCAGATTCTTCTGAACATCATCATCAGTTACAGCAACATAATTCTGAGGGATCATTGTAACCTCTGCAGATGCCATCTTGATACCTTCCTTATCAAGTGCATCTCTGACTGATGAAAAGTCAGCAGGTGAAGTAATGATTTCATAAGAATCCTCTTCCTCTGAGAAGTCCTCAGCTCCTGCATCAAGTGCAAGCATCATGAGGTCATCTGCATCCATCTCTACCTCTTCCTTATCAAGGATGATCTGTCCCTTCTCATCGAACATATATGATACGCAGCCGGATACACCGATGCTTCCGCCACCCTTTGTAAATGCACTTCTTACATTTCCCGCTGTACGATTATTGTTATCTGTAAGACATTTTACAATAATGGCAATTCCACCCGGGCCATATCCCTCATATGTGTTATAGGAATAATTAACATTTTCCAGATCTCCGGCCGCCTTCTTGATACCTCTTTCAATAGTATCATTAGGCATGTTGTTAGCCTTTGCCTTTGCGATAACATCACGCAGCTTTGCGTTATTCTCAGGGTTTGGGCCACCCTCCTTAACTGCTACCGCAATCTCACGTCCTATGACTGTAAATGCTTTTCCTTTAGCTGCATCGTTCTTCTCTTTCTTTGCTCTGATATTTGCAAATTTTGAATGTCCTGACATAATTTTTCCTCTACTTTCTGTTATCTATTATATAAATGACATCATATGTATGATGAATTAACTTTTTTCATTTATTTTTTTCTTCAATCAGACGTATCTGATTCAGGAAGCTTGGTTATCTTCACTGATTTTATAAGCTTATCCTCTATCTCAAGTGTTTCGAAGGAGTATCCTCCATAGTCTATCTTGATGTTTACTTCATCCTTCGGAAAGCCTCCCAACTTATAAAGCAGAAAGCCATTCAAGGTTTCTATATCTGTATCCGGAAACTCCAGATCATCCATCTGTTCTTCCAGATCATGTAGCTTAATCATTCCGTCCACGACATAGCTGTCACCATATCCGGACTTTATCTCATCAGTTTCATGATCATGCTCATCCCAGATATTTCCAACTATCTCCTCGATGATATCCTCTAACGTCACTATTCCATCAGTCTGTCCATACTCATCCAGAACTACTGCCATATGCATCTTCTCACGTTGCATCTTCTTAAGCAGCTTAGATATATCATAGGTTGGATGGATATACATAGCCTCTTCCACTATATCCGAAACACTTCCCTCAGGTCTGGTCAGATACAGCTTCGTCATATCCTTCAGATGAAGCACTCCTACTATATGGTCTATATCCTCATCATAAACAGGATATCTGGAATAACCGCTTTCAAGGCACTTCTCTATGATATCCGCCAAAATATCATCCTTCGATACCGCAAATATTTTATTTCTGCTGGTCATGATATCCCTGACTATCTTATCATCCAGATCGAGGATATTCGAGATCATCTCAGCCTCATCCTCCTGGATAAAGCCCTGTTCATGGCCTTCTTCTACCATGGATAGAATTTCTTCCTCTACCTGTTCTTCACCCTTCTTTTTAAACATAACTCTCCATTTTTATATGTTTTTAATACAAGAAATCATTGTAACTATTTTTATTTCAAAAAAATCATCTTACGATATTTCTTCCTGATATAGATATTTTATTATCCTCAGTTCTTTCACGTCTTTCCGGCTGATTAAATTTTGGCTCTTCCTCTCTATTTGGATCCAGAGCTGAATTCTCACCCATAAACTCCCCGTCGGACATAAACAGATCAAGCTCATCAAACTGAACATATTCCTGATCATAATCATCTCCTGCTTTCAAGCCGCCAGCCTGTTTTTCCGGAGAATCATTTGTCTCACTTGCTATTCCACTGTCATGTGAATATTCCCAGAACGTATCATCCCTTTCTTTTTCTCTTTTACGTCTCAGCTCAGCCTCATACCTTTCCTGAATCTCCATTTCTCTCTTTTTCTTTTTCCGGATAATCGAGAAAACGATAACATCACCGAATATGCAGCCACCCCCAACAACTATAGATAATATAGTTATTGTCCAGAGGGTGCCTCTGTTCTCAGTTGCATCGAGACATATGTATCTCATTTTTATCTTATTATCAGGTATGCTTCCATTTTCGTCTTTTACGCCAAGCTTCACAAGTGCCTGATCATAATACTGTTTAATCTCACCACTTGTTATGGTAATAATCTGTCCTTCAAGCGTAATTGTCTCCTTCGAGTAGAAGTTACTTGAAGCATAAGTTTCACTTGTCATCTTTTCAAGAGTATCAACATCCTTCTGGTCCTTGACCTTTACCGCCATTATAGAGTTATCATCCAGAAGAGTGAGATAATAAGTCGATTCTCCCGTTGGAATAAAGTAAAATGTATGCTTTTCCGTTGCGAATGAACCTAGCGATGAATTAAGTGTTATGGATGCAAATTCTCCTGTGATCTCATTACTATCCAGATCACTCTTCTCTTCATAAAGAAGCTTATTTATATTTACAGGTTTACCATGCATCATATAATCATGATAAAAAACAAATGTCAAAATACCAAAAAGCAACGCAAGAATCCCCGCAAAAAGTATTCCCGTCTCAGACTTAGCCTTCCCATACATGAAGATAATTAACCTCTCCTATTTCCTGACCATCTTTAAAATAAACTCTTGGCACACGTCTAGCTATATGGCAAGCCATCTCATAGTTAAAGCTCATAGCCGGCTCTGCCACCTCTTCAATTGATATAGTATTCTCTCCTTGTGTTCCAAAGAGTACTACCTCATCCCCAACCTTTACTCCGGTTGATTCATCCATATCTATATTCGTCACATCTACCATTATCTGGTCCATGCATACCCGTCCGAGTATAGGAGCATACTGTCCGTGGATCAATACTCTTCCGTTATTGGAAAGAGCTCTTGGATATCCGTCAGCATAGCCTACAGAAACTGTTGCCACCTTAGTTGGCTTATCTGTCACATATGTCCAGCCGTAGCCTATTCCTCTTCCCGCTTCAAGAGTCTTTATATGAACAACTCTCGACTTAAGTGTCATTGCAGGCTTCAGAACTACAGACTTATCTACCTCCTCAGATGGATAGAGACCATATATTACTATACCAAGCCTCATCATATCAAAGCCTTCGGAGTGTATCTCCATAGCACCGGCACTATTATCTATATGGCGTATCCTAAAGCTTGCCCCTCTTTTCTCCATCTCAGATACAAACCATGAGAACTTTTCATACTGTGTCATCGCATCAGACTTGTTCTCATAATCAGCCTTAGCATAATGGGTAAAGATTCCCTCAACATCCAGCCCATCCATCGAAAGGAGCTTCACCGCTTCCTCCACGTCAGACTCTGTGCACTGAAAGCCTATCCTGCTCATACCACTATCAACCTTGATATGAACCTTCGCCTTCTTTCCAAGCTTAAGTGCTGTCTCTGATAAAAGCTTTGCTTCTTCTGCATCATAGATGGCAAGTGTTATATCATTTTTAACAGCTGCCTCGTATTCAGATTCATCTGTATATCCGAGAATAAGGATTGGCTTAACTATCCCAGCATTTCTCAGTTCAACCGCTTCATCCATTGTAGCAACTGCAAAATAATCTGCCAGGTCATCCATCTCCTTTGCAAGAGTCACTGAACCATGCCCATAGGCATCCGCCTTTATAACAAGAAGTGTTTTCCTGTCATCAGGATTGAGTGCCTGCACTGTTTTTATATTATATCTGATTGCATCAAGGTCTATATCCGCTTCTATTCTTCTGTACATTTCCTTAAAATCTCACTTTTAATAATCTACTTCCCACATTTGTACCGCCATCTTAAAAATACACGGAGAGTACTTCATTTTTAGTTTCCTCAAAATTCAAAAATGATTTTAAACCAACTTTTATTGTAACAAAAAATCCTTAAGTTTTCCATAGCTCCGACCCTTATTTCACTTAACTGTTATCCGTTTTGTAAGAAAGATTCAGCGACCGCTTAATACTTCAGGAATCGAATCTATAATATCTCTTGCAAGCATAGATCTCTCACCGGCTTTGTCTCTTGCTATATCGCCCGCCATTCCATGCAAATGTACCGCGAGGCATGCAGTATCCATTACAGATATATCACTCGCCCTGTTCTGTGCCAGAAGCCCTGCCATCATACCTGCAAGTACATCTCCGGAGCCACCCTTGGACATCCCGGAATTACCTGTAGTATTAATATACAGGGAGAGACCATCATTACCTGCAATAATAGTCCTTGCATCCTTAAGAACAGTTATTATTCCATATGAATTTGAAAGGTTTAGCGCCTGAAATTTGCCGTATTCTTTAATGAAGCTGATGTCTGACTCAAATCCGAGTCCTCTGAGCATAAAATCGTATGTTGTTTTATTATAACTTGCTTTTACTATCCTTGACATCTCCATCATGTGTGGAGTTATCACTATATTACCCTTCCCAAGTCGCGAGGCAAATCTGTCAAACCACTTAGTTGAAGAACTCGCTGACACTATGTTCAGTGCATCTGCATCAAGAATAAGCTTCTGTCCTCCTGAAACAGTTTCAGCAAGAAATCTGAGAAGCGCCTTTGAAACATTTCCCGTACCGAGACCGGGGCCGGCAAGAATAACATCCGCCCATTTTACAGCATTCCTAAATTCAGTAAAAAATTCATCCTCGTATAGACTGCTCAGTTTATTATGCCTTTTGAACAAATTCTTTCTTTTGTTTTTCCTGATTGATGCCTCAAGCTTATCACTCTCATATGTAAGCATCATCGCCTCCGGAAGCTTATCTGAAAGGACGTCCCTGTTGCTCACATCTGTGACAACCTTAACAAGTCCGGCTCCAACTTTGTATGCAGCTTCAGCTGCCATATATACGGCACCGTAAACCTGCTTTGAGCCGGCCAGGATAAGAGTCTTCCCATAGGTACCTTTATTAGAAGCCGGCTTTCTTTCAGGCATTTTACCTGCCGCAGCTTCCTTATCATATTCATAATAAACAAATATGCTTTCGTTATCTCTTCTGCTTTTCTCCAGGTCAGACGGATCATCCAGCATTCTGATTTTTGCATTATCAAAAAATTCATCCATCTGAGCTATGTTTTCCGGAACATAGAGCCCGATGCTTTCACACCTGATATCTCCTGAGTAATCTCTGCCTTCATTTATGAGCATACCGTACTTGATATATTCAAATGTAACAGTCATATCACAGCTTACAGCCGTTCCGAGTATATGTCCGTCATCTGCGCTTATTCCACTTGGGATGTCCGTTCCGACAACAAATGCTCCGTTTATACTTACTTGATTTATCCACGAAACTGCAGTCTTTTGGACGCCTGCCACTTCTCTGGTAAGCCCGACTCCGAATATACCGTCTATAATTACTTTGTAGTTATGTAAACTAACCTCCGAATCAGTATCAAGAGAATCAATAAACCCAACTCCGGCTTTTTTTGCCTTCTCTATCTGAGCTGTATAAGACTCAGTTTTCCTGCTGATACCACCTATCTCATAGATATAGGTATCATACCCCATTTCCTTCAGCATCCATGCAGCAGCAACTGCATCTCCGCCATTATTTCCGCTTTCAACAACAGAAAGAAGCTTGTCCTTTCTTTTATTAAAACCGACAAGCTTCTTATAACATTCATTTTGAGCTGAGTATTCCTCAGCATTTTTGATGGCATCATCTATAGAATCCGCCAGCTTCTTCGCTGCTGACTCCATAAGAGTAAGTCCCGGAATCCCGAGCGTCTCCTGTGTATACTTATCTATAGCCTGTGCCTGTTTTCCTGTAAGATAAAACTTCATATTTTCTCCACTATCTTATTGCAGTTTGCCCAGAGCATATATCTTGTTTATATCACCTGAAATCACACTATATGGCCAGTATTTACAGCTTCTCTCGTAAGATCCCGGATCGTTAACCATGAAGCCGTTTGCATTATAACCGTAAATAACGATGAAGTGACCTGCACCGGAATGAGTGAAGTTACCGTAGTGAACGCTGAGTATCAGCATCTCACCCCTGTCAATAGCAGCCATCATCTCTGCTTCAGTGTTGGATATCTCATGACAATAAAGTCCGAAATCTGAGCAACCATTAAGGAACAGACTGTGTGCAGTTCCGGCACCCGGAACGTAATGACCATGATTCATACTGTATGTTGCAACAAGCGGAGGTGATGCATTGGTTATATTGGTAAGTGCTGTTATACACATAGCAAAGCTTGTAGGTCCACAAGCTGATGATTTCATAGTACCTGTTCCATATGGATAGCCGGCCCATCTCGGGTCATACTGAAGGAACAAAGGATGCTCTGCAGCCAGCTCCTCAGCTGTCAGATTTACATCAAATCCATCAACAGGAGCGGTTTTATTCATACTTGATACGACAAGGATACCATTATAGTTAGATGCCGCTCTTTTTTCCTTAGCATCCTTTTCAGCCTGAGCTATGATTGCTTCTTCATCTTCAGACAGATCGTTTTCAGCAAATGCAGCCATCGCCTCCTGTGAATCCATCTCAGCATCACCGATCATATCATCGTACTCTTCGTCGGTTGGTGCTAATGTCGCAGCCTCTGTGACATACTCTATTTCCTGTCTGGTCGACTGTGATTTCTGATATTCTTCCAGAAGCATCTGGTTTATCTCTTCTTCGCTTCGACGAGATTCTGTCGTCTCTTCATCTGCGGATTTATTTTTCTCACCAAAATAGAGCGACAGAAAAAGGGCTGCCATCATAACTATCGGAAAACCAATAAATATGCATATGAGTTTTAACTTCTTTGACATTCTTTCGCCTCTTTTCAAATCGCTCTGATTTTAGTCTAATAATATTTAATCATGCAGCTTTCTCTTATCTACTACTCTTACAGCCTTGCCTTCACTTCTTACGATTGACTTCGGAGGAAGGAGATGCATCTTAGGTCTGATACCAAGCATCTGAACCATAGCTCCTGTAAGTGCCTTTCTTGCATTTTCGAGATCTGAGTCCTCTCTCATAGCCTTGAACTGTTCCTCAGAAAGCTCGACATTTATATCAAATGTATCTTCATTTCCTATACGATCTACCATTATCTGATAGTTAGGTGTATACCCTGTCTTCAGAAGAACTGTCTCGATCTGTGAAGGGAATACATTTACACCACGGATGATCATCATATCATCTGAACGTCCCTTTGGCTTACACATCTTGATATGTGTTCTTCCGCATGAACATTTCTCTCTCTTAAGTACTACAAGGTCTCTTGTTCTGTATCTGAGAAGTGGGAATGCTTCCTTATCAAGTGATGTGAATACAAGCTCGCCCTCTGTTCCTTCAGGAAGAACCTCTCCTGTATCAGGATCGATAACCTCTGCATAGAAGTGATCCTCATTTATATGCATTCCGGACTGTTCCTCACACTCAAACGAAACACCAGGTCCACTTATTTCTGTAAGTCCGTAGATATCATATGCCTTAATTCCAAGACTCTGCTCGATGTTTTGTCTCATCTCCTCAGTCCATGGCTCTGCACCGAAGATACCGGCCTTAAGATTGATATCATCAGCTGTAAGTCCCATATCATGGAGCTTTTCGCCTATATATGCAGCATATGAAGGAGTACAGCAAAGAATAGTTGCATTCAGATCTCTCATAAACTGAATCTGTCTCTCTGTATTTCCGGAAGACATAGGTATTGTAAGACTTCCTACCTTGTGTGAACCATCATGAAGTCCTGCACCACCTGTGAAAAGTCCGTAGCCATAAGCTACCTGAACAACGTCCTTCTTTGAACCGCCTGCGGCAACGATTGCTCTTGCACAGCACTCAGCCCAGAGATCTATGTCATTCTGAGTATAAAATGCAACAACTCTTCTTCCTGTCGTACCACTTGTAGAGTGTATACGTACACAGTCCTTAACAGGTCTTGAAAGAAGTCCATATGGATAAGCCTCTCTCAGATCATTCTTTGTAAGGAATGGAAGCTTGCTGATATCTGCCATACATTTGATATCCTCAGGCTTAACCCCCTTCTCATCCATAAGATTACGGTAATACTCATTATTATCAAAAACATACTTAACCTGCTTTAAAAATTTTTCCTCCTGAAGAGCCTTAAGCTGTTCAACAGGCATTGTCTCAATTTCTTCCTGGAAATACATCTTCTTTGCCATTTTCTCTTCTCCTTAATGATAAAACTTAAAAGGTGACTATGCATCGCATAGCCACCCCTTATAATACTATAATTATCAATTAAAAACAACGAAAATATACTGTCTAAGCCATTTTTCAAACTATATATCCTTCGCGCTTACGCCTTCAAACATAACATCATCAAACTCATCGACATGTATAGGCATACGATCCTCTTCAGGTGGAAGCTGCATATAATCCCCGTAGTAATGCCTGAGTGATGAATCATAATCTCCCGGCACGAAGAACTTTCTGTCTCTAACCGGAAGCTCTGCTCTTGTTTTGTACCACTCCTTCTTGTATATGCAGTCGGAAATAAACGATGCTGATGCATTTGACAGGATATAATCCTCACAATTCTTTTTCTTATTGTATCTCTTCGATATTTTGTCATAGGTTTTGAAGAGATGTTTAAGCGGGAAGAACATACCTATATGGCAAAGTACAAAAACTCCGAATCGTGCAATCGGATTCTTCGGCTTATCATACTTCATCTTGTATCTCTTGCTGGTCGCAAGAACATATAGGACCTTAAGCTTTATAACCTGAAGCTTTCCTCTCAGGCCTCCAGGATAATTATCCATTATGAACAGATCAAAAAACAGATACTGACAATGGATGTGCTTATAGAATCTTGCTTCTTTATCATTCTTCTTAAACAAAACCTTGTCATACATGATTCTGGATGTAAAATCCCAGAATGAATTATCATCTGCATTTGGCACATGTATGAAATAAGGCTCAAACTCATACTTATGTTCAAGCAGCTTTTCAAAATCTTTTCTCTTTATATAGATATCGATATCATCATCCCATGGAACGAAATCATTATGACGCGCAGCTCCGATAAGTGTTCCACCCTCCAGATAATAGGTGATATCGTACTTTCGACAAACCTCATCAAACTTACACATCATCTCATATTCATAATCATGAATCTTATCTACAACCCTTTGCTGATGTTCATTCATCATCGTCATAAACCCCCGCAATATATAGAATAATGGTGCAGGCTTAGGGTAATCCAAAGCCCACACCATACTATAACATAATTTGTTTTATAATACTACGATTTACTTTTTCATTTTCAGTTCAAGCTCTTCATTTTCAGTCACGCTCTCATCTATTTCTATTTCTTCGTCATAGAAGTCTACTGCCTCTTCCTTATTGTCTATAAACTTTCGTCCATCCTTTATAAAGCTGGCAATTATAAGTATTATGACCATTCCGACAGGGAACGCTGCTATGATAGATACTGACTGTATGTTATTCATACTACTCTCACTAAATATAAGAGCTATAGGGAAGATGATAAAGAGCATAGCCCAGAAAAGCTTCATCTTCTTAGATGCCATCTCATTTCCCTTCATGTTCTTATATGAATATGAAGATGCAACAAGTGTAATAGAGTCAAATGATGTAGCATAGAATGCAATCATTGATACTATAAGAAGCACAAGAACTACCTGATACATAGGGATAGTCTTTATAAGCTCAATTATTACTGTGTAAAGGTCTCCACCGTTCTGACGGAAAAGACCGATTGCATCAAATCCACCTGTAAGCTGCTGTCCCAGACCGAAATTTCCGAGAACAATAAATGAAATAAGTGTTGAACAAAGACCAAATACATATGTTCCAAGTATTACCTGCTTAATAGTTCTTCCTCTTGAGATATTTCCCATGAAGAAAGGTGCAGCAACACACCATACTAACCAGTAAGCCCAGTAATAAATAGTCCAGTTCTGCGCAAAGCCTGTTTCTCTCATAGAATCAGTATATGTACTCAGACTGAAGAAGTTCTGAGCCATATTACCAAGTGACTGGAAGCCCTGTTCAAGTGAGAATATACCCTGTCCACCTGCAATAAATACATATAAGAGTAAAGCACCGAAAAGATACATACATATCTTTGACAGGTTGTTAACACCCTTCATTCCTATCATAACTGATGTTGTATAAACACCACAGGTTATAAGAAGTATTGCAATTGTTACCCACTTTGTATAAGGGATACCAAAAAGTGTTGTAATAGCCTGTCCCAGAAGTGGAGTAGCCACGCTAAATGTTGTCGCTGTACCAGCTATAAGAGCAACAACAGCAAGTATATCGATTATTTTTCCCGGAATACCGTCTGTATGCTTTCCAAGTATAGGACGACAAGCCTCACTATACTTCTGCTTCTTACTTCCTCTTACATGGATCATAAATCCGAAGCAGGCAGCAAGAATAGCATAAAAGCTCCATACTGTAGGACCCCAGTGGAAAAGAGGATATGTTGAAGCCCAGTCCTTTACATTTCCAAGCTCCTGAACATGCGCCTCTTCAGCATAGTATATCCACTCGCAAAATGAATAGAAAAGAATATCAGCAGCAAGTCCGCAGCAGAAAACCATTGCACCCCAGGCAAAGAATCCATACTTAGGCTTTTCATCCTTTTTACCCAGTCGGATCTTTCCAAGATCTGAAAATGCTATATACAGTGATGCAAGGAATATACCAAGTGCTATAATCAGATAATAAAGACCTGTTTTATCACCAAGGAAATTTCTAATTGCTGATACTGTAGTCGTCGAACCATCAGGCTTAGCGATAAAGAGTATTCCAAGAATAAGTACTATTATAAGTGGAATAATTGTTGTAGCAGGGTCTATTCTTCTACCCTTTACTACATAATATCCGTCCTTATTTTTGTAAACCCTTTTTTCCTTTTCCTCCGTCTTTTTCGTGTCAGCCTGTTTTGAACTTTCGTTCTTACCCATTACCATTCACCTCTTTAAATATTATTTTCAATTTTATAATGACGTTGGCGTCATTTAATTCTAAAATTAAAACCTTGAAGTATAATCCCTGTAGCTTGGATCAGCCTTTACCAGCTCATCAAAGCTGTCTATCTCGACTACATCGTCTCTATCCATAGGAGTTATTCCAAGTCTAAACTCTTTAAAATGTTTGAACATCGCTACATCATCCCAGTAGAGATGTCTATTTCCCGTGTAGTCAAACTCATACTCAAGGAACTTCTTCAGTTTCCTGCAGTCTTCCTTGGTCCATCTGGAGATGCTGAAAAGTATCCAGCCCTTCTCTCCTCCATCTCTGCTGCACTCTGTGACGATCCCTTCATCATTTACCTGCATCAGCCATTCATCTGTTTTTCCATCAGTCCATATAGCACTGTATCCGGACCTTTCAAAATCACTGTGGAGTATCCTGTCATTTTTGATCAGCAGATCACCATCAAGTATCATGCAGTCTCCCATTTCCAGATATTTCCTTGCTATATAGAGTGATGAGATGTTGTTATACTCCATATAAAACTGATTCGATAGTATTTTAATATCAGGATATTTTTCCAGGAGTACACTGAACTCTTCCATCATATATCCCGTTACCACATATATCTCATGTATACCATTTGCATGAAGACCATCTATTATGGTATCTATCATTCTTACTCCGTTTACCTTTACCAGCGGCTTCGGTGTATCCAGAGTTACAGGACTCAGTCTTTCGCCCTTTCCGGCCGCCATTATTATCGCTCTTTTTATAGTGTTCATATAAACATCCTCAATAGTTATAGATAATCTTTATACTCTTTCCTTAAAGTATTTATAATAATCCTTTGCGTATCTGTACTGTCTGAGTGAATACTCACCAAAATCCACTCCAAGCCCCCGTTTATACTCACACCAGTTACTCCAAAGAAGTCCGCACATGGAGATATAAGCATATATCCTTGTCCGTATATTCTCATCTGTCTTTTCACCGGCAACCTTGAAATACGTATCTATAAGATTGTCCACCTGATCCTTTTCATATAATGAATATATGGAGAACATAGCAAGATCCACGTATCTGTCCTGCATTCCCGCATATTCCCAGTCGATCAGCTGTATATTTGTCTCGCCGTCCTTTTCAATTATCATAAAATTATCAGGAACAGCATCTATATGTGTTAATGTTTTTTCTATATTCTGGCCCTCTATATATTCCTTAAGTGAAAGCACATTTTCCTTTGTTTTTTCATAATCTCTGTATACAGACTTTTTACCATTCCAAAGGGATTCGTAGTAGTCTATATGAGCTATGATTTCAAATGTATGAGGCACCTTCAGTCCCATATCATGGAAATCTCTCAGCTTCTTCATACATATGTCCAGATCATGCTGATCAGTCGGATCGCAGTTTCTCGAATCGTAGATAAACTTGGTTATCTTGTATCCATTCTTAGGATTCAGGTATACATTATCATCGCATACTCCCTTACCCTCGATTGCTGCGTAAACCGCTGCCTCTTTATCTCTATTTATTATCTGATCCGTTCCCTCTCCCGGAATACGCATGATATATTTATCTAGGCCGCATTCGAAAAGGAATGAACGGTTTGTCATACCTTTTTTCAGAACTGTAATGTTCTTGATATCATTTTGCTGAACACCCAGTGCCTGAGCCGCTACTCCTATAGCATCATTCTCCAGATTTCTACTTTCGGAATCCAGCTCACGAAGCTGCTCATAGGTATTAATCTCTGTTGTTTCATTATGTGATACGACTCTGGCATTCAGGAACATCCTGTCCTTTCTGAAGGCTGCCTCCTCCCAGAAGCTGTCGTTATAATTTGGCTTTTCATCAAGACTTATCAGATTCTCTCTGAGTATCTCAGCCTCTTCCTCGCATACATAAGCGATACCTATCATCCTGTTTCCAACCTTCGACAGATCATCATGCCTGGTTTCACCGTTTACACGCACCAGCTCAGACTTCCTGTTTACCCTGATCCAGCTCTCTTCATCCAGAAGATCACTTACCATGTACCAGGAATAAGCCTCAGTTTTGGAAAACGGATTGTTTTCGCTCCATATATCACATGGAACTATATACGTACTGCTTATCTTCTTTGCTGCCAGCTTGAGTGAATGAAGATTATTCTTTTCAGCATAATCATTGTTGTATATCATCTTCACACCATATTTATCTACCAGATAATCGTAGAACTCCATCATGAATCCAACAACCATAGTGATATCAGTGATGCCAACCTCATGCAGCTGTTCAATTGTTCTTTCAATAAGAGGAACATTATCCACCGTAAGAAGTCCCTTCGGAGTTTCCGTATTGATGGGAACCATCCTCATACCGTATCCAGCAGCAAGGATAACGGCATTCTTTGGACTGCAATCCTTCAGATACGCTTTTGCCTTTTTTGTAAGCTTCATGGATTCATCAAGCATTCCCTCTTCCGTAAGGGCGCTTATTGATTTGTTTACAGATCCGATGGAATAACCCGAATGGTCCATCAGTTTTCTCTGATTAGAATAGCCGTGCTTAGAAATCGTAAGTAAAATGTCCTTATCAATAATAGATAGTTTCATAATAACCTTCTTTCGATACGTTCACGAAATCATTCATTTCTGCTTTCCGAAAACGAATTATACTCCCACGTCTTGTTCATGTCAATAGCATTTTTTAAATTCATGAATGTTCATGAACATTTTTTAGGTACCTGGCACCTTTTGCAGTTTTGGTACACGGTACCTTTTGCCATTTTGGTACACGGTACCTTTTGCTATTTTGCAGTTGACATACAGTCCTTCTTAAGCTACTATGTTTAAAATTAGTTTGAAAGGAGCTATTATGAAGGTTGTATTTATAAAAACGATAGTTTATTCAATTATAATATGGGTTGTATTCTCACTTATTCACAGTGCACGTAAGGATCAAGGTTTTGTGGATGTCCTTTTCAGTCCGGTAGCACTTATAATCTTCGGAGCTGAGCTTATAATCTTTTTCGTCACCTATTACAAAAAGTATAAGCAGGAAAGTCAGGGAGACGATCAGGAATAACATCTAGGAATAACGTTCAAGAATAACAAAAGTGGAGCCGCATTTCAAAATGCGACTCCGTTTTTACTACAGTCATTTAATTGTTATCCCTTTTTACAAACCAGCTCTCCGCCTTCGTTATCGATGAATACTGTATCTCCAACAGATAACTGATTTCCAAGGATTGCTCTTGCTACGAGTGTTTCAACATTCTTCTGAAGGAAACGCTTAAGTGGTCTTGCACCGTAAACCGGATCGTAGCCGCAATCAATTATATAGTCACGCGCGCTGTCTGTAAGCTCGATTTTTATCTCTCGCTCTGCTACTCGGTCGTTTAGCTCCTTCATCAGTAGCTCAACTATTCCGGAAATGTTATCCTTCGTAAGCGGCTTGAACATGATTATCTCATCAAGTCTGTTCAAAAACTCAGGTCTGAAATGTAGCTTAAGCATGTCATTTACCTGCTTCTCTGCCTCTTCCTTGATACTTCCATCCTCGTCGATTCCTTCAAGCAGGAACTCCGAACCAATATTTGAGGTCATAATAAGGATGGTATTCTTGAAGTCTACCAGATTACCCTTTGAGTCCGTAATACGACCATCATCAAGTATCTGAAGCATGATATTGAACACATCCGGATGAGCTTTCTCTACCTCGTCAAAGAGAACTACGGAATATGGACTTCTTCTCACCGCATCCGTCAGCTGTCCACCCTCATCATATCCAACATATCCGGGAGGCGCTCCGATAAGTCGTGAAACGCTGTGCTTCTCCATGTATTCACTCATGTCGATTCTTATTATGTTATTCTCATTGTCAAAAAGTGCTTCTGCAAGAGTTTTAGCAAGCTCCGTCTTACCTACACCGGTAGGACCAAGGAAAAGAAATGAACCTATCGGCTTTGTTGGATCCTTGATTCCGGCCTTTGATCTGATGATAGCCTCACTGACAAGCGAAACGGCATTGTCCTGTCCTATTACTCTCTTATGCAGTTCATCTGCTAGATGAAGTGTCTTGTTTCTCTCTGACTCAGAAAGCTTCGATACAGGAATTCCTGTCCATTTAGAAATAATCTTGGCTATTTCTTCATCAGTTACTGTCTCATGAAGCAGCTGTCTCTCTTTTACATTTGCACTGTTTTCCAGTGCCTCCAGTTCCTTCTGAAGTGCAGGAATCTTTCCATACTGAAGCTCGGCAGCCTTGTCATAATTACCCTGTCTCTGCGCTATCTCCAGGTCATCCTTTGCATTTTCGATTTCCTCGCGAAGCGTTCTGACACGCTCAACCTCAGCCTTCTCATTTTCCCAGGTTGCCTTCATGGAGTTTGCCTTATCCTTAAGCTCAGCAAGCTCCTGCTCGATGCTCGCAAGTCTCTCCTGCGACAGATGATCATCCTCATTTTTAAGAGCAGTCTCCTCAATTTCAAGCTGCATGATTTTACGCTCAATCTCATCAACCTCAGCCGGCATGGAATTCAGCTCAGTCTTGATCATGGCACATGCCTCGTCCACAAGGTCTATGGCTTTATCCGGAAGGAAACGGTCTGTGATATACCTGTTCGAAAGTGTCGCTGCTGCAACGAGTGCACCATCACTTATCTTAACTCCGTGGAATACCTCATACCTGTTCTTTATACCTCTCAGTATGGAAATGGTATCTTCAACGGTAGGTTCATTAACCTGAACAGGCTGGAACCTTCTCTCAAGCGCTTTATCCTTTTCGATATATTTTCTATATTCATCTACTGTAGTTGCACCTATACAATGAAGCTCTCCTCTGGCAAGCATAGGCTTTAACATATTTCCGGCATCAAGCGAGCCATCAGTCTTACCGGCACCTACTATCGTATGGAGTTCATCGATAAAGAGGATTATCTGCCCATCAGACTTCTTGACCTCATCGAGTACTGTCTTCAGTCTCTCCTCAAATTCACCTCTGTACTTTGCGCCTGCTATAAGAGAACCCATATCCAGCGCAAATATCTCCTTATCCTTCAGTGAATCCGGAACATCTCCCTTTACTATACGCTGTGCCAGACCTTCAATTGCTGCAGTCTTACCTACACCGGGATCACCGATCAGAACAGGATTATTCTTGGTCTTTCTCGAAAGAATACGAACGATATTTCTTATCTCCATATCACGTCCGATTACAGGATCCAGCTTCTGCTCACGTGCACGCTGCACCAGGTTGTAGCCGAACTTTTCAAGTGCATCATAGGTATCCTCAGGATTATCCGACTCAACCTTCTTATTTCCTCTTACCTCAGCAAGGACCCGCATAAAGTCATTTTTCTTTATGCCGAACTTCTTAATCAGATCCTTTACACCTTCAGAACCCTTGTCCATAAGACTTATGAACAAATGTTCTATAGAGATATACTCATCTCCCATCTTCTTTGCTTCATTTTCAGCATTTAACAGAACACGGCCTACAGCCTGTCCCATATATATATCCTCTGTAGAACCTGATACGTGAGGTAGCTTTTTTATCAGAGATTCGGCTTCATCAGTAAATGCACTTGCTGCTATTCCCATCTTCTCAAGCAGCTTTCTGATAAGGCTGTCATCAACTGTCATAACACTGTAAAGAAGATGCTCCGAAGTAACCTCCTGATTACTATACTCCATCGCACATCTCTGTGCTCCTTCCACTGCTTCCAGTGATTTTCTTGTAAATCTTTCAGCGTTCATACATTCATCTCCTCTCTTACCCGTAACCCATTCAGTCTATTTCTTTTTGGGGTAAACCTTATCGGGTTTATTGATTGTTAGCACTCTCTTTGGTTGAGTGCTAATCATTTGTTATGTATGTTATATCACTATATTTTTCAGTTGTCAACAGATAGTTTTTTTTAACAAATAATATCTTTGAGTAATAAAAAAAAGAAGTCAATGAGAACCATCCCCATTGACTTCTTTCATGCTAATACTTATTCAAGACCGGAAATAGAAATTACATATAGCTTTGAATCATCTACATTTTCACCGATCCAGATCTGTCCGCTTCCCAGACATATTCCCTGATCTCTGGCAAACATATCCTGACAGGTTTCAGCTTCCATCTCCTTTTTGTCAGCATCTGTTACCTTCTTGCTGTTCATGTAGTCCATAAATGCATAATTGTCTTCTGCAGTAACTCCTTCTGCAAGATTGATAGGATACAGGATCATTTCTGATAATGTTTCCCAGTCACCGTTTACATATGCATCTCTTGCCTTTGCAGCAAAGTCTTCAACGGTTTTCTTATCAGCATTCGTGCAAACCTTATAGAAGTCATCGCCGGTTGTTCCGGAAGTACTGTCAGTTCCTTCTGCTTTTTTCTCAGTAGTCTCTTCTTCACTGGCTGTTGTAGCTTCTGTTACTGCTTCGGTTGTTTCCTCAGCCGCTGCGGTAGTCTCCTCTACGCTGGCCGCTGTGGTAGCCTCCGTTGTTGCTGCAGTAGTTGTCTCCTTATCCTTGTCACCACACGCTGTCATAGTGAGCATCATCAATGAAGCAAGGGCAATTGTCACTTTCTTCTTCACTTAATTTTTCCTCCTTTGTATATCTCAAATGTACTAGATGTACTAAAAGATACCTATATTAAC
Organism: Lachnospiraceae bacterium UBA3850; assembly: GCA_002392655.1. Classification (GTDB taxonomy): domain Bacteria; phylum Bacillota; class Clostridia; order Lachnospirales; family Lachnospiraceae; genus Eubacterium_Q. Next base: position 3,827 of record DGHK01000044.1, on the reverse strand, counting down.
TTAGTTCCACACTCCGAGCAGAACTTAGCACCATTTGTAGGTGTTCCGCACTCCGGACAGAACTTAGGAGCTGTACCGCCTGCGCCCTGCTGTGGTGCTGCCTGCTGTGGTGCTGCCTGCTGATTCATAGTAGCATTGTTATTCATCTGTCCCATCATCTGGTTAGCCATAGTAGCACCCATCATCATCTCTGCCATGCTGCCCATTGTTGAATTTCCACCTGTTTTACCCTCGGCGATAGCATCAACCATAGAAAGCTGAGTGTAGTTAGCAACATTTCCAACCATAGACTGTGCAGCATTCTTGTTGATTGCATCCTGAACCTCCTGAGGATAATTGAAGTTATTGATGCTGAAGCCTGTTACGGATATTCCATCCTTCGAAGTCTCCATATCAAGATCTTCCTGAATACCTCTTGATATATCAATCGCACTTGCCTGCAGATTGAACATATCCTTACCTTCCTGAGATATATGCTTCATAAGAAGCTGATCCAGGATAGTAATTATACGAAGCTTTACATCTTCTATAGAATAAGAATCTTTGATTCCGGCAACCTTATCTATAAGTGTTGCATAATCAGAAACCTTAACATTTGCAGTTCCATTAGCTCTGATCGGAAGACCACCCGGAAGTCCCTGTGCCTGAAGCATGATAGGTCCCTTTGTACCCCACTTAATCGTAAACTCCTTGGTATTAACGAAAAGCACCTCTGCTCTCATTCCTGAATTAAATCCGAACTTAAATCCCTTAAGAGTAGAAAGGAAAGGTATGATCTTGGTCTCGATATCATATGTACCATCATCCTTAAACACACCCTCTATCTTGCCCTGATAAAGGAATATAGCGTCCTGTCCAGGACGTATGATAAGCTTAGAGCCCTTCTTGATTTCTCTATTCTTCCATTTCCAGAAAATAAGCTCATCACTAAACTCTTCCCATTCAACAACATTTGCAAATTGATTTGATAGAATACCCATAGTTACCTCCGTTTACATAGATGTGTATTGTTTACTAAAATGCATTAATTACTGATCATCTGTATTATCATACTTTTCAGCAAGAGCCTCAACCTCATCATAGCTTGACTGACCTGATGATCTGTTCAGCTCCTCCATAGCATTTGCCTTGTCGATTATATAGTCAGCCTTGTCATTCATCTCAGAGAGAATCCTATCCGGATCCTGCTTTGATGCACTGACCTCCTTGGACTTGATCTCGCTAAGCTTTGATTCAAGTGTAGCGATATCATCTCTCAGCTTCTCATTCATGGCAGACAGGCTGTCCATATCGCCCTTCACTATATCATACTTCTGTTTGAGAGAAACTCCATCCTCTTTTATCTTCTCAAGGCGTGCCTCATACTGTCTGGCACTTGCGGTATCTCCTGACTCACTTGCCTTCATTATGTATCTGTCAAGCTTCTCCTGCTCAGCTAAATTCTCATCATAGGCCATTCTTGCTCTCTGATATTCAACCTTTCTGGCCTCTGTTTCCGAGTATACCTGACCAAGATCCGATTTCAAAGAATCGAGATATTTTCTTACGGTCTTTTCATTTCGCTTGTCTTCCTTATTGAAAGCAGCATTTACATTCGAAGCCATTATATCCTTAAATCTTGATAAAATCCCCATTTTGTCTCCTTCCCTTTCAGTGATTTGCCCACATATAAACGTAAGCCTGGGTTCTGGCTGCAAACCTCTCAGTTTTCAGAAGCTCCCGAACCTGTTCTTTAGTATACCACGCCGCCTGTATCTCTTCAAATGCAGAATTACTCTCTTTTATCTCTCCTCTGCATTTTCCGATCACGCAGACATTCATCTCATTTGAAAAACCAACGGCACTATAGCTCAGTCCTATCATATCGTCCATGGAAATGATTTCTAGCCCGGTCTCCTCTCTAAGCTCCCTTTCCGCCGCCTCTTCAGGTGTCTCACCATCGTCAATAAGACCTGCTGGAAAATTCATGACCCACATTCCGGCTGCCATCCTGAACTCCCTGTTCAGAAGTATACGCTCCCCGGATTCGTCAGTCATGATGATAACAACTGCATCAGGCTTATCACCGTGTAGCTCCTCATATGTTTTTATATCATTATTTCTGCTGATTATCTCATAGACCTTGGACTGTCCATCCTCAGTTCTATAGCTTATATCATAACGGGTGATGAACTTACCTTCATCACCCTTTTTTATTCCTTCATATCTCATGCTCTCTTATCCAGACTCTTTCTGATTTCTTCCATCTCCTCATCAAGCTGTGACAGAGTATCGGCACATTTCTTAAGCCTCTCTCCCACCTCCTCCGGAGATTTAAGTTCTTTTTTATACTTCAGTTTATGATCGACAGATGCCCAGAAGTCCATAGATATGGTTCTGAACTGTACCTCAACCTTCATATGTCTCTTCCCTTCCGAAAGGAAGATAGGTATATCAACTATCATATGAAAGCTTCTATATCCATTGGATTTTGGATGCTTGATATAGTCCTTACGTGCAAGCAGCAGGACATCATCCTGCTGAACAAGCAGATCTGCCAGTCTGTAAATATCCTCCCTGAAGGAGCATACAACTCTGATTCCGGCTATATCAAAAAGCTCGCCCTCCATATTTTCCACATTAATCTCAAGTCCCCTGCTCAGCATCTTTTCAACTATGCTGGCAGGGCTCTTAAGTCTTGATTCTATAGATTCAAATGGATTTCTGTCATATTGAAGAGAGAATTCTTCATTCAAGACCCTGAGCTTGGTTTCTATCTCCATGATAGCACATCTGTAGAGTGTCATCATATCTGCAAACTCTTTAGTTCTTGAAAAAACCTTCGCTATCTCTTCTGCTTCTTTCATGAGATGTGATTCTTCGGGATAGTCCATACTTTATTCCTCTATAATTATTCCTCTCTAATTTAGATTGCTTTATGCTGATTTCTGTATTCCTTCGGTGTTACACCCTTGACTTTCTTGAAGACACTTATAAAATAACTGTGGGATGAAAATGAGAGATCCGTAGCTATCTCGATGCTTGTCTTATTAGTAAAGCTAAGCAGATAGCAAGCTTCTTCTATCTTCTCATCTCTTATATACTCACTTACAGTACAGCCCATTTCCTTCTTAAAGAGCTTTGACAGATAAGTCTCATTAAGTCCAACAGATTCAGCAAGCTCAGAAACAGTTATATTCTCATGTGCATTCTTATTTATATAATTAACACAATCTCTTACCTGCTTCGATTTGACATTCAGCCTCTTTGTTCTGTCAGCGTATTCTGTAAATGACTGAACCATATCCCACTGTATGCTTCTGATTTCTTCAACACTGGATGCTCTATCAGCCTTTCTTATATATGCATCACTTATCTTGTAAGCTATATCCTGTGGCATACCCCTCGCGATACATACCCTGGTGATAATTGCTGTCATTGAAACCATATGATACATCATATTTCTGAGCTGATCATCTGAAAGAATACCTCTTTCCTCAGCATCTGATTTAGGGGCTGTATTCCAACTCTTACGAACTTCATCAAGCTTACCATCTGCTATCAAAGTATAGAAGGACATCTCTTTGTCGTAGGATGGATGCTTTATATCATTTTCTCTTTCAAAAAAAACATTCCTAGTTACCTCTGCCATTATATCAGACATAATTACCCCCTTTTATATTATTCTGGTATTATAATCAGGATAACAAATTTCTTTACCCAATATTTTAATACAATTTGCAAGATTCTTATATACATTCTACCACAAAATCCTTATAATAGCTTTAGAAATTTGAAAAGCCCCCTGTTTAAGAAGATTTTTTCTTCTTAAATCATATAAATACTTT
>DGHK01000062.1:7015-29816 GCA_002392655.1 Lachnospiraceae bacterium UBA3850 | reverse complement strand
ATTCTGGGAATCGAACGGCGAGACTGCAGCTTTGCTGCAAGAATGTCCCAGTGGGACAAAAAGTATTTCAAGCTTTTGCAATTGAGTGGTATAATGTTGTTTAGTTTTAACGGAGATTAGATAAATTATCGTTTAAGAGGTGGTATTATGAACGAAGAAGAAGAGGTATATAACGGTTCTGAATCCATAAAGCAGGAACCACTTAAGAGACCTTTTTATCAATATGGTCAGCCGTATCCACAAAACGGACGGCCTATGCCCGAACAAAGTCCTTATGTAGGGCAGCAGCCAATGCCGGGTCAGAATCCATATGCCAGACCGCAGTCTCAGGGTAATCGTCCGAATATGCAGTTCCCTCAGGGTAATCCGCAGATGACCTATAATCCACAGCAGGGACAGATGAATCCACAGCAGGGACAGTATACTCCTCAGCAAGGTCAGTATAACCCACAGCAGGGTCAGTATACTCCTCAGCCACAGGCAAGGTATAATGCACCTTCGCAGGCTGTGCTTAATCAGTCACCTACATCGCAGGCTGCTCCATATGGCCAGCTTCCTCCAAAAGGAAAGGAAGAAAAACCTAGGAAGAAGTCTAAAGGTTTAATAATCGGAATCATATCCGGTATCGTTGTTTTACTTGCCGGTCTTGGAGTTGGCATGTACTTCCTTTTTGATAAGAAGGAGGATGGTGGTGCGTCTAGTATAGAGACTATCGCTTATGCTTATATAGATGCTTATAATTCCGGAAATGCTTCTAATCTTAAGGACTATGTATCTGATGATGTTAAGGATAAGGATACATTTGTTAAGAATGTAGAGTCCTTTATAACTGATCATAAGAATCATATCTCAGAGCTTCAGAAAAGTAAGGTTGAGATAGAGACGGGAGATATGTATTCCGAATCAGACAGAGTTTCTGAACTCGAAGCATGGGATTATGAGAAGGACAAATCTGATGAGATCAGGGATATGAATATTTCTGTTAAATATATAGATAAGGACGGAATAGAAAATGCCGGAACTTATTATTGTACCTTCACATGTATGAATGTAAACGGTAAGTGGTTTATTGTAAATATCAAGGATATTGATATAGAACCTTATAAAACAGGTTCAAATGTTGATATTCCGGCTGGTCTTTCAGATGATCTCTATTCAAAGCAGATATGCTTTGAGGGAGATATCCTGGAGCTTCCATTTGAGTATTCTAAAATAAGTGATGAGTTCTCTTATAACCTGAAGGACTATGGCTTTGATGATGATTATGTACTGAATACAGGAGATGTGCTCCCCGGAACTATAGCTCTTAAGAGTGATAATTTCGATGATGATCTGGATATCTGGATTGGCTTCACAAATGATACAGAAGAAACGAAGAAAATTGCTGATTGCAAGATCAACTCTTTGGATATAGATATCGGATATACAAAAAACGGTAAATATCCTTCGTTAATTCTTCCGGGTGGTATAACATGGGGAAGTACAGCGGAGGAGATAGAGGCAGCATATGGGGAACCTCCTTTTGACCCCTTCGTCTCTACATCTCTGAATTATACGGAATATACATATGCAGATGATGCATATACTTATTATGTTGAATTATATGTAGATGATGATAAAGGGATTACACACATATCTATAGCTTGTATGTAAACTAGATTCGATTAAACAGGATTGTAAAATTGGCAGAAAAAGCAAATGTATTAGACGCAAAACCAAATATGAAAAAAGAGTTTATAACGATTGGAATTCCTGCAGTTTTAGAGAGTCTGATCAGTGTAGTTGTTACATCTATAGACACGAAGATGATAGCACCTCTCGGTAAAAAAGCTGTCTCTGCTGTATCTATCACAAGTCAGCCTAAGCTTCTTTTTCTCTGTATATTCTTTGCCCTGGGAACAACTGTATCTATATTTGTATCACAGTCATTAGGAAGAAAGGATAAGGAGGAAGCAAATGCTTACTTCCATACTGTTCTGAGAATAACTATATTATTATCAGTGGTACTGGGTATACTCCTGTCTGTTTTTGCCAAACCGGTGATTTTACTTTTTAGTAAACAGACTGAGACCATAGATCTCTCGGTTCAGTTCTTCCGTATAGTTATGGGATTTATGATATTCCAGACACTTTCAATTGTTTTAAATGCTGCGTTGAGAGGAGTCGGGAAAACAAAAATTACGCTTTTTTCAAGTATAGCAATGGGTGTTGGAGATATATTTGTAAATTATCTGTTTATCGAAGGTCATTGGGGATTTCCAAGACTGGAGGTTGCCGGTGATGCACTTGGAACAGTAGCAGGAACTGTAGCTTCTTGTATAATCGGAATTATTTTTCTTCAAAAATCAAGCGACTTCCTGAGTCTTAAGGGTACCTTTAGAACCAAGGATGTAACGCCGGAGATAAAAAAGAATATCAAGAGTAAAGCTGGAAATGTAGTTTTTGAGAATATATTTACAAGAATAGGATTCCTTATTTCAGGTATTGTCATATCAACACTTCCATATGATAAAACTGCCGTTTACTTTGTAGCGATGATCCTTCTTAATTATTCTTTTGCATTCGGAGACGGAATTCAGAGTACAGTCGTAACGCTAACCGGCAGAAGTATGGGAGCTGAAAAGTATGGTGAACTTAGACAATATGTGAGTAAGGCCATGAAAATAGCAATAGTGGTGTCAATTGTCCTAAGCGCTATATATATATTTGGTGCGCATGCGTTCTATGGTTCATTCTTTAAAGACGAGGAAGCAATAGCGACAGGAACGAAGTATAGCTATGTAGCTGCTGCACTCACATTGCTTCAGATTACAAGAATAGTAAATGTAGCCGCTATGAGAGGAATGGGAGATGTAAAAGGTCCGAGATTGATGGCTACCTTGTGTGTGCTTATTATAAACCCGATAGCCAGTTATATTCTGGCCATCGTTTTAAACCTTGATGTATGGGGAGTATGGGGAGCAACAACGATCAGTCAGATCGCATGGTGCCTCATGAGCTTTATCAAGGTGAGACAGAGTATGAATAAACTGGGTAAAGAACCTAAGGCAGAGTCATAATCTAGCTTCAATCAGTTTATTTATCTGTTCGGATGCTGAACTTAATTCATGATCATTTACGGGGATGTCGACAAGGATATATCTTGTTGTATGTCCCCGTAAATATTTTTTGTCGTTTTTAGTAACAATCTCCTCTATAAGAACCTCCTGAGTTGTACCGTTGAAAAGCTCTTCAAAAGCCTTCTTTTGCTTAGCGGTCAGCTTAAGCAGTTGATTGCTTCTCTCGGTTTTAATCTGCTCATCTACCTGATCAGGCATCTTATCAGCTATGGTACCTTTTCTTCTGGAGTATTTGAATACATGCATCTCATAGAGTTCGAGCTCCTCAAGATGCTTATAGCAGTCTTCAAAATCTTCATCAGTTTCACCCGGAAATCCGACTATGATATCAGTTGTGATAGCAGGGTTATCAAAATACTCTCTGATCATTTTAACTGAATCTGCATATTCTTCTATAGTATAGTGACGATTCATGGCTTTAAGTGTTTTATTGCAGGCACTCTGAAGTGAGAGATGAAAATGCGGACAAAAGTTAGGAAGCTTACTAACTGCCTCCAGAAAATCCCTGCTGATTATACGCGGCTCCAGAGAACTGAGTCTGATTCTTTCAATTCCTTCAGTCTTTGATAGTCTGCAGATAACATCCTTTATTCGAAAATCACCATCTTCGTAGCTGGATACATTTATTCCTGTAAGGATTATCTCTTTAACGCCGTTCTTTGCAAGGGTAGCAGCCTCGCTCAGTATATCTGACAGCTTTCTGCTTCTTATTCGACCTCGTACATAAGGAATGATACAGTAGGTGCAGAAGTTGTTGCAGCCATCCTGAATCTTCATATATGCCCTTGTATGGTTCTCAGGCATATTTATCGACATATCCTCATAATTACAGTCTTCATTTATATCTATAAAGCTGTCGCTTGTTGTACCTTCGCTTATGTATTCAGACAGTATTCTCGGAGCGTCCTTTTTTCTATTATTTCCAATGATCAGATCAACTGATGTGTTTTTGAGCAGTTCATCGCCTATAGCCTGAACATAACACCCCGTAGCTGCAATGATTGCAGATTCATTTTGCTTACGCATTCTGCTTATCATCTGTCTGGATTTTCTGTCAGCCATGTTAGTGACAGAACAGGTGTTGATGATATATATATCGGCTGGTTCATCAGATTCTGCCCGTACACAACCCTCGTTTATCAGTGCTTCAAGCATGGAATCTGATTCATACTGATTGACCTTGCATCCAAGTGTAACTATATGAACTTTTTTATCCTGTAAATTCTTATACATCATATGTCTCCGAACGATTATTATATTGACTTTTTAAGCCTTTAACTTTATTATATTAAATGGATGTCAGCATGCATTTTATAGCATATTATGCTGCGTGACAATAAACACATATGTCATTATAACATAAGATAAAATTCTGTAAATAACGGAGGTTACAAGCATGACACAAGTAAAAGTTTCACTCAATTCTATGGAAAAGGTTAAATCATTTGTTAATGATATAAGCGGATTCAAGGCTGACTTTGATCTCGTATCAGGAAGATATGTTATAGATGCAAAGTCAATTATGGGAATCTTCAGTCTTGATCTCTCAAGTCCGATACAGCTCAATATCTATGCTGATCATGATGAGGACAAGATTATGGAGACAATCAAGCCTTATATCGTTGATTAAGCTTTATATATAATAACGTGATTTATGCAGGGGAGCGTTTTGCTCCCCTTATGTAATATAAGTATCAAATGTCATAAAGGAGAGAAGGTTTGCTCGACATAGATATAAGGGAGCCTCTGTTTGATTATCTGGATGAGAGATATAAGAAGGTCAGGACAATAGAGGAAAAAACCATTAAAAACTCAAGAGCAGATGTAATTGCCGTAGTTGATGGTGAGTTGATCGGATTTGAGATAAAGTCTGATAATGATACATATACCAGATTAAAAACTCAGATTAAGGATTATGATCAGTTTTGTGACAGATGTTACATAGTTGTTGGAGAAAGACACGTTCAGGTTGAGAAGCATGTGCCTGATTATTGGGGAATAATTTTCGTAAATGAAGAAAATGTAATCGTAGAAAGAGATGCTGAGAAATCCCCGAAGGTCAAGCTCTATAATCAACTGGATCTTCTTTGGAGAAGCGAGCTTGCCGAGATTCAGGAAAAAGAAGGACTTCCCAAGCTTTCTGGTACTAAGCGAAGAGTTATATATGACAGGCTGGTAAGTACAGCCGGAGAACCTACTATAAAGCGTGACATGACTGAACAGCTTTTTGAGAGGGACTATACTATATATGACACCGGGATAGTAAAGAAAAAGAGGAAGGCAAAACGAATCCGAAGTAAGGCTTCCTCTGATAAGAGCAGAGCTCACGTAACCAATTATATAGGTAAAAGAAAAAAATAACAGGTGATTAAGTATGAAGAAAAGGATAAGACAAAGCCTCAAAAAAGTAGAACACGCAGGAAGAGTAATTATACAGACAAGAAGCAGGCTGAAGGAAATGAAAAGTCCGGTAATGCAAATAAGGTAGAGAAGTAATATAAACTGTCAAGAAATAATGCTTGACAGCATGCATTTGGTCTGATATCATTATCCGAGTGTCAAGGAGAATTACTTTGCAGTATGGATGAAAGATACAGACAATCATTATTATATGATTTTTACGGAGAAATGCTAAGTGATCATCAGAAGGATGTGTTCAGCGCAGCAATCTTCGATGATATGTCATATTCTGAACTTGCTGATGAGTTCGGCTGCAGCAGACAGGCTGCATTTGATCTGATAAGAAGAACTAATCAGAAGCTTGAGGATTATGAGAAACGTCTCGGTCTTGTTAAGAGATTTACTGAGGCTAGAGACAAAAATAAAGAAGTTACAGAACAGATATCAAAAGCTGAAGAGTATATAAAAGGCTCAGATTTGAGTGACAAGGATAAAAAAGCTCTTTTGCAGTATCTGAAACAGATAAACAGATTATCAGATGAGGTATTTGATAATTTCTAGATATTAGGAGATAGTATATGGCATTTGACAGCTTAAGCGATAAGCTTCAGGGCGTATTTAAAAAACTGAGAAGCAAGGGTAAGCTTGATGAGAATGATGTTAAAGAGGCCATGAAAGAGGTCAAACGTGCACTTCTTGAAGCCGATGTAAACTTCAAGGTTGTTAAGTCATTTGTAAATGGTGTAACTGAGAAGGCTATCGGTGAGGATGTCATGAAGGGACTTAACCCCGGACAGATGGTCATCAAGATCGTTCGTGATGAGCTGGTTTCGCTTATGGGTTCAGAAATTACCGAGCTGAAGCTTCTGCCCAGCAATGAGATAACCACTATTATGATGTGTGGTCTTCAGGGTGCCGGTAAGACAACTTCAGTTGCCAAGCTTGCCGGACAGTTTAAGAACAAGGGTAAGAAGGCACTTCTTGTTGCCTGTGATATATACAGACCAGCAGCTATTGATCAGTTGAAGATTAACGGTGAGAAGGTCGGAGTTCCTGTGTTTGAGATGGGCACTGACCATAAGCCTGTAGAAATCGTTGGTGAAGCACTTAAATATGCTGAACAGAACAATATAAATCTTGTATTTATAGATACAGCCGGTCGTCTTCATATCGATGAAGAGATGATGGACGAGCTTAAGGCTGTTAAGAATACTTATGATATTACATATACACTTCTGACTGTCGATTCTATGACTGGTCAGGATGCTGTAAATGTAGCGACTACATTTAACAATGAGATAGGAATTGACGGAGTTGTTCTTACAAAGCTTGATGGTGACACCCGTGGTGGTGCAGCTCTTTCTATCAGAACTGTTACCGGTAAGCCTATTATGTATGCCGGTATGGGAGAGAAGCTTGATAGTCTCGAGCCTTTCTATCCTGACAGAATGGCCAGCCGTATCCTCGGAATGGGTGATGTGGAGACTCTTATTGAGAAGGCTCAGGCTGCTATCGATGAAGAGCAGGCTGCTGAGATGGAGAAAAAACTCCGCAAGGCTTCATTTGATTTCAATGACTTCTTAAGTCAGATGGAACAGATGGAGAAGATGGGAAGCATGAGTGACATCATGAAGATGATCCCCGGACTTGGCTCAAAGCTCGGTAAGGTCGAGATAGATGATGATGCTATGAAGAAGCCGAAGGCCATCATTCAGTCTATGACTGAGGAAGAGAGAGCTAATCCGGATCTGATAAATATCAGTCGCAAACAACGTATAGCTAAGGGCTGCGGACTTGATATAGCAGAGATTAATAGATTTATGAAGCAGTTTGAACAGTCTCGAAAGATGATGAAACAGTTCTCGGGAATGATGGGCAAGAAGAAGAGACGTGGTGGTTTCAATATGCCTTTCGGATTTTAATTAGTAAGTGACGAGCAATCAGCTTGTTAATATATTTATTTTATGGAGGAATAATAAAATGGCAGTAAAAATCAGATTAAGAAGACTTGGATACAAGAAGCATCCTGTATACAGAGTTGTTGTTGCTGATTCAAGAAACTCAAGAGACGGTAAGGTTATCGACGAGATTGGTACATATGATCCAAATCAGGAGCCAAGTGCATTCAAGGTAGATGAGGATGCAGCTAAGAAGTGGCTCGGAAATGGAGCTCAGCCTACAGAGTCTGTAGCTAGATTACTTAAGCAGGCAGGTATAACCAAATAACACGTCGGGAGGTTTCGATGAAAGAATTAGTAGAGATAATTGCAAAATCTCTTGTCGATAATCCTGATGGCGTTATAGTAAGTGAGACTTCAGATGATACTACTATCAACATAGAATTAACTGTTGCTCCTGAAGATATGGGTAAGGTTATAGGTAAGGGCGGTAGAATCGCTAAGTCAATCAGAACAGTTGTGAAAGCAGCTGCGTCAAAGGGTGACAAGAAGGTTATAGTTGATATCAGATAATTATTAAGTGGAATTAAGCCGTGTTTATACACGGCTTAACTCATATAAGAGAGGATCTATGGAAGACTATTTAAGAGTAGGAGTTTTATCCTCACCTCACGGTGTTAGGGGAGAAGTCAGCATATTCCCCACAACTGATGATATAGACAGATTTAAGTATCTGGAAGAGGCATATATATCAATTAAGGGAGAGATGATTCCTGTTCATGTGATTAGCTGTAAATATAAAAAGAATATGCCTGTTCTTGGATTTGATGAATACAAGAATATCGATGATATAGCACCTCTAAGAGGAGCTGAGCTCTATGTTGACAGATTAAATGCGCTTCCTCTTGAAGATGGTGAGTATTATCTGGCCGATATCATAGGTTTTGACGTAATAGCGGATAACAGTAAGATAGGTATTATAAAGGATTATATAGAAAATGAAGCTGATCAGGTAATTTTCGTTGTAGAATGTTCTGACGGTTCAGAAAAATATATACCGGACGTACCTGATTTTATAACAGATGTTGATCTGGATGATGGCAAAGTATATGTAAAACTCATAAAGGGTATGTAGAATGAATTATTATGTTATGACGCTTTTTCCTGAAATGATTGACTCAACACTGAGTCACAGTATAACAGGAAGGGCTCTTGAAAAAGAGCTTATACATCTTGAATCTATTAATATAAGGGATTATGCCCAGAATAAGTCCAGACATGTAGATGATTATATATATGGTGGCGGATCGGGCATGCTTATGCAGGTGGAGCCTGTATGGCTGTGCTATAAGGATCTCATGACCAGAGTAAGCGGTGAAAAGACAAGGGTGCTTTATATGTCACCACTCGGCAAAACATTTGACCAGAAGATGGCAGAAGACCTGAGCAAAAGTGAAAATCTGGTTTTTCTCTGTGGTCATTATGAGGGAATTGATGAGAGAGCTATAGAGCTTATTAATCCTGAGCCTGTTTCTATAGGTGATTTTGTGCTTACAGGCGGAGAGCTTCCGGCTATTATGATGATAGATGCCATTACCAGGCTTCTTCCGGATGTTCTTGGAAGTGATGATAGTGCTGTATATGAGTCATTTTATCAAAATCTGCTGGAATATCCTCAGTATACCAGACCTCCTGAATATGAGGGACTTAAGGTTCCTGAGGTTCTTCTGTCAGGAAATCATAAGCTGATAAATGAATGGCGCAGGGACCAGTCGATCAAGAGGACAAAAGAGCTCAGACCTGATATGTATGAAAGATTTTTGACACAAAATGATATATGTGATAAAATCGAGAATGTTGTAAATGAGGAAATTGAGAGGTAAAGAATTATGAAAAAAAGACTTTTGGCTCTTCTTCTTACAGCTCTTATGGTATTTACTGTTGTAGGCTGTGGTGATAAAGAAGAGAAAACCGAAGCAGAGAAGACAGGGGTAAACTCTCAGGAAGAGATTGTTAAGCTTGTTAATGAGGATCTTCCGGGAATTGCTGCAGAAAGAGACAGCGCTGTTAAAATCTATAATGATTATTTCGAAAGCGGTGCTGATATAGATTCCGAAACATGGAAGAGTCAGCTTGAGAATGATGCACTTACATCATATGATGCATATCTTGAGAAGCTTGCTGCACTTACTTATACTAATTCAGATGTTCAGAATCTTAAGGATCTCTATGAGAAGTCAGCTAAGTATCAGAGAGATGCCATCCAGTATGTTGTTGATGCTATAAATGCAGTTGATTCAACTAAGCTAGCAGATGCTCAGCAGGCAATTGAGGATTCCAAGACATATCTCGGTATGTATCAGGATGAGTTAAAGAAGCTCTGTGAAAGCTATGGTATTACAATTGTTGGTGAGTTCCAGACAACTACCATGACTGATGCTACATCATCTGATGCGGATGGTGAGTAGATGAATCATCGACAGACAAAGAAAAAAGTTTTATAATAGAAAGCAGATGAGTTTTTCATCTGCTTTTTCTTATATGATGAACGGGAGGTTACACATGAACGATATCAAAATACTTGTGGTTGATGATGAAGAAAGAATGAGAAAGCTGGTCAGAGATTTCCTCGTAAAGAACGGCTATCTGGTCATAGAAGCCGCAGACGGCAAGGAAGCCTGTGATGTATTTAATTCCAATAAAGATATAGCACTTGTCATAATGGATGTTATGATGCCTGTTATGGATGGATACAGTGCCAGCCGTGAGATAAGGAATAATTCTGATGTACCGATCATCATGGTAACTGCTAAATCAACAGAGATGGATGAACTTAAGGGCTTCGAGATAGGAATCGATGAGTATATAACCAAGCCATTTAATCCGAAGATTCTTGTAGCAAGGGTAGAGGCTGTTCTCAGAAGATCAAAAACAGATATAGCTGCTAACAACATTGAGGCCGGCGGTATAGTTATAGATAATGTTGCTCATAAGGTTACTGTTGATGGACAGGAGATAGAGCTTTCCTTCAAGGAGTTTGAGCTTCTTGAGTATTTCCTTACAAATCAGGGCAGAGCTCTTACGAGAGATAATATACTTAACAGAGTTTGGAATTACGATTATTTCGGTGATGCCAGAACTATAGATACTCATGTAAAAAAGCTCAGAGCAAAGCTCGGAGAGAAGGGTTCATATATTAAGACCATTAGGGCGGTAGGTTATAAGTTTGAGGTTGATTAATGAAGATAGAGTTTAAACATTCTATAAGGTTCAAGATAGCCATTATAGTTTTTTTGACTACACTTCTCACAATCCTTATATCCTGGGCTCTCAGTAATCATTTTATAGAACGTTTTTATGTTTCACATACCAAGAATATGCTGGTTGAAACTTATAAATCATGTAATGAGTTCTTTCAAGATGAAGAAAATATCCTGAAGCTTGAAAATGAAGAAATAGTAAGCCTTGATGGGTATATAGAAAATCAGACCAGTGCATCCATATATGTTATAAGTCCTGATAATTTCAGAGTTTATTCATCTGCAAAGCTGAATGACAGTACAATAACCGGACTTAAGTCTCTGCTGCAGGATTACGATGTAGACGGGATGATTGAAAAAAAAGAGAAGTACAAGGTTATAAGGAATACAGTAAATCCTGAGAGTGTAACAAGCGAGTCTCCGGGAAATTATTATGATCTCGTAGGTATACTTGATAATGGTCTGGTTGTTGTGCTCAGAACTCCTGTTGAGACAGTACACGACAACATAACATTTGCTGCCAGACTATTCGCCAGTGTATCCTTTGCACTTCTTGTATTCGAGATACTTATAGTTCTTATAGTTACCAATATGTTCTCAAAGCCTATTATAGAGATGTCGCGTATAGCAAGACGTATGTCTAATATGGATTTCAGTACGAAGGTAAATGTTGAATCTTCTGATGAGATTGGTGAGCTTGGAGACAGTATGAATGAGCTGTCGAATAAGCTGGAGAAGTCTATTACAGAGCTTAAGTCTGCAAACCTGGAGCTTTCAAATAACCTGAGGGAGAAGGAACAGATAGAGGATATGAGAACAGAATTTTTGTCCCATGTATCTCACGAGTTGAAAACTCCTCTTGCAATAATTCAAGGTTATGCGGAAGGACTTAAATCAGGAATTGCCGATGATCCAGAGACAATGAATTATTACTGTGATGTCATATCTGATGAAGCAACTAAGATGAATGAGCTGGTTATGAGGCTTATTAATTTGAATCAGATAGAAACCGGTAATGATCTAAGCATTGAGAGATTTGATCTTACCAAGCTTATCGAGGATGTTATAAATAATACAACGATTCTACTAAAGGACAGAAATGTAAATATAAAATTTGAAGAGAAGGAAGAGAAGTTTGTCTGGGCGGACAGCTTTCGTATAGAAGAGGTTGTAACCAATTATTTATCCAACGCTATTCACCATGTTAAAGATGATGGTGAGATTCGCGTCTGGTACGAAGACAAAAAGGATACAGTCAGAGTCAATGTCTATAATTACGGTGATACAATAGATGAAGAAAGTCTGAAAAAGCTTTTTATAAAATTCTACAAGGTTGATCCTGCGAGAACCAGAAGCTACGGTGGATCGGGAATCGGTCTTTCAATTGTGGCCGCGATTATGAAAAGTCATGATAAAGAATATGGTGCTTATAATGTTGAAGACGGAGTAGTATTCTACTTTGAAGTTGATAACAATTCAAATGTATGACTTGATTTTTGATTATTTTATGTGTTAAACTGTGCATGTAGTGTTTATATTTCATAAGGAGGTGGAATCGTGAAGGAGAATATTTATATCGAGTTCTATGGCGAGCAGATATTACAGTCAGATGTAATAGCTGAGGCTAAGAAGATATGGAAGGATTCAGGTAAAAAAGCAGCTGACCTTAAGAAAATTGAGGTTTATGTTAAGCCTGAGGATGATAGAATATACTATGTATTCAATGATACAGAGTCAGGTTCTTTCCCTATCATAAATACACAGAACGATTTCTAAATTATTATTAATAATAGAGAAAAAAGTAGAGTCTGACATTTATGTCAGACTTTATCTTTTTATATATAATGGCAAGAGGTTAAGTTATGATATCAATTATTGATTACGATGCAGGAAATATAAAAAGTGTAGAAAAGGCGATAAACTTTCTCGGAAAGGAAGCAATCATCACCAGAGACAGGGATGAGATACTTTCAAGTGAAGGAGTGATTCTACCGGGAGTTGGTTCATTTGGAGATGCTATGGGAAAGCTTAAAAGCTATGAACTTATTCAGACTATCTATGATTATGCAGATAGCGGTAAACCATTCTTGGGTATATGTCTCGGTCTTCAGCTTATGTTTAAGGAGAGCGAAGAGACTCCGGGTATAGCAGGTCTTGGACTTTTGGATGGAAAAATAGTACGTATACCTAATGAAGATTCAGAAGGAAACTATTATAAGGTTCCTCATATTGGTTGGAACAGCATAGAGGTAAATAAGTCTTCAAAGCTGTTTAATGGTATAGCTGATAATTCCTACGTATATTTTGTTCACTCATACTATCTGAAGGCGGCTAATCCTGATGACGTTGCTGCCAGAACTAACTATAATGTTCAGATAGATGCTGCTGTTGAAAAGGCTAATGTTATGGCATGTCAGTTCCACCCTGAGAAAAGCTCAGATGTTGGACTCAAGATACTCGCTAACTTTATTAAAATGACAGAGGAGGGTAAATAAATGCATACTAAACGAATAATTCCCTGTCTGGATGTCAAGGACGGAAGAGTTGTAAAGGGTGTAAATTTTGTGGATCTGATTGATGCAGGTGATCCGGTCGAATGCGGAAAGGCTTATGATAAAGCCGGAGCTGACGAGCTGGTTTTCCTAGATATAACAGCATCGTCAGATAAAAGAGCCATAGTCACAGACATGGTCAGACGTGTTGCAGAAACCGTATTTATTCCATTTACCGTTGGTGGAGGAATAAGAACTATAGAGGATTTCAGAGCCATCCTTCGTGAAGGTGCAGACAAGATATCAGTTAACTCAGCCGCTATAGATAATCCAACACTAATTTCTGAAGCCGCAGAAAAGTTTGGAAGTCAGTGCGTTGTTCTGGCAATCGATGCACGTAGAAGAAGAGTAGGTAAAGCGGCAGATCCATCGCTTAGCTATTCAGAAAGCATCAAGATAAACGATGAGTGGACACCAAAGGACGGCTGGACCGTATATAAAAACGGTGGAAGAGTAGATATGGGTATAGATGCCGTCGAGTGGGCTGTTAAAGCCGTAGAAATGGGAGCCGGTGAGATACTCCTTACCAGCATGGACTGTGACGGAACCAAGGCCGGCTACGATATAGAGCTTACACGTACCATAGCAGAAGCTGTAAACGTTCCTGTTATAGCATCGGGCGGTGCAGGAACCTGTGAACACTTCAAGGATGCCGTAGTCGACGGTAAAGCTGATGCTGCACTTGCCGCATCCCTATTCCACTTCAAGGAGTTGGAAATCAAAGTAGTTAAAGAATACCTTCGTAACGAAGGTATTTCCGTAAGACTATAGAATAGACATTTCTTTTTTTCTGGTTTACAAATAAATAACATCTGACTTAATACTTTTCTCGGCATCGCTCTCGCTTCCGTTTCTGCGAACAGTTCACTGGACTGTTCGCCCCCTAGCGGACGCTGACGCTCGCTAAGCTCTCACTTTACTACGTTCGTGAATCGCTAAGCGCCGAGACCCGAAAGGTCCTCGAAAAGTATTAGTCAGATGTTTTTTTGTTGAAATAAAATGTTGCGCAAAAAAAAGAATTTACCAATTATTTTTGGATGTATAATATCATTCCGGGACCAAGGCTTTCAGTCGGCCTCGGAATGAACCCATTTTTTTTGTAGAAGCCTTCACGGCCTTTGGCACACATAAGGCAGAGCATGATTCGTTCTCCGCTTGTTGTAAGTGATGATACGTAGTTCTTGAGATGCATCATAAGTGCAGAGCCTACGCCTTGTTTATGATATTCGGGTAAAACTATAAGATCCTGGATATAGCAGACAACAGCACCGTCACCGACTATACGTCCCATTCCTATTAACTTTCCTTCTTCTGTATATGCAGATATACAGTACATACAGTTTTCGAGTGCAAGCTCAGCTTGTCTTTCTGATAGCTCGGGCCAGTAGACTGATTTACGAAGATTTAAGTATTCTGCGACAGATAATCTGTCTTCACTGAACTTTATCATTTTATTATTCCTTTTCACATATTTTCTCTTGCGGCAGCGAGCATAAGCTTGATACGGTTTATCTGATTAACTTCTGCAGCACCCGGATCGAAATCAATAGGAGTGATGTTGGCGTCAGGATATACATTTCTGAGCTTCTTTATAACACCCTTTCCGATTATGTGGTTAGGCAGACATGCAAATGGCTGACAGCAAACAATATTTGGAGCACCTTCCTTGATAAGCTCAATCATTTCTCCTGTAAGGAACCATCCCTCACCTGTTTCATTTCCGATGGAAACAATAGGTCTTGCGTAGGATGCGATAGTAGCTATAGGTGTAGGTGGCTCGAAACGCTTTGACTTTTCAAGAGCCTTACTCATAGGACTTCTCATCTTTTCAAGTATATTGATAAGCAGGTTACTTATCTTTGCAGACTTCTTTGTCTTTCCGAGATATTCGTACTTATAATTGCTGTTATATGCACTGTAGAAGAGGAAGTCTAGAAGATCCGGCATAACAGCCTCAGCACCTTCAGCTTCAAGCAGCTCAACCAAGTGGTTGTTTGCTGAAGGAAGGAACTTAACAAGTATCTCTCCGACGATACCGACTCTTGGCTTTCTAACTTCTTCATTAAGCGGTATCTCATCGAATTCTCGAACGATATCTCTTACAATCTTCTTGAAGTTCTTTGATCCGCGGTTTATATCTCTTATACAGATTCTTTCCCATTTTTTATGAAGTTTATTAACAGAACCGGGAACCTTCTCATATGGTCTTGTCCTGTAAACTACTCTCATGAAGAGATCTCCGTACATAACAGCGTGCATAGCACATTTAAGTCCCTTGAGGTTAACCTTGAAACCTGAGTTCTTCTCAAGTCCCTGTGCACTTATAGAAAGAACAGGAATCTGTCCATATCCTGACTTCTCAAGAGCACGTCTGATAAATCCTATATAGTTGGTTGCACGGCAACCTCCACCGGTTTGTGTGATAGCAACAGCCAGCTTGTCTACATCGTACTTTCCTGACTGAATAGCCTCCATAAGCTGTCCTACAACTATAATAGAAGGGTAGCAGGCGTCGTTATTAACAAATCTGAGTCCTTCGTCTATCGTATGCTTTGTTGCATCCGGAAGCATAATAAAGTTTACATGGAAATGTTTCATAGCCGCCTGAAGCATCTTAAAATGTATCGGAGACATCTGAGGACAGAGTACTGTATAATCATCCCTCATATCCTTAGTAAACTCAACTCTGTTTATTGCTGTTGAACATTTAACCGGCTTGAAATTCTTTTTCTCACGAACCTTCATAGCTGAAAGCAGTGATCTGATACGTATACGAGCAGCACCGAGGTTTGAAACCTCATCTATTTTAAGTACTGTATATATCTTATTTGAATTTGAAAGTATATCCTTTACGCAGTCTGTTGTAACAGCATCAAGACCACAGCCGAACGAGAAGAGCTGTACAAGCTCAAGGTTTGTCTTCGTCTTAACATAGTTTGCAGCTTTATAAAGTCTGGAATGATACATCCACTGGTCAGATACTATAAGAGGTCTCTCTACATCGCTTAAGTGTGAGATGGAATCCTCTGAAAGCACGGCAACACCATAAGAGTTTATAAGCTCAGGAATACCGTGATTAATTTCAGGATCTATATGATATGGACGTCCGGCAAGAACTATACCGACCTTACCGTTTTCATTTATATATTTAAGTGTTTCTTCACCCTTCTTACGTACATCAGCTTTAACGCGATCGGCTTCTTCGTATGCTTTATCTATAGCATTACTTATTTCTTCCTTTGTTACATCTGTATACTTAGAAAACTCTCTGAACATACGATCCTTAAGAGCGAGTCTGTTATCAAGAGCAAGGAAAGGACGTATATATGTGATACGCTCAGTTTCAATCTCTTCCATATTGTTCTTTATATTCTCAGAATATGAAGTAACGATAGGGCAGTTGTAATGATTGTTTGCATCAGGAGTTTCATTTCTCTCATAAGGAATACATGGATAGAATATCTGCTTGAGTCCCTGCTTAACAAGCCACATAACATGACCGTGACTTATTTTGGCCGGGTAACACTCTGTATCACTTGGGATAGACTCGATACCCATCTGATATATATTCTTGTCTGACTTAGGAGAGAGTATAACTCTATACTTAAGCTCGGTCAGGAAGGTGTGCCAGAACGGATAGTTTTCATACATATTGAGAACACGAGGTACACCAATTTCACCTCTCACAGCTTCTTCAGCAGAAAGAGGTTCATAATCAAATATACGATGATACTTATAATCATAAAGGTTTGGCATGTTTTCTTTGTTTTTCTTCATACCAAGTCCTTTTTCACATCTGTTTCCTGTGATGAAACGTCGATTACCTGTGAACTTATTGATAGTAAGCAGGCAGTTGTTTGTACATCCACCGCAACGAGCCATCTGAGTTTCATATGTAAGCTCATCTACATCCTTGCTAGGAAGTGTAGTTGACTTAAAATCTTCTGTATAGTTATCTCTTGCTATAAGTGCAGCACCGAATGCTCCCATGATACCAGCGATATCAGGGCGAATAGCCTTGGCACCTGAAACAAGTTCAAATGCACGGAGAACAGCATCATTATAGAAGGTACCACCCTGAACAACGATATTTTCTCCGAGCTGTTTTGGATCAGTCAGTTTGATAACCTTGAGAAGTGCATTTTTTATAACTGAATAAGCAAGGCCGGCTGAGATATCCTCAACAGAAGCACCTTCCTTCTGTGCCTGCTTAACCTTTGAATTCATAAATACAGTACATCTTGAACCGAGGTCTATAGGACTTTTTGCGAAAAGAGCAATCTTAGCGAAGTCCTGAACTTTGTAATCAAGAGAATTGGCAAATGTTTCTATAAACGATCCGCAGCCTGAAGAACAGGATTCGTTAAGCATTACATTATCTACTACACCTTCACGGATCTTGATACATTTCATATCCTGACCACCGATATCGAGGATGGTATCAACCTTCGGATCAAAGAATGCAGCAGCAGTGTAGTGAGCGATAGTTTCAACCTCACCATAATCAAGCTGGAATGCAGACTTAAGAAGTGCCTCGCCGTATCCGGTAGAACAGCTTCCTGCGATAACAGCATCCTTGGGAAGAAGAGAGTATATCTCCTTCATAGCCTTGATAGTTGTTTTTACAGGACTACCATTATTATTACTATAGAAATCATATAGAAGCTCGCCATCCTCACCGATAAGAGCGAGCTTTGTTGTTGTTGAACCGGCATCTATTCCAAGGAATACATTTCCTTTATAGGATTTCAGCTCACCGCGTTTAACGGTGTACTTGGACATCCTGTCTGAAAATTCTTTATATTCAGCTTTATCCTTGAATAAAGGATCCATACGGTTTACTTCGACTTCAATCTTAAGCTCAGGAGTAAGTTTCTCAGCGAGATCCTTAAGACCGATTGTTACTCCCTCATCTGCGTGGAGTGCAGCGCCGGACGCTGCGAAAAGATGAGAATTTTCTGGGATTATAGAATGCTCCTCATCGAGATTAAGAGTATCTATAAATCTCTCTCTAAGCTGATCCAGGAAGTGAAGAGGACCGCCGAGGAAAGCAACATAGCCTCTTATCGGCTTACCGCAAGCCAGACCTGATATAGTCTGATTGACTACTGCCTGGAATATAGAAGCAGACAGGTTCGGTTTAGTTGCACCTTCATTGATAAGGGGCTGTATATCTGT
This sequence comes from Lachnospiraceae bacterium UBA3850, assembly GCA_002392655.1. Lineage (GTDB taxonomy): Bacteria > Bacillota > Clostridia > Lachnospirales > Lachnospiraceae > Eubacterium_Q. The sequence goes on along the minus strand of DGHK01000062.1, from coordinate 11,409 downwards.
TTTAGCAAAAACACCGCATCTTGCAGCTATAGGATGGATAGTATCATAATCCTTGGCCAGAGTATTAAGTCCGGAAGCATCCGTCATAAGGAGAGCAGCCATCTGATCTATAAAAGACCCAGTACCACCAGCGCATACAGAGTTCATTCTCTGCTCAATTCCGTTCTTTGAGAAGTATATGATCTTTGCGTCCTCTCCACCGAGCTCTATGGCAACCTGAGTTTTAGGTGCAAAGGTTTTAAGTGCAGTTGATACACAAACAACCTCCTGTTCGAATGGAACTCCGATAACGTTCGAGAGTGCGAGACCACCTGAACCGGTTATGTCTGCAGCGACCTCCATATCACCTACCGACTTAATTGCATTTTCAAGAAGCTCTCTCAGTGTCTCTTTGATCTTGGCAAAGTGTCTCTTGTATTCGGAATAGAGGATGTTATTTTCCTCGTCGATTATGGCTATTTTTACGGTTGTTGATCCTATATCAATACCTAAATGTTTCACGTGCTATACTCCTTATTTTTCAAGATTTACAGTGTCTTAAATGATGTCTCATAATCGTAGCCCTACTATTATAATGCAAACATGTATATATTTCAAATGTCAATAGTATCAAAATTATATATAGCAACTTATGTAAAACATAAAGCAACATTTGAAAAGTATTTGATATATATCTATGTTACTATGAGCGAGAAAGTATTTTGAATAACTATGTTTTTTAGTTGTCAGTAATCAGATCGGAGAATCGAAATGAAAAAAGAATTCAGGGAAAAGGCAAAATCTTTGGTAGATTCCATGACACTTGAGGAAGCTGCTTCTCAGATTAGATATGATAGTCCGGCTATCGAGAGACTGGGAATCCCGGCTTACAACTGGTGGAATGAAGGACTTCATGGACTCGCAAGAGCAGGTACAGCCACGGTATTTCCTCAAGCTATAGCACTTGCTGCTATGTTTGATAAGGATATGCTTGAGAAAATCGGAGATGTTATAGCTACAGAAGCAAGAGCTAAGTATAACGAATCCAGAAAGCTCGAGGACAGAGACCTGTATAAGGGTATTACCATGTGGTCACCGAATGTGAATATATTCAGAGATGCAAGATGGGGCAGAGGTCAGGAAACCTATGGTGAGGATCCTTATCTTACCGGAAGACTCGGAGTTGCTTTTATAAAGGGTCTTCAAGGTGCCGGCAAATATATGAAGGCAGCTGCGTGTGCAAAGCATTATGCAGTTCACTCAGGACCTGAAGCGATAAGACACGGATTTGATGCGATTGTAAATGAAAAAGATATAGAAGAGACATATACTCCTGCATTCTATGATGCAATTAAAGAAGCAGATGTTGCAGGTGTTATGGGTGCTTATAACAGAGTAAATGGTGAGCCGGCCTGTGCTAGTTCAGAGCTGGTTCAGCAGCGTCTCAGAAAAGACTGGGGTTTTGATGGATATTTCGTATCTGATTTTATGGCTCTTATGGATATACATGAGACTCATCATGTCACATCAAATGTTTATGAGACATGTGCACTTGCACTTAAGGCAACATGTGATGTTAATGCAGGTATAGCTTACCAGAGCATGATGGAAGCATATGATCAGGGACTTGTAACTGAGGAAGAAATTAGAGAAGCTGCTATAAGTGCATATACTATAAGAGCTGCACTAGGAATGTTCGATGATGATTGTGAGTATGACAAGATTGGTCTTGAAGCCATAGATACAGATGAATCAGCTGAGCTTTCTTATAAAGCAAGCGTTAACTCAACTGTACTTCTTAAGAATGACGGAATACTTCCTCTTAATAAGGATGCTATAAAGTCAGTTGCAGTTATCGGACCAACAGCTACCTCTATAATGGTTCTCGAAGGAAATTATAATGGAACATCATCTAGATATGTTACAAATCTTGAGGGGATAAGAAGAACTGTTAATCCGGGAACCAGAGTTCTTTATTCAGAAGGATCGCATCTCTTTGAAAGCAAGGTTCAGAATCTTGCATTTGATGATGACAGACTCAGTGAGGCAGAGATGTGTGCTAAGGCTGCAGATGTAGTTATCCTTTATGTCGGACTTGATTCTACTATTGAAGGAGAACAGGGCGATACAGGAAATGCATTTGCAGGCGGAGATAAAACATCTCTTTATCTGCTTGAGCCTCAGAGAAAGCTGGTTGAAAGAGTTATCTCTACAGGAAAACCTGTAATCCTTGTATGTAATACTGGTAGTGCGATGGATCTCAGCCTTGAAAACGAGAAGTGTAACGCAGTTATTCAGAGCTGGTACAGTGGTCAGGCAGGCGGACAGGCAGTTGCTGATATAATTTTCGGTAATGCAGTTCCGGGCGGAAAGCTTCCTGTTACATTCTATAAAGACGGAACTCAGCCTCCTATGGAAGACTACAGTATGAAGGGAAGAACCTACAGATATTTTGAAGGCGAAACGCTTTATCCTTTCGGATATGGACTATCATATTCAAGCTTTGAATATTATGACTTAAGCGTTACTGAAAAGGGTGCCATAGTTACTGTAAAAAATACAGGAACTGTTAAGGCTGATGAAATTGCAGAGCTTTATATCGATAAGCTTCCTGAAGAAAAGCTTCAGAACGGTAAAAATACAGACGTAAATGATCTCGAATCACTTCTTGATCCTGCTAACCAGCCTAAGTACAGTCTGGCAGGATTTGAAAGAGTTACTCTTGAGCCCGGAGAATTCAAGGTTGTAAACTTTGAATTCAAGGACAGAACATTTGATACAGTTCTTGAAAATGGACAGAGAACTGTACTAAAGGGTGATTACAAGATATATGTAGGCGGACAGCAGCCTGATAAGAGAAGTACTGAACTGACAGGAAATACCTGTCTTGAAGGAAAAATAAGTTTATAAATAATCGGAGGAACAACATGAAATTCTTTATTGATACTGCAAATGTAGATGACATCAGAAAAGCAAATGATATGGGAGTAATCTGTGGCGTTACTACAAACCCTTCACTTATCGCTAAGGAAGGAAGAGACTTCACAGAGGTTATTAAGGAGATTACTTCTATTGTTGATGGTCCTATCAGTGGTGAGGTTAAAGCAACTACTGTTGATGCTGAAGGAATGATAGCAGAAGGTCGTGAGATTGCAGCCATTCATCCTAACATGATTGTTAAGATTCCTATGACTGTTGAAGGTCTCAAGGCTGTTAAGGTTCTCTCAGCTGAAGGAATCAAAACAAATGTAACACTTATCTTCTCAGCAAATCAGGCACTTCTTGCTGCAAGAGCAGGTGCAACATATGTTTCACCTTTCCTCGGAAGACTTGATGATATCAGTTCACCTGGTATCGAGCTTATCGAGCATATAGTTCAGATATTCAGTAATTATGATATAGAAACTGAAATTATTGCTGCCAGCATCAGAAACACTGTTCATGTAACAGAGTGTGCTCTTGCCGGAGCTGATATAGCTACAGTACCTTACGGAGTAATCGAGCAGATGACAAAGCATCCGCTTACAGATCAGGGTATTGTAAAGTTCCAGGAAGACTATCGTAAAGTCTTCGGAGATTAATTAAAAATTAGGAGGATACGAAAATGCAGAATATGCCGGAAGTAAAATTAGGAATAATCGCAGTTAGCAGAGACTGTTTCCCGATGAGCCTGTCAGAAAGCAGACGTGAGGCTGTAGTAGCTGAATACACCAAGACTTATGGTGAGATATTTAACTGCAAGACAACAGTTGAAAATGAGATAGATATGAGAAAGGCTCTTTCAGAGGTTAATGCTGCAGGATGTAATGCACTGGTTGTTTTCCTTGGAAACTTCGGACCAGAGAGCAGCGAGATACTTCTTGTAAAAGAATTCGACGGACCATCTATGGTAGTTGCTGCTGCAGAGGAAGCAGGAGACAAGCTCTGTGATGACAGGGGAGATGCATACTGTGGAATGCTGAATGCAAGCTATAATCTGTATCTCAGAAATCTCAAGGCTTATATACCTGAGTATCCAGTAGGAACAGCTGATGAAATAGCTGATATGATTTATGACTTTAAAACAATTGCTAAGGTAAGAATAGCCCTTAGTAATCTGAAGATCATAGGCTTCGGTCCGAGACCTCAGGACTTCCTTGCTTGTAACGCTCCTATAAAGCAGCTCTACAATCTTGGAATAGAGATAGAAGAGAACTCAGAGCTTGACCTCTTTGAGGCATTTAACAAGCATGCTGATGATCCTCGTATAGCTGAGGTTGCAGCTGACATGGCTGCAGAGCTGGGAAGCGGTAACAAGAAGCCTGAAGTGTTAAACAAGCTTGCTCAGTATGAACTTACACTTCTTGACTGGATTGAAGGCCATAAGGGAAGCAGAGAGTTCACTGTAATAGCAGGAAAGTGCTGGCCTGCATTCC
>DGHK01000062.1:0-6869 GCA_002392655.1 Lachnospiraceae bacterium UBA3850 | reverse complement strand
AGCACTTTCAGAGTATATCGGTCAGCTTGTATCTGATGATGCAGTTACACTTCTTGATATCAATAACTCAGTTCCAAAGGATATGTTCGAGGAAGAAATCAAGGGTAAGTTCGATTATGACTATACAATAAAGGATACATTTATGGGATTCCATTGCGGAAACACATGTACTACCAAGCTTGCCTTCCATGAGATGAAGAACCAGAAGATTATGGCAAGAACACTTCCTGAAGAAGTTACAAACGGAACACTTGAAGGAGATCTTATTCCGGGTGAGGCAACTGTTTACAGACTTCAGAGTACATCAGATTCTAAGCTCAGAGCCTACGTTGCTGAAGGTGAGATACTTCCTGTAAGAACCAGATCATTTGGTTCAATCGGAATATTCGCAGTTCCTGAGATGGGAAGATTCTACAGACATGTACTTGTAGAAAAGAATTATCCACATCATGCAGCAATCACTTTCCATCATAACGGAAGACTTCTATTCGAGGTATTTAAGTTTATCGGCGTAGAATTAGATGAGATTGAATATAATCGTCCGGCAAACGACAGATATCCATCAGAGAATCCTTTTAAGTAAATAATAAATACTACAGGGGGACGGGGGTAGGTTTTGCTACATGCAGAACTTGCCCCTATTTCGTTTATATATAAATAACACGGTAATTAATAGAAAAACGGAGGATAGATAATGTTTATAGGAATAGATTTAGGAACATCAGCAGTAAAGCTTCTTGCTATGAGTGACGACAGCAAGATATTAAAAACAGTTTCAGTTGAATATCCTATCAGCTTTCCTCAAAGTGGTTGGTCTGAACAGAATCCTGAAGACTGGTATAAGGGAACTATCGAAGGAATAGGAAAACTCCTGGAAGGTCTGAATGACAAAACAGTAGATGGTATCGGAGTAGGCGGACAGATGCATGGTCTGGTTATTCTTGATGAAGCTGATAATGTTATCCGTCCTGCAATTCTATGGAATGATGGCCGTACAACCAAAGAGACTGATTATCTTAATAATGAGATAGGTAAGGATAAGCTGTCAGAATATACGGGTAACATAGCCTTTGCCGGATTTACTGCACCAAAGGTCCTCTGGGTTAAGAATAATGAACCGGAGAATTTTGCAAAAATAAAGAAGCTTATGCTACCTAAGGATTATATAGTATACAGACTTACGGGTGCTTATGTATCTGATTACTCAGATGCTTCAGGTATGCTCCTTATGGATGTTAAAAATAAGAGATGGTCTCAGGAGATGCTTGAAATATGTGGTATTTCAGATGTTGAGATGCCTGTTCTTCATGAAAGCTTCGATGTTGTTGGTGAAGTGAAGAGTGAGATAGCTGCAGAACTCGGTATAACAGGACAGCTGAAGGTTGTAGCCGGAGCAGGAGACAATGCAGCAGCCGCAGTAGGAACCGGAACTGTAGGAGCAGGTGGATGTAATCTGTCGCTCGGAACTTCAGGAACTCTGTTTATATCAAATGACAAATTTACTGTAGATGATAAGAATTCGCTTCATTCATTTGCACATGCAGACGGAGGATTCCATCTCATGGGATGTATGCTTTCAGCTGCTTCATGTAATAAATGGTTTATGGATCAGATACTTGAAGACACAGATTATAATGGAAACCAGGTCGGAATAACAAAGCTTGGTGAAAATAATGTATTCTTCCTTCCTTATTTGATGGGAGAGAGGTCACCTCATAATGATCCACTTGTAAGAGCAGGCTTCCTGGGAATGAGTATGGATACAACAAGACAGGATATGGTTCAGGCTGTTCTTGAGGGGGTTGCCTTCGGACTCAGAGATTCTCTTGAGGTTGCAAGATCACTTGGTATCAAGATAGAGGTATCAAATATATGTGGTGGTGGTAACAGAAGTCCATTATGGCGCAGAATTATAGCAAATGTTATGAATATCCGTCTGGAGATTCAGGAAAATGATGAAGGACCGGCTCTCGGTGGAGCCATACTTGCCGCTGTCGGATGCGGAAAATATACAGATGTTATATCAGCTGCAAAGAGTATAGTAAAGGTTGTAGAAACGATCGAACCTGAAGCTGAGCTTGTAGCTAAATATGAAGAAAAGTATAAGGAGTTCAAAAAACTCTATCCGACAGTAAAGGGGTTGTATCAATAAAATCAGGAGGTTAAAAAAGTATGAAAGAGGTTTTTGGTAAAACTGCAAAGGGTGAAATGGTAAATGCATATACCATTTCAAATAAATCCGGAATGTCGGCAACCATAATTGATTTTGGTGCTACTGTAATTAAGCTGTTAATTCCGGATAAACAGAAGATTCTCCGTGACATTCAACTTGGATATGATGATGTTAAGTCATATGAAGAAGGATCTACATTTTTCGGAGCCATCATCGGAAGAAATGCAAATCGTATTAATCAGGGACAGGTTACAATAGATGGCGTTACTTACCAGATGGACCAGAATGACAATGAGAATAATCTTCACAGCGGATTAATTGGTGTAGATAAAAAGATGTGGACAGCCATTTCGTTTAATGACTCATCTATATCTCTTATTTGCAGATGTGATGAAAGTGAACAGAAGCTTCCGGGTGATGTTACTATGACAGTTACATATAGTATAACCGAGGATAATGAGTTCAAGATAACATATGATGCAGTTTCAACTAGGAAAACTGTTATTAATATGACAAGTCATATGTATCTGAATCTGAACGGTCATTATAAGGGAAGCATCGAGGATCATGTGCTTACATTAAATGCTGATTCGTATAATCCTGTAATCGATTCAAAGTCTATACCTACAGAAGAAAAAGCTTCAGTGGAAGGAACTGTATTTGATTTCAGGACACCTAAGAAGATCGGTGAGGATATAAACAAGCCTGAAAAGCAGCTTGAGTATGTAGGTGGATATGATCATAACTATGTAATAAACGGCATTACCGGTAATATCAGACATTTTGCTACTGTATACTCACCTGAAAGCGGAATATGTATGGATCTATATTCAGACCAGACAGGTACTCAGTTCTATTCAGGTAACTTTATAGGAGAGCAGAAGGGTAAGGGCAATTTTGAATATCATAACAGATCGGGAATGTGCCTGGAACCGCAGTATATACCAAATGCCATGAATTTTATCCCTGAGGATGATATTGATTCACCGATATTTGATGCGGATGAGCATTATCATACTGAAAGTATTTATAAGTTTTCCATTAAATAAGGCAATTTATGATAAATATATCTCAAAAATATCAATTAATTAGCAACATTTGTTAAAACAATAGCAATTAATGATAAGAGTTTTTGTGAAATATTTACTATAATGTCTTTAGTCAGGGGATACAGGGAGCCCCTGTATCCAATGTGTACACATAAATAAGGATGATTTTTTCATTAGTATTTAGGAGGATTCTAAAATGAGAAAAATGAAAAGAGTTGCTGCTGTAGCACTTAGTGCTTGTATGGTAGCATCAATGGTTACTGGTTGTGGCGACAAGGAAGAGAAAGACGACGCTACTACCGCAGCTGAATCTACAACAGAAGCTGGAGCTACTACTGAAGCAGACGCTTCAGGAAATGACTCTACAGAAGAGAGTTCAGGCCCTGTTGGCGAGGGTGAGACAATCAACGTATGGTCATTCACGGATGAGGTCCCTAACATGATCGACAAGTTCAAGGAAACACATCCAGATTTCAAGTATGATATCAATACTACTATCATTGCTACAACAGAGGGTGCTTATCAGCCAGCTCTCGACCAGGCACTTTTAGCTGGTGGCGCAGATGCTCCTGATATGTATTGTGCAGAGGCAGCTTTCGTACTTAAGTACACACAGGGAGATATGTCTTCATATGCATGTCCTTATGATGATCTCGGAATCAATACACAGGCTGAGATCGACGAAGCTAAGATAGCTCAGTATACTGTTGATATCGGAACAAATCCTGATGGAAAGGTTGTAGGACTTGGATACCAGGCAACTGGTGGTGCATTTATATACAGACGTTCAATCGCTAAGGATGCATTCGGAACAGATGATCCGGATAAGATAGCTGAAATCATCGGTGCAGGTTCTCAGAATTGGGATAAGTTCTGGGAGGCAGCTGAAACTCTTAAGGGTAAGGGCTATGGAATCGTTTCTGGTGACGGAGATATCTGGCATGCTATAGAGAACAGCTCTGACAAGGGTTGGATCGTTGATGGAAAGCTCAATATCGATCCTAAGAGAGAAGAGTTCATCGACATCTCAAAGAAGCTTAAAGATAACGATTACATGAATGATACTCAGGATTGGCAGGATGCTTGGTTCGCAGATATGAGCGGAACAGGTGAGAAGCAGATCTTCGGTTTCTTCGGACCTGCTTGGCTGATCAACTACACACTCGGCGATAACTGTGGTGGTAAGGCAGTTGGAGAAGGTACTTATGGTGACTGGGCAGTTTGTGCTCCTCCAGTTGGATTCTTCTGGGGTGGAACATGGGTAATGGCTAACAAGGATTCTGAGAAGAAGGAAGCAGTTGGACAGATCATCGATTGGATCACACTTAACTGCACAGAAGACGGACTTCAGTATATGTGGGCTAACGGAACTATGAACGGCGACGGCGGAACAAAGGACGTTGTTGCATCTGAGACAGTTATGAACATGTCAGATGGTACACTTGAGTTCCTTGGCGGACAGAATATGTTTGACGTATTTGGTGAGGCAAACAGCTATGCAAATGGTAAGAACCTTACACAGTATGATGAGACAATCAACCAGTACTGGAGAGATCAGGTTCGTATGTACACAGCAGGCGAGAAGGACAGAGATGCAGCAATCGCTGACTTCAAGCAGCAGGTAGCAGACAACCTTGCAGTAGAAGTTGAGTAATCACTTTTACAAAAAAACCTTGATAATTTAAATATATGGGATGATGAACTATCTGGTTCATCGTCCCATAATATTAAGAGAAATAAGCGACTTTTATTAATTCGGGGGTCAATATGAAAAAGAAGAAAAAAGCCGGCGAGGTAAGATATGCCAAGTATGGTTATATATTTAGTCTTCCTTTTGTAATTGCCTTCCTTATATTTCAACTATATCCTATTCTATATACGGCCTTTATTGGTTTCACAAATATGAAGGGCGTTATCACTCCAGAAGTACATATTTTGGATAATCCTTTTGAGAATTTTCAGCAGGTTCTTAGCAGTTCTACATTCCAAACTGCACTTAAGAACACGTTCTTTATCTGGATATGTAACTTTATTCCTCAGATATGTTTAGCATTACTGCTGACTGCCTGGTTTACGGATAGAAGATGGAAGATAAAGGGGCAAGGAATATACAAAGTATTAATCTATATGCCGAACATTATTACGGCAGCTACAATAGCTATTCTCTTCAAAGCATTCTTTGATTATCCTACAAGTCCGGTTAATGATATACTCATGAATGTCGGAATTTTGGAAAAAGCACACAATTTCCTGGTGCATAAGGGAGTTGCTAAAGGAATAGTAGCATTTATACAGTTCTGGATGTGGTATGGATATACCATGTTGATACTTATATCTGGTGTTCTCGGAATTAACCCTGAGATATTTGATGCGGCAGAGGTAGATGGTGCCAGCCGTGTACAGATCTTCTTCAGAGTTACACTTCCTAACATCAAGACCATCCTTCTGTTTACACTTGTAACATCACTTATCGGTGGTCTGAATATGTTTGATATACCTAAGCTGTTCTTACTTGGTGGACCTGATAATGCAACACTTACAACCAGTGTTTATATCTACAATCAGGCATTCAGCGGAAGCTACCTGTATAACAGAGCTGCTGCAGCAAGTATGATCATGTTTGTAATAATCATGATATTCTCATCGCTGTTATTCTTCCTGCTTCGCGAGAAGGATGCAGATGGATATGGTACAGATATAAGTAAGAAGATTAAAAAGCAACAAAAACGAGATAAAAAATTAGCTAGAAAGGGAGGATTGGCATAATGGCAAAAGTTGTAAAAGAGATGTCATATGCTGACATCCCTAAGAAGAAAAGAACGAAGACACATACAGGTAGAAAGATAGTTATTCATATAGTATGTATCTTCCTGAGTTTCCTCAGTATATTACCTTTTTGGGTAATGATAGTGAACTCAACCAGATCAACACCTGAGATTCAGCAGCATGCTTTATCTCTGATACCATCATCACATATGGTAAAGAACTTCGAGATACTTACCGGTAAATCGTTTAGTCCTCTTGTTGGTCTTATGAACTCCATGATTATATCTGTAGGTGTTACCCTCCTTACAGTTTACTTCTCATCACTGACAGCTTATGCGCTGGTTGCTTATGAGTGGAAGTTAAAGAGTGCATTCTTTAAATTCATCGTAGGTGTTATGATGATTCCGGCACAGGTTACAATGATAGGTTTCTATCAGATGATCTATAAGATCGGAATGACAAATAAACTCTCTATGCTTATACTTCCTGCCATAGCGGCTCCGGCAACAGTGTTCTTTATGAGGCAGTATCTGTATCCTACATTATCAATGGAAATTGTTCAGGCGGCACGTATAGACGGTGCAGGAGAGTTCCGTATATTCAATACGATAGTTCTCCCTATTATGAAACCGGCTATAGCTACACAGGCTATATTCTGCTTCGTTAACAGCTGGAATGACCTGTTCAGACCTTTGGTACTGCTTACAGACAGCAAGAAGTATACAATGCCGATCATGGTATCCCTTCTTCGAGGAGATATCTATAAAACGGAATATGGTTCCATATATATGGGACTTACGCTAACGGTTGTACCTCTTATAATTGTATATTTGATTCTTTCCAAATACATCATTGCCGGTGTTGCACTTGGTGGTGTAAAG
>DGHK01000014.1:4137-20838 GCA_002392655.1 Lachnospiraceae bacterium UBA3850 | reverse complement strand
AAAAATATAAAAATTTTTTTAAATCGTCTTTTTTACGACTTATCCGAACTGCCTTCGTATCGTATTATATCCTCGGCTTTACACTCCAGAACATAGCATATACGAGCCAGGACATCAGCATCTATTTTTTCTACATTTCCATTGTACCACTTATCAATAACTTCAAAGCGGGCATTAATTGCTCGCGCTAGAGCATTTCTTGAGATATTTCGTTTGTCCATTACTTTTTCAATGTGATTTTGATTTTTCCATAATCTTTGATTGAAACTATCTTGTTATCCATAGTAAGCACCCCGAGAAATGTAAATAAAATATAGAAATAAGTGGCTTTGTGAATATACTATCTAAAAAGTAACATGTTGACGAATCCTTTGTTAAAGGTTACTATATAGATAGTAATTTTTTGCTTTTTTTTATAAATATTCAACAAATAATCGGGGGATAAAGAATGGGTAAAAAAGATAATAATGAAGGAGTTATAAGCGTAATAAAGTACGAAGGACCGAATGATGTCTTTGCTTGGAAACACCCTGTTGAAGACTTTAATACCGGTTCTCAACTTATTGTGCATGAATCACAGGAAGCTATTTTTTATAAAAATGGAAAAGCCTTAGATCTGTTTGGCTCAGGTAGATATACACTCGAAACAGAAAATATACCTCTCATAAGAGATACATTTAAAATTCCATCGAATGAAAACACTATGTTTCATGCAGAGGTTTATTTCGTTAATCTGACTACTCAAATGGGAATAAAGTGGGGGACGGATTCAAAGGTTCGTCTTTTTGACCCTGCATCAGGACTGCATATAGAAATAGGTGCATGTGGAAGCTTTAACTTGAGAATTACAAATTCGAGAAAGTTCATTCTCAAGCTTGTGGGAACAACAGATGGTTTCAAACAGAGTGAGGTGCTTAATGGTGATTCTGGATTTACCACGGGTAAGTTTAAGTCACTTGTAATGAATAGAGTAAAATCTTATCTCGCGAGAATAATCAAGGAAGAAAATATTAATATCCTTGAGGTGGATGAACATCTGGATGAGTTGTCATCTGCAATGAGGGAAGCGATAAATGAGAATCTGGACGATTATGGAATGGTAATGCCTGAGTTTTTCATTACCACCATTATGACTCCGGATGACGATCCGAACTTTAGACGACTTAAACAGCAGTTTGCTGATCGTACACTCAAGGTAAGAGAAGAAGAGGTAAGAAAAGCTGAAGCTGAGGCTGCACAGAAGAGAAAAGTTGTCGAAGCTCAGACAGAAGCTCAGCTTAAAATGGTTGGTGCACAAGGAGAGGCCGATGCTCTCAGAATCAAAGCACAGGCAGAGGCTGATGCATATAAAATGCAGGCGTTCGCTGAGGCAGCAGAAATGCAGGCAAAGGGCTATACATACCAGCAGGAAACTGCAAGACAGGTTGGTATGGAAGCTATGCAGAATGGTATCACAGGAAATGGTTCCGGTGGTGGAGGCGGAATAGGCGATATAGCCGGACTTGGCGTTACGCTCGGTGCAATGGGTGGAGTTATGAATATGACGAAAGAAGCAATGAGTCCAATAATGGATAACTCCGCACAGGTTGGTAGTGGATTCGGTGCTGTAGTTTCAGGTCAGGTAAATGATTCTTGGATATGCCCTAAGTGCGGTAAGGGTGGAATCAGTAGTAAATTCTGTCCGGACTGTGGTGAACCTAAACCAGTAGTAAATGTTCCGGATACCTGGAATTGTCCGAAGTGCGGAACAAAGAGTATTACAAGTAAATTCTGTCCGGAGTGTGGTAGCCCTAAACCCGTTGAAGATAGCGGCTGGACCTGTCCGAATTGTGGTACTTCCGGGATAAAGAGTAAATTCTGTCCGGAATGCGGACAAAAAAAGAATGAGGATTAGATAGGGGGACTAGACTATTGAGTGGAAAAAGAAAAAATTCGGTTGTTGCAATTTATGCAGTAATTGCTGTCATTTTCATAGTTGCTTTTTTTGTAATTCCATTTGAAAGGAATGCTACTTCGTGGTCTGCTTTTTCTTTTGGAATGATATCTATATTTGCAGGATCAATTATAACATTTATCGCATTTGATAAGGGTGAAGGACTCAAGTCTAAGATATACGGATTCCCTATGTTTAGATTGGGGTATTATTACACTACTGTCCAATTAATAATTTCAATTATTTTTATAGCGTTGGAACTGTTTGTCGATGTTCCTTCCTGGATAGTTATTGTATCAGGCCTTCTCCTTTTAGGAATCTCTGTTGTTGGCGTAATAGCAGTCGATAATGTCAGGGATGTAATAGAACAACATGATGCTCGAGATGCTGCAAGAACCAGGACTGTTGAAACCTTCAGAGTTGATGTGGATTCACTTGTGGGCAGATGCGCTGATAATGATGTCAGGAAAGCTATGGAAAAACTGGCAGAGGAATTCAAGTATAGTGATCCGGTGTCGAGCGAGGCTACAGCGGAGATAGAGGCGGAGATAAAAGAGAAATTAGCTGAATTAGGCGGAATGATAAACGAAAACCCAGATGAAAGTTTACAGATGATTTCTGCTATTAGTGAATTGCTGAGTAATAGAAATGCAGAGTGTAAGAAGAATAAGTGAGATGTTAGAAATGCAAGAAGTAAATAAAAGAATTGTTGATAGATTTAATAAGATCAAAAAAGAACTATTAGAAATCAGCCATAATGATGATATGACTGAAAGAAAAATAGATGATAAAACAGCAAAAACAATACGAATGAATCGAGTTTTTGTTGAGAAGTATATAGATGATTATATGTCCGAAAGAGAATGTTCGGAGCGATATGTTGATGAGGTAATGAGGTCTTTAAAAATACTTGAGAATAATATTGAGGGGATTAAATCAATAATAGATGAATGATTATGTTTCGATTGATACATTTGCAAAAAGATATGGTTTGAAAAGTAATACAGTAAAAAAGAATATTGATAAAGTCGTAGGAGCATATTATAAGGACGGAGTATACTACATTCCTGACAGTTGTAGATATCCATATAATCTAAAGAATATTAAATTTAAGTCAAGAAATGATAGAAAATATGTGATATTAAGAGCGACATCTGAAAATAAGTTCGTAGATAATAATACAGTGGGAGTTTCAAAAAAATCATTTGACTTAATGATTGGAGAGCTTATTCGAGATCAGCTGCTTCAGTATAATGGAACGAATGACAAAAACGGGGCAAATAGTTACGATGTTACGGATTATGCTGATCGGGTGATAAAAGAGAAAAATAACAAAAGTTCTATTATTAATGAGTTATTTATAGGTGTTGGCTGTGCAGTTGGTGCGGCATATGCAACATATGAAAACCTAAAAATCTGACTGACTGTACATAAATAGCTACAGTATAAAGAATGTATAAAGGGGGCAGAGATTAATGACAATTATCAAATGTAAAATGTGTGGCGGAGAATTAAAAATCATACCAGATTCATCTATTTGTGAATGCGAATATTGTGGAAGTAAACAAACGATTCCAACCACAGATGATGAGAAAAGATTAAAGTTGTATGAGCGTGCGAATAAGCTTAGATCTGGTTGTGAGTTTGATAAGGCAGCCGGTGTATATGAATCAATAGTATCAGAATACCAGGATGAGGCCGAAGCGTATTGGGGACTTGTATTGTGCAAGTATGGTATCGAGTATGTAGATGATCCAAAAACGGGAAAGAAGATTCCGACCTGTCATAGATCTTCTTTTGATAGTGTTATGGATGATAGCAACTTTGAGTTAGTTATGGAAAACTCAGATGTTGTAGCAAGAGGAGTATATAGAGAAGAAGCTAAACAGATTGAAGAATTAAGAAAAAGTATAGTCGAAGTTTCTTCGAAGGAAGAACCTTATGATATCTTTATTTGCTATAAAGAAACCGATGATAATGGACAAAGAACGGTTGATAGTGTTATTGCTCAGGATGTGTATGATGCTCTTGTAGAGAAGGACTACAAGGTTTTCTTCTCGAGGATTACTCTTGAGGATAAATTGGGACAGGAATATGAACCATATATTTTTGCTGCACTTAATTCTGCAAAGGTTATGCTGGCGTTCGGGACGACATATGATTATTACAATGCGGTTTGGGTAAAAAATGAGTGGAGTAGATTCCTTCAGTTGATGGAGTCTGGTCAGAAGAAAACACTTATTCCATGCTTCAAGGATATAGATGCTTACGATATGCCGAAAGAGTTTGCGAGACTTCAGGCTCAAGATATGGGTAAGGTAGGTGCAATTCAGGATTTACTCCGTGGTATTGATAAGATATTTGATAGGGATAAAAAAGTTGTTAGTAATACCGTGATAGAGAATAGTGTTACAAATCAAGCGGCAAATGATAGTTCATTATGTAAGAGAGGCTTCTTGTCATTAGAGGAAAGAAAGTATGATCGAGCTAAGGAATTCTTTGAGAGAGCTTTAGATATTAATCCTGAGAATGGCAATTCATACCTAGGTATTTTTTTAGCGGATGAGAATTGTTCAAGTTTAGAAGAATATGTAAAGAAAAAGTGTAATGATTTCGAGGGTGTAAAGACGGAAACATTGAGCGCCTGTGAGCCTAAGGATGAAATAATTAATAGTATTGCTCGAGATTATTGTGTGTATGGTTTTTTGGATGAAGAAAATATTAAAGAACAGTTTGTATATGATTTCACATATGAGTCTAAAGTTGACAGACTGAAAAAAATGAGGACGGCTTTTTCAAGTCATGGATGGACTATATTAACAATTGGAAAACTCGATAAGGTGGAGCGTTTTGCAGATGAGGATTTAAAACGACTGCTTGATGAACAAGCAGAACAATATTTGAATTGTATCGATGAGAAGATAGAGGAAGAAGTAAAAAAAGATAATGATGAAAAAGAAAGAATTTGTAAGGAATATGATGAATTTGTAGAGAAAACTAAACAAAGAGTTGAGTATCAAAATGAAACAGCTCAAAAACAACGTGAAGAAAGGTATGCTGAATTATGTAAAAAATATGAAACTGCTTCTTCGGAAAAAGAGTATAAGGATTTGCAAAGCGAATTTCGAAAGATGCTCGGTTATAAAGAATCAAATGGAAAGGCGGATGAGTGCGGTACAAGGATAAAAGAAATAAAAGAAAAAGTGAGGGAAGAATCACGGTTAGAAGCGCAAAAAAGACAGGATTTGATAGAAAAAAAAGAAAAAATAAGCAAAGTTGTTTTTTTGTGCATTGGATTGGCTGTAGTAGCTGTAGTGGCGCTCATTATAGTAAAAAGTGTAATTAAAAGCAATAAAATTGAGTCAGACCGAAATGCTAAAGTTGAAGCTGCAGAAAAACTCATGGATGAGGGGAAGTATTCAGCCGCAATTGATGCGTTCAATGAGATAGATCATTATGCGGAGAAAGAAGAGAGAATTAAAGAATGTGTCAATAAAGCAAATGATAATATTGATAAATTGTTAAAAAACGGTAAGATTGATGATGCACTGAATGCTTATTACGGTTACAAAAGAAACGATACATATGTTGCAAAAATAAAATATGATCATCCCAAGGCAATCGATGTTTGCGATGTGATAACTGAATTAAGAACACTTGATGATGGACAGGAGCATAATCTCGCAGAATTATATAAAACGATAAAGGATTATTCAAAAGATTATAATTTAGAAGAATGCATGGAAAATAATGAGGTTCTTGCATTTGTCTCGTCACTAAATGGTGAATGGGAATGTGTTACATCAAAGAATAATAAAAATAATACGGACTATCTAACTGGTTCATTTTTAGATGACGACTGGTTGTCTATTAATGATGGAGTGATTAAAACTCCTGATGGTTATGATGGTTACTATTACGATGAAATCAAATATATAGATGGGGATTATTATCAAGAGTATCTTTCTATGGATTATTCAATTAGCACTAAAAAAATAATAATAATAAATGATGGATCGATGGAAATTCTTGATGAATATAATGATAGCAAAAATGATGTTGAGAACTCCATTACATGGAAATATAAAAAGAAGTAAAGTAAATATTCTTCAACAATGATAAGAGGGCTAAGAATGATTTTAACAATGTTAAGTGGTATAACAGAAATAATCGCTGCGGTTGCTGGAATATCTATTGGTTGTTTTGGCGTATATACCTATTACAAAGACAAAAAGAGAAATGCACAGAAGGATACTTTGGATGCATACTCTATTCTTCAAAAAGATACATTTAACTATTTGAACACATGGTCGCCATCCGAAATAAGAAATGTGACGGAATATAAGCAGTCAGACGATTATAAAAAGCTAAGTGGGTATCTGGCGGACGTAGAAAGGTTTTGTGTAGGTATCAATGAAGGAATATATGATTTTGGTACGTTTTATGAGTTATCACATGGATACTTTGATGACGAAAGAAGAGGAGTAATGCCTAGGTTAATCCCGCTGATTGAGGCAAAAAGCGGGAGTGCTGATGAGGATTACTTTGCGAATATTCATAAGGTTTGGAATAGAATGGAGAAAAAGAAGGGGATATTTTTATGGCAATAATTAAATGCAAAATGTGTGGAGGAGACTTAGTCATATCTCCGGATTCTACTGTATGTGAATGCGAGTATTGTGGTAGCAAACAAACAATTCCAAATACTGACGATGAAAAGCGTCTTAAATTATATGAAAGAGCAAATAAACTCAGATCCGCTTGTGAATTTGATAAAGCAGCCGGTGTTTATGAATCAATAGTATCGGAATACCAGGACGAGGCAGAAGCGTATTGGGGGCTTGTGCTTTGTAAGTACGGTATCGAATATGTGGATGATCCTAAGACGGGAAGGAAGATTCCAACCTGTCATAGGTCTTCTTATGATGGAATATTTGATGATGCTAATTTTGAATTGGTTATGGAAAACTCTGATACAATCGCAATGGATGTGTATAGAGAAGAAGCAAAAAGTATAGAAGAACTCCGGAAAAATATCTTATTAGTTTCATCAAAGGAAGAGCCATACGATATCTTCATATGTTATAAGGAAACAGATGAAAATGGAGAACGTACAATTGATAGTGTATTAGCTCAGAATGTGTATGATTTATTAATCGATAAGGGGTACAAGGTTTTCTTTTCTCGTATTACTTTAGAAGATAAACTGGGAAAGGAATATGAACCGTATATTTTTGCGGCGCTTAATTCGGCTAAGGTAATGCTCGCATTTGGTACATCATACAAATTTTACAATGCAGTATGGGTTAAGAATGAATGGAGTAGATTCTTACAGTTGATGGAACAAGATCAAAACAAAGTTCTGATTCCGTGCTACAAAGGTATTGATGCTTATGATATGCCGAAAGAATTTGCTGTTCTTCAAGCACAGGATATGGGAAAAGTAGGAGCAACCCAAGATCTGCTTCGTGGAATAGATAAGATTTTCGGAAAGGATAAAAAGACGGAAAAACCCCTTGATATGTCAGGCGTTCTTGCCAGTGATGGAAATGCTACATCAAAAAGAGGATACTTTTCTCTCGAAGATGGTGACTGGGATAAAGCAATAGAATATTTTGATCAGGCGTTATATAAGGATGCAGAAAATGCAAGTGCGCACTTAGGTTTGTTTTTGGCGAAAAGAAAATGTTCAAATTTGGATGACTTTCTAAAAAAGTATATTGAGAGATTAGATAATGTATCAGAAAATGAATTAGTTGCATGTGAAACAGATAAAGAAAGAATCCAATCGATAGTTAAAGAAAACGTTATAGCTAATTATTATGAAATGTCAGATATAACACCACAGTTTGAATTTGATCTAAAATTCGTTTCAAAGCTAAAAGGGCTAGAAGGATTAAAAAGAGAAAAAGGCATTTTTGATGACAGCGATTGGAAAAAGGCTGAAAGATTCGCTAAGGGTGAAATAGAAGAAAAAATTAAATCAACTAAAGAACGGTATTTTAATGAGCTTAATAAACGTATAGATGAGGAAAAAGAACATAATAATACTGAGAAAGCAAGAATTAAAAACGAATATGAGAATTTCATTAATACCAAAGAGGAAGAAATAAAAAGTCAGCGTTTAGAGGCGGAAGCAGAAAGAGAAAATGATTATGTTTCATGTTGTGAAGAATTTGAAAACGCAGAAAGTGAAATGGATTTTGAGTGGTTATTTGATGATTTTCAAAAATTATCTGGATATAAGGATTCGGAAAAGATAAAAGCTGAATGTGAAGCAAAGATAAAAGAACTCCAGCGTCTAGAGAAAGAAAAACAAGAAAGAGAAAAAAAGAATAATGAAATTATGGCTTTTTGTGCTTTAGCAGCTATAGCCTTGCTAATAGTATTAATATATATTTTTAATTAAAGAAGACGGAATGACTTAAAGGAGGGGCGTTTTTATGACGTTGAAAGAGTATAAGGATAAGAGGATGAAAGATCCAGCATTTATCGATGCTTACGAGGAGGTTCAACTGGAAATGAATGCGATACGTTCCATTGTTGATGCAGATATCTCTCAGAGTACACAAAAGGAATCGACTGTACAACAGAAATTATAATGCTTTGCACCGTATATGTTTAAATGATAAAATAACCACGGTTTCTGAATGGACAACTAGACTTTGAGATGCAATATAATCATTGAAGATATATACGGGAGAAAAGAATTTATGAGAGATTATGCCCTTTTTTATACATGTAGCTTGATTGAGTACATTGGTTGAGTTACAAAGAACAAAAGAAAAGAGCTGGTTACATATCTGGGATCAGATATAGAGAGGATATATAATCATGCAGATGTTTTTCACTGCGAGCCTATAGAAAAAGTGGCAAATGAGTTTATTGAAAAAATGCTATCCCAACAGGAGATTACGACAACGTTTCTGATGTAAAGTATGAGGTGCCAAGTTATTGGGTTATAGGAAAGGTATTTGAGAGACTTATTGAGGATGTGTCTGAGGAAGAATCAAGGAAAGAAGTGATAGGAGAAGTGTTCTCTTCGTGGCTTGCGGAAAAAATACTTATTTTTAACTCGGATTTATATTACCAGCCAAGAGATTACCTAGCAGAGTGTTATAAAGATAGTAGGGGTGATAAACTGTAGATTTAGAAACTAATAGCACTATCCATATTTTAATGCTAAAATATGGATAGTGTTTTTTATTTAAGGGCTTCGCCCAAATTTGTTTGTGAGGATTTCAAAATGTTAAGTGTGATATTTGGAGATAATGAAAGTACGATCATGAATACCTCCACATTTTTTAAAAATGTATATGAAGATGACTGGATTATCGATGCTCTTTCGAAGGATATGATAAAGGACGTGGACAAATCGGATGTCGTAAGTGCTAGAGTGATTGACAGTCCGGTACTGGGCGGCATATCGCCGAGAGAATTGTCAGGTGGGGTTAAGACACTTATCTGTATATATAAGATGCCGGATAAGGTTTTCAATGCTTCGAATTGTGGTGATAACTGTGCGAAGTGGCTTTTGGAAATAGGAGAGAGAGAGGATGTCACCATCAACCTCCGGCATATAATGGATTTTGGTGATGGAGGGTTTGAAATCTATATCAAAAATACCGATACAGTAGTTCATAACATGAAGGAAATGATTTTGACTGCGGGATTGTTTGTCAGATAGGAGAGATAAATTCATGATAGGTAGTTATAGTGTCAGGGTCAGCACCTCAAGGCTGATCTATACATTTACCATTAATCGGAATATAACAATTTTAAAGGGTGATAGCGCGACAGGAAAAACTACTCTTGTTGAATTGATTCGTGAGCATTATGAATCCAGGGAGAAGAGTGGAGTTGAGATTCAAAGTAAAGTTCCCTGCAGAACACTCGGCGGAAGAGACTGGAGTGTTATTCTCC
Organism: Lachnospiraceae bacterium UBA3850; assembly: GCA_002392655.1. GTDB lineage: Bacteria > Bacillota > Clostridia > Lachnospirales > Lachnospiraceae > Eubacterium_Q. Next base: position 10,982 of record DGHK01000014.1, on the reverse strand, counting down.
CGACTATAAGTGGAAGCATAGTTTTTATTGACGAAGATAATGATTTTCTTACCACGGATGAGTTTGCGACATCAATAAAGGAAACTGATAACTATTACGTCATTGTTACGCGAGAAGGACTTCCAAATCTTCCATATAGTGTGGATGAGATATACGGGATTCATGAATCAGGCAAGTATACTGAATTAAAAAAAGTTTATAACGAATTCTACAAGATATACAGTAAAAACGATATTTCCAAGATAGATAAACTGGATGAAATAATAGTTGAGGATTCAAACTCCGGGTTTCAGTTCTTCGAGGGCATAGTAAAGGATGATAATGTCAGTGTTATCAGTGCTTCCGGAAAGTCAAATATATACAAGACAATTGTAGAAGAATCAGGCACCAGGCTGGTTGTGGCCGATGGTGCTGCATTTGGCTCTGAAATGGACAGGATTAGCAAACTGATTAACATTGATAAAGATATAACCTTATATCTTCCGGAATCATTTGAATGGTTGATACTTAAATCAGGTTTAATTGATGGAAATAGAATAAAAGAAATAATCGCACATCCTGAGGATTACGTAGATAGTAAAGAATATTTCAGTTGGGAACAATACTTTACATCGCTTCTTATAAAAGAAACGGAGGGTACATATTTAAAATATACAAAATCAAAGCTAAATGATGTTTATCTCCATGAAAGGGAAAAAGAAAAAATCCTTGATGCGATGGAAAGAGTTGGAAAGCAGTTCCGATAAATAAAACCCCCGTCTTCGTTTGAAGACGGGGATTTTTGGAGGGAGGGAATATTTATATTTAAAAGTCTGAATCAATTGATTTGATCAGAACTCCTGTTTTATTGTCCATAACCTGCCAGATGATGTCCTCTTCCTTTATCGGATGAGGTGGCTTTTTCTTAGGTGGCAAAAAACTGCCGCCGGTTACTTGCACTATATCACTTAAGTTAAGTGTCTTTGTTCGTTCTGTATTACTCATATTTCTGTCTTCCTTTCTGTAGTATTTTTCTGTTCGTTTTTGTTGGGATAAATATATCACAAACATTGTCACAGTTTAGTCACACAATTTGGTAAACGTGCAAAATGACAAAAGTCTCTCTATGTGTTAAACTTAATGAGTTGAGAAAGAAATAAGTATGCCGTTTTTCGGTGTACTAAAGTAAATAGAAATGAGGAGAATGATATGAGTAACGACAAGTACATGAGTCCACTTTCAGAGAGATATGCAAGTAAGGAGATGCAGTACATCTTCTCACCTGACAAGAAGTTTAAGACATGGAGAAAACTTTGGATCGCACTTGCTGAGGCAGAGATGGAGCTTGAGCTCCCGGACGAGAATGGAAATCCACGTATCAATCAGGAGATGATTGATGAGTTGAAGGCAAATGCTGAGGATATCGATTATGAGATGGCAAAGGAAGAGGAGAAGAAGGTGCGTCATGATGTTATGGCTCACGTTCATACCTATGGTGCTAAGTGCCCAAAGGCTGCCGGTATCATCCATCTCGGTGCTACCAGCTGTTATGTAGGTGATAATACTGATGTCATCATTATGACAGAGGGACTCAAGCTTGTTCGTAAGAAGCTCCTTAATGTTATAAATGAGCTTTCAAAGTTTGCGATGGAGTATAAGGATCTTCCTACTATCGCATTCACACATTTTCAGCCTGCACAGCCTACAACAGTAGGTAAGAGAGCAACTCTCTGGCTGAATGAATTCTTTATGGATCTCCAGGATATCGAGTACATGATCTCACAGCAGAAGCTCCTTGGTTCTAAGGGAACAACCGGAACACAGGCTTCCTTCCTCGAGCTCTTTAACGGCGACCATGACAAGGTTAAGAGACTCGACAAGATGATAGCTGAGAAGATGGGCTTCGATGATGTATATCCTGTATCCGGACAGACTTATTCACGTAAGGTTGATAGCCGTGTGTTAAATGTACTTTCCGGAATCGCACAGTCAGCTCACAAGTTCTCAAATGATATCAGACTGCTTCAGCATCTGAAGCAGATAGAAGAGCCATTCGAGAAGAATCAGATCGGTTCATCTGCTATGGCATATAAGAGAAATCCTATGAGAAGCGAGCGTATCGCATCACTTGCAAACTACGTTATCTGTGATGCACTGAATCCTGCACTTGTAAGCAGTACTCAGTGGTTTGAGAGAACACTCGATGATTCTGCAAACAAGAGAATCTCAGTTCCTGAGGCATTCCTTGCTGTAGACGGAATCCTTGATCTCTGCCTCAACGTAGTTGACGGACTTGTGGTTTATGACAAGGTAATCGAGAAGAAGTTTATGGAAGAGATTCCATTTATGGCAACAGAGAATATCATGATGGACGCTACCAAGGCCGGTGGTGACAGACAGATCCTTCATGAGAAGATAAGACAGTATTCTATGGAAGCAGGAGCAAATGTAAAGAAAGAAGGTAAGGAAAATAACCTTCTTGAGCTTATCGCTGCAGATCCTGCATTTGGCAGAACTCTTGATGAGCTTAAAGCACTTATGAAGCCTTCACTTTATGTGGGCCGTGCACCTCAGCAGACAGAAGAGTATATAAATGAGGTTATTAAGCCTGTCCTTGATGCAAATTCAGATGTGCTTGGACTTACAGCCGAGATAAATGTGTGATTAATGATGCTAAGCCTCATCATTGCTGAACAGGAGTTGCGAAGCAACGGGTTCAGCAATTGCATGAATGAGATAAGGATTATTTAAGGACTATTTAATGATTTTTATATATTTATAGTATAAAAGAGAGGGTAAAAGTCTATGAAATATTTTGTTACAGGTGTTTGTGGCCAGTTAGGCCATGATGTGATGAATGAGCTTGCATCTCGTGGATATGAGGGTGTTGGTAGTGATATCCAGCCTGAGTATAGCGGCGTGGCAGATGGAACAGCAGTTACTACGATGCCATATATCTCACTTGATATTACTGACAGAGCTGCAGTTCTGAAAACCATTCAGGATGTAAATCCTGATGTGGTTGTTCACTGCGCAGCATGGACTGCCGTTGATGCAGCAGAAGATGAAGAGAATCAGCCGAAGGTAAGAGCCATAAATGTAGATGGTACCCGTAATATCGCTGATGTTTGTAAGGAATTAGGCTGTAAGATGATATATATTTCCACTGACTATGTATTTAACGGACAGGGTGAGAAACCGTGGGAGCCTGACTGCAAGGATTATGCACCTCTCTGTGTATATGGACAGACTAAGCTCGAGGGTGAGCTGGCAGTTTCTGAGACTCTTGAAAAATACTTTATAGTTCGTATCGCATGGGTTTTCGGAACTAATGGAAAGAACTTTATCAAAACCATGCTGAACGTTGGAAAAACTCACGACAAGGTGACGGTTGTAAGTGACCAGATCGGAACTCCAACCTATACCTATGACCTGGCCAGACTTCTTGTGGACATGAGCGAGACTGAGAAGTACGGCTATTATCATGCAACTAATGAGGGCGGATATATATCCTGGTATGACTTTACAGTGGAGATATATAAGCAGGCAGGCTACACGACAGAGGTTGTACCTGTAACTACTGCAGAATATGGAATCTCAAAGGCAGCCAGACCATTTAACTCGCGACTTGATAAGTCCAAGCTTGTGGAGGCAGGCTTCAAACCGCTTCCGACCTGGCAGGATGCGCTCACCAGATATCTGAAGCTGTTAAATGAATAAATATTGCAACTATTTTTAATATCCTTTATAATCAAAGGGGTTTTAGGATGGTAAATACTGTAAATTTAGTTTACATAATGTGTTATTAAGAAAAAAGGAGATTATTATGGACGAAAACAATAACTTCCAGAACATGGGACCGGATCCAAATCTTTTATCCGGTAATCCACAGCCGCAGACTGATCCATATGCGCAGCCACAGGGTGATCCATATGCACAGCCGCAGGCTGCCCCATATGCACAGCCACAGGGTGATCCATATGCACAGTCACAGGCAAATCCATACGGACAGCCACAGGGTGATCCATATGCACAGCAGCAGGCAAATCCATACGGACAGCCACAGGGTGATCCATATGCACAGCAGCAGGCAAGTCCATACGGACAGCCACAGGCACAGTCTGGTCCTGCTATGGAGTACAATAATCAGCCAAGTCAGGACTATGGTTATCAGGCAGGTCCGGCTATGAATGCTCAGCCACCTCAGCCACCAAAGAAAAAGAAGACTGGTCTTATCATCGGTATCATAGCTGCTGCTGTACTCCTTATAGGTGGTGGTATCGCTGCATTCTTCCTGTTCTTTAACGGAAGCTCAGATGGAAAGGATGGTGCAGAGGCAGTTTGTAAGAAGTTCTTAAATGCTTATGGCGACCTGGACGTAAACGAGATGTTCGAGTGCTTCCCTAAGGAGATGTCACAAGGCCTTGTCGGTTCAGAATTCTCAGGTAACAAGAAAGAGTTAGAGCAGACGCTAAGCTTCCTTAAGGGTATGTTTGAGATAAATGATATCAAGGCTGAGAGCTCAGAACTCCTTTCAGATTCAGAACTTCAGAGCGTAACAGACAAATTTAACAAGAATAATAATTGTAGTGTTAAGTTTGATAAAGGTGCGAAGGTAGAGATGAGCTTTACTATGAAAGTATCATTCATGGGACAGTCTGAGGAAGAGGATACTGATATTACATTCTTCTGTGGTTACAAGGATAAGAAGTGGTATATCATAGATGCTAATCAGGATGGCTCAATTGATGATATTACTGAGGAAATGACAGAGGCTACAACCGAGGCAATTGTCGATTATGAAAAGCCTGCAACAGAGACTGATCTTGATAATGACGATGATGATGATGATGATGATGATGATGATGAGCCTTTTGTTTCAACAGCTCAGTCTCATACAGTAGATGCTCCGGCAGGACTCAGCGATAAGCTCGAGGATATGCAGTTCAGCTTTGAAGGAAATATATATAAAGTTCCATTTCCTGTTGCTGATCTTCCAAGTGACTGGGGTCTGATTTTTGAACTTGACGATGATGAGAAGAATATCGCAGCCGGTGAGACTTCATACTCAAATGGCTATAAGAATGATAAATATGACAACGCATGTTCAGTATATGTTTCTGTAAAGAATAATACAACTGCTGAGATTCCTTATGAGAAGGGTGATGTTACATCATTTACTCTCAGCGTAGCTTATTGTGATGATGATGCTGCACTTCCTGAACTCATTCTTCCGAAGGGAATCACATGGGGTTCAACAGAGGATGATATCAAGGCAGCTTATGGTGATGATTATTCAGTATATGATACATCAGATGGAGAGACACGTACTATCACATATTCACTGAATGATTATACAGATACTATAGCATTTTATATTGATCATGAAGACGGACTTAACTATGTATATATAAATCATTATGAGTATTAAACATATGGCAGGCTTTTCTGAAAAGAGGGGCCTGCTGTTTTATTCATGGGAAATAGCGTTTCGGCGCACGAGATATGCTTTGTTTGTATCATATTGTTAATTGGGAGAGCCTGTGAGTTGGACTTATAGGCGAAATGGCAGGATGGATAAAAGGTCAATTAGAAAAGAGATAATTGAAAAAAGAATAAAAATGTCCTCTGAGGAAGTAAATGATTTGTCTCTGCGGATATGTAATAGTATCCTGGAATCCGAAGAGTACAGGAATGCATCTACTATACTAGCATATATGAGTATACGAAACGAAGTAAAGCTGGATAGAGTTATAGAACAGGCACTGGCTGATGGGAAGTATGTATATATTCCAAAGACTTATGGGAATCGCCGGATGGAGTTTTATCTCTATGATGGAGAATTCGTTTCAGGAAGCTTTGGGATTAAGGAACCGAAGAATACCGAAGAGGAACGTTGTTTCAAGAAAGCTGTGATACCTAAAGAGGTTATGCAGGCTTCTGATGAAGAGTACCCAGACAAAAAAACACTAATAATAGTACCGGGCGTGGCATACGACAGCTCAGGTCACAGACTTGGATACGGTGGTGGGTATTATGACATATATCTATCGGATATAAAGGGAGTCACCAGTATTGGAGTGGGATATAGCTTTCAGCTGCTTGACGATATTCCAGTAAATGAGTTTGATAAAAGCGTTGATAAGGTAATTGCAATGTGACATTTAGGGAGGCAAAAATGATATTTTTAGAGGATCGTATCAGGAAAGACGGGAAGGTTTATCCCGGAAATATTCTAAAGGTTGATAGTTTTCTGAATCATCAGATAGATATCGCTGTCAGCGGAAGACACAGTACTTATCGTTGATGATTTTCTGGCAACAGGAAGTGCAGTAAAAGGACTTCTGAAGATATGTAAGTACGCCGGTGCGAAGGTAGCCGGAATAGGCGTATGTATCGAAAAAGGCTTCCAAAGTGGAGGCACCGAGATACGTGCAAAGGGTTATAGCTTAACATCACTTGCAATAATTGAAAGCATGAGCGAAAGCGGAGAGATAGTGTTTAGGTAAATTTGTCTTCTGATAATTATAAGTAATTAAGAATACTAACAAGGAAAGCTTTCCATCAGTTATTTTGATGATTGCTTAAATCTTTTAGATGGAGGATAAGGTTTGGATTCATCAGTACTCCCTAGAATATAATCAATAGACGTATTATAATAATCAGCTAATCTGAGTAGAATAGGAGTTGGAATGTCATTTTCTCCGGTTTCATATTTTGAATAACCGGTTTGTGACATTCCAAGAATCTTAGCAAATTCAGTTTGATTTAAGTCTGTGTCTTCTCTAAGTTCTTTAACTCTAATATATCTCATAATTATTCTCGGCATTATTTGATTGAAAATCGTCGGAAAAACTATTCGCCAA
>DGHK01000014.1:0-4053 GCA_002392655.1 Lachnospiraceae bacterium UBA3850 | reverse complement strand
TATTCGCCAATCGTCGGAAAAATTATTCGCCAATCGTCGGAAAAAGTGTTGATGAGTTATATAAAATGGCATATAATATGGATATAATACAAAGATGAGGTGGTCGCGGTGAAGGAGTACAAGAGTCGAATTGTAGATGATATTTTAAAACGGAAATTGGAAGGGAAAGGTGCTGTTTTAATTGAGGGACCTAAATGGTGTGGTAAGACAACGACAGCTGAACAGATTGCTGCAAGTGTTCTTTATATGGATGAACCGGAAAAAAAGGAGCAGAACATTACTATGGTTGAATTAAACCCTAAGAGACTGCTTAAGGGAGATACCCCAAGATTGATTGATGAATGGCAACTTGCTCCTAAGCTTTGGGATGCTATTCGATTTGAGGTTGATCACCGTGAAGAACTCGGGCAATTTGTGCTTACCGGATCTGCTGTACCGGTGGATAGTAAGGAGATTACACATTCCGGAACAGGTCGGTTTACCTGGTTAACTATGCGACCGATGAGTTTATATGAGTCAGGAGATTCTAGCGGAGAGGTTAGCTTAAAATCTCTTTTTGATGGCGAAGCAGATGTTGATGCAGAATCCAGTCTTGAGATAGAACGACTAGCTTTTCTTGTATGTAGAGGTGGTTGGCCACAAGCTGTGAATATGAGGGACGAAATAGCATTGGACCAAGCTTCGGATTATTACGATGCCGTTGTTCGTTCTGATATCAATCGTGCAGATAACGTGAAAAAGAACCCTGATCGTGTTCGTAAACTGATGAGGTCATATGCTAGAAATCAAGGAGGACAAGTGCCGAATACAGTCTTGGTACAAGATATTTCGGACAATGATGAAAAAAACATCAATGAGGAGACAGTTGCTTCCTATCTGAATGCATTAAGAAAAATATTTGTTGTGGAGGACATGCCTGCATGGAACCCTAATTTGAGATCCAGGACGGCGATTCGTTCATCGGATACAAGGTATTATACTGATCCGTCAATTGCGGTAGCAGCTTTGGGTGTTGGCCCCAAAGATTTAATGAATGACTTGAAAACTTTTGGTTTTCTTTTTGAAACTTTGTGTATTCGTGATTTACGCGTGTTTGCAGATGCGTTGAATGGAAATGTATATCATTATCGCGACAAGGATGGTCAGGAATGTGATGCAGTTATTCATTTGAAAAATGGAAAGTACGGCTTGATTGAAATAAAGCTGGGAGGAGAAAGGCTGATTGAGGAAGGAGCAACAAGCTTAAAGTCAATGGAGGCAAAAATTGATACTGCAAAAATGAATAATCCATCTTTCCTTATGGTGCTCACGGGAACAGGAGATTATGCCTATCGTAGGAAGGATGGTGTATTTGTTGTTCCAATTGGTTGTCTAAGAAATTAATATATCTGAAGTACTAACCCTTGATGATCTATTTGAAGGATGAATCTTGGCATTTTCATTTTCGTTGACGAAAAGAAAAAAGAATAAAAGAATAAAAGAAATACTGGAAATCATTTAAAGATTCTTTGACACCTACACCACTATATGTTAAAGTGGAAGAGTTGTGGAAATAACAATTTTAAGTAAATATTTTGCAAGGAGGCCAAAATGGTTACTGCGGTAGTAGGAGCGAATTGGGGAGACGAAGGAAAAGGAAAAATAACTGATATGCTTGCGGAGAAGGCTGATATCATTATCAGGTTTCAAGGCGGTGCAAATGCGGGACATACTATAATAAATGATTATGGAAGATTTGCACTTCACACACTTCCATCAGGTGTTTTCTATGGTCACACCACAAGTGTTATAGGAAATGGTGTGGCGCTTGATATTCCGAAGCTTTTCAAGGAAGTTAAGGAGATAGAAGAGGGTGGAGTTCCAACTCCTAAAATACTTGTATCTGACAGGGCGCAGATGGTTATGCCATATCATGTGCTTCTTGATACATATGAGGAGGAAAGACTTGCCGGTGCATCATTTGGTTCCACTAAGTCCGGTATAGCTCCATTTTATTCAGATAAGTATGCAAAAATCGGTTTTCAGGTTTCCGAGCTTTTTGATGACGAGGATTCTCTTAAGGCAAAGATAGAAAGAGTAATAGTTCAGAAAAATGTTCTTCTTGAGCATCTATATCATAAGCCGCTTCTTACAGTGGATGGTGTATATGAAACACTTATGGAATACAAGAAAATGGTTGAGCCATTTGTATGCGATGTTTCTGCATTTCTTTATAATGCTATTAAGGAAGGCAAGAATATTCTTCTGGAGGGTCAGCTTGGTTCTATGAAGGATCCTGATCATGGAATCTATCCGATGGTTACATCATCATCAACACTTGCAGGTTATGGTGCTATCGGTGCAGGTATTCCTCCATATGAGATAAAGAGAATAGTAACTGTTTGTAAGGCATATTCAAGTGCAGTAGGAGCAGGCGAATTTGTAAGTGAGATATTTGGAGAAGAGGCAGACCTTATGAGAACTCACGGTGGTGATAAGGGTGAGTTCGGAGCCACTACAGGACGTCCACGTCGTATGGGATGGTTCGACTGCGTAGCATCAAAGTACGGATGCAGACTTCAGGGCACGACCGACGTTGCATTTACTGTTCTTGACGCGCTCGGATATCTGGATGAGATTCCTGTATGCGTTGGTTATGAAATTGACGGTGAGGTTACAAAGGACTTCCCTGTTACTGCAAAGCTGAAGAAGGCAAAGCCGGTATATGAGGTTCTTCCAGGCTGGAAGTCAGATATCAGAGGAATCACAAAGTACGAAGAGCTACCTGAGAACTGCCGTAATTATATCGAGTTTATCGAGAAAGAAATCGAATTTCCAATCACTATGGTGTCAAACGGACCGGGAAGACATGAAATAATCTATAGATAATTATGAGGAGTCAATGGGAGTGTTCTCATTGGCTTCTTTTGTAAAAAATCAGCAAAGGAGATTTTATATGCATCAGTTCAAGTTGCCATATCATTTGATCGTGGATGATGGGATATTCGGACGTATTCCTGCTGTTATGGAGGATGTGCTTCCGGGATTAGATCAGAAGAAAACGATTATCGTAACTGAGGAGAATCTGAAGGGAATCTTCAGCGGTATTATAGAGGGGATAGAGAAGAGCTTTCCGAACAGCGAGCTCTATCTGATACAGACGGCCAGCTATGATAGTGCGGTTGCACTTGCCAAGTATATAACTATGAATGATATAAATACTGTTATCGGCTTCGGAGGAGGAACGGTTCTTGATCTTGCGAAGTTTGCCGCATTTGTCAGCAAGGCGAAGCTTATCTCGCTTCCTACAACCATAAGTAATGACAGCCTGGCTTCTCCGGTTGCTGTTCTGGGAACAGAGGGCAGGGCAAGAAAGACGTTCAAATGTACCATTCCCCATGCAATCCTCGTGGATGCATCTGTGATCATGAGTGCTCCTGACAGACAGCTGCTTGCAGGAATCGGTGATACGATAAGCAAGTATACTGCTCTGAATGACTGGAAGATAGCACACATAGCCGGAAATGATTATGTAGATGATTTTGCATATATGATATCCAAGATGGCATTTAACTCAATTGCATATAATGATATGAAGGAACTTAAGAGTGTGGACTTTATCAAGCGTCTCACTCAAGCACTTGTTATGGGTGGACTTGCGATGGAGATTGCCGGAACATCACGCCCGAGCAGTGGCTCAGAGCATCTGTTCTGTCATGCGCTCGAGGAAAACTATGCAGACTATGTAAATGTACCTCACGGCATAGCTGTTGCAATGGGAAGCTACGGAGCCTGCAAGTTCCAGAATAGAAATATTGCGAAGATAACTCGTATAATTAAAGAATATGATATACCGGTTGTTCCATCAAGCTGGAAAATAACCGAGGAGATATTCATAGGAGCATGGCAGAGTGCTGCAGCAACCAGACCGGATCGTTATACTATATTAAACGAGACTGATCTTTCTGCAGAGCGCCTCAGCAAGCTCTACTACGAAATGGAAGATGTTTTTATGTAAAAAAATGGAGATGGTTCTTATTGAACCATCTCCATTTTTCGTTCGCGCGCCATGGG